>VXUF01000151.1 GCA_009837085.1 Holophagales bacterium
ACTAAGTCGAGGCTGTTCAAGTCGAGAATGTCGATGGAGTTCCGCACCTCTCGACTGGCTATCTCATGGAGATTCTCTCCTGCAACAACGAGACAACTAGGACACTTCAAAACGAACCAACCGTCTTGTACGAGAAAAGGATCAACAACATCGACTGATCCACCTTTGCGATTGTTGAGCTTCCAGCGAGCCAGCCGATAGTTGCTCCACTCGTACGCAAACTGCGGGTAGCGCCCTTTAGGTAGATAGTGATCGACAGTTCCTCCGTCACCAACGAGCTTTAAGGAACTGTACGCGCACCGCTCGTACGCGCGATGCAACTCCAGCTTGGCCCTGGACCAATAGTCGGGGAAATCACGACTCGAAGGATTGTGGTTGGCCGCCAGAAACACTCGGCCGGGCTGCCTAACTTCAGAGTCGAATCCCGGGTATTCTGGTCGGGGCTGCACCGGAATCACAGTTTGACACCAGCCTGGCGCGCAAAGAACGTCCAGCGCCGCCAAAACTGATCGTCGGGGGGCAGTACCATCATCAGTTCCCGCGAGACGGCTTCTACCTCGGACTTCGCAGGCTCAGTGGACAACTGTAGCTTCACTGCTTGCCCGATGACACGTTCTGCCTCCCTCGACCGTGCAGATCCGAGACCCATCGCAGCCGAAGTCAACCACGAAGATACGTCGCCGTGCTTTCGGAACTCGAGACGTTCGAGCTTCACCTCCGCGCCGTCGAGACGGAGTGCGTACAGAGCGTCGGACGACTCCTCGAAGTCAGCCTCCAGGGAGGCAAGAACGAGGGGTGAGTGAGTCGACACAACGGTCTGCATCTCAAGATCATCTTCAAGAAGTCTCCCAATCCCAAGGAGAGCTGGTAGAATGGTGCGCTGCCAGAAGGGGTGCAGATGGGCTTCGAGCTCATCGACGAGAAGCATAACTCGACGAACTGGTTCGAAGTCGAGCACCTCCGATGCCCACTTGTGTTCCAGCCATGTCCAGACGATCATGTAAGCGACTGCCAGTGTCCGGCGAACCCCCGCAGAAACGTGAGTTACTGGAACATCGTCATAGGGATGGCAGATGACCGGCATAGGTCTGGGGTCGCCAAACAGTCGTTTCGGCTCGCCTAGTCGTAGTACTCCCAGATCACTCGGGGAAACACGCTTGAGCACCTCCTCAAGGAGATTGGCTGCGGTCTTGTTGGTCGTCTGCCACCTGACACAGTCTCGAACCAGACCTTCCATCTGGCCTCGCTTCCCGTCCCAAACCTCCTGGGCTTTGAAGTCCATCGTTCCTGCATCACCGCTTCGCTCCCGATGGTCATCAGCGATCGAGAAGGAACCATCTACCCTTGCATAGACATAGAGTCCGGGAACATGAGGATGCTCGCTCTGCTGTAACCAAGACTGTGTAGATGGGTAGAAGTGAGCCGAAGAGCTACTGAAGCCGACATCGGTCTTGAGTCGGTATTCGATACGCGCTTCGGCAGGGTCTTGACGGCCGAATGGCGTCGCCGGAATGTCAGCCCACCGCTGTGTGGCCGCCCACCACGTTACGTCCAGAAGAAAGGACTTGCCTAGCCCGTTGTCGCCCGCGATGACGGTTAGACGATCTCCTAGGTCGAGCCTAAGCGCGTTGGCTGGGCCGACGCCTAGGGTCCGGACTGACGCAAGAGTCCCTTCCGGCTCGTCAGCGTCGGGCGGACGGGCGACGGCGTACGCGACCGCCCGAAGGTCCGGCCTGTCATCTTGAAGAAGGGTGAGGGCTAGCTCAGCGCTCGGGAGTGGCTTAGCAGCGAACAGTTCCCTTTTCTCAGTGCTCGTAATCGCGTACCGACGAAAGAAGGCTCCAATCACGTCGTCAAGAGTCGTGGATTCCGGCCACTCGATGTCCTTGCCGATCCAGATCGCTATAGCCGAAAGGGGGGTCGGTCGGTGTCCAAGTGTGGTGATTCGGCGCTTCGCGTGGCGGACGTAGTCATCCGCCAAACCCCACTCGGGTCTTCCGCGCTCGTGCAAGAAAACCTCTGCGAAGCTCTGCGTATTGATCGCCTGTAGGCCCGTAGAAGCGTACTTGCTAGTGACCCAAGTAACTCGACTTCGGAAGGGCTGAAAGAGGAACTCGCTGTCAGGGTCAAGCCGGTGATGACGGTCCAAGTGTCGCTTCGTCAATCTGTCTACGCTAACTCGCGCCGTGCGTCCAACAGGCAAGCCGTAGTTCTTGCAAGCCAAGAACGTGATACCCATAAACGGGTGCGTCGCAGCTTTCAGCGACCTCACTGCCCAGAGAATCGCCTCTTCGGAGAGGTAGCTCATAGCATCTGTCCCAGCATGCGAGTAGCATACTCACAGAAAGAGCGATTCAGATCAATGCCGATTCCGCTTCTCCCCGTAGCAATAGCAACACGCACTGTCGTCCCGCTGCCGACGAATGGATCCAACACAACGCCACGCGCGGGACAGCCGACACTCAGGCACCTTTTGACCAATTCGTCAGGAAATGGTGCCGTATCCAAGCCGTCGTTCCATTCGGGCCGTGCGGAGATCGTCCACACGTCCTCGTCGAATTCTCTTGGAAGTCGAGACTTGGCGAAATGGTATCGACGACTCTTGGCGAGCATGAACACGTACTCGTAGCTGCGGCTTGGCCGGTCCTGGACATACTCTGGGACTCTGGAAGTCCCCTTCGGGCGATGCCAGATGATCGCACTTCGGAGCACCCATCCATCCTCTGCCAATGCGAGGGCGACCCGCCACGGCATTCCGATGAGTGACTTTCGTTGTAAGCCGAGTCCGAGTCCGCCGCTCCTGTCCACTGCGCGCAGGCCGAATCGTCGTTTCTTGCTCTTGGCGTCCTCGCCGTGCGACTTGCCCCTGCCCGAATAGTAGGTGTCGCCCAGGTTGAGGAAGGCCACGCCTTCGGGTCGCAGAACTCTCCTCGCTTCGGACATGATCTCGACGAGCGAGGACACGTAACTCTCAACGGTGTCTTCAAGACCGATTTGCCCCTCTACTCCGTAGTCGCGTAACCAGAAGTAGGGAGGCGAAGTGACGATGCAATCCACAAAGCCCGGTTCCATGCTCCGTAGAACGCTGAGAGCGGAACCCTCGTAGATCGTCCAGTCCTGACCGCTCGCTTTCCCACTGTGAGTCTGAACTGGTCCGGGCTTCGCAAGTGCGTCCTTGAGCGGGGACACCGCCGTCCCGAGGTCTACCGTCATCTACGCTCCATCATCGGATTCGACGGCTACCGGCTCGTTTGTCGCTTGGCGTAGTTCCACTCACCGGGCTTCTTCCGTGGGGTGCGGAGCACGGCCATGGCCAAGCTCTCTGGCGACTCTGGGAGCGGTGGCGGCATAGGTCGTGGAAGCCGCCTCGGTCTCGTACTACGTCTGGCGTCCGTCATGCCGCTCGTCCGGTGCGAGCCTTGTAGCCGAGGCGATCTCTTCGTTCAAGGCTGAGAAGCACCTCCATGATCTGGTCGAGGGTATCAAGCTCCCTCTGGCGGTGCCGCCCGGAGACTGGCCCACGTAACGGTCTGGGCCCCTCTAACTCATCTCGCCGTAGCGCGCCACGTTAGGTTCCACGACGCCCTTGGGTGCAGGATTGACGCCGCTAGGGCCTTCGGTGTGTACACCGCGACGCGGGAAACGTAGGTCGTCAGGGCCGCGAAGCGCAGTGGGTACAGTGGTTTGCGGCCCGAGTGGGAGCGAAGACCAGACTTTCAACACTGGAACCGAGGAGACGGACCGCACCGCTGCTAATGCCTCGCCAACGACGGATGAATGGGACACTCTGGATTGCGACAAGCGGAAGCTCAGATTTCGCCGGCGGCGCGCTGTCGCCAGTAGGAGCGATCGCGGGCTAGATAGTGAGGCTTAAGGTAGAGCCTGGTCGCCGGCAGTGACTTCGAGCCGTCGTACGGCAGGGCGATGGCCTGGTAGTTCTGGAGCAGGGTGAAGGTCCGGGCGTGGAACATGGGTTCCCGCTGCTCGCGGTAGGTCTTGCTGGCTCCGAGGCTGCCGCCTTGGCCGCCGCCCGCTCGGGCGGCGACGAGGGAGAAGGCGGGCTTGCTCGACTCGGAGAAGGAGTAGGAGGGCGAGAGCCGGGCGACCTTGCCGCACATGTTGGAGGCGAGGTCGGCGCTGGAGTCGTCGCTGAGGGTGAGGAAAATGCGGGTTCGGAGCGTCTGGAGCAGTGTGCGCCAGGCGTCGTTTCCGGAGAGGACGGATCGGAGCGAGGCGATGGACTGCGTGGCGACGATGGGGATGCACTTGCACTGCCGGGTGAGCGCGAAGGACTTCTCGTCTCCGGAGGGGTCGTCCTCGCCGACGGTGGCGAAGCTCTGGTACTCGTCGCAGAGGAGGACGGCCGGCCTGAAGTAGCGGTCGGGGTTGCGCTTCATCTGTGCGGGTCGCCGCAGCAGGGTCTGGAGCCAAGCGTTCTTGAGCATGACGCCGATGGCGCGGGCGAGAGCGGGATTCGCGCCGGCGGGCATGTTGAGAGCGACGACCTTGCCGCCCTCGATGAGGTCGGCCAGGGGCGGCAGCGGCGCGAGGGTGCCACCGCCGTCCGTTTTGGGGCCTGTTTGCTTCGTTGCCCCGGGAGTGAAGGGTGAATTAGGGGCTTTCGCGGTCGCGGTTTCGACGGGCGACGGCGGCGCGAAGAGCCGGGCAATGTCTGGGAGGTCGAAGATGGAGAGGAAGACGGAAACCCCCTCGACGATGGAGGTTCGCAGCTTCGTGTCGAGTTGCAGCCAGTCGTGGCGGTACCAGCGCTCGACGGCGTCCAGGCGGGCCTGGCGATCGTCGGGGGGCACCGGTCGCGTGGCCACGTGCTCCCAGGGGATGCCGAGCCCGTCAAGGCGGTCCCTGACGTCGGTGCTGTCTGCGGCCACGTAACGGCCGGCGCGGGCGGATTCAAAGTCGAGATCCTTGAGTTCGGGATGGTCGGAGTGTTCGGCGGGGATTCGGATCCGGGGCTCGTCGGCGGGGCGGCCGCAGAACTCTCGCGCCGCCTTGATCTTGGCGGCGAGCGCCTTGGGGTCGATGGTGAGCCGGTAGACGTCTCGGAGGGTGACCCAGGGATCGGGGAAGACGCGGTGGAGTTCGATGATCCACCTGATGAGGTTGGTCGACGCCTGCTGCCAGAAGGGCTCCTTGCCTCGTCCGAAGAGCTGGTTCAGCAGGGTGGCGAGGGAGTAGGCGAGGCTGTAGCTGTCCATGTCGGAGTCGAGGGGGTTCCATTGCCAGCGTCCGCCCAGGGCGATCTCGACGTAGTCGTGCTCGCGTCCGTTGTCGGCGAGGAGTTGCCGGACGTCGTGGCAGAAGTCTCCCTTGACCTCGAGGACGAGTCCGGCGGCTCGCTTTCGCGGGTCGTGCGCCTGCCAGGCGAAGAGTTGCTCTGCGAAGGGCCGCATGCATCCGCTGGTCTTTCCGGTGCCGACGGCTCCGAAGATGGCGACTCCGGTGTAGAGGCCGCGCTCGGGTATGGAGAGCCACCGCGGCCGGCTGGCCTCCGTGGCCTCGATCGGATGATGGAGTTCGCCGAGGACGAGGGATGGGGCCTCGTCCTGGGTGGAGGCCGGCCAGTTGGGGAGCGCGCCGCGTCCTCGGCTGGCGGATTCGGTCCGGGAGCCGAGCCAGACGCGCGCCGCTCCGGACAGGAGGAGGATTCCTCCGAAGGCGACGACTCCGGGGGCGGCGAGGTGCCAGGTCCGCAGGAGGGCGTGGACGGCCGGATCGTGGTACTGGATGAAGTCGAGGAGCGGGTCGTCTCCGATGTCGGGGAAGGGCCGGACCTGGGCGGCCCATAGGAAGGTTCCAAGACCGGCCGCGAGAGCGATCAGGAGGCGGAGCGTCAAGACGCGCCGGAGCGCTCGGAGGAGCCGTCCCAAGCCACGGTTGAAAGCTGCGCTGGCAACGCGGCCGGTGCGGTCGAGGAGTCGCCGGACGGCACCGAGGATCGCGTCCGTCGCAGCGACGAGCGCGGCCGCGAGCGTGGCCCACCAGGTGGACCGCAGGAGCGCGAACTCGGCGGGCGTACACAACGCCAGGAAGTCGAGCCAGGCGATGCTGCCGGGGGCTGGCCAAGTGGCGAAGCGGAGCGTGATCAGGAGCACGACGCCGCCCGCAATCGCGGGCCAGATGAGGTAACCCAGGAGGCGCGCCAGCATCGGCGCGGCGGAGCCGTTGGCGGTGGTCATCGGTCCACTCCGAGCCTTCCCGCAGGGATCATCTCTGGACGTGAGCGACCCTCCCAGCCGCTGTGATTTGGGCCGGCACATGAGAGACCCTTGCGTGCCACACCAGTCGGCGAGAAGGGGGGGTCGCTCACGTCCCAACCCGATCGCCTGGTGCGGTCGGGTTGCAGCGCCCGGAGGGCGCTTTCCCGGAACGGAGCCCCGAGTAACGCCTTGTGTTGCAAGGACATTCGGGACATGTCCTCAGAAGAGGACAACTGGACAAGGTCCGCCCGGAAAACGGCACAAAGGGGGTGCTGACGTTGTGCCGTCCCGGTGCGGATCCTAGTACGCCCCAAGTTCACGCGAGACCGAGGGGACCGAGGTGTTGAGCGTGATGCGTCGAGTAGCCGTCGATCGCGGGGCCGGACATACCGCCGACAGCCTCCAGATCGGCCCGCTTGCGCAGACCGATGGCGAGTCGGCGAGCTGGATTCAGGCCACCCCATTGCTGGAGGGCGGAGATGTCGGTCGCGTAGAGGGCCGCCCTGATGGCGGCCAACGTTTCCCTCTCCTCCGGGGTCAGCGGCCGGGCGTTCGACCTGGCACTGGTCCAGGAGGCGACCCGGCGGGAGAGTTCGTGCTGCTTAACCAGGGTCCGCGCGACGACGGCGACGTGGACCTCGGTTCCAAGGGCGCGAAGCCGCACCCAGAGGTGGCGATGGCTGACGGCCCAACTGCGCAGTTCCGTGTCCGTCTCGCGGCCGGGGTCCGCGTAGACGAAGGTAGCCGACCGATGGTCGGCGGCGATCGGCAGCCTGAGCGCGAAGTAGCGCCGGACGCGCTTGGCCGCGCCGCCGTAGATGCGGCTGGGAAGGTGGTGGCGGCGGATGCCACGCGCTTTGAAGTGGGAGACCTTCTCCTCCTCGGTGGCGAGCCAAGGGAGACGAGGATGGCGGATCACCTGGTCGAAGGAGAGCAGGCGGCGGAAGAGGACGACGTTCTCCTTCGGGTTGCGGCGGTGGCGGAGGTTCTCGACGCCGAGGGCGCGGTAGAGACGGCGGTCGTACACGTGGGTGTAGCGCAGCCTGGTGCCCGCGCCCGGGAGGGGGTGCTCCCGCACGAAGCCGCGTTCGGTCAGAGCGCGGAGAAAGCGGGAGGTCTTCTTGCGGTGACACCGGTGATGCTCGGTGAACTGGGTCCGGGTGAAGACGCCGGAGTGGAGGCAGACGAGGGTGAGCCAGGCCGCTTCGTGAGGACGGAAGCCGAACTCGCGGAGCGCGGCGTGGCGGCCGGCCAGGTGCGGGACCTCCGGGGGCTTGAGGGCCATTGTCAGAAGTCCGCGACCGCTACCGGACCAGGAACGCTGCCCATGCCTCCATGACCTCGCGCCGGCGCTCCAGCACGTCGCTGCGGGCGTAGCACTGCTCGACCTGGCTCCCCACCGCGTGGGCCAGGGCCTGTTCCGCCACCTCGCGGTCGATACCCTCGTCCGAGCACCAGGACCGGAACGAACTACGGAATCCGTGCGGACTGCAATCGATCCCGAGGTCGTTCAGCAACCGGCCGAACACGGCCGCCCCGACCATCTTCCCCTGGATGCCGGGAAACACGAGCCCTCGACCCCGGCCACGCAGTCCGTCCGCCCGCTTGAGGACCCCAAGGGCGGCGCTGGAGAGGGGAACCCGGTGCTCCTTGCGGGACTTCATCCGCGAGGCGGGAACCGTCCACGTCGCCGACTCCAGATCGACCTCCCGCCACCTCGCTCCCCGGACCTCGCCGCTGCGTGCCGCCGTCAGCGCCAGGAAGCGCATCGCCAGCCGCGTTCCGATCCATGCCCCGGACGCCTGCACCTTCGCCAACGCCTCCCGCAGTTCCTCGGCCGGCAGGTAGCGATGGTGCTTCCGCTTTCTCCGGCCGGCCGGCAACACCGCCGAGAGAGTGCTCGTCGGGTCGTCGGCCCGGTAGCCGGCCGCCACGCTCCACGCCATGACGCCGGCGATCCTCTGCCTCAGCCGCTGTCCGGTCGGCCGCTGCCGTCGCCACAACGGTACCAGGACCCGCATCAGGTCGGCGGTCTGGATCTCGTCCACCGGCAGGTCTCCGAGGCTCGGGAACGCATGGCGCTCCAGCAGCCGTCTGACGTGCCGTGAGTGCTCCTCTCCCCAGTCGGGAGACTGGATCTCCAGGTACAGCGTCGCGGCTTCCCTGAAGGTCGGGGCATCGGTCGTTACGGGCGCTCTGGGATCGCCTCCCAGTCTCGCCGTTCTCGTATGCTCGAAGGCGACTTCCCGAGCCTCCTTGAGCGACCGGAACCGCGTCGATCCCATGCCGACCTCGATCCGCTTCCCCTTGACGACGCCTCTCCAGACCCATCGGGCCTTGCCGGCGGCGGTGACTCTGACCATCAGGCCGTCGCGGTCGTACAGCTTGAAGGGTTTGCCGGTGGGTCCGATGGCGTCGAGTTGTCGTTGGGTAAGTGGCATGGCGGGATCGTAGCAGAGACGCCCGTATCGTTGCCCTCATCGTGTCCCCCAGTTCTGCCTTCACTGCTATACGCTGTCACCTGCTCCCACTGCCTTCGATAACCGCTCGCAAACTCTCACTAAATCCAATGAATACTGAAGTTTAGCTCTATGGATCGGCTCTCTCCCGCACTCGTTTGGCCTCAAGGGCTGTCAACCGATCAACGAGGCTGTGACCTCGGTCGGCGGAGGACATGCCTGACCTCAAGGTAGCACGCAGCCGGACGACGATGACACTCGGAAACCAGGGCCCCAACGGCGTGCACGAGACCTTCAAGCGCATCGTCCGGCTGATTCCGGAGGGTCGCGTGGCGACCTACGGTCAGATCGCCGCGCTGGCGAATCTCCCGCGCAACGCCCGACAGGTGGGCTACGCGCTGGCCCGGCTGAACGACGAGACCGTGCCGTGGCACCGTGTGGTCAACGTCAGGGGCTCGATCAGCGATCGCGGATTCGACCCGCTCGAGAGCGTGGAACGCCAGCGCTTCCTGCTCCAGGAAGAGGGCGTCGTCTTCGACCGCCGGGGCCGCATCGACCTGGAACGCTTCGGATGGAGGCCATGAGGGTACTGCTGGCGATCGGGCTGCTCACCGCCGTCGCTTGCGGCGACACCGGAGGTCCACCGACGGCGCCGCCGCCCGAGGGGATGGTCCGGGTGCCCGCGGGCGCCGTTCCACGTCCCGGCGGGGACCGGCAGGTCGCCGCCTTCGACCTGGACGCCTACGAAGTGACGAACCGCGACTTCGGCGCGTTCGTCGAAGCGACTGGCTTCATGACGGAAGCCGAGCGCTGGGGCTGGTCACTCGTCTTCCATCCGGAAGCCACCGCGAACCCCGAACTGGAGCAGCGGCCGCAAGGGACTCCCTGGTGGCTGGCGGTCGAGGGCACCGACTGGCGCCATCCCCGCGGACCCGGTTCCGAAGCAGAAGCTGATCTCCCAGCCGTCCATGTGAGCTGGGGCGATGCAAAGGCCTACTGCGAGTGGAGCGGCAAGCGCCTGCCGACCGAGGCCGAATGGGACCTGGCCGCCGGCGCCCGCAACGCCGGCGAAGGCCACTCCCGCTACCCCTGGGGCAACGAACCCGCACCGGAAGGCGAGTGGGTTGCGAACGTCTGGCAGGGCGACTTTCCCGGCCGGGACGACGCCGCCGACGGTCACACGTACCTGGCGCCGGTCGGCTCGTATCCGCCGAACGCCCTGGGCGTCTTCGACCTCGGCGGCAACGTGTGGGAGTGGTGCGACGACTGGTACCACCCCGGAGGCGCAGGCGGCGAGAAGGTCCTGAAGGGCGGCTCCTGGCTCTGCGCGGCGAGCTACTGCGAGGGCTACCGGAACGCGAACCGGAACCACTCCGCGCCCGACTCCGGCCTCGACAACACCGGCTTCCGCTGCGCCCGCAGCCTGCGCTGATCACCTGAACGCCACACGCGCCGATCGTGGCCAGCGGAGACGCTGGCGCACCCGGCGTGCGGCCGCATTGGGCCGAGCGTTCACGGATTCCTGAAACTTCCAATAGTTCAGTTATATTTCGAAAAGAAAAACTCCCGCAACGAAGGTTTTCGTGCTATTGTCCCATTCTCGTTTCATTTCGTACCGGCTGATCGGCGACACTTCGGCCCAATGCAGAGCCCGCACGCGTCAGCAGATCACCCCGATTCAGCGAGGAGAGACCGAATGACCAAGATCGACACCGGCATCGCTTCCATCGGACTCCACCTGCCGCCTCTGGCCATGCCGGTGGAGGAACTCGCGTCGCTCCGCGGCGTCGACCCGGACAAGTACCGCATCGGGCTGGGCTGCTCCGAGATCTCCCTCTGCCCGCCGGAGTTCAGCATCGTCGACCTGGCCTCCGAGGCGGCCCGGCGCGCGCTTTCCCGCTGGGAGGGCGACCTGGAGGACATCGGCATGATCGCCGTCGGCACGGAGACCGCGGTCGACATGAGCCGGCCCCTCTCCGCCTTCGTGGCCGAGGAGCTCGGCCTCGCCGGGAACATCCGTTCCTACGAGGTCAAGCACGCCTGCTACGGCGGTACGCTGGCCCTGCGTCAGGCCTGCGAGTGGCGCATGTCCGGCGCCGCGCGCGACAAGGCGGCCCTGGTCGTCGCCGCCGACATCGCCCTCTACGAGCAGGGCGACCCCGGTGAACCGACCCAGGGCGCCGGCGCCGTGGCCTTCGTCGTGGAGCGTCCCGAGATCGCTTCCGTGGGAGTCGAGTCCCACGCCTGGAGCCAGCCGGCGTTCGACTTCTACCGCCCGGTTGGCGAGGCCTATCCGCGGGTCGACGGCAAGCTCAGCCTCGAGTGCTACAAGAAGGCGGCCCAGGAGTGCTTCTCCGCCCTCACCCGGGGAGAGAACCCGGCCGACGTGCTGGAGCAGTTCTCCGCGATCTGCTTCCACGTGCCGTTCCCGAAGATGGTCAAGAAGGCGTTCCACATGGTCGGTGAGGTCGCTGGCTGGACGGCCGAGCGGATCGAGCAGATCTACGGCGACAAGGTCGAACCGGCAATGCGCTGGAACCGGCTCTCCGGCAACTCGTACACGGCCTCGCTCTGGATCGCGGTCGCGAACGCCCTGCAGGGCCTGAAGACCGGCGAACAGGTGGCCGCCTTCTCGTACGGTTCCGGCTTCGGCTCCGAAATCCTCTCCCTGATCGCGGGCCCGCGCGCCGCCGAAGGCGCCTGGGGTCAGGACATCAAGCGGGACGTCGAAAGCCGCCGTCGCGTCGACGGCAGCGGCTACAACCTCCTGCGCGCAGCAGTTCGTACGGCGGCCGCGTAAGTCGACCCGCGGACGCCGGCCCCTCAGGTGGCCGGGCTACGGTTCTACGGATCCCGTAGCCCGGCCATCTGTTCCAACTGCTCCGCGTAGGCGGCCAGTACGCCGGCGGTGATGTCGATCTGCCATTGGGCCTCGTCCCAATCGCGCTGCTCGATCGCCTCCCGCACTCCCGGCAACGTCTTCACACCGTAGCCGGTGTACATGCCCGGCGCATAGAGATGATGCCGGAACCAGGGCCGACGCGGCAGACCCTCGCTCCGGGTCAGCCGGCGCTCGCTCTTTGTGACCAACTCGTCGAGCGTCACCTGGGTGGCCACGTCGCCAACTACGGACGGCCTCCGCCAGCGCGCGATCAGCGACCTTCGCCGCCAGCGCAAGACGATCGTGCGCGTTCCTTAACGGCGCGAAGTTCAGGTGCGGCGCCGGCGGATCACCCTCCGGCTCGACGAACGGTTTCGTCGGATCGGCCGCCAGGCGCAGGGCGGCGCTGTCGAGAAGCTCGTTCTCGCGCTCGATCTTCCGGCGCTCCTCGTCGGCCAGGTCCGCCACCTCGTTGATGTAGCGGCCGGCGGTCGCGGCCGTCGCGCCGAACTCGAACGGGAGCACGTCGGCGTTGGCGAGCCGCAGCGTCAGACGCAGCCCGGTGCGGGCAAGCACGGCGCCGTAGACCGCACCGGGGTCGACGAACCGACGGAAGAAGTCGAACGTGTCGAAAGCGGTGTGGTACTCGCCGCCTGAGCCTTCGCCGCCGTAGCCGACATTCAGCGACGACACGCCGAGGTGCTGCAGGAACGGAGAGTAGTCCGAGCCCGATCCCAGGGCCGCGATTCGCAGTCTTCCCGAGGACTGGAGCCGCTCGTACTCCGTGCGGTTGCCGTTGACCCGCCGGAACGCGAGCAGACGTTCGCCCACGCTGACACCCGTCTGCGGATCCTCGACTTCGCCGGCGACCTGATTGACCAGGGTCTCGAGGGCGTGCGAGCCGCCCGCGCGCAGGAAACCGCGGCTGTTCGAGTCCGAGTTGATGTAGACGGCCGCGTGCTCGCGCAGGGCCTCGGCGTGGTGCTCGGCCCACTCGGTCGAACCGAGCAGGCCCGGTTCCTCGGCGTCCCAGGCGGCGTAGACGACCGTGCGCCGCGGCGGGAGGCCTTCCCGGGCCAGCCGTCCGAGCGCCTTCGCCTCGGCCATCAGGCCAACCAGACCGCTGATCGGATCCCGGGCACCGATCACCCAGGCGTCGTGGTGGTTGCCCCGCAGGATCCACTGGTCCGGCCTCTCCGTGCCCGGCATGCGGGCGATCACGTTGTGCGCCGGCGCCAGACTCCAGTCGAACTCGAGCTGGAGCCGCACCCGGGCCGGACCCGGACCGATCCGGTAGGTGATCGGCAGACCGCCCCGCCACGCGCCCGGCGCGGTTTCGCCCCCCCAGCGCTTCTAGCAGCGGCTGCGCGTCCCGCCAGGCGATCGGCAGCACCGGGATCCGCATCAACGTGTCCGCGTCCTCCCGCGTGAGCCGCGGCTCGCCTTCGACGGCGCCCCGCATCGGCGTCAGCGGATCGCCCGGACGGAGCGGAAGGTCGAGCACCGAACCCCGCTGCACGGCGGTCGAGTGCTTGAACGAGCCGTCCGGATACCCGGCGCCCTGGCTGTAGCCGTCGTCGCCCGGGTCGTTGAAGATGAGGCATCCGATCGCACCGCGCTCGTAGGCGACCTTCGGCTTGATCCCGCGCCAGGAGCCCCCGTAGCGGACGATCACGATCTTCCCCCGGACGTCGATGCCCAGCCGCTCCAGCACCTCGTAGTCCTCGGGCACGCCCCGGTTCACGTAGACCAGCTCCCCGGTGACGTCGCCGTCGGCCGAGAAGGCGTTGAAGGGCGGCAAGCCTTCGGCCACCGCGACTTCCGCGGTGCCGTCGCCCGCCGCCGGCTCCTCGACGAGCGAGGCCTCGAACCGTGTCGGCTCCAGCAGGGTCAGCGACCGCAGCCGCGGGGTCGGGAAGAGAACGTCGAAGGTCTCGATCTCGGCTTCGAAGCCCCACTGCCTGAACCGCTCCACCATCCAGCGCGCGTTCGCTTCCGTCTGCGGCGCCCCGGCATGATGCGGCCGCGGGGTCATCAGCCGGTTCCACTCGAGCAGCTCGTCCGCGACGATCCAATCGTCGGCCCGCTGCTCCATCTCGCGCTGCGCCTCGACGCGGTCGGGATGGAATCCGATCAGCTCCTGGGCGCCGGCCGGCGCGGCGACAAGGAGAAGGGTCAACAGTAAACGTCTCACTTCACGCCTCCCGATCCGCCGCCGCCAGCACCGTGTTCCGTAGCAGCATCGCCACCGTCGTCGGACCGACACCGCCAAGCCGCGGTGTGATCCAGCTCGCCACCTCGCCGACGGACTCGTCGACGTCGGGCAGGAGCTTCCTGCCCTCCCAACTGATGCCGCCGCTGACGACGACGGCGCCCGGCTTGATCATCTCCGGTTTCACGAAGCGCGGCACGCCGAGCGCCGCGACCACGATGTCGGCGCGGCGCGTGAACGGGGTCACGTCCCTGGCGCCGGTGTGCACGACCGTGATCACGGCGTTCGCGCCCGGCTGCTTGAGGGTGAGCAGCAGCGCGAGCGGCCGACCCAGAGTGGGCCCCCGGCCCAGGACGACCACCTCACGGCCGCCGATGTCGATCCCGTAGTGCATCAGCATCGCCTGGATCCCGGCCGGCGTGCAGGGCACCGGGCCCTTCTCCTGTAGCACCAGCTTGCCGAGGTTCACCGGATGCAGACCATCCGCGTCCTTCTTCGGGTCCATGCGGGCGAGAGCTTCGTTGAAGTCGAAGCCGGAAGGCACCGGGTGCTGGATGATGTAGGCGTCGACTTCGGGGTCCTCGTTGAAACGGTCGACGGCGGCGAGCAGCTCCTCCTGGCCGGCGTCCGCCGGCACCTGTTCGTGGAATGAGGCGACGCCGACCTCCTCGCAGGTTTCGTGCTTCTTGCGCACGTAGCCCGCGGAGGCCGCGTCGTCACCAACCAGAATCGTCCCCAGGCCCGGTTTGACGCCCGCGGCGGCGAGTTCCTCGACCCGTTCCGCGACTTCCGCCAGCACGGCCTCGGCCACCGGTTGGCCTGCGAGAAGTTGAGCCGTCATTCGTCGTTCTCCATCGAGTGTTCGTGGTGATGGTCGCGGTCGTGGCGGTGATCGTGGCCGTGCGGCCGAGCCGCGAACTGTCCGGTCAGGCGGTCGATCTCCGGCACCGCGACAAGTCCCGCCGCTTCGAGCGAGTCCTCGAGAGCCTCCTGCCAGCGCAGCCAGTAGCTCCACTCCTCGTCGCGAGCGGTTGCTTCCCAGGCAGCGATCGCGCCGATCAGGCGGCCGCGGAACGCTTCCCAGTCGAGGCGGCCGGCCTCCACCAGGGCCATCGTCAGCCCGAACAGGCGGCTCTCCCAGGGCGCGCTGAACGCCAGTTCCCCGTTTTCGCGCGGTGGCGCGGCGGCACCGTCTTCGTCGAGGCGGACAGGCAGACCCATCTCGCGCGCTACAACTGCTCGACGCCGATCATCGAGTCGCGGGTGACGAGAGCGGCCAGATCCTCGACGCCCAGGCCGTCCGTGCCCCTCGGCCGTTGCGGCAGGACCATGTAGCGCACCTCGGCACTCGAGTCCCAGACCCGCACTTCGACGTCCGCCGGCAGGTCGAGCCCCAGTTCTGCGAGAAGCCGCCGCGGTTCCCGCACCGCGCGCGACCGGTAGGCGGCCGACTTGTACCAGGCCGGCGGCAGTCCGAGCACCGCCCACGGGTAGCACGAGCAGAGCGTGCAGACGATCAGGTTGTGGACGGACTCCGTGTTCTCCTTGACCACCAGACGGGCGACGTGGGCGTCCGTGTTGTCGCCGAAGCCCAATTCCCTGATGGCGGGCATCCCGTCCTCAAGCAGCCGCGCCCTGAACGCAGGGTCGGTCCAGGCCTTGGCCACCACCCGGGAGCCGCGCAGCGGCCCGATGTCCTGCTCGTAGCGTTCGACCAAGGCGTCGACGGCCGCGGACTTGACCAGCCCCTTCTCCACCAGCAGCGTCTCGATCGCCTCGGTGCGTAGTGCCATCGTCATTCGAGAACCTCCAGGTACGGCTCGAACAGATCGATGTAGACGGTGGCGCCGGCTTCCGCCTCCTCGCCCCAGAGCTCCCGGCTGTCGAAGGCGACGGTGTAGAGGTACTCCGGCGACTCGCCCCGGCCCTCGGCGTTCGTGTCGGGATAGACGCAGGCCGGATGGACCTCGGCGATCACTCCCCTCCGATCGCGGGCGTAGCCGGGCAGCCGCGTGTGCCCCTGCGGGTGCCGGTTCCAGGTGCGCACCGCGTCGCCGACCGCGAACCGGGCCTCGCGGTCGACCTCGCGCACAACCGAGCCCACGTGATCGGGCCGCTCGACCGCCGCGTCGCCGCCCAGCCGCTCGGCCGCCAGCGTCTCGAGCGCGTAGAGCCAGCGGCCGTAGTAGCCGTCCGCAAGGTAGCGGTCCGCCGGCATCCGCTCGACCGCATGACGGAAGGCGTCGAGGTTCGCCAGGCCGGCCCCGATGGCGTAGCCCGCCAGGGCGCAGACCCGGCCCTGCCAGGCCTCCGGGAACAGGGCCTCGTCCGGACGCCGGTCCACGGCGCCGAAGCCGTGCATCCCGCCCATGTCGTGGATTCCGTTCATGCTCCGACGGCCGCCGCGCCGCGCGCGCCAGTCTACAAGCCAGCCAAGGGGCTATTCTCAAGCCATGGACACTGCCGATTCCCAATCGACCGCGGGCACGGGCCTGGCGCACGCCCACGACTACCCGTTCCTGGGTCAGGGCAGGGCTCCGCTTGAGGTGGCGTCCGCCGAGGGCTGCTACATGATCACGCCGACCGGCCGGCGGATCCTCGACGCCGCAGGAGGCGCGATCGTCTCGAACATCGGGCACGGGCGGCGGGAGGTGGGGGAGGCCTACGCGCAGGCCGCGGCGCAGACCGACTACATCGTGCCTCCCTTCGCGACCCCCGCGCGAGCGGAGCTGGTCCACCGCATGCGGACCCGCTGGCTGCCCGGCGACATCAACCGGGTCCTGTTCGCGAGCGGCGGCTCCGAGGCGATGGACCTGGCGATCCGGTTCGCGCGCCAGCACCATCTGTCCGCCGGGCGTCCCGAGCGCTGGCGGGTGTTCGGGCGCCAGCTCTCCTACCACGGAGCCACGATGGCGACGCTCGCCGTGGGCGGACACAACGGCCGCCGGGCGGGCTTCGAGCCCTGGCTGGTCGACGAGCAGACCGACCAGCCGCGGCCACCGGCGCACTACTGCATGCGCTGCCCGCTCGGCAAGGAGTATCCCGGCTGCGACATCGCCTGCGCCGACGAAGTGGAGCGCGTGTTCGAGGAGATCGGCCCGGAAGAGATCGCGGCCTTCGTCGTCGAGCCGATCGTGGGCTCGAATGCCGGAGCGCTCGTGCCTCCCGGCGACTACCTGGAGAGGGTCGCCCGGATCTGCAGGCGGCACGGCATCCTGCTGATCGCCGACGAGGTGATGACCGGCTACGGCCGGACCGGCCGCAAGTTCGGTGTCGACCACTGGGACGTCGTGCCCGACATCCTGGTCGGCGGCAAGGGGCTGACCGGCGGCTACGCGCCCCTGGTCGCGATCTGCGCCCGCGACGAGGTCACGGCGCCCATCGCGGAGGCGGGGGACTCCGTCATGTTCTTCACCTACGGCGCCCACTCGCCCGCCTGCGCTGCGGCCAGCGAAGTGCTGCGCATCCTCGAGGACGAGGAACTCGTCGAACGCGCCGCCACCGTCGGCGCCGTGCTCGGCGAGCGCCTGCGGGAGACCTTCGCCGATCATCCCCACGTCGCCGAGGTCCGCGGCCGCGGTCTGCTCTACGGCATCGAGATCGTCCAGGACCGCGAGACGCTGGAGCCGTTCCCGGCCGAACTCTCGCTGGTCAACGCCGTCGTGGCGGCCGGCCTGTCGATGGACGTCTTCTTCTACCCCGGCGGCAACGACCCGGCGCGCGATGTCGTCTGCCTGGGTCCGCCCTTCATCCTCGGCGAGGAGGAGATCGAGAAGATCGTCACCGTGCTGCCGAAAGCAATCGACAGCGCGATCGCCCGCAAGGCGCCAGCGCCGTCGCTGCTGGGGCCGCCGGTGTGCTGCGACTAGGCCCTAGCAGCGCGGCAGGAGTCCAGAAGCGGCGCTCCGCGCCGGATGCCGGCGAGGACGCCGGCGCACCCAGTTCCTGCCGCGCACGCTCCTAGCTAGTAGCTGGAGATGCCGATCTCCTTCTCGGTGATGAACTCGAGCAGCGCCGGCGTGCCCGACTCCGTCGCCGCGATACCGCGGCGGATCGCGGGCACGATCTCCGCCGGCTCGGTCACCCGTTCACCGTAGCCGCCGAAGGCCTTCGCCATGTCGGCGTAGTGACCGGAGATGTCCGTGCTGCGGTACTTCTCGGTTGCCACCTGCATGATCGGCAGCTCGATCGCCATCGAGAAGTTGTTGAAGAGGATCGAGAGGATCGGCAGGCGTTCGCGGACCGCAGTCTCGAAGTCCATGCCGGTGAAGCCGATCGCGGCGTCGCCCCAGACGTTGATGCAGAGCTTGTCGGGCTGGGCGAGCTTGGCGCCCATCGCCAGGCCGAGACCGTAGCCGAGCTGGGTCGTCTTGCCCCAGCCGATGTAGGAGAGCGGCGTCGTGCTGCGCCAGAACGGCGAGATCTGGTCGCGCGGCGAACCGGCGTCGTGGGTGATGATCACGTTGTCGCGGTCGACCGTGTGCATCAGGTCCCAGAGCACGCGGTAGGGCGAGAGCGGCGCACCGTTCGACGCGAGTTTCGGCATCCACTCGTCGAGCCACCCGGCGCGGATCCGCTCGATCTCGGCCGGCACGGACTCGGCCCGCGAGGCCGCGTGCGGCAACGACTGCCCTTCCAGCTCGGCGATCAGGGCGGCCAGCGTCAGCTTCGCGTCGCCCGCCACGACGCAGTCCGATGCGACGTTCTTGTTCAGGTCGACCGGGTCGAGCGTCGAGTGCAGGTACTTCGCCTGCGGGTACTTGCCGAAGTAGATGCCGAACGCGGTGGTCGTGAAGCTGCAGCCGATGCCGAAGATGACGTCGGCGGCACCCAGAAACTCGTGGACCGTCTTCGGCACCGCGCGGCCGCCCGAGCCGAGCGACAGGGGATGGTCCTCGTTGAAGGCACTCTTGCCGCCAAGACTCGTCGTCACCGGCGCGTTGAGCAGCTCCGCCAGGCGCCGCAGTTCGTCCCAGGCCTCCGCGTAGTGGACGCCCTGGCCCGCGTAGATCACTGGCCGCTCCGCCGCCGCCAGCATCTCCGCGGCCTGGCTCACCAGGTCCGGATCCGGGCCGACGCGCACGGTGCCGCTCGGCCGGGAACCCAGATCGTCCGGCACGTCCTCGCCGAAGACGTCCGCCGGCACCTCGACCATCACCGGGCCCGGCCGGCCGGAACGTAGCTGGGTGAAGGCGCGGCGCATAACCTCCGGCAGCGCCTTGCCCATGCTGAGCGGCTCGCACCACTTCGTCACATGCTGGAAGTTGGCGACCGCGTTGAAGTTCGGCGCGACATGCATCGCCCGGCGGCTGTACCCCATCGGCATGACCAGGATGGGCGCCGATTCGCCGTAGGCCTGCGCCACGCCGCCGAAGGCGTTCTCGGTCCCGGGCCCGCTCTGCATCGTGAACACGCCGAGCTGCTTGCCCGAACTCAGCCGGCTGACCGCGTCGGCCATGTGCAGGCCGATCCGCTCCTGGCGGACGATCACGGTGCGGATGTCCGCCACCGCCGCGGCCTCGATGATCGGGTTGACCGGGTAGGCGACGATGAACTCGACGCCCTCCCGCTTGAGGTACTCGGCTACGCCCTGGGCTACCTTCACGCTGGAACTCCTGAGATTCTGGGTGGGGTGAGGGGCGGCTACGATACCCGGAACCGGGAACGTCCCAGAAGCTGGAGGACCCAAGAGATGGAAGACACCGCGAAGAGGATCAACCAGATGACGTTCGCAGCGATCCTGCTGGCACTCGGCGCGGCCTTCGCGGGCGCGCAAGACGCGCCAACCCTCTCCGGGCCCATCACGGGCGGAGAACGCGGCACCCCCTTTGCCGCGGTGAACGTGGCGGATCGCGGCTATCTGACCGAGGAGTACTTCCTGGAGGGCGAGGCGACCGCGTACGAACTCGCCTCCGGCGCTCAGGGCGCGGACGGCCAGTGGAACACGCGGGCGTCCGCCGACAAGGCCGACTACAAGACGCGCCTGCTGGTGGTCCGGCCCAGGGACGCGTCGGCGTTCAACGGCACGGTCATCGTCTTCTGGTTCAACGTCACCGCCGGCTTCGAACTGGGTTCCGCGAGCGACGAGGCCCTGCGCGGCTATGCCTGGGTGGGCGTATCCGCGCAGAAGGTCGGTGTCCACGGTTTCCCCCAGAATCCCGGCGGACTCAAGGCGTGGGATCCGAAACGCTACGGCTCGCTCGAGCATCCCGGGGACGCCTACTCGTACGACATCTTCACCCAGGTCGCCCGCGCCATCGGTCCGGAGCGCGATCGGCAGGGCCTGGACCCGATGGGCGGCCTCGAGGTCGAGCGGTTGATCGCGGCCGGCGCTTCCCAGTCCGCCGCCCGGCTACGCACCTACATCAACGGCGTCCACCCGCTGACCGAGGTGTTCGACGGTTATCTGCCGTTCATCGACTTCGGCGGCGTCGTGCCGTTCGCCTCCGAGCGCGGCGGCGGACGGCGGGGGCGCACTCTCGCGTCTGTCCGATCGGACCTGGACGTCCCGGTCATCGTCGTCAACTCGGAGACCGAGCTGACCAGCTACAACCCGATAAGCGAGCCGGACTCGGCCCGATTCCGCCTCTGGGAGGTGGCGGGGACGTCGCACGTATCCGCGGCGAGACCGAAGGAACGCACCGTCGAAGGCTCCAACTGGCTGTCCTACACCCCGGTGTACCAGGCCGCGATCAGGCACCTGCACAACTGGATCAGGGACGGCGTCGAACCACCGAGCATGCCGCGCGTCGAGATGAAGGCCGGCGATCCCGCTCCCGAAGTCGTCCGGGACGAACACGGCAACGCCATGGGCGGCATCCGCCTGCCGGAACTCGAGGCGCCGACCGCCTCGCACAGCGGATTCGGCACGCAGAGGGAGGGGACGCGGTTCGGGTTCCTCTACGGCACCGCGACCGATTTCGACAGCGAACAGTTGGCGGCGCTGTACCCGGACAGCAAGCACTATCTGGATGCCTGGAACGGCGCATTGGACCGGCTGATCGAGCAGGGCATGGTCCTGCCCGAAGACGCGCCGGAGATGCGGCAGCGGGCCGCGGCGTGGGCCGTGAGGCTGGACTAGGCGCGCCAGAAGCCCGGAAGCCGGCGCTCTCGCGCCGGATGCCGGCGGGGACGCCGGCGCACCCAGTGTGTGACGCTAGAGGCCGTAGTACTCGCGGTACCACTCGACGAAGCGGGGAATGCCCTCGGCGATCGCGGTCGTCGGCTCGTAGCCGAGGTATTCCCTGGCGCGCGTCAGGTCGGCTGACGTCCGCACGACGTCGCCCGGCTGCATCGGCAGGAACTCCTTGTCGGCCTCGCGGCCGCAACTGCGCTCGATCTGCCGGATGAACTCCATCAGTTCCTCGGTGCGGCCGGCGGCGAGGTTGCAAACGAGGTCCTCGTGGTTGCGGTCGATCGCCGAGACGACACCGGTCACGATGTCGTCGATGTAGGTGAAGTCCCGGTGCATCTGGCCGTGGCCGAAGACGTTCATCGGCTCGCCCCGCAGCACGGCGCCGGTGAAGAGAAACAGCGCCATGTCGGGCCGACCCCAGGGGCCGTAGACGGTGAAGAAGCGAAGGCCCGTGACACGCATGCCGTAGAGGTGGTGGTACACGGATGCCATCAGCTCGTTCATCTTCTTCGTCGCGCCGTAGAGCGAGCACTGTGACGAGGTGCTGTCCGTCTCGGTGAGCCGCTCGCGCTCGCTGTTGCCGTAGACCGAGCTGCTCGAGGCGTAGATGAGGCCGCCGACCTCGTGGTCGCGGCAGAGTTCGAGGATGTAGGTGAAGGCCCGCACGTTGTCGCGCACGAACTGGTTCGGATGGTCGATCGAGTGCCGCACTCCGGCCTGGGCCGCGAGGTGGCAGACCCTGGTCTCCGTGCCGGAGACGCCGCGGACGAGGTCGTCGAAGGAGTCCTGCAGGGCCTCGCGATCGCCGATGTCGGCGCGCACGAGGCGGAAGTTGGGTTGCTCCTCGAGGATCGCGTTGCGCCGCTCCTTGAGCCGGGGGTCGTAGTACGGATTGAAGTTGTCGTAGCCGATCACTTCGTCGCCGCGCTCGAGCAGGGCCCTGGCGACGTGGAAGCCGATGAAACCGGCGCTGCCGGTCAGCAGGACTCTCACGAGGCGCCCCCGGAAGGGGCGCTCTGCCAGCGTTCAGCGAGCTGCGCCACCGGGTCGATCAGCAGGTCCTCGACGGGCAGCTCGGCCAGCAGCCGGTCGTCGAAGTCGGGCGCCTTCTTGAGCACCTGGTCGCGCAGACCGGTGTAGCGCTCGCGGTAGCCGGAGAGCAGGCGGCGAAGCTCGGGCGCCGGCGCGCGCTCCCGGAAGCGCACGTGAATCAGGTTCAGCGCAGAGACCTCGCCGCCGTTCCATTCCGGCAAGCCGATGAACACCCGGCCGTCCGTGCGGCCTCGCGCCGCCAGCAACCGGCCCTCGACCGCGACCGCGTACTTCGTGCCCTTGAGCAGCGGTTCCCGCACCGTCCGCGACTGAAGATCGCGGCACAGGCCGCCGGCGCGCAGGACGCGGATGGTGGCAGCGTCACCCGGCGCCGGGCCCTCGCCTCCATGCCAGAGCTGGTAGCGGACGTAACCGAGCACCTGATCCACGAAGGGATCGAGCGCGCTCATCGTCCGCCGATCTTCCATCGAGACGGACTCCTCCGGCGAACCGGCCTGGCGGAGCGCCGCGTCCAGGGGCATCCGGCCCAGGGTCTGGTCGTGGCGCGAGATGCCCACGGTGACCGTCTTCGCCTGGTGCTTGATCGTGTCGATGTGCCGGGTGAGGTCGTCGATCGCCGGGCTGAGCGCGTCCCGGAGTTGCTTGAGCGCGGCTTCCTCCCCCCTGTCGTCCGCGTCACCCAGCCGATCCAGCGCCACCGCCAACCGCACCGCGAAGCCTGTGTGCAGGTTGCCGTCGTAGCCGCCGCCGGCCAGACCGTCGCTGACGGCGTCGATCTCGGCGCCGGCGATCTCGCGGAGCCGAGCCACCGGCCGCGCCTTGCCGTCTCCGGCCACGTCGTCCACCGCCGTGCGGATCGCCCGCAGCGGCCCGGCGAGCTCGTCGATGGCGAGGGCCGCGTGGTAGCCGAACAGGTGGCCGACCACGGTCGCCAGCACGAAGGACAGCTCGGGCGGCGCCTCGGGCACCTCGATCACCGCCGCCGCGGACGGGAACGTCGCGCCCTCGGAGGCGATGACGATGGGCGTCGCGCGGTGGGCGCGGTAGACGTCGATCTCCTTCCGGGTGTCGGCAGCCGTCGAGCCCTGGACTCCGGTCGCGCAGACCAGGATCAGCGGCTCGGACGACAGGTCGATGTGCTTCTTGTCCTCCGTCGCGTCACAGGCGATCGCCTTGTAGCAGAGCTCCGAGAGCTTGATCCGAATCTCCTCCGCGGCGATGCGGTCGAGGCCGTTGCCGACCACCGACCAGTCCCGCAATCGCGGCGCGTACTCCCTGGCGGCGGCGGCGATCGCGGGCCGCAGGGCGAGGGTGCGTTCCATCGCGCCGGGCAGGTTCCGCAGTTCCCGCAGGAGGCGGTCGGCGGCGGGGCGTTCGTCCGGCCCGCCCGCGACCTGGTCGGCGATCGCCACGGCGAGCAGCATCCCCGCCGCGATCTGGGAGTAGAAGGCCTTGGTCGACGCGACGCTCATCTCGACATCCCGCCCGTCCGAGGTGTAGAGCACACCGTCCGTCCGGTCCGCCAGATCCGAGTTGCGGCGGTTCACGATCGCGATCGCACGGGCGCCCCGCCGCTGCGCCAGGTTGACCGTGCGCAGGGTGTCCGTCGTCGTGCCGGACTGGCTGACCGCCACGACCAGGGTGTCGTTCATGTCAGGCGCCAGGTGGAAGCCCGAAAGCTCGGTGGCCGGCATCGCGTCGACCCGCGGCCGGCTGAGGCCACGCTCGCGCAGCCGTCCCTCGATCGCCCCGGCAATGCCCTGGCCGGCGACGGCCGCTGTGCCCTGACCGGTGACGACGATGCGCGCGACCGTCCCCTCCCGCAGGCCGCACGCAACCGCCTCCGGCAACGTTTGCTCACCGACCGAAACCCGCAGGCGCCCGGTCGCGTCCTCCCGCAGCTTGCCGCGCACCGTGTTGCGCACGGAACGCGGCGCCTCGCTGATCTCCTTGAGCAGGAAGTGCGGGAACTCGCCCCGGTCGATGTCGCGGGCCGTGATCTCGGCATGGTCGAGCTCTTCCGGCGCCACCGGCAGCGCCGAGCCTCCGGCCGAGTACCGTTCGATGCCCTCCAGCTCGCCGGCGCGATCGGCGTCGAGCACGGCGATCTGGCCCCAACCGGCGCCGGCACAGTCCGGTTCCGCCTCGCCGTCCAGGCGCAGCCAGGTCGAAGTCTCCTCGACCAGGCCGTAGGGTTCGCTGGCGACCACGAAGGCGTGATCGGCCAGCCCGACGTAGAGACCCTGGCCGCTGCCCTGGGTCGCCAGGTAGAGCCGTGACGGGTCGTCCCAGGCGAGCGCGCCGAGGGCGAGCGAACCCTCGAACGCGGCCACTGTCTCGCGGAAGGCGTCGAAGGTCGTGTCGCCGCCGGCCAGCCGGCGCGACATGAGAACCGGCATCACCTTCGCGTCCGTGGTGATGCGCGAGTCGAAGTCCAGGTTCTCGAGCACCGTCAGGTCGGCGTGGTTGTCGATGTCGCCGTTGATCGCCGCAATCACCCGGGACGGCCGCTGGCCTTTCGCGTCGTAGCCCCCGGCCTCCGCATCGTTCAGCGGATGCGCGTTCGCCTCGTTGATCCGGCCGACGCTGGCCCAGCGCGTGTGCCCGAGCACGGCCGCCTCCACGTCCGGGCTCCCGAGCGCCGCCGCCAGCAAGGGATCGGAGGCGACCGCGTCGCGCAGGAAACGGACGTTGTCACCCAGTTCTCCGATCTCCTCCGCGCACTTGTAGACGAGGCCGATCCGTCCTCCGCCCAACTGGACCGCGCGATGACCGAACAACGGATCCCCCGCCCGGCCGTCGAGCGCGGAGCGGATCGCCGGATCGTCCGGGTCGAGGCCGTGCCCGGAGAGCAGCAGAAACAGCCCGGCCGAGTCCCGGCCGCGGATCTCGAGCCGGTCGAGCGAGGAGAAGGCTTGCTGGACGGCGATCAGGACATCGATTCCCCCGTCACTCGTCCCGGGGGGCGCCAGCGCGGCGACTTCGACGGCCGTTCGCAGCCTGTCGTGACGGATCGCCCACTCTGCATCGGCGAGCTCGGCGGCAGCCCGATTCACCGCCTCCAGGCCGGCATCGCCGAAACGAGCGGCACCGGCATCGAGATTCGCCTCCAACCCCTTGACGGCGGCGGAGCACGGTTCCAGCGCATCGGCAACTCCGGCCCGCAGCGCCCGATCACGCACGAGCGACCGAACCCCCGGGCGTGCGCGCAGCCGGCCATCCCAGCCGGCGAGAGCGGACGCAGCGCCCGAAAGAGCCGCCGCAAGCGCCGTCGCCTCGGCCTGATCGGAAGCGCCGACCGCCGACTCGACCATGCGACCCGCCGCCGCAAGCCCCTCCAGCAGCTCGCGCGAGTCGATCGCCGGTCCGGGGTGGGGGCGCATCAGGATGCCGACGATCCCGCACATGGGTCCCGGAAGCTTAGCCCGGAACGTGGCGGTAAGCTCCCGGCGAGAGGGACGCAAACGAATGAGCGACACGTCGACATTCCTCGCCGCGGTGGTCCAGATGGGCTCCACCTCGGACGAGCAGGCGAACTGGGAAACCGCCCGGCACTGGATCGAAACCGCGGCGGACCGCGGGGCAACCTTCGTCTCCACACCCGAGAACACGAACTACCTCGGGCCGCACAGGGAGAAAGTCAAGCTGGCCGAGCCGACGTCAGGCGTCACCTGCGCCCGCTTCGCCGCCCTGGCCCGGGACCGTGGCATCTACCTCCTGCTCGGCTCCTACAACGAAAAGGCGCCGGAGGAGAGCGAACGCTGCTACAACACCAGCGTCCTGTTCGACCCGCAAGGGGAGATCGTCGCCACCTACCGCAAGATCCACCTCTTCGACGTCGACGTCTCCGCCGAGGTGCGGTTCCTGGAGTCGAAGACAGCCGTGCCGGGCGAGGACACCGTCACCATCGACACGCCGCTCGCTCGCCTCGGGCTCACGATCTGCTACGACCTGCGCTTCCCCGAGCTCTACCTGAAGCTCGCCCAGGACGGCGCGGAGGTCTTGACCGTGCCCTCCGCCTTCACGCTGATGACTGGCAAGGACCACTGGTTCCCGCTGCTGCGGGCGCGCGCGATCGAAACCCAGTGCTACGTGCTGGCCGCCGCCCAGACCGGTCGCCACGACGACCGCGGCCTACGGCACAGCTACGGCCACTCCGTGATCATCGATCCGTGGGGCCACGTCCTCACCGACGCCGGCGACGGACCCGGCATGGCGGTCGCGGAGATCGACCGCCGGCGCGTCGCCGAGGTGCGGCGCTCCATGCCGGTCGCGTCGCACCGCCGGCTGCCGGTCGGCTGAGCGCCGGAAACCGCCGATGGATATCTGGATCCTCATCGCGGTCATCGTCTTCACGTTCCTGGCGTTCAGCTTCGAATGGCTGCGGATCGACGCGGTCGCACTCTCCAGCCTGGGACTGCTGCTCCTGTTCGGGCTGGTGACGCCCCAGGAGGCGATCCGGGGTTTCAGCAACGATGCGGTCATCACCGTGATGATGATGTTCATCCTGAGCTACGGGCTGACACACACCGGCCTGATCGACCGCTTCGGCCAGAAGCTCGCGCAGATGTCCGGCCACACGCACTGGGCCGCCGCGATCGCCCTGATCCTGGTCTGCGGCGTGCTCTCGGCCTTCATCAACAACACCGCCGCGCTGGCGATCCTGATGCCAGTCGGCATCCAGATCGGGAAGCACTACGGCGTATCGCCGTCGCGGATTCTGCTCCCTCTCTCCTACCTCTCGATCATCGGCGGCACGTGCACCCTGATCGGCACGTCGACGAACCTGCTGGTCGCCTCCATGTCGGCGGAGTACGGCTTCGGAGCCTTCAGCATGTTCGAGTTCCTGGCGCTCGGACTGATCCTCCTGGTCGTCGGCTTCGCCTACATCGTCTTCGTGCCGATGCGACGCCTCCCGGATCGCGCGCGCGCCGACGACCTGACGACCAAGTACCAGCTGTCATCGTTCCTGACCGAAGTCCAGGTGCCGGAGGGGAGCTCGCTCATCGGCAACAACGTGGTCGACGCACACATCAACGAACGTTTTCGCCTCACGGTGCTCGAGATCCTGCGCGGCGACGAACGGATCGCCGTCGAACTCCGCTCCACGCCGATGCAGGGCGGCGACCTCCTGATCGTCGAAGGCCTGATGGACGACATCGTCAGCTTCCGCGACCACTACGGCCTGCGCCTTCGCACGGAAACGAAGATCGGCGATCGCGACCTTTCGGACCAGAACAACATCATGGCGGAGATCCAGCTCTCGCCGGTCTCCCGGCTCACCGGCTCGACGATCCGCGACCTCGACTTCCGCCGCCGTTTCGGCTGTTTCGTGCTGGCGCTCAACCGCACCGGCGACCCGATCCGCGAGAAGCTGGCCCATATCGTCCTCCACAACTGGGACACGCTGCTCGTGTTCGGCCCCCGTTCGCGAATCGAGGCCCTCTACGAGACGGAGGACTTCATCCCGTTGCAGCAGGACGTCAAGCTGCGCCTCGTCATCCCGCGCCGCTGGTGGCTCGCCGTGGTGATCATCCCGATCGTCGTCATCGTCGCCGCCACCGGCGTCACCTCGATTCTGAAGGCCTCGATCCTGGGCGCCGTCGCGCTCATTGTCTTCGGCGGCATCTCGGTGCAGCAGGCCTACGAGGCGATCAACTGGACGGTCATCTTCCTGCTCGTCGGCATCCTGCCGATGGGGATCGCGATGGAAAAGACCGGCCTCGCGGCGATGATCGGCGAGACGATCGCCAGCGCCGGCGCCGACTACGGGCCCTGGGCGGTCATAGCGCTGGTCTACCTGGCGACGGCCCTGCTCTCGGAGATCGTCTCGAACAACTCGACCGCGGTGCTCATGGTGCCGATCGCGGGCACCGCCGCCGCGTCGATGGGGCTCGACCCGAAGCCCTTCATGATGACAGTCGCCTTCGCCGCTTCCGCCAGTTTCCTGACGCCGATGGGCTACCAGACCAACGCCATGGTCTTCGGCCCCGGCGGCTACCGCTTCATGGACTACGTGAAGTTCGGTGCGCCGCTCAAGATCGTCTTCTGCGTTCTGTCGGTGTGGCTGATCCCCGTGTTCTGGCCGCTCACCTAGCGGCTACCTCTGGCAGCGCGGACAGTAGTACGTGCTTCGGTTCGAGGTGACGATCCGACGGATGCTCGCTCCGCAGCCGGCCGGACAGGCCTGCCCTTCCCGGTCGTAGACGTCGAGCGAGACCTGGAAGTAGCCCGAGTTGCCCTCGCCATCGGCGAAGTCGTTGAGCGTCGTGCCGCCCTGCTCGATCGCCTCGCCCAGCACCTCCCGCACTGCCCCGGCAAGAACGTCGAACCGGCGGCGCGCGATCCGCGCCACCGACCGGCGGGGATGGATGCGGGCGCGGTACAGGGCCTCCGAGGCGTAGATGTTGCCCACGCCGACGACGACCGAGGCATCCATCAGGAAGCTCTTGACCGGGGCCGTCCTCCTGCGGGCCAAGTCGGCCAGGTGGGCGCCGTCGAACCCGGGCGCCAGAGGCTCGACACCGAGATGTCGAAAGTGCCGGTCCCGGTCCAGGCCCGCCGTCGAGGCGACGAACGCGACGCCGAAACGGCGAGGATCACGGAAACGCAACCGACGTCCGGACGCGAGTTCGAAGCCCAGGTGCTCGTGGTCCACGAGCGGCGCCACCCGGTCCACCAGCGTCAACCGACCGCTCATCCCGAGGTGCACCACCAGGGTTTCGCCGCCGGAAGCGTCGATCCACAGGTACTTCGCTCGCCGGCGCAGGCCGACGACCCTGCGGCCTTCCAGGCGCCGCAGCCGCCGTTCGCAAAGCGGCTCGCGCAGGGTCGGGAAGTGGACGCGGACCGCCTCGAAACGGTCGCCGATGAGCGGCCGCTCCAGGCTCCGCCGGAGGACCTCGACTTCGGGCAATTCGGGCACGCTCAGCGCCGGCTGCCGCCGCCAGCCACCAGGGCGACCAGGGCCTCGACCGCCGCGACCCGGTCGTCGCTGCCGCCTCTGAGCCGGTAATCGGTTTCGAGCACTCTCCAGGGCAACTCGGCCATCAGGCGATCCGCCTCCGGTCCCTGACGCCGGCTGGCGGCCTGGTAGGCGCGGAACAGGCGGAACGGCGAGACCTTCGCGACGGACTCGGGAAGCTCCGGCTTGAGCTTCGGCAGCACGCGGGACCTGAAGGCGTTGTAGTTGTGCGCCGTCGGCGCCTCAACCCGAGAGAGCGCACCGTGAATGGCCGCCATGTGCTGGCAGAAACCACCCAGAGCGGCGGCGAAGGGGAACAGGGCGCCAGCCTCGTCCGGCGCCGTGTCGAGGAACCGGCGAAGCTGTTGGAGCGCTCTTTCCGGGCCCGCGTCGCCGATGGTGTCCAACAGCTTCCAGGCATCCTCTTCGCCCCGGTCCGTGACCATCTCCTCGACCATGGCGCGGTCGATCCGGCCGGATGATCCTCGTCGCCCACCGGCGAGCTTGCGGTACTCGGCAACGAATCTGGCCGCCGAAGTCGCCTCCACGTCGGCTTCCCCCCAGCTTCCCGCGCCCTTGACCTTGCGCAAGGTGCGGCGCGCCAACTCCTGCGCCGCAACGGGGTCGATTCCCACACCCGTCTCCCGCTCCAGCTCGTCCAACACCGAGCGAAGGCCCGTGGCCTCGCCACGCCCGTCGAGCCGGATCTGCTCGATCTCGAATGCCGTTTTGCGCTCGAAGAGGCGACGAACGATGGGGTGCTCCTTATCGGCGCTTCGTTCGGCGAACACCAGGGCATGGCCCTCAGGCAGACCGCCGTCCACGGCGCGGTCAAGGTCAGCAAGAACGTCCGCCGACCATCCGCTCAGACCTTCCTCGCGGGCCGCCGCCAACAGGGCGGTCAGCCCCCGGGCAAGGCCGGCCCTCTCCTTCTTGAGGCGGCCGCGGCGGCCGCCCTTTCGCCACTCCTTGCCGCCCGCCAACGCGAAGTCGGGCAAGGAAGCGATCGCCTCGTCGGCCGTGCCGACGAACGGGTCGACCTCGAAGAGCCGGAGGGTCTGAAGAAGCCGTCCCGCCGCCGATCGTTCCGGCAGGGTGAGACCTTCCCCGCCAGATAGCGCGTAGTCGTCCTTCAGGGCACGGGCCGCCTCGTCAATCAGCTCTGCGGCGGCATCCTTGCTTGCGAACTCCGCGCAGTCCACGACCAGGGCGACCTTGGCGGGCTCGAACAGGGAGAAGGTGAACAAGTCGACAAGAACAGATTCCAGTTCCGCGCCGGCCGCGCCCTTGTGGACCGCCACCTCGCAGCCCGCCGCAGCGGCCAACGCCTTCGCGATTCGGGTCGCCCCCCGCGTGGCCAGCACCTGCTCACCGATCACCAGGTAGAGCGGCTGGCGGTCGCCGCCTTCGATTCGCTCGACCGCGGCGTCGATTTCGGGTGCCTTCACTCGTCTGCGGGGAGCCGGCCCTTCTCTTCGAGTTCCTGACAGTCGATGCAGTAGGGCGCCCAGGGCACGGCCTCCAGCCTGGCGCGGCCCAGCTCGTTGCTGCAGTGGACGCAGATGCCGAACGTGCCGTCGTCGAGGCGGGCCGTCGCTTCGACGATCCGGTTCAGCAGGATGCCGTCGCTGTCCGAGAGCGAGAAGTTCAGCTCACGGCTGTAGGCATGGTTCGCCCGGTCGACCAGATCCTCCGCGCCCTCGCCGGTCGACGCCTTGAGGCCGGCGGTGAGATCGCGGTTGTAGCGGCCGAACAACTCCCGCCGCTTCTCCTCGAGCCGTTCCCGCACCCAATCGAAGTCGATCGCCGCGTTCCTCCTGCTGCCGCCCGCGCGTCCACCGCCGTTGGCCCGCTGCGGCCGAAGCAGCAACGTCGGTGGCTTTCTCGACCGCGGCTTCTTGCGGGCGGTCTTCTTCCGGGCAGGCTGTCCCTTTGCCGGCTTCGCCGCGGACTCGGCCTGGACTTCCTTGGGCCGCGTCGTCTCTTGCTCAGCCGCCTTCTCCCCGGCCGCCTTCTCGGCGGCCTCTGCCTTCGCGACCAGCTTCTCCGCCGCCGCGGCGGCCCGGATGGCTTCCCGGGCAGCAGCCTTCGCTGCCTCCGCCGCTTTCACGGCCTTCTCCGATGCCGCCACCCTGGACGCGGAGGCGCGCGCCGACTTCCGGGCGGCGGCGGCCTTGGCAGAGGCATCCTTCCCAGCCGCCTGCGCCGCGGACTTCCGTTCGGCCAGCAGCTTCGCGGCCCTTGCCGCGGCACTGCCGGTCCTGGCGGCGAGTCGGCCGGAAAGCGCCGCGGCCTTCTTCTTCGCGGCTGCGTCCTCCCGACCACTGGCCGCAGCCTTGGCAGCCGCCCCGGCCTCTCGATCCGCCTTGGCGGCCTCGCGCTTCCGGAGCGCGGCCTCGCGGGCCGCCTGCTTCGCCGCGGCGGTCCGTGCAGCGGCCACTTCAGCGGCCTTGGCCGCCGCCGCCTGTTCAGCAACCGCCGTCCGCTCTGCCTTCCTCGCCACCGCGCGCCGGGCCGACGCCTCCTTCTCGGCGACGACGGCCGCATCCTTCCTGGTCGCGGCGAGCCTTGCGGCCCTGGCCGCGGCCGCGGCTCCGGCTTTCTCTTCCCGAGCCGCCTGCTGCGCCGCCGCCTTCTTCTCCGACGCCGCCTTCGCCGCTCGCTCGGCCGAGGCAGTCTTCCGGTCCGCCGCAGCTCGGGCTTTCCTGGCCGCGGACCGCGCCGCGGCGAGCTCTCGCGCCGCGGCCGCAGCCGCTTCCTTGATGTCGTTCGATCCGTCGGTTCGAGAGGCCTCGTCCGCGTTTACCACCTGATCCCTCCGCACGCGGCTCAGTAAAACGGGCGCCGATGATAGTTGATTCCCTCGAGGATGGTGAACGCCCTGTAGATCTGCTCGTAGAGGGTCAGCCGAGCAAGCTCGTGAGCAAGGGTGAGCGGCCCTAGAGAGAGCCGGAAACGGCACGACTCCAGGAGGTTGCGGTCAAGTCCCAGGTCCGAGCCCACGATCCAGACGACGGGCCGCTGCCACTCCGCGCGCAGCCGGCCCACCTCGGTCGCGAGGCCGGTCGAACTGAGACGCCGTCCGCTCCGATCCAGGCAAACCGTCCAGGCATCGGCAGGCAGGGCCGAGCGGATCGCCTTCCCTTCGAGCCGCAATCGAGTCCGGTCGTCGCCGCGCGTGGGGCGAACAACCAGTTCCCGCACCGGCGCGAACCTCTCGATCCTCTGCCGATAGTCGCCGCAGAGCGTCTCCCAGGGCTCCAGCCGGCGACCCACCCAGACGACCAGGATCTCGAACGCCACCAGCCGATTATGCCGTTGCCCCTCGCTGTTATTCTCCGCCCCATGGCCCGCTCCGCGAACCAGGAATCCCGCCGCCTGATCAGGCGGCGCCTGACGAACGGCCTGGTCATCGGCGGTATCGCGCTCGGGGCACCGGCCCTGTTCAACGCGATCGTGGCCCGCAAGGCGGGTCGCCTGCCCCGACCCCGATGGGGTTCCACCCGGCACGTCGAGGTGGACGGCCATCGGGTCGCCTTCGTTCACCTGGAGTCCCCCAGCCGGGGCGGCAAGCCGCCGATGGTCCTGCTCCACACCTTCGGCCCCGGGCATACCGGCCTGCTATGGCGCGAGACCGCCGAACGCCTGGCCCGGAGCCACGACTGCTTCGTGCCCGACTGGCTCGGCTGGGGTGACTCGGAGCGGAGGAACCAGCGCTACACCGCCCAGCTCTACATCGACCTGCTCGGCCGGTTCCTGGAGGACGTCGTCGGCGAGCGCGCCGTGCTCGTCGCTCCTCACCGGGCCGCCGCCTATGCCGTCGAGGCCGCCCTGAACGCCCCGGACCTGGTTGTCGCCCTGGCCCTCGTCGGACCGCAGGGCATCGGCACCGAGGTCACCGACGAGCGCAGCGACCCGGTGATTCACTCGCTGCTCCGGGCGCCGGTTCTCGGCAAGTCGGCGCTCAACCTGGTGACCGGAGAGCGGGCCCTCGAGAATCACCTGCGACGCGAGACCCTGTTCGGCGCCGAGGGTCTGGGCGAGTCCATGGTCGAGCAGCTCTACCGGGCGAGCCATCTGCCCGGGGCCAGCCATGCCCTGATCGATTCGCTATGCGGCCGGCTCGGCCACCGGCTGGAGGCCGGCTTCGGCGACGGAATCAAGCAGCCGGTGTGGCTGGCGTGGGGCCGCCAGGCGACCAACCCACCGCTCGAAAACGCCGACCTCTGGCTACAGGAAATGCCGAACGCCCACCTGGACGTCTTCGACGGCTGCCGCAACCTGCCCCACGTCGAACGACCCGCCAAGTTCGCGGCGGCGCTGACGGCGTTCATCGAGCGCCAGCGCTTCGCCGCCTGAGCGGGGCGCCGCGCCCAAGGCTTCGCCGTGTCCAGGGATCCCGCGTTTCCGCCCGTTCCCGGGGGCTATCCCTTCCCCGACCTCGAGCGCGAGACGCTTGAGTTCTGGCGCCGCGAGCGGGTGTTCGAGGCCTCCCTCGAAGTTCGCAAGGACGGCGAGGAAAAGGAGTTCTCCTTCTACGAGGGGCCGCCGACCGCGAACAACGTACCCCACGTCGGGCATGTCGTCACGCGGGTGGTGAAGGACCTCTACCCGCGTTTCCGCACGATGACCGGCCGGCGCGTGCCGCGCAAGGGCGGCTGGGACACGCATGGACTTCCCGTCGAGATCGAGGTGGAGAAGCAACTCGGCTTCTCCGGCAAGCAGCAGATCGAGGACTACGGAATCGAGAAGTTCAACAGCGCCTGCCTCGAGAGCGTCAGCGCCTACGAGCGGCAGTGGCGGCGGATGACCGAGCGCGTCGGCTACTGGCTCGACATGGACGGCGCTTACCTGACCTACAAGAACGCCTACATCGAGTCCGAGTGGTGGGCGCTGGCCGAACTCTGGAAGAAGGACCTGCTGTACGAGGGCCGGAAGATTCAGCCCTACTGCGCCCGCTGCGGCACGACCCTGTCGAGCCACGAAGTGGCGCAGAACTACCGTGACACCGAGGATCCTTCGATCTGGGTGCGGTTTCCCCTGCGGCCCGGCCAGTCCATCGCGGCGATCGGTGGGGGCGGAGAGGACAGTGAGAAGACGGACGAGTTCAGCACCGACCGGCCCATAGACATCGTCGCCTGGACGACGACGCCGTGGACCCTGCTCTCCCACGCCGGCATCGCGGTGCATTCCGACCTGACCTACCGGGCCGTCGAAGATCCGACGGATCCGGAACGGCTGCTGCTCATCGCGGACGGCCTGGAACAGCCGGTCCCCGTGCTCCTGCCCGGCGAAGGCAAACCGACGCGAGTCGACCTCCGTGAAGCCGGTACCGTCGCCCGATTCTCCGGCCGGTCCCTCGAGGGCCTGCTCTACGACCGGCCCTTCCCGGTCGAGCCTCGCCGCCCCTACCGGCCCGCCGCCGTCTCCGACACGGCCGGCTTCCGCATCCTGCTGGGGGACTACGTCACCCTCACCGAGGGGACGGGCGCCGTGCACACCGCGCCGCTGTTCGGCGAAGACGACGAGCGGAGCGGTCGGGAGTACGGCCTGCCCGAGCTCCAGGCGGTCGACCACGAAGGGAAGGTCGCACTCGATCCGGAGGCGAGTTCCCAGGATCCCGCCACCCGGAGTCTGATCGACGAGATCAACGGGGCGTGGTTCAAGGATGCCGACCCGGCGATCGTCCGCTCGCTGCGGCAGCAAGGGCGGCTGCTCCACGGCGAGCGGCGCGGCCACAGCTACCCCTTCTGCTGGCGCTGCGACCAGCCGCTCCTGTACTACGGAACGACGAGCTGGTTCGTCCGCACCACCGCCGCCCGCGACACGTTGATCGAGAAGAACCGCCAGGTCCGTTGGCACCCGGAGCACGTCGGCCAAGGCAGATTCGGCGACTGGCTCGAGAACGTCGTCGACTGGGCCCTGTCGCGCAGCCGCTACTGGGGCACGCCGTTACCGGTCTGGAAGTGCGCGGCGTGCGACGCCGTGGACGTCGTCGGCTCGTTCGAGGAGCTCTTCCGCAAGGTGGGCCGGCCGCTCCCCGACGATCCCTACGACCGCGACTGCTTCGACCCGCACCGGCCGTTCATCGACGACGACTTCCAGTGGCGGTGCGCGACTCCGGGCTGCGCCGGCACGATGAAGCGGGTCGAGTACGTGATCGACGCCTGGTTCGACTCGGGCGCCATGCCCTTCGCCCAGTACCACTACCCGTTCGAGAACCAGGAGACGTTCCGCTCGCGCTTCCCGGCGGACTTCATCTCCGAAGCGGTCGACCAGACGAGGGGATGGTTCTACACCCTGCACGTCCTCGGCTGCCTGCTGTTCGACAGCCCGGCCTACCGCAACTGCATCGTCCTCGGCCACGTGAACGACGAGAACGGCCGCAAGATGTCCAAGCGCCTCGGCAACGTGGTCGAGCCGATGGAGGTGCTGGCCGAGACCGGCGCCGACGCGCTCCGCTGGTACTTCTGCGTCAACAACCCCGAGCAACCTTCGCGGTTCTCGGCCCGCCTGGTGCGTGAGGCGGCCCAGACCTTCCTGCTCCCGCTGTGGAACGCCCTCTCGTTCTTCGTGATCTACGCAAACCTCGACGGCTGGCGGCCCGGTCGCGCGGAGATTCCCTTCGGCGAGCGCGGGTCGCTCGACCGCTGGATCCTGCTCCGCCTCTATCGGCTCGTCCGGGCGACGACCGACCACCTCCAGGCCTACCGAACGGCGCCCGCGGCGCGCGGCATCGAGACCTTTCTGGACGAGCTGACGAACTGGTACATCCGGCGCAGCCGCGACCGCTTCTGGGCGCCCAACGAAGAAGTGGCCACGGGCGGACCGGGCGTGGACAAGGAGAGCGCCTACCAGACCCTGTACGAAGTGCTGACGACGATCCGCCTGCTGGTCGCGCCCTTCGTGCCCTTCGTCGCCGAGGAACTCCACCGGCGCCTCGTCTCGAGCCAGGGCAAGGGCAGCGTCAGTTGCCACCTGG
>VXUF01000031.1 GCA_009837085.1 Holophagales bacterium
CCCCTGGCTCCCCGGACTGGCGGGGCTACCTCCTCAGTTGCGGTCGACCCAGTAGTTGGGCGCTTCCTTCGTGATCACGACGTCGTGAGCGTGGCCTTCCTTCTGGCCGGCGGCCGTGACGCGGATCATGCGCGCCTGCTTCCTGAGTTCGCTGACGCTGGCGCAGCCTGAGAGGCCCATGCCCGAGCGGAGACCGCCGGTGAGCTGGCCGATCACCTGGTGGACGCTGCCCTTGTGCGGCACCATGCCCTCGATGCCCTCCGGCACGAGCTTCGACAGCGGCTGCTCGTCGGACTGGAAGTAGCGGTCGGCGCTGCCTTCGGCCATCGCGGACAGCGAACCCATCCCGCGGTAGGCCTTGTAGCTGCGCCCCTGGTAGAGGATCGTCTCGCCGGGGCTCTCCTCGGTTCCCGCGAGCAGGGAGCCGACCATCACGCTGTGGGCGCCGCAGGCAAGCGCCTTCGTCAGGTCCCCGGAGAACCGGATTCCGCCGTCCGCGACGACCGGCAGATCGGCGGCGGCCGAGGCGGCGTCGCGAATCGCTGTCACCTGGGGCATGCCGGCGCCCGTGACGACCCGGGTCGTGCAGATGCTGCCCGGACCGATGCCGACCTTGATCCCGTCCGCGCCGCGTTCGGCGAGTTCGCGTGCGCCGTCAGCGGTGGCCACGTTGCCGACCAGGAGCTGAGCGTCGGGAAGGGTCTCCCGGATACGCTCCACTGCGTCGAGCACACCGCGACTGTGGGCGTGAGAAGAGTCGACGACGAGCACGTCGGCCTGCGCCGAGGCCAGCTCTTGCGCCCGTTCCAGGTAGTTGCCGGCCGTGCCGACCGCCGCCGCCACCCGCAGCCGACCCAGATCGTCCTTGCAGGCGATCGGGTACTCCATCATCTTCTGGATGTCCTTGACGGTGATCAGGCCCTTCAGGTTGCCGTCGTCGTCCACGACCAGCAGTTTCTCGATCCGGTGGTGGTGGAGTTGGGCCTTGGCCTGCTCCAGCGTCGTTCCCTGGGGGACCGTGACCAGGTTCTCGTGCGTCATCAGCTCGGAGACGGGACGGCTGGTGTTCGTCTCGAACCGCAGATCGCGGTTGGTCAGAATGCCGACGAGGTGCCCGTCGCGGTCGGTGACCGGAACGCCGGAGATCTTGTAGCGGGCCATCAGGTCGAGCGCTTCGTGGATGCGCTGCTCGGGCCGGATGGTGATCGGGTTGACGATCATGCCCGCCTCGGAGCGCTTGACCCGGTCGACCTCCGTGGCCTGGGCTTCGATGGAGAGGTTCTTGTGGATGACCCCGATGCCCCCCTCCTGGGCCAGGGCGATCGCCAGTTCGGCCTCGGTCACGGTGTCCATCGCGGCCGAGATCAGGGGAATGTTCAGCTCGATTCCGCGGGTGACGCGGGTGTCGAGACGGACGTCGTTCGGATGCACCTCCGAGAGGCCCGGGGCCAGGAGGACATCGTCGAAGGTGAGGGCAAGTGCGGGGGTGCCACCCCCGGAGTCCGACGTTTCCATGCCGAACGCTATCAACTGGGAGGCCGTGGCGCACCCGGTCCCGGCACTTTCCGCGTTCTGCGGCGCAAGCTCCTAGACGGCGACCGGAGCGCCGCAGCACTTCTTGTACTTCTTGCCGGAACCGCAGGGACAGGGGGCGTTGCGGCCGACCTTGGCCTGGCCGCGGACGACGGTGCGCGGTTTCTGGGGCCGCATGGGCGGTCCGCTCGGTCCTTGCGGCGGCGGAAAGCCGCCGGCAGCGGGAGCTGGGAGTCCGCCGGAGGACACTCCGGGGATGCCCGGCATGCCGGGGCCCGGTCCCGGCTGGGAGCCGGCGGCAGGTGGGGGCAGGCCGAGGGCGCTGGGGTGGCGGAAGCTCATGTCCGCGGGGCGGAGCGCCCGGTGCCGGCGCTCGAGTTCGGCGATCTCCTCGGCGGAAACGGGACGAAGGCGGAACAGATCCTTGATGATCGTGTCCTCGATTCGCTCCTTCATTTCCGAAAACAGTTCGTAGCTCTCGCGCTTGTACTCGTTCTTCGGATCACGCTGGCCGTAGCCGCGGAGGCCGATCCCCTCCTTCAGGTGGTCGAGGGCGAGCAGATGGTCCTTCCAGGAGGAGTCGACGACGCGAAGCATGTGGTGCCGCTCGGCGGCGCGCAGCGCCTCGGCGCCGTGCGCTTCTTCCTTCTCGCTGTAACTCCGCTCGGCCGCCCCAGCGATCGCCTCGCGCAACTCCTCGGTGCCGAGCTCCTCCAGTGGCTCACCGAGGTCCTGTTCGTCGAGGTCGAAGTAGGTGCGGATCTCCGAGCGCAGTTCGTCGATCTGCCAGTCCCGCGGGTCCGCCTTGGGTGGACAGTGGCGGTCGATCAGGTAGTCGACGACGTCGCCGGCGATCCTCGTCACGTAGTCGCGTCCCTCGCGGCCCAGGAGGATGTCGCGGCGCAGCTCGTAGATCGCCTCGCGCTGCTTGTTCATCACGTCGTCGTACTCGAGCAGGTTCTTGCGGATCTCGAAGTTCCGGCCCTCGACCTGGGTCTGGGCGCGCTCGATTGCCCGGTTCACCATGCCCGCTTCGATCGGCACGCCCTCCTCCATGCCGAGCCGCTTCATCAGCGCCTGGACCCGGTCCGAGGCGAAGATGCGCATCAGGTCGTCCTGCAGGGAGAGGTAGAAGCGCGAGGAACCGGGATCGCCCTGGCGGCCGGAGCGGCCGCGAAGCTGGTTGTCGATGCGCCGCGACTCGTGCCTCTCCGTGCCGAGGATGTGCACGCCGCCGGCGGCGACCACTGCCTCCCGTTCCTCCGCGCACAGCTCCTGGTACCGGGCGAGGGCGTCGGCGAAGCCGTCCGGGTCCCTGGCTTCGTCGACCTCGGCCCGGGCCAGCTGTTCGGGGTTGCCGCCGAGGACGATGTCCGTGCCGCGGCCGGCCATGTTCGTGGCGATCGTCACCGCACCGCGGCGGCCGGCCTGGGCCACGATCGCCGCCTCGCGTTCGTGGTACTTGGCGTTCAACACGACGTGCTGAACCCGGTTCCTCTTCAGGAGGCGCGAGAGCATCTCGCTGTTCTCGATCGAGACGGTGCCGACCAGTACGGGTTGGCCGTGCTTCTGGCAATCCTGAATCTCCTCGACGACGGCATTCCACTTCTCGGGCGCGGTGCGGTAGACGAGATCCGAACGATCGTCGCGGATCATCGGTTCGTTCGTCGGCACGACGACCACGTCGAGGCTGTAGATCTGGCTGAACTCGCCCGCCTCGGTGTCGGCCGTGCCGGTCATGCCGGCCAGCTTCTCGTACATCCGGAAGTAGTTCTGGAACGTGATCGTCGCCAGGGTCTGGTTCTCGCGCTCGATCCGCACGCCTTCCTTCGCCTCGACGGCCTGGTGCAGGCCGTCCGACCAACGGCGGCCGGGCATCTTGCGACCGGTGAACTCGTCGACGATCACGACCTGGCCGTTTTCGATCAGGTACGCGACATCGCGCCGGTAGAGGTGGTGCGCCCGCAGTCCCTGGTTGACCGCGTGCAGCACGTCCATGTTCTCCATCTCGAACAGGTTGCCGACGCCGAGGAGCTTCTCGACCTTGGCCGCGCCCTCGTCTGTGAGGGTCGCCGTGTGCGCCTTCTCGTCGCAGACGAAGTCCCCGGTCGTGTACTTCCGGTCGCCGTCCCGGACCTCCTCGCCGCGCTCGAGTTTGGGGATGATCCGGTTGACGAGGGTGTACTTCTCGGTGGATTGCTCCGACGGGCCCGAGATGATCAGGGGCGTTCTCGCCTCGTCGATGAGGATCGAGTCGACCTCGTCGACGATCGCGAAGTGGTGCCCGCGCTGGACCATGGACTCCAGCGTGAACTTCATGTTGTCGCGCAGGTAGTCGAAGCCGAGCTCGTTGTTCGTGCCGTACGTGATGTCCGCGCCGTAGGCCTGCTGGCGTTCCTGGTCGGTCAGGCCATGCTGGATCACGCCGACGTCGAGACCGAGGAAGCGGTAGATCTGTCCCATCCACTCGGCGTCTCGTCGCGCCAGATAGTCGTTCACCGTGACGACATGGACGCCATTGCCGGCGAGGGCGTTGAGGTAGACGGGCAGGGTGGCGACGAGGGTCTTTCCCTCGCCGGTCTTCATCTCGGCGATCTTGCCCTGGTGGAGGACGACGCCGCCGAGTAACTGGACGTCGTAGTGCCGCATTCCCAGGGTGCGCCGCGACGCTTCGCGGACGGTGGCGAAAGCGGGCACCAGCAGATCGTCGAGGCCGGCGCCCTGGTCGAGGCGTGTTCGAGCCTCGACGGTGCGGGCGCGCAACTGATCGTCGGTCAGCGACTCCAGCTCCGGTTCGAGGGCATTGATCCCCTCCACGAGCGGCTGCAGCCGCTTCAGGTCACGGTCGTGCTTGCTGCCGAAGACCTTGGTGATCGTCTTTGAGATCATGGGCTCGTCCCCATCGGTCCGCGCGACTGTCGCGCCGTCCGATGCCGGGAAGGAAGGCTGGGAATCCTAACGCGGCGTTTCGCGACGCAGCGGGCCCTCAGCCCTGACTCCGCAGGTACTCGAACGGGTTGCGGGCGTCGCCTTCCAGCCGGACCTCGTAGTGCAGGTGGTAGCCCGTGGTCCGCCCGGAGTTCCCCACGCGACCCAGGATGTCGCCGCGGCGGATCTCCTGGCCCTCCTCGACCAGGATCTCCGCCATGTGCCCGTAGCGCGTCTCGTAGCCGAAGCGGTGGAGAACGTAGACGGCGCGGCCCAGGTTGCCCATCCGTTCCGCGCGGACGACGATTCCGTCCGCGGTCGCGAGCACCGGAATGCCGCGGTCCGCGGAGATGTCGAGACCGGAGTGGTGGGCCCGTTGGCCGGTGATCGGATCGCGCCGGAAGCCGAAGCCGCTGTTGATGACGCCGCGCACCGGCCAGATCATGGGAGTGGAACGGAGGACGAGCTGGCGTTCCTCGAAGGCGCTGTCGACGGCGTCGAGCCGCCCCCCGAGCAGCGATGCCCTGGCCTCGAGCAGGGACAGGTCGGAACTGTCCGGCGCGCTCAGGCTCGTGAAGGTGCCGCCGGCGCCGGCTTCCGACAACCGGCTCTCCGGCTCGCCGCCGACGATCTTCTCGAGCCCGGCGACGATCGCGAGGTCGCGCGTGCGGTCTTCGGCCTCGGTCAGCGCCTGCTGCAGGCGGGAGACGCTCGCCTCGAACGAAGCATTGGCGCGGCGCAGATCGACGTTTTCCTGCTGGATTCGTTCCAGATCGCGAAGCTGGACCGCCGAGCGGACCTGATAGACGGTGACCCAGCCCGTGACGCCGAGCACGAGCCCGGCTGTGGCGGCGATGGCGGCCAGCCAGCGGCCGCTGACCCGAAACTGTCGCGTGCGCCTCATCGAGTGAGGGACGAAGACGATCGTGTGCTTCCTGGGCGGCATATCGACCGAGGTCGATTTTAGCAGCAAACGCCTGGGTCGCTACACCGGCGGCCGGGCGAGGCGGAGGGGAGCCCCGCCCGGCCGCCTTCCGCGTCGACGTCATGAGTTGTGGCGGTCCAGCGGGCGGTACTGGATCGCCTCCGCAACGTGAGTGACGTCGATCCGCCGGGACGAGTCCAGATCGGCGATCGTGCGAGCCACCTTGAGTGCCCGCGCCAGTGCCCTGGCCGACATGGCCAGACGCTCGAAGGCCGCGTCGAGCAGGTTCTGGGCCGGTGCGGTCGGCCGGCAGTGGCTTTCCTGATCCCGGCGCGACATCGTGCTGTTCAGGGGCGCCGGATGGCCCTCGGGGAAGCGGGCAGTCTGGATGCGGCGGGCCGCCGCGACCCTCTCGGCGATCTCGGCGGTGCTCTCGCAGGCCGGCCCCTTCAGATCCTCCAGGCTGGGAACGGGCATTTCGACGTGGAGGTCGATCCGGTCGAGCAGGGGGCCCGAAAGCTGCCGGCGATAGCGGTCGATGTCCCTCGCCGCGCAGACGCACTCCGCCCGCGGATCGCCGAAGTGGCCGCAGCGGCAGGGGTTGCAGGCGGCGACGAGAGTGAAGCGGGCGGGGAAGGTGAGGCGTGCCTTCGCCCGGACGACCGTGACCACACCGTCCTCGAGTGGCTGGCGGAGCGCTTCGAGCGCATCGCGACGGAACTCGGGGAGTTCGTCCAGGAACAGCACGCCGGCATGCGCCAGACTGATCTCCCCGGGGCGGGGTACCGAACCGCCGCCGATCAGACCCGACGCGGAGACGCCGGAATGCGGGCTGCGGAAGGGGCGGGTCCAGACCAGTCCATCGGCGCCGTGCGCGAGGCCGGCCAGGGAGTGGATCTTCGTCACGGTGATCGCCTCCGCGCCGGTGAGCGGTGGGAGGATTCCGGGCAGTCGCCGGGCGAGCATGGTCTTGCCGGTTCCCGGCGGCCCGACGAAGAGGACGTTGTGCCCGCCGGCCGCGGCGATCTCGAGCGCCCGCTTGGCCGTCTCCTGGCCGCGGACATCGGAGAAGTCGGGCCCCGTGCCGTTTGCGCCGTGCCGTGCCGGCGTCGCGGTCGCCGGCGGGATCACGCGGTCCCCGGTCAGATGTTCGATCGCCTCACGTAGGTTGGTGACGGGGATCACCCTCGTGCCGGCCAGCGCAGCGGCCTGCCGGCTGTTCGCCGCCGGCAGAAGGACTTCGCGGATGCCGAGTTTGCCGGCCAGTTCCGCGATGGACAGGCAGCCCCGGACGGGACGCACTTCGCCGTCCAGGCCTAGTTCGCCACAGGCCATCCGGCCCTCGAGCGACTCGGCGGAGAGTTCCCGATTCGCGGTCAGAAGCCCAAGCGCGATCGGCAGGTCGAGCTGGTTGCCTTCCTTGCGCAGATCCGCTGGCGCGAGATTGATGACGACGTTGCGGCTCGCCAGGTCGTAGCCGCTGCTACGTATCGCCGCCCGTACGCGGTCGCGACTCTCCCGAACCGCGGTATCGGGCAGACCGATCAACTGCATCGCCGGCAGACCGAAGTAGGCCGCGACCTCCACCTGGACCTCCCGCGCCTCGATGCCCCAGGGCGTCGCGGAGTTCATGTACGCGATCACATGGACTAAGACGCAAGACGGGTCCGGCGGCCGGATCCTGCCTCCCTGGACGCAGTGAGAGCGCAGGCGGAACCTGCGCTCTCAGAGTGTCTCGGGCTCGGGATGGATGCGTTTTCGCGGTAGGCGGTTTGTGCCCGATGGGCCCCGACTCGTTCTGGTTTGCCCCGGCGCGACCCGGTTCGGACTGCGGATCCGCAGGGCGCTCGGGCGGTTCAGGCGACGGTCGAGCGGCCGGAAGTCATTCGTCCATTTGAGCCCTGGACTCGGCGGCCCCCGGTTTGGCTCCCTCGGCGATCAGCGTCGGGTCAACCGGGGGCTGAAGATGGCCCGGTGGGGTCATGGATCCTCCTTCCCTTTCATCGGTGAAACCACGGTAGGGGGGCGACAGGGGGTTGTCAAGCAACCGACCGGTCGGACGGTCCGACCCGGCAGTCGGCCGGTAGACTGCCGGAGTCGGACGGAGTTCAGCGGGAGGCAACCGGGGCGGTCGAGCATGGGCTCAGGAATGCGTAGCCTGAGGTGGTTCCTGCGGCTGGTGGCGAGGCTGTTCTTCCGCAGCGTCGAGATCGTAGGCGCCGAAAACGTGCCGCGAGAAGGCGGCGGTCTCCTCGTAGCCTGGCATCCGAACGGATTGGCCGACGGCATTCTGCTACTCGGTTTCAGTCCCAGGCCCGTTACCTTCGGCGCCCGTCACGGCCTGTTCCGGTTGCCGATCGTCGGCTGGCTGCTGCGGGGCGCCGGCGCGGTGCCCCTCTATCGCCGCCGGGATCGGGGAGAACCCGGTGCCCGGATGAGCGACGAGCAGCGTCGCGCGGCGAACCATCGGAGCCTGGGAGCGCTCGCGGTCGCGGCCCGGCACTCCTTCGTGGCCATCTTCCCCGAGGGTGCAACTCACGATGAGCCCCAGTTGCTCGAGTTGCGGGCGGGTGCCGCGCGACTGTTCGAACTGGCCCAGGAGGACGGCGGCGACCCCGCTCTCGTGCCCGTGGGCCTCCACTACGAGCGGAAGCATGTCTTCCGTTCCCGGGCTCTGATCGCCTTCTATCCGCCGGTCGACCTGCCGGAAGGTCTGCGCCCGGAGCGTGGTGGCGAACGGAGCCTCGACCCCGATCGGGCCGCAACGGAAGGGACCTTCGTGGACCGTCTGACCGGGTTGATCCAGCAGCACCTGATCGAAGTCACCCACCCAACCGAGAGCTGGGAGCTTCACCGGGCGATGGAAAGGGTGCGGTCGCTGGTGCGCGCCGAACAGGCCGTGCGCGAGGGCGTGGCACGCCTGGGACGAGCTCCGATGCAGGAGCGGGACGCCGGCTTCGCCCGGGTCTGGGCCGGCTACCGAAAGCAGCGCGCCATCGACCCTGGAGTCGTGGAACGGCTCGTCGCGCGGGTGAGTCGCTATGGGGAGGCGCTGCAGTTGCTGGGCCTGAACGACCGGGACCTGGACCGACTCCCCGTGCGCCGAACGGCGCTACGCCTGATCCTGCTTTGCGCCGAGGCACTGATCATGTTGCTCCTGTTGCCGACGCTGGTTCTGGTCGGCAACCTCGTCAATCTACCGGCGGCTCTCCTTGTCGCCTTCGGCGCCAGGAAGCTCTCGAAGACCCGAAAGGAGCAGGCGGGGCTCAAGATGTTCCTCGGGCTCGTGATCCTGCCGACGGCCTGGATCGTCGCCAGTCTGGCGGTCGGCCTGGCCTGGACCGAGCCTCTGCCCGGTTTCGACTGGAGGCCCGAGGCACTTTGGGTTCGCGTCGGAGGAATGATGGTCCTGTGCGGGTTGTCGGCCCTGCTGGGCCTCCGCTACCACCGCTTCATCCAGGAACTCGGTCACGGCCTGCGCGCGCTGTGGATTGGCGGGTTTCGCAAGGGTACGGTGGCGCGCCTGCGCCGGCAGCGGTCCGCTCTGTACGACGAGGTGATCGGCATGGTCGCGGCTCTCGACGTTTGACGGTGTCCACCGATCCGCGGCCAGCCGGTTGTTGTACCCTCCCGGTGCCATGGGGCGGGTCATCGTTGCCTTCCTGGGACGGCTTGCCCGTTCCGGCCCTGCGCGGCCGTTGCGGTCGGTGCTTCGCCGCGTCGTCGGCGCGGGCGCCTACGACCGTCTTCGCGTCGCGGTGTGGGTACGGGCGAAGGAGGTCGTGAGGGTGGATCCGCTTCACGCCGACATCCTGCCGTTGATCGAGCAACTCGATGGCGCGGGGCACCTGAGGGCCGGCGCCGCGAGGAGGCTGCGGTCGGTGGCCAGGGGAATTCGCGCCGAGGTGAGGCGGGAAGCACGGAGCACCTGAGGCCGCAATGCGCGTCGGCTTCGACGTGAGCAAGCTGTTCGGGCCTCGGGACGGCGTAGCCAGGTACTCGGCCAGCCTGTTGGAGGCGCTGGCGGAACTGTCGGAGGACCGTAGCGGCCGCCCCTGCCTCGTTCTGTATGCACTCGATGCGGAGGTCGACGCGGGCGGCTGGAAGCGGCTTCTTGAAGGGCTGCCGGGGAACGTTCGGCGCGGGCCGGGTCGCTGGCCACGGCGCCGGGATCTCGATCTCTTCCACATTCCGACCTTCGCCGATCCCGCCTGTTTCAACGGACCGGTCGTGTTCACGATCCACGATCTGACCTTTCTCACCCATCCGCAGTTTCACGTGCCGGAGAACCGGAACCAGTGTTTGCTGGCGACGCTGCGGGCGGTTGCGGAGGGGGCCACGGTGATCGCCGTCTCGGAGGCCACCGCCGCGGAAGTGCGGAAGTGGTTCGTGTTGCCGGATGAGCGGCTGCGAGTGGTCTACGAGGCAGCTTCCGCCGGCTTCGCGGTACTCGACGGCGCCGAGCTGGAGGGGGCGAGACAGCGGATCGCGGAGCGCTTCGGTCTCGACGGGGCGTTCGTCCTCTCGGTGGGAACGCTTGAACCGCGCAAGAACATCGCCCGGCTGATCAAGGCGTACGGCGGCCTCGATCGGGAGCTCCGGGCGCGGGTCCCACTGGCGCTGGTCGGCGGCGGCGGCTGGAAGCGGGACGCCGTGTTCGCGGGCGACTGGCCGGACTTCGTGCGCCGCCTGGGCGCGGTGTCGGAGGAGGACCTGATCGCTCTCTACAATGTCGCCTCGGTGGTGGCCTATCCGTCACTGGTCGAGGGGTTCGGACTGCCCGTAGTGGAGGCGATGGCCTGCGGGACGCCGGTGCTCACCTCGAACCGGTCGTCGCTCGCCGAGGTGGCTGGAGATGCCGCCCTGTGCGTCGATCCTCTCGACGTGGCGGCGATCCGGCGCGGCCTGGACGTCTTGCTAAGGGAGCCGTCGCGACGCGAGCGCTACCGGCAGGCCGGTCTGGAACGCGCGGCAACCTTCTCCTGGCGCCGGGCCGCCGAGGAGGTGATCGACGTCTACGGCGAGATCACGCGCAGCGGCCCGCGGATGGTCGGCGCCCGATGACGCAGGGGGCTTCGGGGCCGGCTTCGATCGGTGTCGTGGCCTACGAGATGGAGGGCGCGCCGACCGGAGTGGGCAGGTACCTCGAGGAGCTCCTGACAGCTCTCCGTTGCACGCCGCGAGCACGTGGCTGGCGCCTGAAGCTCTTCTTCAAGGGCGATCCGTTCGAGCATCCGCTGTGGACCGGAGCGGAGGCAGGGGGCTGTGCCTGCGAGGCCCTGTTCGATCGACGCGCCGACGCCCATCCCGTCCTCTGGGAGCAGGTCCGGCTGCCACGCGTCCTTCGGGGACGGCCCGTGGACCTCCTGTTCTCACCGGGTTACAGCCTGCCGCGCGGGACTTCCCACCCTTCTCTGGTCACGATTCATGACGTGTCGTTCGAGGTTCTGCCGCGGGACTTCAGCTTCAGGGAGAGGTGGCGGCGGCGTCTGCTCGCACGCCGCGCCGCGCGTTCGGCGACCAGGGTGTTGACCGACACGGGCCGTACGGCGACCGAGTTGCAGAAGCGGTACGGCGTTCCGGAGGAACGGATCGCGGTCGTCCCTCTGGGCGTGTCGGACCGGTTCGAGCAGGCACGAGAGTCGGTCTCTCGCGGCGATGCCGGCCGGAGCGAGCGTCTCTCGGGGCTGGGTGTGCGGCGTCCGTACCTGCTGGTTCTGGGTTCCATCCTGGGGCGCCGTCGACTCGACCTGGTACTGGCCGCGCTGAGTCGGCTCCTGAGTGGATCCGCGAGGGACCGGTCGGCAGGGACCGCCGAGCCGTTCGCCGACGACCTGCAGCTCGTCATCGCCGGAAGCAACCAGTTGCCGCGGCCGGACGATCTGGACCGGATGATCCGTTCGAGCGGATGTGCCGACCGCGTGATTCGGCTCGGCTACGTCGAGGACGGGGTTCTGCCGGACCTGTATGCGGGCGCCGTCGGGACGATCTACGTGTCGGAGTACGAAGGCTACGGTCTGCCGCCCCTCGAATCGCTGGCTGCCGGCGTGCCGGCGCTCGTCGCCGACGCGCCCGCCCTGCTCGAGTTGTGGCCTGACTATCCGCTTCGGTGTGACCGTCTGAACGTCGATGCGGTCACCGACGGGTTCCGGCGGCTCCTGTTCGATGCCGCGGCGCGCGAATCCGCGGCGTCGGAGGGCCCGGTGCGCGTACGGTCGCTGACCTGGGCTCGGGCCGCCGAGCGGTTCGCCATCGAAGTCGAAACGGCCTGGCGGACGGCTCGGCGGCAAGGCTCATGAGTGGAGCGGACGTGCCGGCGATCAGCGCCATCGTCGTCAACCACAACGCGGGGCCACATCTCCACGAGTGCCTGGAGCGGCTACGTGTCGTCGCCGGGGAGGAGCGGTTTCGGGACGGTGGCCTGGAGATCGTCCTGGTGGACAACGCGTCGACGGACGGTTCGACGGAGGCGGTTCGCCAGCTCCAGGAGCAGGTACCGGAGTCGCCGTCGCCGGTTCGGCTGATTGCTCTGGAGCGCAACGTCGGCTTTGGCGCCGGCTGCAACAGGGGGGCCCGGCATGCGGCGGGTCGGTACCTGCTGCTTCTGAATCCGGACGCCTGGATCGACGGTCCCTCCCTGCGCCTGCTGGAGGAGGCGCTCGACGCCGATTCCCGACTCGGTGTCGCCGCGCCGGCTCTTCACTACCGGGACGGCTCGCCGCAGTTCGGCTGGGCGCCTCCCGTAGGCGTCCTGGGAGAGGCCGTGCAGAGGTTCCGCAACCGGTTCGAAGGCGCGACCTGGAACCACCGCCTGCTGCCGCGGTTCCTCAAGCCGCTCGTGGGATCGGGTTGGTTCTCGGCTGCCTGCCTGCTCGTTCGCCGGAGCGCGTTCGAAACAATCGGCGGCTTCGATGAGAGCTTCTTCCTCTACTTCGAGGACGCCGACCTGGGTTTGCGGCTGGACCAGGAGGACTGGCGTCAGCGCCAGGTGCAGGGCGCTCGTGCCTGGCACCTGCGCGGCGTCACGACGGGGCGGCTGGGCAACCGGCTCCTGTCGCCCGAAGTGGAACGGTTCTACCGTGGTTCGCAACTGCGCTACTACGACCTTCACCGGCCGCGCTGGGAGCGCTCGTACCTGCGACGGCGGTTGCATCGCAAGTTCAGTCGAGTCGCCGACGAGGAACAGAGGACCGAGTTGCTGCGACTGCTGGAGGGCGCTTGAGGCTGCTAGTGTGAGGATTGCGGAGGAACTGCCGATGCCTGCTCGTCGTCTCGGACTGACTCTCGTTCTCCTGTCGATTCCGGCCGCGTTTCCGGTCCTTGGCCAGGAGGCAGGATTCCACCGGGAAGTTCCATCGGTGGAGGACTTCCGTCTCCTGAACGTGGAAGTCGGCGACGAAGCTCTCGACGGCCAGGCCGCGGTGCGCGTTGCCGGCGATCCGGAGGTGCTCGGGGCCATCGCCGCGGAACGTCGGGAAGTGATGGCGGAGCTGCGCGCCCGCGGTGAGAGACCAGGCCCGGCGGCCTTCGAGGAGTCGCGGAGGGACTTCCTCGCGATCGTCGAGGACGTGGAGTTCGGCAATGGCACGATCGAGGTCGAACTGGCCGGCCAGCCGGCGCCGGGCGCCCAGGGGGGTGCGCGCGGCTTCGTCGGTGTCGCTTTCCGGCTCCAGGAGGACGATGAGACTTACGACTGCTTCTACCTGCGGCCGACCAACGGTCGCGCGGAGGACCAGCTCCGCCGCAACCACAGCGCGCAGTACATTTCCCACCCGCACTGGACCTGGTTCCGGTTGCGCGAGGAGACGCCAGGGCAGTACGAGACCTACGTGGACATCGGTCCGGCGGAGTGGATCGCCGTGAAGATCGAGGTGACGGGCGAGAAGGCCAGACTGTACGTGAACGGCGCGGCCCAGCCGACCCTGATCGTCAACGATCTGAAGTCCGGGCCGGGTGGTCGGGGCAAGGTCGCGCTGTGGATGGAAGGTTCCACCGTCTCCCACTTCCGCGACCTGCGGATCTCGCCGGCCGACTAGATGGTGGTGGGCGGTTCGGGCGACCGCCGGTTCCCGTGGACCGGAACCTGAGGCGACCGCGATGCGCCAGTACCTCGACCTCTTGCGGGAAGTGCTCGACGAGGGCGTGGTCCGCGATGACCGCACGGGCACCGGGACCCGCAGTGTGTTCGGCCGTCAGTTGCGCTACGACCTCGCTGACGGCTTTCCGGTGCTCACGACGAAGCGGTTGCACCTGCGGTCGATCATCGTTGAACTGCTGTGGTTCCTTCGCGGCGACACGAACGTCGAGTATCTGCACCTCCACGGCGTGTCGATCTGGGACGAATGGGCGGATGAGCGCGGCGACCTCGGTCCCGTCTACGGCTCGCAGTGGCGGTCCTGGCCCACACCGGACGGCGGGTCGATCGACCAGATCGCCGCGGTGATCGAGCGCATCCGCGGCGAGCCGCACTCGCGGCGCCTGATCGTCAGTGCCTGGAACGTCGCCGAGGTCGACTCGATGGCTTTGCCGCCCTGCCACACGCTGTTCCAGTTCTATGTGGCGAACGGTCGGCTGTCCTGTCAGCTCTACCAGCGCAGCGGCGACCTCTTCCTGGGAGTGCCCTTCAACATCGCGTCCTACTCGCTGCTCCTCATGATGGTCGCCCAGGTCTGCGGACTGGAGGCGGGCGAGTTCGTCCACACGTTCGGTGACGCTCACCTGTACAGCAACCACGAGGACCAGGCGCGCGAGCAGTTGACCCGGGAACCGCGACCGCTGCCAAGGATGCACCTCAATCCGGACGTCGACTCGATCTTCGACTTCACGTTCGACGACTTCGAACTCGTAGGCTACGAGCCTCATCCGCCGATCCGCGCCGCGGTCGCAGTCTGAGAAGCCGAGGGGGCCGGCAGTGAGAGTCTCGGCGATTCTGGCCGCGGCGACCAACGGAGTGATCGGGCTCGAGGGTCAACTGCCCTGGCAGCTCAGGACCGACGTCCGGCGCTTCAAGCGGCTGACAACGGGGCATCACGTGGTGATGGGCCGCCGCACCTGGGAGGAGATCGGCTGCCGTCCCTTGCCGCACAGGACGTGCGTCGTGCTGAGCAGGCAGCCCGGGTTCGAGGCCCCCGGCGCCGACGTGCACCGTTCGCTCGAGGCGGCGATCGAGGCGGCCCGCGGGGCGGGCGAGGAGGAGCTCTTCGTGATCGGAGGCGCCGGACTGTTCAGCGCGGCGTTCCGGTTCGCGGACCGGGTGTACCTGACCCGTGTGCTTGCCGAGGTCGAAGGCGACACGGCGGTCGATCTGTCTCCGCTCGACGGCTGGCGGGCGGAAACATCGGAGGACGTGCCGGTCGGACCTGAAGACGAGCATCCCACTCGCTTCGAGGTTCTCACGCCGCCGGCAGACGGCCGTTGAGCGAGGGGCGCGCCAGTCCGGCGAGCCGCGCCGACCTGCTGCTCGGCTGGGCGCTCGAAGCGGGCTTCGACCGAGCGGGCATAGCGACACTGGAGCCGCATGCCGGAGCCGGTGCGTCCTTTCTGCGCCGGCTGGAACGGGGCCTCTTCGCTTCGATGTCGTGGCTCGGCCGCCGTCCCGGCCGGCGGGTGGTCCCGGCCTCGGTTCTCGACGGTGCCAGGTCGGCGCTCTGTGTCGCGCTCCACTACCATCCCCTGGAAGGGGAGCCGGAACCGGCGGGCGACCTCTGGCCCCGCGTGGCCCGCTACGCCCGTGGCGACGACTACCACGACGTCATGGAGCGTCGTCTGCGGCGGCTTTCCTCGCGCATCCGGGAGGCCTTTCCGGGCACCGGCGCTCGCCCCTACGTCGATACGGGGCCCGTGCTGGAACGGGCTCTGGCGGCTCGGGCCGGCCTCGGCGCCGTGGCCAAGAACACCCAGTTGCTCGACCGGAGCGGCTCCTGGTTCCTGCTCGGCGAACTGTTCCTGACCCTGGAGCTCGAGCCGAGCGAGCCGCTGGCCGAGGACCTCTGTGGGGAGTGCCGGCGCTGCCTCGAGGCCTGTCCGACCGGGGCGCTGCCGGAACCCTACGTGCTGGACGCGGAGCGGTGCATCAGCTACTGGACGATCGAGCATCGCGGAGAGATGCCCGAGAGGGCGCGCGCGATGGTCGGTAGCTGGGTGTTCGGCTGCGACATCTGCCAGGAGGTCTGCCCCTGGAACCAGCATCGGGCGGTGCCTGTTGAACGGCGGCGGGCCGGGATCTTCGGGCTGCCGCCGGGCCGCGCCGAGCTGGACCTGGCCGGCCTCCTTTCGCTTTCGGAGGACGGGTACCGCAGCCGCTTCCGGCAGAGCCCGATGAAGCGCGCGGGCAGGTCCGGCCTGCGACGCAACGCGGCCGTTGCGATGGGGAACCGGGCGGATCCAGCCTATGCCGCGGCCCTCGAACACGCTCGGGAGAGCGACGATCCGGTGGTGAGCAGTCATGCGGACTGGTCTTTGGGCCGCTTGGCCGGCAGAGTCCGTAAGTCGCTTGGAATCAGGGACTAACGGCGGTCGAATCGAGTCGTTTGTAGAACCTCCGACCGGTTGACCGCTTGGTGCCGCGTCCCTATACTTGTTCGTCTGACCCCGGCGCCGATTCGTCCCTGGGCGACTGCCTGCAGCGGTTCGTTCAGGGGCTGATTGTCGCCACCCGAAGCACCTAGAAACGCCTACCGCTGCGGTTCCAGATACTGCGGCGAGAACACAGGAACCCATGGAACCCACTGAAGAACACACGCCCGAGGCGCTTCCCATGGAAACGCCCTCTGCAGACGCGCTTCCGCCGGAAGCGCAGGTACAAGACGGGGACAACCTGTCCTACGAACAACTCGTCGAGATGTACGACGACAGCATGCGGCATCTCAACGAAGGCGAGATCGTCTCCGGAACCGTAATCGCAATCACAGCCAACGACGTCGTCGTCGACGTCGGCTACAAATCCGAGGGGCGGGTACCGATTCACGAGTTCAGCTCCCGCGAGGACAAGCTCCAGGTCAGCGTCGGCGACGAGGTCGAGGTCCTGCTCGAGCAGACGGAAGGCGCCGACGGGCACGTGATGCTCTCGAAGGTCAAGGCCGAGCGCATGCGCATCTGGGCCCAGGTCGAGACGAGCTTCAAGGAAGGCAAGGTGATCAAGGGCCGTGTGATCGACCGGATCAAGGGAGGGCTGACGGTCGATGTCGGGCTGCGCGCCTTCCTGCCGGGCTCCCTGGTCGACATCAAGCCGGTCAAGTACCTCGAGTCGTTCAAGGGTGAGGAACTCGAGTTCAAGGTCATCAGCCTGGACCGTCGCCGCAACAACATCGTGCTGTCGCGCCGGGCGGTGCTCGAGAAGGAGTACGCCAAGAAGAAGGCCGAGACCCTGACCAAGCTGAAGGAGGGTGTGCGGCTTCCGGGCGTGGTCAAGAACATCACCGACTACGGCGTGTTCGTCGACCTGGGCGGAATCGACGGCCTGCTCCACATCACGGACATTTCCTGGGGCCGCGTGAACCATCCTTCGGAGCACTTCGGCGTGGGCGACGAGGTCGAAGTCGTCGTTCTGCGTTTCGATCCCGAGACGGAGCGCGTCTCCCTCGGGTACAAGCAGACCACCGAGGATCCGTGGACCCTGGTCGACAAGAAGTACCCCCTGGGTTCGCGAGTGCGGGGCCGCGTCGTCAGCCTGGTGGACTACGGCGCCTTCGTCGAGCTGGAGGAGGGTGTCGAAGGTCTGGTCCACGTGAGCGAGATGTCGTGGACGAAGAAGGTCGTGCCGCCGTCGAAGATCGTCAGCGTCGGCCAGGAGGTCGATGCGATCGTCTCGGAACTCGACATGAGCCAGCGCCGGATCAGCCTGTCCTTGCGCCAGGTCGAGTCGAATCCCTGGGAGGACCTGGCCGCGCGTTTCCCGGTCGGCACGATCGTGGAGGGCCGCGTGAGAAACCTGACCGAGTTCGGTGCCTTCGTGGAGATCACGGAGGAGATCGACGGGCTGGTTCACGTCTCGGACATGAGCTGGACGAAGCGGGTCAAGCACCCGAGCGAAGTCCTCGCCAGAGGCGACGCCGTTCGGGCCCGGATCACCAACATCGACGTCACGGGCCAGCGTGTGTCGCTTTCGATCAAGGACTTCCTGCCAAACGAGTGGCAGGACTTCGTGGATGGCCACAGCGTCGGCGACGACATTGTCGGCAGAGTGGTCAACGTGACGGACTTCGGACTCTTCATCGACGTCTACGACGGGCTCGAAGGTCTGGCCCACGTCAGTGAAGTGGATGTCCCGGGCGGCAAGCTCGAGGACCACTACCGGATCGGCGAGTTCGTTCGTGCGCGCATCCTGCGCATCGAGGACGAGGACAAGAAGGTCGGACTGACGTTGCGTGGGGTTACCGAGCTGAGTCACGAAGAGGCCGAGGAACTCTCCGCGGAGCGGGAGCGGAAGCTGGCCGCGGCCCGGGCCGCCGCGGAAGCGGCGGAGGAGGCGGCTGCCGCAGAAGAAGTGGCTGCCGCAGAAGAGGACGCTGCCGCAGAAGAGGACGCGGCCGACGAGGAGGACGCAGCGGAGGAAGAGGACGCAGCGGAGGAAGAGGACGAGGCCGGGGAGGCCGAGGCGTCCGGGACGGAAGAGCCGCTCGAAGCGGCCGCGGAGGACACTGCAGCTGAGGTGAACGCATCCGCTCCGGACAGCGCAGAGGTCGATGAAGCCGTTGAGGTCGTCGATGAAGCCGATGAGGTCGAGGCGGAAGCGGCTGCCGGCGAGAGTCCGTCGGATGAGGAAACGGAGGAGCGCTAGTACCTGCTGGACCTGTGGGAGGAGCCGAGAATGAGAGACGCGATCCAGTTCCCTTCCGACATCCGCCACGGGGTGACGAAGGCACAGTTGGTCGAAGAGGTGGCTCGTAGCGCCAACCTCACCAAGAAGGACGCCGAGGTCATCGTCAGCACCGTGTTCGAGAGCATCGTCGACTCCCTGAAGGACGGCGACAAGATTGAGCTTCGCGGTTTCGGGAGCTTCCGCATTCGGGAGCGGGGTTCCCGGATCGGCCGGAATCCGAAGACGGGTGCCCGGGTCGACGTCACGTCCAAGAAGATTCCCTACTTCAAGCCCGGCAAGGAACTCAGGGAACGCCTCAACTCCGACGAGTAGTTCGCCCGGGGCTGAAAGACGAAGCCGCCAGGTCCCGTGGCTGAGCCCGCCGCGTTACGCATGACGACGACTCCGCCTCCTGCCGGCTCTCCCTCGCGACCTTCGGGACTCGCTTGGCAGATTCTGGTCGCGCTCGCGGCCTGGGTCTTGCCCGGGTCCGGTCACCTGTTACTGAAGAAACCCCGCCGGGCGGCCGTTGTCTGCGGCGTGGTCCTGTTCTCCTTCCTGTTCGGGTGCTGGCTGCGCGGCCATCTCTATGTTGTCGTCCCCGAGCAGCCGCTCAGCCGTCTTGCGACGTTGAGCTCGATGGGCGCCGGCTCTCCCTATTTCTTCGCCCGCTACCTGGTGGAGTACGAAGGCGACATCTTCTCGTCGACGTTCGAGTACGGCAAGGCCTTCCTGCTCACCTCCGGTCTACTGAATCTACTCGCCGTACTCGACGCCTGGGACATCGCCAGCGGCTCGAAGGACTGATCCGGTGCTGACCAGTCACTTTGCCCTGATGGTGATCTACGCCTTGCAGGTCAGCCTGTTCTTTGCCGTACTCTGGCGGCGACGATTCAGGGACAGGGTGCGACTCTTCCTGCAGTTGATGATCGGCATGGTCGGCGGGGGTCTGGTGCTCGCCTGGCTGATGTTCCCGTTCCCATGGTCGCCGCCAACGCCGATTCCCTGACCGGGATCCTGATCTCCGCCGGCGAGGCGTCGGGCGACCGCCATGCCGCGGGACTCATGGAAGCGGCGAGCCGTCTGGCCGGGGACCGGGGGCCAATCCGCTTCTTCGGGCTAGGGGGCGACGCGATGACCGCGGCCGGACTGGACCGTGTTGCGCACAGCGACGAGGTCGCCGTCGTGGGCATCGCCGAGGTGGTCCGCGAGCTACCGCGCATTCGCCGCGTGTTCCGCGAGCTTGTGCTGGCGACCGAGACGCGCCGGCCGAGCCTGGCCGTCCTGGTCGACTTCCCTGACTTCAACCTGCGCCTGGCCCGTCGCCTGCGCCGCCAGGGGATACCGGTTCTGTACTACGTTTCGCCCCAGGTATGGGCGTGGCGGCGGCGGCGGGTGCGGACGATCGCGCGCCTCGTCGATCGCATGCTCGTGTTCTTCCCGTTCGAGGTCGACGTGTACCGCGGACATGAACTCCGCGTGGACCACGTGGGCCATCCGCTGGTCGACGACGTACCGGAACTCGGGTCGGTGTGGGACCGGCAGGACGGTGTTCCCGAGCAGCCAGTGCTGGCGCTCCTTCCGGGTTCGCGCAACAGCGAGGTTCGACGGATCCTGCCACCCATGCTGCGAGCGGCCGCGGCGCTCGTCGGGACCGCCGGCGCCGGCCAGGTTCGGTTGATCCTGGCGCCGACGGTCGACCCGGAACTCGTACGGCGCCTGCTCGCGAGCGGGCCCCTCGAGACACGTGAACTGGACGTCGTGCGCGCCGACCGGTTCGCAGCGGTTGCGGGGTCCCACCTCGCGCTTTGCGCCTCCGGTACGGCGACCCTCGAGGTCGGTCTTCTCGGCACGCCCATGATCGTCGTCTATCGCGTGTCCCCGCCGACCTACGCGATCGGACGCTTCCTCGTGGATCTGCCGTTTGTCAGCCTGGTGAACCTGGTGCTTGGCCGCCAGGTAGTGCCGGAGTTGTTGCAGGCCGAGGCGAATCACGAACGGATGGTCGCTACGGCGTCCCGACTGCTGGGTCGGCGAAGCCGCATCGACGCCATGCGTCGGGCGCTGGCCGAACTGCGGCCGGCCCTCGGCGAGTCCGGAGCGAGCGACCGCGCGGCCGGCTGCCTGCTCGAGGAGCTGGGTCTTCCGGAAGGGGCGCGCCGGGGCCGCCAGGGGGCCGCTCGGCCGGGAAGAGCATGACCGGCTACGGCGAGGCGACGGCGACGGACCGTCGTCATCGGGTGACCGTCACGGCACGGTCCGTGAACCACCGCAACCTGGATGTCGCCGTGCGCGTTCGGGGCCCGTTCAGGAGCCTCGAACCCGAACTGCGGACGGCGGTCGCGACGGAGGTCCGGCGCGGTCGCGTGGAGATCGGCGTCGAGGTCGAGTCGGCCTGGGACGCGGCCGACCTTGACGAGACCGACGCGGCCGTGGAACGCGTTTTGCGGACCGTGCAGCGCTGGCGGCGACGGGGCATCGTCAACTCGGAGCTGAGCGCCGGAGAACTAGTGTCCGCCATCAGGGCACTTCGCCCCGAATCAGGAGGCGCCGCCGCTGATCGGGAAGAGCGAGCGCTCGTGATTGAAACCTGCCGGCGCGCGATCGCGTCTATGGTGGCCGAACGGGAGCGGGAAGGGGGGGTTCTCGCCGACTCGTTGGACGGGCATCTGGTCTCCCTGCGTGCCTGTGTCGGCGCTCTGGCGGCGCGCCGGAACGACGTCGTCGGAGAGGCGGCCGGCGAACTCGAGGGCCGGATCGGCGAACTGCTGGGAGCTGGCGGCCCGCTCGACCCGGCTCGCCTGGTTCAGGAAGTCGCGCTGCTCGTGGAGCGCAGCGACACTTCTGAAGAACTGGAGCGCCTTGAAGGCCATCTGCAGGGCTTCGAGGCGGCGATGGAGGAAGACGGCGCGGTCGGGAAGCGGCTCGTGTTCCTGAGCCAGGAGATTCTGCGCGAACTCAACACGGTCGGTTCCAAGTGCCGCGATCTCGAGATGCAGCGAGAGGTTGTCGAAGGTAAGGTGCTGTGCGAGCAGTTGCGCGAACAGGCACGGAACGTGGAGTGACTGCGGGCAGATGAAGGGCTCGGACAGAGAACCGGAGGCCGGGGCTGATCCGGCCGTTGCCAGGGGGGAGTTGTTCATTCTCTCGGCACCGTCGGGCGCCGGCAAGACCACCCTGGTCCACCACGGCATGAAGCTCGTCGAGGGTGTCGAGTTCTCGATCAGTCACACCACGCGCCGGCCTCGCGAAAACGAGCGGGACGGGCAGGACTACCACTTCGTGGATCGGAGGACGTTCGACCAGATGGTCGAAGAGGGCCGGTTTCTCGAGTGGGCGGAGGTCCATGGCAACCTCTACGGTACGGCAGTGGGCGAGGTGCTGCCGCGCGTCGAACGAGGGGTGGATGTCCTCCTCGACATCGACGTGCAAGGCGCCAAGCAGGTGATGTCGTTGCCGGGCGGCGTCGAGGGCATCCTTCGGACCGCGGTCTGGGGAATCTTCGTCATGCCGCCCAGCTACGAAGCTCTCGTGTCCCGACTGCGAGGGCGGGACCTGGACGAGGCGCCCGAGATCACGCAGCGTCTGGCCGGGTCGCTGTCCGAAGTGGACCGCGTCTGGGACTATGACTATGTTATTGTCAATGAACGGGCTGAGGCCGCCAGCAGGATCCTGGCGGCCATCATTCTCGAGAAACGACAGCGAAGGGGGCGGATGCGAGAACGCGTCAACCGCGTTCTCGCGGACTTTCATGCACATGGACCGTATTCCTGAGAAGATCGACAGCAAGTTCCGTTACGTGCTCCTGGCCGCGCGGCGAGCCGAACAACTGATTCGGGGTGCCCAGGAACGGATGCCGAGGGAGAGCCCGAAGTTCGCCCGGCATGCGATGAAGGAGATCGCGAGCGAACTGGTCGACTGGGACTATGGCGAAGCGCCCGAGTCCTCTGAGGCGGACGGTGCCGACGAGGACGGAGCGGACGCGGAGAACGGCGGTCTGAGTCCCCCAAGTACCGTCAACTGAGGACGGTACTGCGTGCCTGAACGGGCGGCCAGAGTCCTCCTCGGGATCACCGGCGGTATTGCCGCCTACAAGGGGGCCTATCTGGTTCGCCGGCTACGGGAGGGCGGCCTTGATGTGCGATGTGCGCCCACCCTGGCCGCCGAGAGCTTTGTCTCCCCGCTGACGCTGGAGGTGCTGAGCGGCGACCGGGTCTACGGCCAGGGATATCTGGCGCGCGAGGGTGGCAGCGACGGTGCCGAACTGCACGTCGAGGCCGCACAATGGGCCGACCTGCTTTGCATCGCACCGGCGACCGCGAACACGCTTGCTCGCCTGGCCCTGGGCCTGGCGGACGATTTCCTTAGCACGACAGCGCTCATGTTCAAAGGACCGGTGGTGGTCGCTCCGGCCATGCATGACGCCATGTGGCGAAAGCCGGCGGTCGAGGCGCGCGTCGCCACTCTGCGCGACCGGGGCGTGGAGGTGGTCGGCCCCGTCGAGGGCGCGCTGGCTTCCGGCGAGCGGGGCTGGGGCCGCATGGCCGAGCCGGAGGCGATCGTCGACGCTGTGTGCCGGGTCCTTGCCCTGCCCGAGACGGAAGGCGAAGCCTCCGTCGGCCCGCTGGCCGGCAGGAAAGTCGTCGTCACCGCCGGTCCGACCCACGAGGCAATCGACCCGGTGCGCTTCCTGGGCAATCGATCGAGCGGCCGCATGGGGTTCGCCCTGGCGCGCCAGGCGGCGATCCGCGGCGCCCTGGTCACGCTCATCGCAGGCCCCGTGAAGCTCGAGACGCCTGCCGGCGTGCGACGGGTCGACGTCGTCTCGGCCGCCGAGATGGAGGCGGCGCTCCACGAGGCGGCGCACGACGCGAACCTGGTGGTCATGGCGGCCGCCGTTGCCGACTACCGGCCCCGCGAGTGCGCCGGGCAGAAGATGAAAAAGTCGGGCGGCGACGGCCTGGTGTTGCAGCTCGAACAGAATCCGGACCTGCTGGCCGGTCTGGCGGCAGTGGCGCCGCGCGCGCAGCGTGTCGGCTTTGCCGCGGAGACCGAACATCTGGAGCGCTCGGCGCGGGACAAGCTGAAGGCGAAGGGGGCGCACTGGATCGTTGCCAACGATGTTTCCCGTCCGGACATCGGTTTCGAGTCCGCAGACAACGAGGTCGTCGTGTTCGGAGGGAACGGGGAAGTCAAGAGGTTTCCGAAGCAGTCCAAGGATGAACTGGCCGGACGGTTGCTGGAGCTGTTCGCCGCCGAGGCGACGTGAACCGAACCCGCCTGCCGATCCCCCAGGAGATCGATCTGCTGCGGGATCTGGGCTTCACGGACGCTTATCCGCCGCCGGCGTCGGCGCCGCCGGTGGCGACAGGTGGTCGTCTGGAGCGCCTGCGGGCGGTTGCTGAGGAGGCCCAGGGCTGTACGGCGTGCGGCCTCTGCAGGGCGCGGAACAAGGTCGTCTTCGGCGACGGTGACGGCGAGGCGGACCTGATGTTCGTGGGCGAGGGACCGGGCGCGCAGGAGGATCGGCAGGGGCTGCCGTTCGTGGGGCCGGCCGGACAACTTCTGACGCGGATCATCCAGGCCATCGACCTCCGCCGCGAGGATGTCTACATCACGAACGTCGTGAAGTGCAGGCCGCCGAACAACCGGGACCCGCAGCCTGACGAGACGGCGGCCTGCCGTTCGTTTCTCGATCGCCAGGTCGACCTCATAGCACCCCGCGTGATCGTTGCCCTGGGCCGAGTGGCCGCGCAGCAGTTGCTGGGGACGACCAGTTCCCTGGGGCGCCTGCGCGGGACATGGCACGAAGCTCGAGGCGTGCCGGTTCGCGTCACGTATCACCCGGCGGCCCTGCTTCGGAATTCGTCGTACAGGCGGCCCGTCTGGGAGGACATGCAGGTCGTCCGCGACCGGCTGCTCGGTGCCGACGGGGCGGAGTAGTCTTCGCTACCTTGAACGCGGCGGCTAACCAATCCGCGGGAGCCTCGCTGGGCATCTGCGAGGACGTGTGCGAGGCGATCGGCGGTACGCCCATCGTGCGTCTCCGGCGTTCCCTGGGCGACGCCGGCGCCGGCGTCGAGGTGTTCGCCAAGCTCGAGTTCCTCAACCCGATGGGCAGCGTGAAGGACCGGGTCGCGCGCTACCTGGTGGACCGTGCGCTCGCGTCCGGCTCGCTCCAGCCCGGCGGACTGGTGATCGAGGCGTCCTCCGGCAACACGGCAATGGGCCTGGCCATGATGGCCACCACTCGCGGGCTGCGCTGTCGCGCCGTCGTCCGCCGCCAGACCAGCCGCGAGAAGCTCGATTGCCTGCGGGCTCTGGGGGTCGAACTCGTCCTGGTCGACGGTGATCTGCACCCCGAGCACCCGGAGTCGTACAACCGGAAGGCCCGGAGTCTGGCGGCGGCCGAGCCGGGAGCTTTCTTCCCGGACCAGCACAACAACCGGGACAACAACGAGTGCCACTACGAGACGACGGCTCCTGAGATCTGGCGGCAGATGGAGGGCCGGGTCGACGTCTTCGTCGGCGGCATCGGCACCGGCGGTACGGTTTCCGGGGTGGGCCGTTTTCTGAAGGAGAGGGACCCGACGATTCAGGTCGTGGCGGTCGATGTCGAAGGATCCGTGTTCAGCCGTCACTTCGCGGCTCTCTCCGGGGGCCCCGACGCATCCGCGCCCGAGGGTCGGTATCTGCTCGAGGGGTTGGGCGACGAAGAGATCATCGACTGTCCGGAATTCGAGGTCTTCGACCGGATGCTCCAGGTCAGCGACGCCGAGGCTTTCCTTGCGGCCCGCGAACTCGCTCGCCACGAGGCGATGCTGGTGGGTGGCTCAAGCGGCGCGGCGCTTTGGGGTGTGCGGCAGATACTGCGGGAAGTGCCACCGGGCGCCCGGGTCGTGACCCTGTTCCCGGATTCGGGGACCCGCTACCTGAGCACGATCTACAACGACGACTGGCTGCGCGAACAGGGACTGCCCGTCTCGCGCGACGAACGGGGGTCTCAACCGGCGAAGATCAGGTCGTAGCCCACGGCCATGATCGCGAGGTCGAGACAGACGTGGCTGAGCCAGGGCGCCAGCAGTCGGTTGCCCGTGGCGCGGTAGATCAGCGACCAGAGGATGCCTCCGAAGACGACCGGAAGCGACATGAGGGTCAGAAGCAGGATTGAGGTGTCGCCGAGATAGACGCCGATGACCACAACGTGATGAGCGGCAAAGCCGATCGCGGCCACCAGGTGCGACCACGAGGAAGAGGTCAGGCGACGGAGCCTGCCGTAGACAAAGGCACGCCAGTAGACCTCCTCGAGCCAGGAGTGAACGAAGCTGATCAGGAGTGCCGCGACGATGTAGCGCCCCAGAGTGTCGAGATGGAAGTCGGCCAACTTGACCGTGATCGCCTCGGCGGCGGTCGCGGCCATTTCCCCGCCGCGAAAGAGAACGGCATAGGCCAGCCAGGTGAAGCCGGCCCCAGCGATCCCGGTGGCCAGGCCGAGGGCAACCGATCGGCGCGGCCGCGTGGGGCCGAAGGCGGCCGCCAGCAGCACGCCCAGGGCGGCTACCGGTCCGGCGAACTGGAGCGCCTTGGCGCCGAGGTAGACGGGGGCGACCCAGGCCGTGCCCTCGAGCCAGACGAAATAGGCGAGGGATGCGATCGTGGGCAGCGTCATCGCGGCGCCCAGGATCGTCCACCAGAGCCCTCGACGTCGCGGCTCCATCGGTCCGTTCTCGGCGGGCCGGTTCATCGTCTGGCGCCATCCGCCAGGGCGTCGACGTAGGCCTGCCGGTATCTGCCGGCCACGATGTCCCAGGTCAGTTGGGAGACGGCTCGGGCGCGGGCGCGCGCGCCCATGAGGCGCCGCCGTTCCGGGCTGCCGAGCAGACTGGCGATCGCCTCTCGCAGAGCGGTTCGGTCCTGCTCCGGGACCAGGAGCCCCTGTACTCCCGACTCCACCGCCAGGGGGATCCCGGAAACCGCTGTCGCGACCACGGGGAGGCCGCTGGCCAGTGCTTCCAGGATCACGTTGGGCAGGCCGTCGACGTTGCCCTGGGGATCGTGAACGGCGGGGAGGACGAAGAGGTCGGCGCCGCGGTAGAGACCGGGCAGATCGTCGTGGGCGACGGCGCCGGGTAGGTGGACCCGGCTCGTGTGGTCGGGCCTCCATCCGTCGACTGTCGCCTGGAAATCCGTCATCTGATCCCCGTCGCCGGCAATGATCGCGTGCAGGTCGCTGAAGTCGGACAGCAGCCGGGGCAGGACATCGATCAGCACCTGGAAGCCCTTCTTCGTCGCCAGGCGGCCGACGCCGAGCAGGACCGTGGAGTCTCCGGGAATGTTCAGGCGTTCGCGCCACGGTTGCTCGTCCGGTTCGCCCGGGAGTTCCGCCGCCGGACGGAACATGTCGGTATCGACGCCGTAGGGGATGACGCGCGCCGGTTTTCCCTGGTAGCCGATCCTCTGGACCCTCTCGACGAGTTCGGGCGAGCATCCGGTCAGCAGGTCGCAACGGGCCAGGGCGCGTCGGATCGCCGGCCGCGCGAGCGGTTTCTCGGCCAGGAAGACGTCGCTGCCGTGGAGGCCCGCGGCGATCAGCGTGCCCCTACTGTGCACGCCTGGCCAGAGGGCCGCCAGCGCGTTCGGCGCGACCCAGTGGGCGTGAAGCAGGTCGTAGCGTTCGCGTCCGAGATGCCGGGCTACCGCCCTCGCCGCCGCGAGCAGATAGAAGGGGGCGGCGAGCGCGGCGCCCGGCCGTACATGCTCGTCCGCGGCCAGGCTGCGCCCGTAGCCAAGAACCTCCAGAGGCCGTGGCGCGTAAGCGAAGGAACGGACCTGGACGCCGTCGTCGTTCCACGCGCGACGCACCTGCGCCGCCCGCGGCGTAAGCACGGTGACGCGATCGCCGGCGCGGACCAGGCCGCGGGCAAGCTCACGGATGAACGGTCCGGCCGTGTCGCCGGGCCAACGAGGATAGGTCTGCGTGAGGAAGAGGATGCGCAGGACCGCGCTCCTGCCGCCGGACAACCGCTCTCAGCCGACCCGCTCTCGCACCGAGTAGCTGTCGGGCCGGCGGAAGTTCTTGAAGGTGATCAGTTCGCCGATCAGGCCCGTCGTGACGATCTGGATGCCGAGGACCATCAACAGGACCCCGAGCAGCAGCAGGGGCCGGTTGGAGAGCGAGGCGCCGCCGAACCAGAGCGCGGCGAGATAGGCGCAGACGCCCAGACCGGCCGCGAAGCTGATCAGACCGATCGGACCGAAGAGGTGCAGCGGCCGGCGGGTGAACCGGCTGATGAACAGGACGGTGATCAGGTCCACCGGTCCCTTGTAGGAGCGATCCCATCCGTACCGGCTGCGTCCGACGCGCCGCGGGTGGTGCGCCACCGGAATCTCGCCTACGAGGAAGCCGCGCCGGCTGGCGAGCACGGGAATGTAACGATGGAGCTCGCCGTACACCGCGACCTGCTCCAGGACCTCCCGGCGGTAGGCCTTGAAGCCGGAGTTGAAGTCGTGCAGGCTGACGTTCGAGAGGGTCCGCGTCACCCAGTTGAAGACCCTGGACGCCAGTCGACGGCGCCATGGATCGCGCCGGGTGCGCTTCCAGCCGGAGACGAGATCGAGCGGGCCGTCTTCCAGCGCCTGCAGCAGGCGCGGAATCTCGTCGGGATCGTCCTGCAGGTCGCCGTCCATCGTGACGAGTATCCGCCCCCGCGAGTGATCGACCCCGGCCGAGAGGGCGGCCGCCTTGCCGAAGTTCCGCCGCAGCCGAATGAGCCGTACCCGGGGGTCGCGCTCGTGTTCGCGGCGAACAGCATCAGACGTGCCGTCGGTCGAGCCGTCGTCGATGAACACGAGCTCGGCCCGGACCTGAAGCGCGTCCAGGTTCGCAAGAACGCGCTGGGCCAGGGCGGAAACCGTCGCGCTCTCGTCGAGCACCGGCACGAGGACACTGACGTCGAGGAGCGCGTCCCCGTCGCTGGCCATGGACGGCTCGTCAGCCCAGGAGTGGGCTTTCCCTGCCGGCGCCGTCAACTCGATCGTCTCGGCCATCGTCTCTCGGCGTCCTCGTGGTCAGCCTACAGCAACCGGCCGCGACCAATCTGAGCGGAGCGCTTCGCGGGGGTCAGTCCGTCGGCGTCGTAGCGGGTGCTGCGGGCGTCTTCGGGCGCTGCGCCGGTCCCGGCGCCCCTTCCGGTTGCGGGGGGCCGTGCTGGATTCTCCGACCGTTGACGATCAGGACCGGCGGCTCTGCTTCGAGGTCGAACTGGACCATCGTCTTCTGCCTGGAGTTCACCTGGATCTTCTGATCGAGCCGGTCTTCCGGCTGCCATCTGGGGTTTCGGAGGAGGCTGAGCACGTGGGCGCCTGCGGGGACGGGCAGGTCGTGGATGGGCGTCCAGCCGATCGCTTCGTCGCCGATGCGGACGAAGACGGGACGTTCCGATTCGGTCGCCGGCGCGATGCTGACGGCGCCGGGCCGGATCAGGGGCACCGGCGTCTCGAGCAACCGGCCAACGCCGACCTGAGTCACGACCTGTTCCCGGATCTGGTAGTCGCGAGTGGCGAGTTCGAACGTCAGCACGTGGTCGACGTCGGCTTCGACCTCGAACACCCTTCTGCGGTCAAGGGCCACGGGTGCTTCGCCGCCAACCGAGACGGTGATCTGCGGATCCCAGGCGGGCGCCAGAGCGAGGCGGCCGATGCCCCGGCTGATGGCTGGACTCGTGTCCGGGGGTTGGGGCGCCGGATCCTCGGGCCTCGTCAGGCTGGCCGACTCCATGGCAGGGTCCTCGTTCCGGGACTCCCCGGTGACCGCCTGTCGTTCGACCCGGGCCTCGCTGCTCGGTGCGGGCGCTTCCGATCCGGCGACCGGGCTACCTTTCGACCACCACAGAGTGCCGCCGAGCCAGAGCGCGGTTCCAGCGACCGCCGCAAAGGTCAGCCAGCGGCGCCGGAGGCGGGAGCGGGGAGGCCGTCGGATCGCGTCGGCAACCGTGTCGAGAGACGGCGGAGAGGTTGTATCGGGAGATGCGCTTCCTCCGTTGATCTCGACTTCGATCAGCGAGGAGTCGGAGGCTCGCGGCGTCTGCACCGTAGTAGCGGTCCAGTCAGTCGGCTCGTCCTGCGGCGAGGCCTCGTCGCAGGTCGGCTCGGCGATCAGCTCCTGGTGCGCGCCCTCGAGGGCGCTGACGATGGGTGCGAAGTTCGTTGCACGCTTGGCGGGATCGTCCCTGAGGCAAGCTTCGAGAACGGCAACAAGCGATCTTGCGACATGCGGTGGGAGCTGCGCCTTGATCGCCTTTTGCAGGAAGCGGCGGTCCTTCGACTTCAGCCGGCGCGACGGCACCTGCCGTTCGGCGGGTTGGAAGGTCAGCACGCGGTGCGTGAGTACACCGAACGCGTAGATGTCGGTCGGCACATCGACGGTTTCGCCGCGCAAGAGCTCCGGGGCGTGGTACCTGACGTGCGCGCACGGTCGCGGGTTCGCGAAACCCCGAACCGCGGCTCTGTCGTCGGAACAGATCGCGATGGCGCCGGGGTGGACGTCTCCGTGGACGACGCCCAGGCCATGCGCGTACTCCAGCGCGCGCGCAACTTGCGCCAGCCAGCCCAGAGCTGTACGGATCGGCAGTTTGTCGCACCGTGCGAGCCGGGCCGCCAGCGTCTCGGTGCCCAGGAACTGTTCGATTCGACAGGACGTCGGGCCGTCGATTCCGAAGTCGAGAATCCGGGCGATGGCGACGTGTTCCAGCCGTCCGACCGCAGCGGCTCGCTTCAGGAACAGGGCCTGAGCCTCAGCCGTCTCCCCAGCCCAGGTGTCGACGATGACGGAACTTTCGTCCCGCGTGTCGCGACCGAGATAGGAGGCTGCTCCAGCCTTCGCTTCGAGGCGGCGGAGAATCTCAAAGTGACCAATTTGTTGACTCATGCGCGAATGCCAAGAAGTTGATGCGAGGGCGCAAGGATAGCACATTTTGCCCGTAAGTTGTTGTGTTTCAGTGGCTTGTGCCTGCTGGAGGAAAACGCGCAAGCGGCGCTGCTAGGGTCAGCGCGGCGGGAGCGAGGGAGAGATGGAGTCAGTTGGTGACAGCAGGGAAGGCTGGGCCCAGGGCCTCGTTTGCTCCGGCACCGGGGTCAATGCGCCTTTGGACGAGCCGGCCTTCCTGTCGCCCGCCGGTAAACCCTGGCTGGTGAGCTACGAGCTGGATCGACAGCGGGGCGAGACGCTCGCCCGCGATCTTCGTCACCGACCCTGGACCCTGTGGCGGTACCGCGAGCTGCTGCCGCTGTCCCGTTTCCACGCTCGGGTCGATCTGGGCGAAGGCGGCACTCCGGTCGTGCGGCTTCAGCGCGCAGGGCCCGACGGTGTGAGCGTTTTCGTCAAGAACGAAGCGGGGAATCCGACGGGTTCGTTCAAGGACCGTGGACTCTCCCTGGCCGTGAACCGGGCCCGTGAGCTCGGCGCTCCAGGGGTCCAGCTTCCGAGCGCCGGCAACGCGGGCGTCTCGGCCGCGGCCTATGCCGCCGCGGCCGGATTGCCCTGCCGCGTGGGGCTGCCGGAAGGCACGCCGGCGACCGTTGCCGAACGTTGCCGCGGATTCGGCGCGGAGGTGGTCGAGTCGGGGGGTACCCTGGTCGACGCGGGCGCTGCGCTGCGGGAACGCGGCGGAGGGTTCTGGGATCTTTCGACCCTGCGTGAGCCGTACCGCGTCGAAGGCAAGAAGACGATGGGTTTCGAACTCGCAGAACAGTTCGGCTGGCGGCTACCGGATTGGATCGTCTATCCGACCGGTGGCGGCACCGGAATCGTCGGTATGGCGAAGGCTTTCGCCGAACTCCGCAGGCTGGGGCTTCTTGGCGGGCCGCCCGCCAGGTTCGCGGTCGTGCAGATGGCGGGCTGCGCTCCCATCGTGCGGGCCTTCCGGGACGGCAGCGAGCAGGCCGAGCCCTGGGATGCGCCGAAAACGCGCGTCTGGGGCCTGCGCGTACCGCGAGCGATCGGCGACTTCCTCGTTCTGCGCGCGGTCCGCGAGAGCGGAGGAACGGCGGTAGCTGTTGAGGAGGACCTGGTGGCGGAGACGACGCAGAGGATGGCGGCGCAGGAGGGACTCCTGATCGGCCCCGAGACCGCCGCGGCGATGGCGGCGGTCGTTGGGCTCAGGGACTCCGGTACCATCCGTCGCGGCGAGTCCGTGCTGGTCTTCGCGACCGGCCATCCGGCCAACTACGTCTAGGGAGGCTGCGTGCGATGCCCGAGGAGGTGTTCGGTTCGATTGCGGATGGAGTGAACGGACTGCTCGGGCCGGTGGCCGGCTGGCTCGAGGGTGTGGTCTGGAACACGCCGCCGCAGGCGCCAATCCTGGCCCTTGTGCTGCTGGGAACGGGCCTGTTCGTAACCGTTCGGCTGGGGCTGATCCAGTTGCGGGGCTTCCGGCACGCCTGGGCCATTCTCGGTGGCAAGTACAACGATCCGGACGACGACGGCGATCTGGTCCACTTCCAGGCGTTGACCACGGCCCTCTCGGCGACGGTCGGTATCGGCAACATCGCGGGAGTCGCCATCGCGATTCGCATGGGAGGTCCGGGGGCCCTCTTCTGGATGTGGGTGACGGCGTTCTTCGGCATGGCGCTCAAGTTCGCCGAGTGCACGCTGGCCGTGGCCTACCGGCGGGTCCATCGGGACGGCTCCGTCTCCGGTGGTCCCATGTACTACATCGAGAAGGGCCTGGGTGCGCAGTGGAAGTGGATGGCCATGCTGTTCGCCGGCCTGGCCGTCATCTGCTCGTTCGGCACTGGCAACATGAACCAGGCCAACACGATGGCCGATCAGCTCGAGTCCCAGTTCGGCCTGGCGCCGGCCTGGAGCGGTCTCATCTTCGCCTCCCTGGTCGCCCTGGTCATCATCGGCGGCATCCGCCGCATCGGGAGAGTGACCTCGATTCTCGCGCCCGGCATGGCCGTGATTTACGTTGGCGGCGCCCTCTTCATCCTGCTTGCGAACATCGACGCCGTGCCGGCGAGCTTCGCCCTGATCGTGGAGCAGGCGTTCCGGCCGACGTCGATGGTGGGCGGCGCCGCGGGCTCCTTCCTGATGACGATGATGTGGGGCATCCGGCGCGGCCTGTTCAGCAACGAGGCGGGACAGGGCAGCGCGCCGATCGCGCACGCCACGGCCAAGACGGACGAACCGGTGCGTGAGGGTCTGGTGGCCTCGCTGGAGCCCTTCATCGACACCCTGGTCATCTGCACGATGACCGGCCTGGTGATCGTGACCACGGACGCCTGGCGCGACGCAGCGCCCCAGAGTTTCGGTCTCGACGAAGTCGAGGGCATTCACCGGGTGCTCGACGACGACTCCGGGCTGCTGGCGGCGCGGGAGGAGCGTGCCGGCGTGGGCGGCGGCGCGCTCGAGGTCGTCGATGGAGCGGCCAGCGGCTCGTTCGTGTTCCTCCACGCGACGATCGTCGACGCGCGGGTCGTGGAGGAGGGGGGTTCGGCCTGGAGCGGCAGGCTGGAGCTGGGCGCCGACGGCTCCCTAAGCACCGACGGGGCCGAGCCGAGAATCGAGGGCGGCGCCTTGCTGAACGGTGCTCCTCTTACGGCCCGAGCCTTCAGCCTTGGTCTTCCGGGCACGCGCGGCGACCTGATCGTCACTCTCTCGGTGCTGCTGTTCGCGGTGTCGACGGCGATCTCGTGGTCCTACTACGGCGATCGCTCGACCGAGTACCTGTTCGGTGCCAGGGCGATTCCGGTCTACCGCTGGATCTACGTCGGCTTCTTCTTCATGGGCTGCCTGTTGCCGTTGACCACCGTGTGGACCTTCGGCGACGTCGCTCTGGGCCTGATGTCCTTCCCCAACCTCATCTCGCTGCTGCTGCTCTCGGGAGTGGTCACCGGCTTGACAAGGTCCTACTTCCGCCGCCACCTCGGTAAGGGCGGCCTCCACTCCGAATAGGTCCGGAAGGGCCGATATGGCTGAGAAGGACCGCGGCGTCGGACCGCTCGCCGTCGCTGGGCTGATCGGAGCGCCCCTTCTCGCGGCGCTGGTCTACTTCGCGATTCCCGAAGCCGTCGTGGGCGCCGACGGCGAGGTCGCCTCCGGCCTCCCGGCCGCTGGCAGGGCCGTGGCCGCGGTCGGCGTCCTGATGGCGGCGCTCTGGCTCACCGAGGCGCTGCCGGTACCGGCCACGGCGCTCATTCCGCTAGCGGCGATGCCGCTTCTGACGGGCGGCGAACTCGGGATCAGGGAGGTCGCGGCACCCTACGCCCACCCGAACATCTATCTCTTCATGGGCGGCTTCATCATCGCCCTGGCCATGCAGACCTGGGGACTGCACCGGCGGCTCGCGCTCCGCATCATCCTGCTGGTGGGTACGCGTCCCCGCCGCGTCGTGCTCGGCTTCATGACCGCGAGCGCCGCCCTCAGCATGTGGATCTCGAACACGGCGACGACGGTCATGATGCTGCCCATTGCCCTCTCCGTCATCGCCCTCGTGCGCGGTCGCCTGGGCGAGGAGGCGCCGCCGCCGGGCCAGACCTTCCCGTTCGCTCTCTGCCTGCTGCTGGGCACGGCCTACGGCGCATCGATCGGCGGCGTTGCGACGAAGATCGGCACGCCTCCGAACCTGGAGATGATGGCCTTCGTGAGCGACAACTACGGCCGGGAGATCACGTTCGCCCACTGGCTGCCGTTCGGTCTTGGCTTGAGCCTGCTGTTCCTGCCCCTGGCCTGGCTCGTGCTGACGCGGATCGCCTTCCCTCTGCGCATCCGCGAGGTGCCCGGGGGAGAGGAGCTCATCCGCAGCGAGCTGCGGAAGATGGGCCCGATGTCGGGACCGGAGAAGGGTGTGCTGGCTATCTTCGCAACGACTGCCGCCCTGTGGACGACGGGCACCTGGCTGGCGCGGGTGGAGATCGGCGGTGTTGTGCCGTTCGCGGGACTTACGGACTCGGGGATCGCGATCGCGGCTGCCCTGTGCCTGTTCGCGGCGCCGGTCGACCTGCGCCGCGGCGTCTTTCTGCTGAGCTGGAAGAAGGCGCTGGAAGCGCCCTGGGGCATCCTGGTGCTCTTCGGGGGCGGTCTGAGCCTCGCGGCCTCCATCCGCGCCACGGGGGTCGACCAGTTCATCGGCGGGCTGCTTCAGGTGCTCGAGGGGACGCCGGTGCTGATCCTGGTCCTGGGCGCGGCCGGGCTCCTCATCCTGCTCACGGAGGTCACGAGCAACACGGCGACGACGGTCACGTTCCTGCCGATCCTGGCGGCCACCGCCGCTGTCATCGACGTCGACCCCCTGCTGTTGATCGTTCCCGCCACGCTGGCGGCGAGTTGCGCCTTCATGATGCCGGTGGCGACGCCGCCGAACGCGATCGTCTTCGGCTCAGGGGAGATCACGATCCCGCAGATGGTCCGGGCCGGCGTGTGGCTGAACGTGATCGGCCTGGTGCTGATCGTGTTCTGGGTCTACGTCGCGGGTGGCCTGATCGGCATCTGATGGGGGTTCAGGTGTCGGCCATGCCGGCCAGTTGCCGCCGGAAGCGGTAGCCGATGCACTTGTGGAGCAGCTTGGCGGCGGTGAAGTCGCTTGAGGGCTGACCCGGGATCGGCGCCAGTTCGACCACGTCCATCGCGATCACCTGCTTGCGCTCGAACAACCGGCGCAGCAGAGCCAGGGCCTGATACCAGGTGCTGCCCCCCGGCTCGGGCGTCCCGGTCGCCGGCAACACGGACGGATCGAAGAAGTCGAGGTCGAAGGTCAGATAGACCATGTCGGGCAGTGAAGCCAGGAGCCCCTCGAACAGGGCTTCGAGTTCAGGCCGGGGAAGGGCGTCAAGCTGATCCGCCCAGATGATCGGGAGACGCTCGTTCGCTATCCGCGCGGCCTCCGGTCGGGTCAGCGAACGGATGCCGACGGCCAGTGTCGGCAACCGGAGATCCAGCACGCGGCTCATGGCGCAAGCATGGTTCCAGGCGGTGCCGCCGTAGGTCTGGCGTAGATCCGCGTGGGCGTCGAACTGGACGACTCCCAGATCCCGCTTGGCGGCGTCCCGCGCACCGCGCACCAGCGCCGGCGTCACCGTGTGTTCCCCGCCGATCGCCGCAAGGAACCGTCCGTCCCGAAGCGTGGCCTCGGCCGCGACGCTGATGCGTCGCAGCACGGACTCGTCGCTGCCACCCACGTCCACCGGCGGCAGCGTTTCGATACCGATTTGACACGGCGCGGCGTCGAGCGGCGCGTCGTAGAGCGCGGCGGAGTGCGAC
>VXUF01000058.1 GCA_009837085.1 Holophagales bacterium
GGCCCATCTCGTTGCCGTCGCCCAGACACTTGGCGGCGCAGCTGGCATGACCGGCGCCCTTCTGGCCGTTGCCGAAACAGACCATGTCGAGGACCTCGCCGGTCCAGGTGTCGCCGGCGAGCGCAGGGGCGCCGAGCGCCAGCGAGAGAGCCAATGCCGCAAACAGTGCCTTCTTCATGCTGAGTCCTCCATCTTGGGGAGCGGTTCGGGGAGAAAAGTGCGGATCAGCCGGCAGGCTAGCACAAGGAAGTCATGCGAACATCGTGTTCCGTGAAGGCCGGCGACATCATCTCGCGATTCCGGGTACAGAACCCGCTTCACTGCCACCCGGGGGAGTTGCCGCTCGCACTGTACCGCGCACAGGACATCGCCGCCCGGTTCTGGGTGCTGCTGCAGCGTTACCCGAAGGACGCGCCGCGCGCAGAGGTCGAGGCGGCGGTCGACCACAACGAGATGCTTGTCAGGGAGGGGCCGGACGGTGAGAAGGGTCCTGCGCCTCTGGTGGACTGGTCGTTCGAGCCGCCGGCCCACCTCGCCTGGCCGCTCGGCGGCGGCGAGACGTTGCGTCAGCGACTCCAGCGCTCGCCGCTCGGCCCCGAGCAAGCCGCCGACCTGGGCCTCGCGATCGCCAGCGCGCTGCGTACGCTGCACCGGGCCGGGGTGGTTCACGGCAGCCTGCGGCCAGGCAATGTCCAACTGGCGGAAGGTGGGGAGGTGAAGCTGCTGGCCCCGTCGAGCCTCGGCCCGGTGACCCTGGCCGCGGCCGCCGAGGCGATCGAGTCGCCGAGCCTGTGGACCGCGGCCTATCTCTCGCCGGAGCAGATCGAGGGCGCCGCCGCCGCGATCACCGGGGAGCCCGTGCCGTTCACGACTGCGGACGACGTCTGGACCCTCGGTGTCGTGCTCTACGAACTCGTGACCGGGGAGCTGCCGTTCATCGCCAACACCTACGAGGCGATGCGACGGGCCGTCGCCGTTCAGCCGATCGACCTGGCCGGCACGCTCCCCGGGAGCGCGCCCGAAGCGTTCGAGCCGGTGTTCGCGGCCGCGCTCGACCGTGACCCGGACCGCCGGCGCGCCGCGCTCGATGACGTGATTGGTCGGTTGCGCCGGATCCGGGATGAACTCCGGCCGCGGGTGCGCTCCGCCGAGGACAGCGTTTCCCGGGCACACGCCCGCAAGTCCGCGGTCGCGCGCGACCGCTCGGCCGCCAGCCCCCGGAAGGGCGAGTGGCAGTCGGCGATCGAGTCGCTGAACGACCGCAGGCGACGCCTCGCCCGTGAACGGCCGGCGCCGCCGATGTGGCGCGTGTTGCTGCTGCCGCTTGCCGCGCTGCTGCTGGCGGGCGCGGTGGCGGCAGCGTTGCTGCTCTGACTACCGCACGCCGATCTCGCCGCTCGACGACAGGATCGCGCCGGTCAGCGGGTCGTAGACGGCGATGACGAACGTGTGCTCCCGCCGGCGCAGTTCCAGCCCGGTCTGGTACGTGAAGAACTGTCCGGGCTGGGGCTCCTGGGGCCCGGCGATGCGGACCTTCTCGACCGGCGTCTCCGAGCGGTTGCCGTGCTTGTCCATCACGGTGACCCGGAACTCCAGCTCGTTCTGCCACACGCCGGCGACGGGCAGGAGCTGGACCTCGTCCAGAGGGATCGACACCTGGAGCGGGATGACCATCTTGCCCAGGCCGCGTCTCTGCGGCCTGCCGAAGCGGACCCCCAGCGGCTTCGCGGAGGGCGGGTTGCCGAACAGCAAGGAACCCTCGACCATCATCGTGACCTCGGTGCTGCGCGACATGTCGACGTAGCCCTCCCGCGAGCGCACTCGCAGGCCCCGCAGGTCGGGGTGGTCCACCAGCCGCACCTCGACGTCGTGGACCTCGTCGTCTTCGCGCCGTAGCGGCTGGAACCCGAGCCAGTAGTACGAGCGGGTGTCGGCGATCGCGTCGGCCAGCGCGGTGTCGCGCTCGGCGTTGATCATCGGCACGCCGCCGGTCGAACGGGCCAGCAACTGGAGCGTGGTGTGCTGCAGCAGCTCCCGTTCCTGGAACGCCCCCGCGCCCGCGGACGGGTCGGACGCCGAGTTGCTGTCCAACGCTGCCGATGCATCCAGGGAGAACGCCGGGCGAAATCCCGGCACGTCGACCGGATAGAGGGTGTAGCCGATCAGGTTTGCGGCCGAGACGAGGGGACCGTAGAGGTCGTCCTGGCTCATCAGCCGGGTGTCGGACGCGGCGCCGAGACTGTCGGCGCTCAGGCCGCCGGCGGCGACCGTGTAGAGCGCCGGCGACTCGGGCCAGCCGCCCGCGAGCAGGAGCATCACCTTGCGGCCCGGGCGGTTGGCGAAGCTGCGCAGCGTCGCCACGGCCGCGAGCACGGACCGCTCCAACTGGTTCTCGAGGTTCGTCGCATAGCGCAGTTCGGCGCCGCGCAGGTTGTTGCGCATGACGTCCTCGGGCGGTTCGACGCCGCCCTCCTCGATGAAACGGTTCGCGATGGCGCGCAGTTCCGACTGCTCGCGCCGTTCCTGGTCGTTCGTGCGCAGTTCGCCGATCCGCATCAGTCCGTGCGCCCTGCGGCGCCGCGCCTCGCGCAGCGCGTCCGACAACTGGGACGGCGAGTTGGTCCAGGTGGTGAGCATGTCGACCGACTTGCCGTCGAAGGAGACGGCAGCCACCCGATCGGCCGGCCCAAGCTGCGTGAGGTCCTTCTCCAGGCGGTCGATCACCCGGTCCCGGTCCCGCTTGATCGTGAAGAAGTCGTCGATGAACAGCAGGAAACTGGTGCCCACCGGCGCGTCCGGCTCGAGGTTCGGCACCCCCGCCACCGCTTCGCCGTCGGCCGTGGCCAGAGCCCGGCCCTCCTCGATCTCCGTGAAGTAGTCGATCGGCGTCGGCTCGCCGTCCACGAGCAATTCGAAGTCGGACGCGGTCAGGCCGTGGACCCGGTTGCCGTCCCGGTCGGTGACGACGACTTCGATGTTGACGACCCGGACGTCGATCACTTCCGAGAACACCGCCGGCAGATCCTCCTGCTGCGCGAGGCCGACGGCGCCCATGAGCACCAGGCCGGCGAGGACGATCCACGTTGTGTTCTTCATCGGTTGTTCCTGTTCGTGCTGCTGGTCCGCGCAGTGGAGAAGACTACAGGAGGCGTTACGCTCCGCGGATGCCCGACGACGGTTCGCGCATCACCACGCCCTATGGCGCCTGGCCGTCGCCGATCTCCGCCAGGTCCGTCGCGGAAGGCGCCCGCCGCATCGACGACCTCGCCGCCATCGGCAACGATGTCTGCTGGCTCGAGCGCCGGCCCGGGGAGGGCGGCCGCAACGTCCTCGTTCGCCTCGCTCCCGACGGCAGCACCCGCATCATCACTCCGGACGGCTTCGATGTCCGCAGCCGCGTCCACGAGTACGGCGGCGGTGCCTTCCTGCCATTTGCCGGTGCGGGGGTCCACGCCTTCGTCAACTTCGCCGACCAGCGCGTCTACCTTGCCACCGCGCATACCACCATCCCCCTCACCCCCGCCGACAACTCCCGCTACGCCGATCTCGTCTTCGACCCCTGCCGCCACCGGCTCCTCGCCGTCCAGGAACGCCCGTCCGCCTCCGGCGGCGACGAGACCGCCGCCCTGGTCGCGATCCCGTTGCCGACGGACCTACCCGACGCCTCCGCCACCGCCGAGCCGCCACCGCCGACCGAACTCGTCTCCGGTGCCGACTTCTACAGCAGTCCGCGCCTCTCCCCCGACGGCGGCTACCTGGCGTGGCTGAGCTGGAACCACCCAGACATGCCCTGGGACGCGACCGCGCTCCGCCTCGCCGACCTGGACGAAGACGGCATGCCGCGGGCTACCCGACTCGTTGCCGGCGGCGATCCGGACCACCCCGAAGCCGTCCAGCAACCGGGCTTCGACGCCCACGGCCGCCTCAGCTTCGTCTCCGATCGCAGCGGCTGGTGGAACCTGTACCGCGTCGGTGCGCCTGAGCCCCTCTGCCCCCGCGACGCCGAGTTCGGCGTCCCGCCGTGGCTCTTCGGCATGTCCAGCTACGCCCACGTGCCCGGAGGCATCGTGGCGGCCTGCTGCGAGCAGGGGGTGTGGGGGCTTTTGCTTCTTCCCGATGACTGTGCGTCAGGTGAGCCAGTTGCTATCCCGACGCCTTACACCTCGATCACCTGGTTGCGCTCTGCTTCCGCTCCGGAAGCCGGCCAGACGGCCGGCACACCCACAGTCTTGTTCATTGGCGCCGCGCCGGCCCGGCCCGCCGAAGTCGTCCGCCTCCGCGTCTCCGACACCGCCTCCGCCGAAGCCGACCCCCAACTCGACGTCCTCACCAGCACCGGCCCGGCCCCGGACCCTCGCTACCTCTCCACGGGCCGGCCGTTCGAGTTCCCCTCCGCCGGCGGCCGCCGTGCCTACGCCTTCTTCTACCCGCCGAAGAACGACGACGCGCTGGCGCCGGAATGCGCCCGGCCGCCCCTCATCGTCAAGAGTCACGGCGGCCCCACGTCCGCCGCCGAGCACGTCTACGACCCCGGCGTCCAGTTCTGGACCTCGCGCGGCTTCGCCGTCGTCGACGTGAACTACGGTGGCAGCACCGGCTACGGTCGCGCCTACCGCGAGTCGTTGCGGGGCCGCTGGGGCATCGTCGACGTCGAGGACTGCGCCGCCGCCGCCGAGGCGCTCGCCGCTCGCGGCGAGGCCGACCCGGGCAAGCTGCTCATCCGCGGCGGCAGCGCCGGCGGCTACACGACTCTCGCCGCGCTCGCGTTCAAGGACACCTTCGCCGCCGGCGCCAGCCACTACGGCGTCGCCGATCTCGCTGCCCTCGCCCGCGACACCCACAAGTTCGAGTCGCGCTATCTCGACCGGCTGGTCGGCCCCTACCCGGAACGGGCCGACCTCTATCGAGAGCGTTCGCCTCTCGAAGCCCGCGACCGCTTCTCCTGCCCGGTCATCTTCTTCCAGGGCGACGAAGACCGCATCGTGCCCCCGAACCAGGCCGAGGCGATGGTCGAAGCACTACGCGCCAAGGGCGTTCGCGCCGACTATCACCTGTTCAAAGGCGAGCAGCACGGCTTCCGCCGCGCCGGGAACATCGTCCGCGCCCTCGAGGCCGAACTCCACTTCTACGGCGAAGTCCTCGCCTTCACCCCACCCTGAACAGGCTCTGCATCCGCATGGCCAGCCCCATGTCTCCGTCGATCCGGAGCTTCCCGCTCATGAACGCAACGGTGCCGTCCAACTCGCCGGACGTGAGCCCGACGTAGTCCGCGGCCTCCATCGACAGGGTCATCGTCGGCGCGTCGTGAGCGCCTTCGCCGACCGTGCAGGCACCGTCCTTGATCGCGCAGTGCCAGACGCCGCCGCCCTCGCCGGACAGGTCGAACTGGATCACGGCGTCGAGGCCGGCCGCGGCCTGCGGGTCCAGGCGACCGGGCATCCTGGTGAAGATGTCGTTGATGGCGGCGGCGGTGTCGGTCATGGGCTGTCTCCTTCGGCCTTGAGTTGCGGGTCGAGCCTATCGGCCCGCCAGTGTCGCCCCCCGGAACGTAAAACGAGCTTGGCGTTTGCGTCGAGGCCTCTTCCTGCTTAGCCTCTGCGCGCCCCCCTCCCTCGCGGCCTTTGCGCGTTCCCCGCAACATCGCTCTCTGCTTCGACGGCACCTGTAACAGCGACGACGCGTCGTCGCCGACGAACGTGGTCAAGACCCACCAGGCGATCCGCCCGGTGACGTCCGCGGGCGTGGAGCAACTCACTTACTACGATCGCGGCGTCGGCACCGGGCGCTTCGACCGCTTCCGGGGAGGGGTGCTCGGGCTCGGGTTGGCCCGGAACGTGGCGCTCGCCTATCAGTGGCTGACCGCCAACTACCGGGAGGGTGACCGGCTGTTCCTGTTCGGCTACAGCCGCGGCGCCTACACCGCGCGCAGCCTGGCGGGGCTGATCGGCCTCTGCGGCGTGCCCGACTGGGGCCGCTGCGGCCTCGCCGAGTGCCCGCCGGCGGACGCCGCGAGCCAGGCCATGGCGATCTACCGCATACCGGCCGGGAAGGGCCGCGAGGAGCGCGCCGCCCGCCACCGGGACATCTACTGCCGGGCGCCCTCCGCCCCCGACGTCCGCGGCGCCGACGTTCTCCGGCCCTCGAGCGTCGTCCACTTCGTCGGCGTCTGGGACACCGTCGGCGCCCTCGGTGTGCCGGTCACCTGGCTGAACTGGGTTGGCGCCCGCCGTCACCGCTTCCACGACGTGCGGCTCGACCGCCACATCCGCCACGCCTACCATGCGGTGTCCGTGGACGAGGGCCGCCGCCCCTTCGCGCCCACCCTGTGGCAGAGCCCGCCGGCCCGGGGCCAGGAGGTGGAGCAGCTCTGGTTCCCGGGAGTGCACGGCGACGTCGGCGGCGGACGTCCGCACGCGGGTCTCTCGGACGGCGCCCTGCTCTGGATGTGGGCGAAGGCCTACCTCGCCGGCCTCGCCTTCGAGCCCTGGGCGGTCGCCCGCAACCTCGCGCCGGACCCGTTCGGCCCCCAGGGGAAGATGTCTCCCGTCTACCGGATCTGGGGCCGTCACGACCGGCCGATCGGCGAAGCGGACGAGGCCGGCCGGCCTACCGTGACCGGCGAAGGGGTCCATTACTCCACGATCCGCCGCCTGGAGAACCCGGAGTCCGATGCCTACCGCAAAGGCGTCGCCGGCCGCACCCTCCTGCCCGCCCTGGAGGAGAAGCGCGTCCAGGCGGCGCTCCCGGCCCCCGGCGAGGAGGGCCCGACTTCCCTCGAC
>VXUF01000068.1:0-10446 GCA_009837085.1 Holophagales bacterium
GCCTTCATCGGACCGCCTCCGAGTACTCCCGCAAGGGACGCCGCTGCACCTGTACGGTCGGTGCCACCAAGCGGCGCCGGGCCGCCGCTTGGGGCTGCCGAGCGCCCAAACGTCGGCACGGTTTGGCTGGCCAGGGGACGAAGCGCCTGGCGCTCGTCACGCTCGAAAGGGTCCATCGGGCGCTCACCCGTCGTGCCGTGCCGGCGCACATCTCCCGCACGTACCGGATCCGCCGCTCCACCTTGCCCTTGGTCTGCGCCCGGTAGGGACGGCACGACCGCGGCACGAAGCCCCAATGGGCCGCGAACCGAAGAAACTCGGCATTGAGCGCCAACCCCCCACCTGAGGAGCGGTCGTCCAACCCGACCACGGCCCGCATCTGATCGAAGAGGAGCTCCTGGCGACACGCCGCCGAACCGGCAGAAGGCATTCTCGAGCCCCTCGATGAGGACCGGCATCGTCTGTCGGGCGTAGAAACGCAGCCACAAGAGCCGGGAGTAGCCGAGAACCACCAGCAGCGCATGCCGAGGTCCCCAAGGCAGCCTGAACGTACCGAAGTCCACCTGGCCCTGATGGCCCGCCGGCGTCGTAGCCGGCCGCGTGCGCGGCGTCGCGACGATGCCGCCTTCGAGATCCCCCGCTCCAGGTAGTGCCTCAGCCGCATCCTCCTCTCCCATCCGTGCATCTGCGCGTCGCTCCATGGCCGTTGGCGAAGCCAACAGCATCGAACGAGGAACGCCCTACGACAAACCCCAGAGTATGCCGTTCTCGGCTGCCACGAACGGAACCTTTACACCTGCCCCCAATAACCCAGTCTGGGCGCTCTGAAGAAGCCCTCCTCCGGAAGTCACGGTCCAATCACCGAGGCAATGCCTTACCGCATGAGGACCTGACCGAACTCGCCCACAGCGGCCACCACGGCGTTATTCCGTGCAGCACTAGAGTGTCTTCGTCAACCGAAAAAACACTCTGGAAACAACAAAAGAACGAAAACTCGCGACATAGATCCATAATGAGATTCTCAGGCGGAACTCCGGAAGTCAGAAAGAATCTCTCACTTCCGCGTGCGTAAGGCGCCTGCTGCGGCAGCACGTTCGTCCACCCGAACTGGTCTCTTCATCGCTAGGGAAACGACCGCCCGAGAACAGGACCCCACAGTGCCTTCCACACTGCACATGTCCATCAACGAGGCCGGCCACATGGCGAGGAGCCGCTTCGGCAGCCGGTTCCCGACGAGATCAGTCCTGATCGAGTTCTATATCTCTCTTGTGCTGTTTAGCGGCGATGAACGCTTCGATCTCGTCTCTTGGCCACCGCTTCGACCGAGGACCCAGGCTGACAGGCTGCGGTATGATCCCTTCCCGTTGCCAGCGATACAACGTCGCCTCTGAGATCTGTAGTAGGTCCATGACCTCGTCCCGTCGGAGGAGTCGTTTGTTCATAATGCCACAGTTATACACGAAAAGACGTACTCTTGCTCGCGAGCCCAGGAAGGAAACGTCACAGTGTGGCCGCAACGCATAGCAAATGACCTCCCATCCCGTTCGCTTCCCGTTCTCAGCGAAGGGCGTACCCACTTCTCGCTCGGTCCTATTCCATGGGCGTGGGCCGCGGCTCGCCAGCTTCGTCAGGGCAGAGGCCGCATCCAGCAGCAGCCGCAGTAGGAATGACCTGCGAGCCGACGCGAAGAACGGCCAGATTCGGCTTCCATCGGTCCACGGGCCGTCCGGGCATCCCCTCATGCCCGGTGCCGAACGCTCGGCGGCGAGTCGCCGCCTCCGCTGTGTGCCCAGCGGAATCGCGGGCAGGCCGGTGTAGTGGTTCAGACAGATGTGAGACAGGTCGATTGAAGCGGTCGCCGTAGTCGGCTGTGGGAAACGCGAAGCGTTCTCCACAGCTTGGCGGCGTCGGTTGAAACGACGAAAGGGGATCTCCAAGCTGCGGTTTCGTCAACAACCCAGCGAAGAGGAGATCCCCCATGCAGGTACGAGTCCTGCCCCGCGAGATTAGCCGGGGCGCACGCACCGCAGCTACCTTTGGTAGCCGATCCGAGGCGATCGAGGTAATCGTCAACGAGCGCGTCGAGCTGGTCCGTCGCTGGCGGCGGGCGATGGCGATGGGCTTGTCGTCCCAGGAGGCCGCCACCGCGGTGGGCGTGTCGAGGGCGACGCTCTACCGGTGGCGGCGCAACCCGGAGTCGCAGTCGAAGCGACCGCGGCGGGTGCGGCAGCGCCAGTGGACGAGAGCCCACGCCCGCGCCGTCGCGGCTTTCAGATCCCAGTATCCGGCCTGGGGCAGGCGGAGGATCGGCCATCTGCTGCGTCATCCGGTTTGAGGCGACGGTTGCGCCGTCCCGATCTCGGACGCGACCGTGGGCCGCATCCTGGCCCACCTGGTGGCTTGCGGCCTTGCTCGGCGCGTCTTCTGCTTCACCGCCGCGGCGCGCAAGCGGCGCCTGCGGCAGACGAGGCGGGTCAAACGACTCAGCGGAGCCCTCGTGGCCAAGAGACCGGGCGATGCCGTGCAGATCGACACCCTCTCGATCTGGTTTCCCAGCTACTACACCGTCAAGCAGTTCACCGCCGTCGACCGCTGCTCGAGGTGAAGGCAGGGCATGGCCGCCAGTCGAGCCACCGCCGCATCCGCCAAGCGCTTCCTCGACCGCCTGATCGAGCAGGCACCGTTCGAGGTACGCGCCATCCAGGTCGACGGCGGCAGCGAGTTCATGGCCGACTTCGAGCAGGCCTGCGAGAGACGGGGCGTCGAACTCTGCGTCCTGCCGCCGCGATCGCCCCAGCTCAACGGACGCGTCGAGCGCCTCCAGGCCACCTACCGACACGAGTTCTACGGCTCCTACAACCTGCCGCACCGGATCGACCCCCTCAACCCCTGCCTCGACGACTTCAACCACCACTACAACCGACAAAGGCCCCACCAGGCGCTCGGAGGACTCACGCCGTGGCAGTATCTCCAGTCCACAGCGGCTTGAAGACCTCCGAGTCTCATATCTACTGAGCCACTACAGCCGGTTTCCTGGCTTGCGGAGAAGCGCTAGACTTCGCGATCTGTGACCGCAGCGTAGGCACCGATGTCGGGTCGCCTGCCGAATACAACAGCCCCTAAGAGGCGGCGGGTAGCTCCCGAAGCCGGCGAATAGGCAGGACCTTCCATGCCTACGCGTGGCGGTCACATACGGCCCGGCGCCAATTCGGGCGCTAGGTCTCTCCTCCAAGGAGCACGACCGCCATGCTGGCTCGAATCGTCAACTCCCTACTGGCTCCCGCGCCATTCAGACCGGCGCAGAGCGCTTCTCACAAGACGCCATCCTGCGTCTGTTCCCTGAGGACCGTCTCGACAGCGGTGCTCCTGCCTTGAGTGGCAGTGAGAAAGTCGATAATCGTCAAAGGTCGGCTCCTGTGGTCAGTGTGGAGGTTGACTGTCAAGGCGAAGACTCTCTGCTGCCTTCCGGACGGTCCGAGACGCGTAGTCAGCCGGGCTGGATTTGTCTCGACGGCGTTGCTCGAGGATGGCGACCAGAGCGCTTCGTTCAGCGCCTTTGAGCAGACCGTCGCGCACAAACGCCCAATCGCGCTCGCTTTGGCTGATTCCGTTACGGACCGCCACACGTCGGCTTGCGGGTTTCGGGCTGGACCTAACCTGGAGGTCGCTGGCTGGCAGGCGGCCGAAGTGCGCAGGCCCGACCGGGTCGCCGCCATAGTCCGTCCAAGTGGCGAGGGCGTTCTTGCGGCCCGGCTTCTTGTTGCGGAAACCGGTAAAGCGCATGACCCGCGCTACATCGGCCACGGAATGATCGCCTGCGTAGCGATCAGCTAGACGGCCCATAACGTCTTCGCCTTTCTCCTGTGTCCGAACCTCTCGCGTCGCGTTCCAGAGAACCTGGTAGCTGTGTAGAGAAGTGCGAACTACGAGTGCCGGCAACGGTAGGCGCCCCGACTCAACGTCCTGAAGGAGAAGCTGGAGGGAGTTCGCCCCGTCCGCATCGAGGTCAAGCTGGAGGCGCCGAACCTCGGCTATGTCTCGTTTCTCGCGTCTGCCCCGAGCTGGACCGACGGGGTTCACTCCGAGGAAGAAGTCGTACCCGCGGAAGTTCAAGTGGCGGAGCCAGGCTTGATAGCGCTCACCGGCGACACGACCAGCGTCCACGATCCGCTGAAGAACCGCCGGACGCTCAGGGAGCCCACAAGAGACGACGAGAACGGCGACGTAGTCGGCCGGCTCAAAGAGCACGTGGACGAACGTAGCGGATGAAGCCTGATCTCTCATAGTGAAGTTGGATAACATGGTTATCACAATCGAACTCCCGCAGCAAGAGAGGAAGGGGAAACGTCCACCTGCGCCAGCCGAGCAACGCTCATGGTTCGACCTAGCAACTAGGTGGAAGCCGTAACTTATGAGACCCCCATCAGACGTGTTGAAGGACGAGCGCCGGCTCTCAAGGGGGCCTCAGCGGTTACCCGTAGCTAGACAACGGGGCCTAGAGCGGTACGACCAGGTCGAAGTGGCCTTCATGGCGCGCCTGCTGACGCTCTGTGCACTTCCACGTCGAAATCGAGGAGACGAGCGGCAGTACATACGGAGGAACGGGCCATACACGATGATCGTGACAGCAACCGGCCAGCCAGGCCTACCGTTCGGAACGCTCCCGCGCCTACTACTGGCGTGGATCTGCACCGAAGTCGTGAGGACCCGGTCGGCCAGACTGCGGCTGGGGGCGACGCTCGCGGAGTTCATGCGGGAGCTGGGGATCACCAGCAGGAGCGGCGGTGTGCGCGGGGATCGGACGCGACTCCGGGATCAGATTGAGCGGCTCATCAACGCGTCGATCCGACTGAGCTACGAGGGGGAGGGCGTCACGCGAAGCGTAGCGTCGATGATCGCGGACCGGTCCGAGCTCTGGTGGGAAGTGGATTCGCCCAAGACACCGAGCATGTGGAGGAGCACGGTTCGTCTCGGGAGCGGCTTCTTCGCGGAGATTCTTCGTCGGCCGGTTCCGGTGGACATGGCAACGCTCAGAGCGCTGCGACGCTGCGCCCTAGGACTCGACCTCTACCTCTGGCTCACCTACGCGACGTTCAGACTGAACAGGCCACGACGGATCACCTGGCCGGTGCTGTACCGACAGTTCGCGGACCAACCGAGAGAACAGTACGACAAGAACGAGGTACAGATGTTCCGTCGGCGAACGCTGCGGGAGCTCAGCAAGATCAAGGCGGTCTGGCCAACGCTGAACTACCGCGTGGAAGCTGGCCGACGAGGACACAAGAACCGGGCAGGAGCGTTGGTAATCGGACCGAGTACACCGAAGATTCCGGCCCGACGCAAGCGCATCGCGTGGTAGCGAGGGCTCTCTCCTTCCTCTGTGGTGATTCCGGATATCCGGTTCGTGTGGTCGGTCTTCCGCAGGTCCATCGTGCTACTACTTGCTACGTAGGTCTAGTTGGATCTACTTGCTAGGTGTACGGTTTCAGCGAAAGATCAGCGCTTTAGGTGTACGCTTTCAGCGACCAAAGACGCGAACTCTGGTGTACGTTTTCGGCGTCGAGAATTGTGGAAGGCTGCGGCCTGAGTCTGTTGGAGGCAACCGTTGAGCGTGCGCCGGCACCGAGGCGGATGGAGCGCCTGGAGAGCGATCCGGATCGGCTGCGAAGAGCTGGGGCGGAGGGAGCTGCTCGTGTGGCGGAGTCTTGCGGGGGATGATCGAGCTGTTCGTCGTGCTGGGAGCAGTAGGCGCCCTCGGTCCAGAGATGATCGGGGCCATGGTTCTCGGTCCAGGGGACCGATGGCCGACTGACGTGATCCTCTTGCTCGTGTTGTGGCTCGTGTGGTTCAGCGTGGGGGCGGATGGCACTGAGCATCGCCTTGACGGCAGAGAGGGCCACTGTGGAAAAAACGGATGGACGTTCCGGCCAAGGGAGGGAGAGGGAGTGAGTCGCGGTCGCGCCAAACGGCCGTTACCGGCTCGCTCTCCGCTTGCGGCGTAGTGCTAGGCGTGTGTACTCCTCCCTCGCCTCGCTGCGCGGCTGTAGCCAGTTACTGGGTGGCAGCAGCTCTTCGGCTACCGCGCTTTCTCCGGAGACCGGACTGGGAGAATCACTGCCCCTGGCCGCACTGGAGCGAAATGGCCTTCTGCGGTCTCTTGGGACCGTGAAGCGATTGGCTTCTTGTTCTCGGAGCGTCTCAGACGGAGATGCGTTCGACGAGGTTGCGGGTGACGCGGCGGCTGCGCCGGTCGTAGATCTGTGTGGTGGAGGGATGGGAGTGGCCCGCGAGATACTGCACCTCCTCGATCGCCACGTCCTGACTCAGGAGGTCGGTGACTACCATGACCCGGAAACTGTGCGGCGTGATGATCTCGGGCAAGCCGGCGTCGCGGAGGCGGCGCTTGAGAAGCGTGCGGATCGTCCACGGCTGAACGCTACGGTTCGTGAAGCCCGTAGCGGTGGTAGGAGAGGTGGTCCGAAACAACGGGGCGCTCTTGGGATCGTCCGCAGGAACCGCGGCCGCCATGTACTCAGAGATCCACTGATCAAGGTCGAAGCGGAGCGGTATCTCGCGCTCCTTGCCACGCTTCTCCCGAAAGGCGAACGATCGCCGATCTCCGTAGTCAAGGAGATCCTGGAGACGGAGTCGGGCAACTGCGCCGACGCGTTGACCCGTGTAGGTCAGCGTACCTAGTATCGCGCGATCGCGGAGCCCGACTGGACGAGCACTGTCCAGGGAGTCGAGGAGCTGTCTAGCTTGAGGGACCGTGATCTCCGGCGTCTTGCCCTCACGAGTATCGCGCCGTGGGCCGCGAACAGAGCGGAAAGGGTTCAGCATCACGGCATGACGGTTCACGAGCACGTCGAAGAACTGGCGCAGGGCCGCTATCGCGAGCTTCTGGACCGAGACAGAGCTGAGACTGTCGATGAACTTGGCGGCATCGCCGGGCGCAACGGAACGCAGGTCTAGCTCCTGGTCCCTACACCACTCGAGGAAGAGCCTAACGGGGCGCTGGTAGGCCCGACGCGTGTGAGGGTTTCGGATCCTCGCCGTGAAGAACTCGTCGGCGGCAAAGAGTGCCGCAGGACCGGCCTGACGTAGCACTTCGGGGTAGCGCCGAGAGTCGCGGCGAACGACTCTCCTAGGTTGGTCAGGCAGCACAGTCATGTGGCGATAATCGACTTTATCGCACCTGCCGACACCGAACTCCAAGAGACCGACGGCCAACAACCGATCGAGGCCTCCACCGAGGAAGGTCTCGCCACCGCGCTCAATGCCTCACTCTCTAACGGCATCCCCGTCGCTGCCTCCGCGGACTTGGCCAAACGCTTCGGCCTCTTCGATCATACCGACCGCAGCGCCGAGTTCGCCGACTTCCTCCATGCCAACACCAAGGTTGGCTCCTGATGGCCCGCTCCAGGGACCGTATCGGTGAGTACCACAAGACCTTCGCTCGCCAGATCATCCGCCAAATGAAGGACGGAACGGCCCCCTTCCAGAAGCCCTGGAAGCCCGGCGAACGCTCCCTGCCGGAGAACCTCGCAACCGGCCGCCGCTACACGGGAGGCAACAGCCTCTACCTCGGCGTCGCCGCCCAGATGAGGGGCTACACCGACAACCGGTGGGCAACCTACCGCCAGATCAGAGAGGCCGGAGCCCACGTCAGGAAGGGCGAGAAGGGTACCAAGGTGCTGTTCTACTCCACCCAGAAGGTGGTCACCGCCAAGGACGACCAAGGCAACCCCAAGCTCAACGACGCCGGCGAGAAGCAGTACGACATCGTCGAGACCGGTCGTCCCTTCGTCCGCACCTACACCGTCTTCAACGCCGAGCAGACGGACGGCCTGCCGCCGCGGCCGCCGGCCTCCCCGGAGCCCGAATGGAAGGCCCACGACCAGGCCGAGGCGATCATCGAGGCCAGCGGCGTCGACGTCCGCCACCATGCCGGAGACCGCGCCTACTACAACGTCCGCACAGACCAGGTCGTCCTTCCGGAACCCGGCCAGTTTCCTAGCGCCGGCAAGTACTACCAAACCGCGCTACACGAACTAGGCCACTCCACTGGCCACCCCTCGCGGCTCGACCGCGACACTCTCGGGAAGAAGTTCGGCAGCCCCGACTACGCCCGCGAGGAACTCCGCGCCGAGATCAGCGCCATGATGACCGGGGAGAAGATCGGCCTCGGCCACGATCCGCGCCACGGTACCGAGTACGTCGCGAGCTGGGTCAAGGTCCTAGAGGACGATCCGCGCGAAATCTACCGCGCGGCTGCCGACGCCGAGCGCATCTCCCGCTACCTGATCGAACCGGCTCGCGAGCGGGCCGAACAGCGCGAGGCTGAGGCTCACGAGCGGATGACAGCCCGCGCCGCGTTGCGCGAGCGAGGCCAGGAAATCGAGCGGAACCAGCCGGAGACGATCACCCTCTCCAGGACCGATGCCCAGCATCTCGTCGACAACTACAGCAGCGACGCTACACCACGCTATGACGCAGTGGAGCGGCTCACCAGCAGTCCGCTGCCGACAGTACCGGCCGGCAGCGCCGGCGCCGTCCGTGTCGCCGCCTCCGACCAACGGCCGCAGTTCCACGTCCACCACGACGCCCTCGACAACGCCATCTACGGCGAGAAGTTCGAAGAGCGTGAGCAGGCCGGCGCCACGCCGGCTCTGCAGGCCGCGGCCGCCCGGCAGCAGGCCCACGACAGTTTCAACCGGAACATCCAAATCCACGCCGAGATCGCCCTCGACGACCTCGGCCAACACCGCGGCCACCACGCGCCCCCGGAGCAACTGGTGCGCGACCTGCAAGGCGTCCACCTGGCCGCCTCGCAGAAGACCTTCACCCCCCAAACCGCGGACTTCCGAAGCCTCCGAGCCGGCCTCCAGAACCACGCGAACGCCTCTCTCCGCGAGTTCCCCGAGGAGCGCCAAACCGTCCTCAATCTCGCGGACAACTTCGAAAACCAGGGACAGGGCCGCAACTTCATCGATCGTACTCCCGTCGACGAGCCGCAGAGCAGCCCCGGACAGCGCTTCGCGCTCGACGACGAATCCCTCAGTCCACCGGAGCGCGCAGAGAGCCACGTCGTCGCGGACCTCCCCGAGGCTCTGCGCGAGCACGAGGCTCTGGTGAAGGCCGGTCGTCATGAAGACGCCGGCCGTCTCGAGGAACAGGTGATCGATCGCGAACTCCCCTACAGGAACGTCGATCAGGACGCCACGCACCGCTACAACGCCGTCTCCGAGCTGCGCCTGAGGGACACTCCGAACGTCACCAACGCGGACATCAACCGCAGCGTCGCCGAGCGGACCCTCGAACGCGACGCCGGACCCACCAGGTAGCTCCGATGAGCCGCTTCCCCGACCCCAGAGACGATCTCCGCGAGGCGCGTTCTCGAGAACGCGGCCACCGCCGCGAGCTCGCCGGCCGGGAGCCCGAGCGGCGCTCGTTCCAGGACCGCCTCCAGGCCTCCCTGGTGGACGTGGCCGTCCATCGCGCCGTCGCCTCCCGCGACCTGGTGAAGCACCAGTTCGGCGGCCATCCCTTCGCCGGAGCTCGCGGCATCGATCACCTGGTGAAGGCCGGCTGGGTCGAGGAGCGGGACCACCATGGGACCAAGATCCTGACGGCCACGGACGCCGGTCGCCGCACCGCCGACACCGTCGCGCCCCAGCGAGGCTGGGACTCCGAGCAACGCACATGGAGCGGCCTGGGCAAGGAGGCGGACCTCAAGCACGACCTCGCGCTCTACCGCGCCGTCGCCGAGGCTCGAGACCTGCTGGAGGCTCGCGGACTCCGCCTTCGGCGGATCCGCCTCGACGCCGAGATGCGCGGAGAGATCATGAGGCGCACGGAAGCCGTCCGCGCCGCCCGCGGCAAGGCCGCGGCCGACGCGCTGCGCGAGGAGATCGCCGAGCGGCTTCAGCTGCCGCTCGACGACAAGGGAGCCATCCTCTGGCCGGACGCCCAGATCGAGGTCGCCCGCGAGCCGGACGGACCCGTCGAGGGCCGGGTCAACATCGAGATCACCACCGAGCACTACTCCCGCGCCCAGATCGCGGCGAAGAGCGCGGCCGGCTTCGCTCTCTTCCCCTCCGGGGCCAAGGCCGGCCGCCACCTGGCCAACGCGCTCGGCGGACTTTCCTCCCGCTCCGGAGACGGCGCCGGCGCCGGCCGCCGAGGCGGGATCGAAGACGGACTGCTCGACCTATGACCGAGGATTGACATGGGCTATCCCGCCATTCCGCTCAAGCACATCCTGCACGGCACCGTCATCGGCTGGAGCGTCTACGCGTGCCTCGCCGTCGTCGTCGTGGTCGCCGTCTCCTTCGCCGTCCACGAGCATCGCGAACGACGACGCCTGGAGCGCGACCTGACCGTCGCGCGCCAGCTGCCGCCGCTTCCCCGGACCTGGGCCCCGGAACCGCCCCCGGAGCCCGGTCC
>VXUF01000068.1:10456-35074 GCA_009837085.1 Holophagales bacterium
TCCCCATCGTCGCCATCGTCATCGGGTTCATCGTCGCCGTGTGGGCCATCTGGAACGTCCTCGACTGATGGCCACCGACCTCCACGAGCGGATGCTCGCGAATCGTCAGGTGCTGGCCGAAATGAAGGCGATCGAAGCGAGCACGGCCGCCCATGCCGAAGAGGTCGCCGAGCTCGCCGAGGGGCTTGCACGGGCGGCCGAGCGGATCGACACGGACCTCCAGAGGATTCATCACCTCCACGGTGAAGCCGTGGCGGAACTCGAATCCCTTCTCCAAGCCGTCCGCCGCTTTGGCGGCCGGCCATTCATCCTCGCCGCCGCCAGCGGCAGCGCCACCGGTGTCCTCATCGGCTACCTCCTCCTGAACTGACCGATGCACACGTGGCGCATCAGCTTCGGCGTGACCCTCACCCTGGCGGCGATCCTCGGCTTCTACGCCATGACCCGCCTCGACTTCCTCGCGCCCCACGGGCGTTTCATCGTGCAGGAGTACTGGCTCCCCATCACCGTTCACGCCTTCCTCGCCGCCACGACCTTCATGGTCGCCCTGGCCGCCGCGATGCGCCGTCTGGGCCTCCACGACGTGGGCAGGAAGGTCGACCTGGTCGAACGCTCTCTCCGCCGTGGAGAGGGCGACCCGGACTTGACGCGCCGCCTCGCCGATCAAGAGCAGGGCGAGTTCGTCGAGTGACCCCACCAACTCCCCACAAGGAGGACACCATGCACCCCGAAACCGTGGACGCCAAGCCGCAGGCTCCGCCCTCCCGGCTCCAGACCCTCACCATCCGGCTCACGACGCTCCTCTTCCTCGTGCCGGCCCTGGCCATGGCCCAGGGCACCAGCCCGTGGACCCAGGCCGTACAGCGGCTCCAGACCGCCTTCACCGGCCCGATCGCCCGTGGCTTGAGCCTCGTGGCCCTGGTCATCGGCGGCCTCATGTTCGCCTTCGGCGAGGGCGGCTCCAAGAAGCTCCTGGCCGGGATCATCTTCGGCCTCGGCATGACGATGGGCGCGGCCAACTTCCTGCGCTGGATCACCTAGGGAGGCGGTCGATGCTCGACGTAGTCGCCCTCTTCCCGCCTCCGGGATTCATGGCGCTGGCCACCAGCGCCCTGATGGCCGCCTTCCACTACTCGCGCCGGCGGCGCTACGCCGCCGCTCTGTCCATGGCCGGCCTCTCGACCGGCCTGACCCACCTCCACGAGGGGCTCGGAGGCCTGGCCGCCGACCTCGTCCCCGTCGCCGTCGGCATCGCCGTCGACGCGGCCGGGCTCTAGGCCCCCCTTGCGCGGAGAACAACCTTGGTACGGCCACCCGGCGCTCTCGCGCCCCATGAAGATTCTGGGCGTGGAGCGCCGGTGGTTCCTCCTCTCGATGACCTTCGGGCTCGCGATCTGGAACGGCCTCAACTCGCTGATCACGGGAGGACTGCTCTTCGCCGTCCTCTACGTGACCGGCTTCCTCGCCTGGAAGCGAGACCCCAACATGCTCTCCATCATCGCCAAGGCCGGCACCAGCCGCACCCGCTACGACGCCGGCAAGGAGTCCAAGTGGCACCTGCACCTGATCGAGTGAGCGCGTGGGCCTACGGTCGGCCGAGCTCAGCCGAGCAACCGCAGGAGCGCGAACACCGATGCCACCTGGCCCGCCACCAGCGCCGCTGCGATCGCGTACAACGTTCGCATCATTCGCGTCTCCACCGACGCGATCTCGGTCCGCAGCTTCGCGATCTCGGTCTGCATCTCTCCGCGGAGTTCGGCAAAGCCAGCGTTCATCTCCGCGCGCAGCACGTCGATATCCGCCTTCGTCGCGTAGTCCGGCTCTCTCGCGGGCTCGCTCATCTCACCCGTCATCCTACCCAATGAACCTCGAAGCGGAGCGCACGGACCACGAGGCGGCCGGCAGCCTGGCCGAGGAGCTGCCCTACTGGGGCTGGCTGGAGGACCATCCCTTCTGCCTCACCCGCGGCGGCGAGCTCCTCGCCGTCGCCGAGCTCTCCCAGGCCGTCGTCGACGGCCGCACTCCGGAGCAGATGGACGAGGTCCTCGCCCGGTGGCTCCGCCTTCTCAGCAGCCTCGATCCCCACACCCGGCTCTACTTCTACCTGCTGCGCAGGCCCGGCCGGCTCGCGGCGATCGACGGGCTGGACGGCCTGGCGGCCATCTCCCAGGAGAAGCGGCGGCGCTTCCTCGAGCGGCGCGTCCAGCAGCTGCGCGCCTACGTCGTGTGGTCCCACGACGCCGAACTCAAGGCGAACGCGCGGACCGGCAACGCCGGCGTCCTCGCGGCCGCCCAGGACTGGATCAGGAGCCGCATGAAGCCGGACGAATGCGCCTTCCTGCTCCGCCACATCACCGACGCCGCCGAGCGCTTCCGCCAGCTCGTCGACGCCTCCGCCGCCCTCGCCTCCGACGTGACCCCGCTGCGCGTCCTGCCGGCGGAGGAGGCCACGGCCGTCCTCTCCGAGCTCGTCAACCGGCCCGGACAGCCCTGGCAAGGCGATCACATACCGAGCGCGCTCAACTGGAGGCTGGCCCTTTCGGAACTGGAGGCCGAGCGGCGCTTCCTGCGCCTGGACGGCCAGCCCCTGATCCTCTACAACCTGACCTCCCCTCCGGTCCAGGCCCGAGCGAACCTGCTGCAGGAGCTCTACCGCCTCGACGCCCTGCTGACCGTATCCCTCGAGTGGCGGCCGCAGCCGCTCGCCTCCTCGCGGCGGAAGATCCGGAGCGTTCAGCGTCACTACTTCAGCAAGCGCTACTCCATGGTCGCCCATATGCAGGACGCCCAGGGCACCGCCGCGGCCATGGTCGATTCGGCGGCCGACGCCGAATCCGCCCGCATCGCCCACGCGCTCGTCGAACTCGAGACGGAGGGCGTCGCCTATGGCGACATCTCGTTGACCATCGCCCTTCACGGCGACGACCTGGCCAGGATCGAGGCGCTGGACGCCGAGCTCTTCCGCATCTTCGGAGCGGCCGACGCCAAGCTCATCCGCGAGGGCTTCGGACAACTTCCCGCCTGGTGGAGCCGGATGCCCGGGCAACCGCGCAAGCGCCAGGTCCGCACCGTCTTCAGTAGCGCCGGCGTCGCGGCCTGCATGGCGCCCCTGTTCGGGCCGCCGCCCGGCCAGGCCGAGTGCAAGCACCTGTCCCGGCCCGCCATGGCCACCTTCGAGACGCCGTGGAAAACCCCCTACCACTACGACCTCTTCGGCGGCGCCGACGTCGGCCACACCCTGATCCTGGGCGCGACCGGCGCCGGCAAGTCCTTCGCGCTCAACTTCCTGCTCGTCCAGGCCCAGCACTACGCGCCCAGAGTCCTCGTGCTCGACCTGGGCGGCTCCTACAAGTGGCTCACCGAGTTCATCGGCGGCGGCTACCTCGAGCTCAACCCCGACGCCCAAGGCGACGAGATCGCGCTCAAGCCCTTCAGCCTCCCCGCCGGCGAGAGGACCTTCAGCTTCCTCACCGGCTGGATCGCCCGACTGCTCCGCATCGGCGGCTACACGCTCCGGGGCGAGGACACCACCGAGCTCAGAGAGCGCGTCGAGGACCTCTACCGGAGCCCGGCCGAGGACCGCACCCTCTCCGCGCTCGTCCGCACCCTGCCCGCCGCCATGTGGCCGGCCATGAGCCGCTGGCACGGCGAGGGCGCCTGGGCCAAGTTCTTCGACGGCGCCGGCGAGGACACCCTGGAGCTCGCCGACTGGCAGGTCATCGACCTCGCCGGCGCGGCCGAGCACGACGACCTCTGCGAGGCCGCCCTCTTCTTCCTCCTCGAACGGCTACGCCTCGCCCTGGACGATCCGGCCGACGCGGCCCGCGTGAAGCTCATGGTGGTCGACGAGGCGTGGCGCTACCTCAACGACCGCGCCGTCCTCACCTACCTCGCCGAGGCCGCCAAGACCTGGCGGAAGCGCAACGCCGCCCTGGTCCTCGCCACCCAGAGCGCCGTCGACCTCACCGACACCGAGGGAGCGCAGGCGCTGCTGGAATCCCTCCCCACCAAGCTCTTCCTCGCCAACCCCGACCTGCCGGACGGCGTGCAGAAGACCTTCCGGCTCAACGACACGGAAATGCAGACCATCCGCGGACTCCTGCCCAAACGCGAGATGTACCTGCGCCGCGCCCAGGAGGCCGGCGTCGTCCGCCTCGAGGTCGATCCCGAGTCCTACTGGCTCTACACCAGCTCGCCGGTTGACGGCGAGCGCCGCGCGCGCGCAGTGGCCGAACACGGCCTCGCTTCCGCTCTCGAGGTACTGGCAAACCAACGGAGGTAATCACCTTGTACGCACCACCCACCATCGCGGCCGCGATCGCCTTTGCCGCCGTTCCCCTGCTCGCCCAGGACTCCCACATCCTGCGCATCGATCCCGCCGAGGACGAGGTCTGGAGACTCACCACCCGGGTGCGCCACACCACCGTCATCACCCTGCCGGCGAACGAGAACATCCTCGACTTCGTCGTCGGCGACCTCGACTACTGGCACCTTTCCGGAAGCGCCAACGTCGCCTTTCTCAAGCCCACCGAGGAAGACGTCCAAACCAACGTCGCCCTCGTCTGCGAATCCGGCCGGATCTACCCCTTCCTCGTCTCCGAATCCTCCGACACCCCGCCGCATCTCGTCGTCCGCCTCGACCACGACTTCGAGGCCGAGGCAGCCGCGGCGGGAGGCGAAGCCCACCGGCCCGCCTTCGTCGCCGCCGACCAGGTCGCCTCCTACCAGGCCATGGCCCAACAGGCCGCCGAGGACGCAGCCGCAGAGCGCCGGCACGCCGATGAGGAGATCGCGGCCGCGCACGCCTCCGCCGACGACCGGGTCAACGGCTTCCGCGCCGAGTACCCCACCCGCGTCCGCTTCCCCTACCGCCTCCACGACAAGGCGAAGAGCTGGCCTTTCCTGGTCGAGGGCATGTGGCACGACGGCCAGTTCACCTACCTTCGAAGCCTCGCGCAGGAGTCCCCCGCGCTCTACGAGAACAAGGACGGCCAGCCGTCCCTGATCCCCTACGACCTGACCGAGGACGGCCTCTACGTCGTCCGACGCGTCGTCGGCCAGGGCTGGCTCCAGATCGGCAAGCACCGCGCCGGATGGACCTTCGACGAACCGGAGCCCCTCCAGTAGTGCCCGACTTCAAGCAGTGGAAACAGCGCATCGCGAAACCCGCGGGCGCGCTGCCGGCGAACATGATGAACCGCGTGGTCGCGATTCTCGCCGTCGTCCTCGTCGTCGTCATCGTCGCCGCCACCATCGGCGGCGCGGGCTCCGAGGAGGAAACCGACGCCGGGGCCGACCTGGCCGAGCAGGGCACGGCCGACGCGGACATCGAGGACCGCGTCGCCAGCGAGGTCGAGACCATGCAGCGAAACGCCGCCTTCGAACGGCAACAGGCCGAGGACGACGCCCGGCGCGAGGAGGTCCGCCAGCGCAACCTCACCCTCTTCGAACCCGAACCCGATCCCGGCCAGTCCATCCTCGACCGGCTGAGGGCCGCTCCTCCCGAGGACGAGACCGCGGCCTGGGATCCGGACGTCTTCTCGCCCGAGGAGGCGGAACTCCGCCTCCGCCTCCACCTCGAAGCCGTCGAGCGCCGGCAGCGCTCGCTGACGGCCGCGCCCGTCGCCCACTCCGTGCGCGACCCGGACGCGGACGGCAACGCCGCCGAGGCCGAGCCCGAACCGAACCGCCGAGACCGGCTCGACAGCCTCTACGACGCCATCGGCGCCGCCGCGGCCAGGGACCAGCAGACGCCCGTCGACGCCATCCTCGCCGCCGCCACGGAACCCCAGGGCGGCACCCTCGACGTGCCGCTTCCCGACTCCAACAACCTGCCCACCTACGAGCGGCCGGAGCGCGTCGCCACGCCCGAGGACCCGCCGGGCTTCCACCGCATCCACGAAGGCTCCTTCGTCGAGGCCGTCCTCGTCACCCAGCTCTCCGGAGACTTCCCGAGTCCCGTCGCGGCCGTCGTCGCCGTGCCCTTCTACAGCGCGGATCGGCAGACCGTCCTGATCCCCCGCGGCAGCCGCTTCATTGGCACCGTCCAGGCCGTCCGCGACCAGAACCAGAGCCGCCTCGCCGTCGGCTTCCACCGCCTCGTCTTCCCGGACGGCCGCTGGGCCGCGCTCCGCTTCCAGGGCCTCAACCAGCTCGGAGAGGGAGCGCTCAAGGACCAGGTCGACCGCCACTACCTCAGCACCTTCCTCGCCGCCGGCGGCGTCGGCCTCCTCTCCGGCCTCGCACAGGCCGGCGCCAACCCCTACGACGGCGTCGAGGACCAGTACCGGCTCGGCGCATCCCGGAGCTTCTCCGAGACCGGCCTCCAGATCATGGACCGCTTCCTCAACCGACTGCCCACCATCACCATCCGCGCCGGACACCGCCTGCGCGTCTGGTTCACCGCAGACCTCCTCGTACCTACACCGAAAGGAGCCCGCCCATGATCCTCCCGAAGACCTCCCGTGGCCGCATCGCGGTCGTCGCCCTGGCCTGCCTGCTCTTCGCCATGCCGGGCAACGCCCTCCTCAACAGCCTCGCCGGCGTCGCCACCGAGATCACGCAGCTGCTCGACCTCGTCGAGAACGCGCTTACCGCCGTGGAGACGGCGATCATCGCCAACGAGGCGGTCCAGACCGTCATCAACCTGGAAGACCAGATCGAGCAGCAGATGGACGACGCCATGGGCCGGATCGGCGCGCTGCAGGACCGCTTCGAGGACCTCAGCAGCGATCCGATGAGCCTCCTCGAGAACGCCCAGGGCGTCTCCTGGGCCGGCGACTTCAACGGCAAGCCGTTGCAGAAGCTCAACGCCATGGCCGACATGCAGGACGACACCGGCAACTCACTGCTCACCCACACCCGCGCCGAGCTCGCCACGGCCGACACCGTCACCCGCCAGCGCTACGCCCGCGCCTACCGCTCCCATCCCGCCGCATCCGACATCTGGATCGAACGCCGCGAACAGGCCGACACCCAACTCGTGGCCGACTACCTCGTCCTCGACAGCGCCGAGCGCGTCGTCGAGCTGCTCGGCAAGACCTCCGACTCCGTCGAGCGCAGCCGCCAGCAGACCGAGCTCGCGGACACCGCCCTCGCCCAAGAGGCGCACGCCATGAAGCTGAACGACATCGAGGTCAACACCGCCGTCGCGGAGCTCACCGCGTACCACGCCGCCCGCGACATGCTGGCGACCATCCAACTCGAGAAGCAGCACCGCGAGCAGCTCGAGGCGGCGGAAGCCGAGCACCGGGCGCAGAAGCAGCGCGCCGCCCGCGCACAGAACCGCACGGGCCGCCGCGGCAACGCCTGGACCACCGCCCTCGAGCTCAACTAGCCGATCCCGATGCTCCCCGGCTCCAGATCGCCGTCCACACCTCGCGAGGCGTGGCCTGGCTCGTCGCGGCGCGTTCCTCGGAGGGTCAACCCACGCCGGACCGCCCCTGCGCGCGCTCCAGGGGGGCGATTCCGGGCGACTTGCGCCTTCAGGCGTAAGTCCTGCGCAGGATCCGGATCCGGAGCCGAAACGGCGCGGCCGGGAGGGCGGCGCGGGGGTCGCCTACCGCTCCTCCTCGCGGGCGTCCTCCTGCTGCTCACCGCCCTCCCGGCCGGCGCTCAGCCCATCCCCGAAAACCAGCTCACCGATCTGCCCCTCTTCGTCGACCAGGCCATCAACAACTCTCTCACCGGCTCCACGGCGTCTCAGAGAATCTGGGATAGCGGCAACGACATGGCCCAGGCCGTCGCCGTCATCCTCATCATCTGGACCGGGCTTCGCATTGCGTTCAGCGGCACCTTCCAGATGTGGGAACTCGTCAAGTTCATCTTCATCCTCGGCTGGCCTCTCTTCTTCATCCAGTACTACTACACGAACATCCCTGGCGTCGGCCTCACCTTCCCCCGCCTGATCGCCGAGGGCGGCGACTGGATCTCCTCGCAGTTCGGCGCCGGCATCCTCGCCACCGCCATGACCACCCTCATCGAGCTCGGCCAGCAGCAATACGAGGCGCTCGGCACGGAGGCCGACAAGCCTGGTCTCTGGGACACCATCCGGAGCGGCGGCCGCGTCGTCATCCACGGCCTCCTCACCACCGGCATCATCACCGCGTTCGTCCTCGGGATGATCGTGGTCGTCGCTCTCGCGCTCGCCCAGGTCGTCTTCGCGAAGATCGCGATCGCCATCCTCATCGCGATCGGGCCGATCTTCATCCCCTTCATGATCGTCCCCAAGATGGACTTCCTCTTCTGGGGTTGGTTCAAGGCCCTGATCCAGTACTCCCTCTACAACGCGATCGCGATGATCATGCTCAACATCTGGTGCACCGTCATCACCCGCTACGCCACGTCGATGGGCAACCTCGACGTGTCGTTCCAGAGCCTCGCGCTGCTGACCGGGACCTGGATGGTCCCCGTCGCCGCCGTCCTCGTCTGCGCCATCGCCTCCATCATGAAGGTCGGCGACATCGCCGGCATGATCGTCGGCGCCGGCAGCGACGGCGGCGGGATCATCGGCGGGGCCTTCATGGCCGGCCGCATCGTCGCCGCACCCGCCCGCGTCGCCGCCGCGCCGCTCAAGGGAGGAGTCCCTGCATGAGCAAGTCGAAGCCCAACCCCGGCAAGGAGTTCGCCGACGTATGGGGCGAGATCGTCGTCTCCAACCGACACTTCCGACTCGCCACCTACGCCCTCGGCGGAGTCCTCCTGCTCCTCCTCGTCGCCGTCGTCCGCCTCTCGAGCGTCGAACTCCCCAAGCCGATCGTCATCCGCGTGGACGACGTCGGCCGCGCCGAGGCCCTCGCCTACGACGCGCTCGAGGCCCAGGCCGACCCCCTCGACCCCACCACCAAGTACTTCCTCGCCGCCTTCGTCAGCGACCACTACAGCCGACGCACCGCAACCGCCCAGAGGGCCTGGGCCAGGTCGCTCCGCTTCCTGGCCACCAGCCTTGCCGACGCCGCCTTCCAACGCGACGGCACGGCCGTCGCCGCCGTCGTCGCCGGGCTCGCGGAACAGGAGCGCCAGGTCGAACGGGTCGCCCTCGCCATCCGGCCCCAACCCGAGCCGCCCCACACCGCCTCGGCCGACTTCGAGGTCGTCGTCCTCGAGGACGGCGAGGAGGTCGGCCGCGAACGCTGGAGCGTCTCCATGCAGTTCACCTTCCTCGAACAGGTCCCCGCGGACCTCCTGCCCGTCAACCCCATGGGCATCCTCGTCACCTACGTCCAGGCCGACCAGGTCACCGACTTCTGACCGTGGCCCTCAAGGCCCCGCACGTGCCCCACCTGAACGGACGCGACGCCGCGCTCCGGGAACTCGGCTTCCGTCCCTACGAGGCCGCCTGGCTCGCCCTCGTCTGCCTCCACTCCGGCGTCTTCACCAGGACCCAGTTCATCGACTACATGTCTACCTCGGCTGAGAATGCGCGGCTCTTTCTCGGCCGCCTCGTCGACGCCGGCGTCGCACGGGAGCATCCGCTCCCGGACCACGACACCAGGCTGCGCTATACCCACGTCTTCGCCCGCCGCCTCTACCGCGCCCTGGGCGACGACATCGAGCACATCCGCCATCGCAAGAAACCGGAGACGCCAAAGGAGGACGACCTCCTCTTCCGCCGCCTTCTCTCCCTGGACCACGTGCTTCAGCACCCCGACCTCCCCTGGCTCGCGACCGAGCAGGAGAAGGTCGACCACTTCACCGGCCGCGGCATCCGCCGCGACCTGCTCCCCAAGCGCCGCTACGGCCGCGCGCCCAAGCGCACCCTCCGCTACTTCGCGCCCCTCAAGCTGCCCATCGCCGCCGACCACAAGTCGGCGACCTTCGTCTACGTCGATCCCGGCCTGAAGACCGACAGCGAACTCCAGAAATGGAGCGCTCAGCACCGCGCCCTCTGGGCGCGGCTACGGGAGCTCGGAACCAAGGTCCGCGTGGCCACCGTGTCCCGCACCGTGGCGAAGCAGGGCGAGCTCTCCCGCAAGGTCGCCGCGTGGACCGACTCGACGCCCTCGCCAGGCCAGCCGCTGACCCCCGAGGAACGCGAAACGCTGGCCGCCGTCACGGCGGCCATCCACTCGGCCGACCCCGACGTTCTCGAGCCCTGGGGCGGCTTCCAAGCCGCTCGCCGCGTCTTCCTTCCGCTTCGTCAGCGGGCCGACGCGGAGGAATCCGGCGTCCCCTCCGGGCCCCTGATCGACGGCTTCTCGACTCATCACGCTCGCGGCCTCGCGCCCCAGGCTCTCGCGTGACTCCGGGTCGCTCCGTGGGCCGCTCCAGGACTTGAAATGGACAGCACCCCCCTTTTCAAGTTTTCCGGCGCTGCCTTTTCAAGTTGTCCTCTTTCGAGGACACCTCTCGAATCGTCCTTGAAACACAAGGTGTTTCTCGGGCTCCGTTCCGGGAAAGCGCCCTCTCGGGCGCGGCAACCCGGCCGCTCCAGGCGGCCGGGTTGGGACGTGAGCGACCCCCCCTTTCGGCCGCCTGCAGCGGCTCGAAAGGGTCTCCCTTTTCAAGCCCCTTTTCAAGTGGCTCAGGGAGGGTCGCTCACGTCCAAGATGATCCCTGCGGGAAGGCTCGGAACGGAGCGGTGACCGCCCCGGCCGGATCGGCGGCGCCGGCTCGACCGCGTCGCCTGGCGAACGCCGTCTCCGTTTCGGTGCGACTTGTGCGCAGCCTGTTCTGGCCCGCCATCGCGGGCGGCGGAGTCTTCCTGCTCACCCGCCGCTTCGCCGTCTGGCCAGGTCCAGGCAGCATCGCCTGGCTCGACGAGCTCGCGCTGCACACGCCGGCCGACTTCGCCCTCGTACGGGCGGCCTCGTGGGCCGTCTTCACGGCCTTGCTCGTCGCCTCCGCCAACCTCATCCTCGACGCCATCGGCCGACTCCTCGACCGAGGCGCGATCGCACTCGGAGCCACGCTGCTCCGACGCCTGGGACGGCTTCTCCGGGCGCTCAGGCGCGCCGTCACGATCCGCCTCCTCATCGCCCTGGCGGCCGGCTTCGGAGCCTTCAGATGGGCCGGCCAGGTCCGGCCCTTCCCCGCCATCGGCGAGTACCCCCTGCTCGACTTCATCCAGTACCACGACCCGGCCGTCCACGCACTCCTGCGGACCTGGCACCTCGCCGCCCCCGGCATCGTCGCCTTCGGAGCCGTCCTCCTCCTCTCCGGCTCCGTCCGCGTCTGGCTCGGCTCTCGAGAGGAGTCCCCGAGCCGAGGACGCGGCGTCCTCCCCGACTGGCCGGCGTCGACCGAGGACGAGGCCCCCTCCCTCGTCCTCGGAGAACTCCATCACCCCATCGAGGCCACCGAGGCCAGCCGGCCACGGTGGCTCTCCATACCCGAGCGCGGCCTCTACACCGGCGTCGCCATCTTCGGAGCCGTCGGAACCGGAAAGACCAGCGGATGCATGCGCCCCTTCGCAGAACAACTCTTCGCCTGGCAAGCCCACGACCCGCGAAAGCGAGCCGCGGGTCTCGTCCTCGAGGTCAAGGGCGACTTCTGCCACGACGTCCGCCAGCTCCTCGCCGACAACGGGCGCGAGGACGACTACGTCGAGATCGCGCTCGGCGGCCGATGGCAGTGGAACCCGCTCGACTCCGACATGGACAGCTACAGCCTCGCCTACTCCCTCGCCACGCTGCTCAACCAGCTCTTTGGACGAGGCAAGGAGCCCTTCTGGCAACAGGCGTCGACCAACCTCATGAGGTGGATCGTCGAACTCCACCGGGTCTTCCCCGATCCCTGGGTCACCCTCCGAGATGTCTACCGACTCACCATCGACCCCAAGGCGTTCAAGGCGAAGATCGTCGCCGCGAAAAAGATCTGCAAACGCCCCGACGCCGAAGAACGGATCCGGATCGCCTTCGAACACGCCACTCATGCCGAACTCGACGACGACGCCTTCAAACCCGACCGCCGCGGCGGCTACGTGGCCGCTCACAGCGCCGAGCGCACGGAGCGCCTCGACAGGCTCGGCATCCCCTGGGAAGAGGTGGCCGCCAGGCCGGCGCCGCCCGACGACCGCCTCTCCCGCCTGGAGGCCGTGGACCGCTGGTACCGCAACGATTGGCTCGCGCTCGACAACAAGCTCCGCACCTCCATCGTCGAGAGCGTCTCCGTCTTCCTCTCCATCTTCGACCTGCCCGACATCGCCAGGCTCTTCGCGCCGCCCTCACCCACCGCGAACGCCCCCGATTCGCCCGCGACCCCCATGGGAAACGATGCAAACAGCCCCGAAACGGACGGCCGCGTCGCCGGAGGGACCCTCGCGCCGCTGCCGCCGCTCGCCGACCTCATCGAGGGCGGCAAGGTCCTCGCCCTCAACATGCCCGCGGGCGCGAACCCCGCGCTCGCCCGAGCCATCGGCGTCCTGCTCAAGAACGCCTGGCTGCAGACCCTGCTGCGCAGGCCTGCACAGATGAAGCGCGAACCCGACCGCTACTTCAGGCCGGCCGTCTTCCTCTGCGACGAGTACCAGAGCTTCGCCACCGTCGGCGAGGACGACCCGTCCGGAGACGAGAAGTCCTTCGCCCTCACCCGCCAGTGCAAGTGCATCCCCATCGTCGCCACCCAGTCCATCGCCTCGCTCCGATCCGTCCTCTCCGGCAACGACGCCTGGCGCACACTGCTCCAGACCCTGAGGACCCGCATCTTCCTCACTTTGAGCGACGACTCGAGCGCCGAACTCGCCTCCAACATGTGCGGCAAGGTCGCCCGGCTGTCGCCCTCCTACTCCTTCTCCGAGTCGAGCAAGCCCGCCTTCTCCCTCGTCGCCGCCCGAGCGGGCGGCGGCCAGGGCGGCAGCCTGGGCGCCAGCAAGACCTACCGCGAACAACGGGAACCCATGTTCCACCCGCGCACCTTCACCCTGCTCCAGAACTACCAGGCGATCGCCCTGCCCTACGACGGCGCGAAGTCCCTGCCGGCGACCAGGCTCTACCTCAAGCCCCACTACCTCCCCCACGACCGCTCCTGGTGGCGGCAGCGAGACGCCGGCGAAATCTGACTCCTTGTTGACACCCTCGCAACCTCACTCCTTCACCTGTTTACACGACAACTTCCCATGGCCGACTCCCTCGATTCCCTGAAGACGTTTCTCCCCGGCCTCGAGCACCTGTTCGACGACTCGGAGGTGACCGAGATCATGATCAACGGCCCCCGCAACGCCTGGGCCGAGCGCGCCGGCAAGGGCCTCCAACAGGTCGAAGCGCCCCGCCTCGACGACGGCGCGCTCAGGCGCGCCGCCATCAGCATCGCCAGGCCCCTGGGCCTCGACCCCAAGACCGATCCCGCGCTCGACGCCAGGCTCCCGGACGGCTCCCGCGTCGCCATCACCACGCCGCCGGCCGCGCCCGACGTCGCCATCACCATCAGGCGCTTCGGCAACAGGTCCTTCTCCGCCCAGGACCTCGTCGACAACGGCAGCCTCGCCCCCGCCATCCTCGAGGCCGCCAGGGACGCCCTCGAAAACCGCCGCAACATCCTCGTTTCCGGCGGCACCGGCAGCGGCAAGACCACGCTGCTGAACGCGCTCATCGAGCTTCTCCCGCACCACGAGCGCATCGTCTCCATCGAGGACACCCTGGAACTGCGCATCGAACAGGCCAACACCGTCCGCTTCGAGGCCCGGGACCTCGGCGAGGGATCCCTCACCATCCGCGACCTCGTCAAGCACAGCCTCCGCCACCGGCCCGATCACATCGTGGTCGGAGAGGTCCGCGGACAGGAAGCCGCCGACCTCCTCCAGGCCCTCAACACGGGCCACGGCGGCTCGCTGACCACCATCCACGCCAACAACGCGCGCTCCGCCCTCTCGCGCCTCGCCAGCTGCGCCATGCAGGCCGGCGAACTCCCCTGGGAGGTCGTCTGCAGGAGCGTCGTCGACGGCATCTCCCTCATCCTCCACGTCACCCGCGTAAAGGGCCGGCGCTACGTCGAGGAGGCGATCGCCCTCCGGGGCTGGAACGCCGAGGACGAATCCTGGCTCATCGACCCCGTCGCCTCGCGGCCCGCGGCCGTAACGGCCGCCGCGCCCCGGACCGCGAAGCGGAAGCGGCCCACGAAACGGAAGGCCGCCTCTGCGTGACTCCCAACCCCGGAAAGGACTCTCCCGTGACTCCCCAGGTCAAGACCTACACCACCTCCATCCGCTTCCCCCTCGAACTGCGGCCCCGCATCCACGCGGCGGCCGCCGCCGAAAGCCGCCGACCCACCGAGTGGATGCGCGAGGCCGTCCGCGACGCCCTCGCCAGGGCCGAGAACCGGAAGGACGAAGCGGCCACTGCCACTAGCGGCCCGAGCAGGTAGGAGGGACGCCGAAATGGCCCTGATCGAGACACTGGAGCAACTCCGCGAGGCGTACAACGCGATCGCCGGCAGCGCAGAGGGCGCCGACAAAGCCGCCGACCGAATGGAGGAGCACGAGCGCCGCACCGCCGCTCTCCTTGCCCGACTCGAACGCGTGTCTCGTCACCGGCCACGCTTCACCCCTCGTCGTCGCGGCTGCCCACGCGCACGCACCAGGTGACCCCCTCGGCGCGCCACGCCCTCTTCCTCGCGGCCTTAACGGCCGGCTGCGTCGGCCTGGGCTGGGCGGCGCTAAGCGCCGCCTGGAGCAGCCCAGGCTCCGACGCACTGACGTTCCTCGCCACCGCCCCCGGATGGCCCTGGCTCATCGCCGCCCTCCTGGGAGCCCGGGTCTGGCTACGCCGCCAGGCCGGCTCCGCCGACCCCTTCGAACACTTTCTCGCGGTCTACGCGGCGGGAACCGCCGCCGCCCTTGTTGCCGGCGCCGCGACCCTCGCGGTCGCCGGATGGGACTTCCCGGTCATGCCATGCCCGGACCCCAGGCTCCTCGCCGCGCCCTGCGCGATGGCCGTCTCCATGAGCCTCGCGGCCGTCTTCGCCGGCCTCACGCTCGGCTTCGTCTTCCCCGCTCTGCTGCCCGTGGCCGCGGCGGCCATCAGCGCCGTCGCCCTCCGGGGCGAAGCGCCCTCCAGGTGCCGCCTGCGCATCGGCATCGCCGTCGTCGCCTCCTGCTGGCTCGTCGCGGCCGCGGGCGGCCTCGCCCTCGCTCATGCCTGACCGGCGACGGCCGGGGCCGCCGCCGACCGTCCCGCGACCCCTCCCGCGGGGTCGCTCCGTGGAAGGCGCGTGTGCCGGAATCGGCAATGTACGGTCGTACATTCCCCGAAGCCCCGACCGGTCCGCCACCCGCGGCCCCTGGCCGTCCCCACTGGACGCCCTCGTCCCCTTGGCCCGACTGGCCACGCGGTCCCTGGATGGCTCTGTCGCCTTTGCCGGCGCGGAATTCCCTGCTCGCCGGTCGAAGGGTGGACACTCAGGCGCTGGCTCCGGCGTCGACGCCCCGCGGGCCGGCGCAAGGAGCCGCCAGGACGCTTCGCTCGGCCCAGGGGCCGCCTGTCACCCCCTCGCTTCGTGCCGGCTGTTCCCCGGCGCGACGACGCCTACGCCGCATCCTCCTCTTGGGGCGGGCCTGTTGCTCGCCGCCTGTTCGGGTGAGCGGCGAAAGCCACAGACCCACCAACCCAAGGAGGAAACAGAACATGTCCACCCAGAACTCTCCCGTCGGGGAAGTCCGCATCGGAACCGTCAAGGCCGCCATCTGGCGCAACCACGTCGGAGACGACGGCAACGTCCGCTACGGCGTCACCTTCGGCAAGCTCTACCGCAACGACGACGGCAAGTGGCAGACCGGACGAAGCTTCGGACTGAACGACCTGCTCGTCCTCGCCAAGCTCGCCGACCAGGTCCACACCCGCATCCACGAACTCCGCGCCGAGAGCCCGGAGGAGGACGCCTAGAGGCGTCCACACGGCCGGCGGCGGCTCCGGCCGTCGCCGGCTACGCTCTCTCAGCCGATGCCCAAGGTCCGCGAAGCCATCCGCACCGTCGAACGCGACGGCTGGCGGCTCGCCACAATCAAGGGCAGCCATCGCCACTACCGACACCCCGTCAAACCCGGCAAGGTGACCATCGCTGGTAAGTTGAGCACCGATCATGAAGTACACCGTCCTCATCGAGAAGGGGCCGACCAGCTATGGTGCCTACGCTCCCGACCTCCCCGGTTGTGGCGCCGTCGCGGATACCCGCGACGAGGTCACCCGGTTGATTCGCGAAGCCATCGATATCCACCTCGAGGGCCTGAGGCGAGACGGGGATCCCGTGCCGCAGCCTCAGACCACCGCAATAGAGGTGCACGTGCCGACTGCGGATCAGGCGCGCATGCCGACTGCCGTCTAGGCCCGACCAGGTCCACACCCGCATCCACGAACTCCGCGCCGAGAGCGCGGAGGAGGACGCCTAGTCCACCAGTTGCTTCGTGAACGCGTTCCCGCGTGAACTTCTTCACATGCCACAGGGTGCATCGCCGCCAGCTTGACTGATAGTGTCATGCACCAAGGAGGAGCCTCCATGGCCAATCACCTCGTCCAGGCTCGCATCAATCCCGCCGTGAAGGAGGAGGCGGCCGCCGTCCTCGCCGCCATGGGCCTCACCGTCTCCGACGCCGTGCGCCTTCTCTTGACCAAGGTCGCGCACGAGAAGGCCCTGCCCTTCGCGCCCCTGGTGCCCAACGCCGTCACCATCGAGGCCATGAAGGAAGCCCGCCGAGGCGGACTTCCCCGCTTCGACACCGTCGAAGACCTCCTCGATGACCTCCATGCGCAGGATTGAGCGCACGACCCGCTTCAAGCGCGACTACAGGCGGGAATCCCGGGGCCGCCACCGAACCTCGCTAGACGCCGTCCTGGTGCCCGTCCTGAAAGCCCTGGCCGCCGACCGGCCCCTCGGCCGCCGGCATCACGACCACTCCCTAAGCGGCAACTGGAGCGACCACAGAGACTGCCACCTCAAGCCCGACCTGATCCTCATCTACCAGAAGCCCGACCCCGAGACCCTTCGACTCGTGCGCCTCGGATCCCATTCGGAGCTCGGTCTGTGAAACCACTGCGACCGGCGCGGTATTGTCCCTGCAACTCCCGGAAAGACGCGGGGGGCATCTACGTCACCTACACCCCCCCCGCGGCGGCCGACTATGTCAAGACCTAGGACGACGGGGTAGTGTCTCAGTTAGATCTTCGATCGCGCCTCAACGCCGACTTGGCACGACGCTTGCCGAGTCAGCAGACGGCGTATCGTCGTGGCTATTCTAGGCCCGAAGAGTTACTGAGAAACGAGATCGCTGACCAAGGGATGACTGCCAGAACGCCATCATCCGTCTCGACGGTGATGTACAGCGATGTCGATTGGAGAATCAGGACGCTGTCTGGGAAAGGACGCGAGCCAAAGGCGCGCTCACCCGACGAGCGCAGGTTGACGAACCAATGACGCCCTCGCAGCTCAGTGAAACCAGCATCATTCACCTCGCCATACCTCTTCGGCTTCTCACTCACACGTTGCTCCTTCTTGAGTCATAGCCTCCAATGGCTTGCTGCTCAAAACGTGAGAAGAGGATGGCAGCGGGAGTCGGCCTCGTCAACTCAGGAACCAGGACGAGCAGCCGCTTCACGAGCTGGGAGTGTTGACCATGATGGGATCGGCCGCAGGTCGGCGCTGAACTTCCAACGGTTGCAGCGTGTCGATCAAGTAGCGCTCAACACCCTCTTGGAGTTGAGTGGCAACCACGGCCCAGGTTACGAGCAGATCATCGCCGTACTTGGGAACCCATGATGCCAGCCGATGAGACCTCAGGCGATTGGCGATCTGGCCGCTGCCAACATAGACCGTCCGACCGCCATTCCCAAGCCAGATCACGTAGACCCCCTCAAGGTGACCGCTAAGGCCACCCAAGAAACTGGGGTGATCTAGGTTCACGTTCAAGAACCAACACCAGCGGTCGCCGGCGCATCTGTTCCAGTGAAGCGTCATCATGCCTTCAGTCTCCTTAGTCAGTTGGTGAGGTCGGAGCTGTAGCTCCGAAGTCTCCGTAGCAGGAACTCCTGCTCCTCCGTCAGCGGCACTTCCGGCTGGTACGGAGAAGCCTTCCGCTTGTACTTGGGGTTGAGCCGGTAGACGCCATGCCGCACACGCACGAACCGTCCGAACCTGGTGAGTGCTCGGTACAGCCGAGACCGGCCTGAAGCCGTGTTGTCGAGCAGGCCCTCCTCGATGAGCCGGATTCGGGTCTTCGTGCTGTGGATGTAGCCACCGTTCACAGACGCAAGATCGACTAGAATGGACGCAAGAGCAGGGCCGGATGGCCTCAACGGCGCGTCGCGATCGCCGACAAAGGAGAGGTTCAGTTGCTTGGGCTGCTTGCGCGTCACATCATCCCCCTGTTCCACTGGAGATGGCGGTCGGCCATACTCTGGTTCAAGAAAGCGGGAGAGGCGTTTTGCCTTCTCCCCAGGAACGCCAGAGTCGTCCCATCGACGGTAGAATTCCTCTCGCGTCCTGCCCACCCCACTTCGTGCTAGGAAGATGGGGTGGGACTTTCTTCGTCAGACCATAGCCGTTCTAGCGGGCCAGTCCAATCGACGACTAGCTATGAATCAGGCTCGACCTGGTTTGCGTCTCCCCGGCATTGGGGCTAGGGTGTTGGGGATGGAAAACAGTAGGACCGAATGGCGAGAAGAGGACGGTCGGCGTGATCGTAAACGCTGTGCTTGTCGCGAAGCTGGCGACCGGAGAGGCTCGAGAAGAGTACGTTCCGGGAAGCAAGGGCGACAAGAAGAAGCGGCCCAAGAAGAAGCTAGTCGAACTGCCGCCTGGACTCTAGGATCGAGTCAAGGCGAGCAGGTCGATAGCATCATCGCCAGCGCCTCTTTCTCAGCCGAGTCAACGCTGAGACCCCATAGCCGCTTGACCTTGATCACGGTCCGGGCGTACCAGCAGTGCTGCTCCTGGGGGAACCTGGACCACTCCGCAGCGTCTCTCTTGCCCTTGCTGCTCTTCGTGCTCCGGCAGGCCAAAGTGAGGTTCGCTGGATCGACCGCGAAGGATAGCTTCGTGGATGATCTCCACTTGCACCCGCCGCTGTCGTGGGCCTCGGAAGTAGAGACCACATGGTCGATCGTCAGGTCGCAGGATCGCACCGTCCCTTCGATCTCGTAGTCGGCTGTGGGAAACGCGGAGCGTTTTCCACAGCTTGGCGGTTTCGGTTGAAACGACGAAGGGGGATCTCCAAGCTGCGAGACATCCGCTGGCTGGCCAGCCTGGTTCCCTAGAAGCCGGCGTTCTCCAGGTGCCGCCTCAACATCTCCGCGCAGCGCTGATCTGGGAGAACGAGGCCGCAGTCCTCGATTGAGGCTCGCATCTTCCAGCCCAGATTGAAGACTTCAGCGGACGAAGTACGAAGCGCCTGATCAACTCGTCGGGCACGTCTGGAATGCTGCGGAGAGTCCGGTTGAGCATGAAGGACACCGACTCGTAGGCGACAGCGCGCGACAGCGGGTACTCCTCCTCGAGTTCCATGTTGACCTGGGCCTCTGCCGGCAAGAGGAAGAGGGCCAGCACCAGGACAGCGAGAGCGGCTGGCTGCTTCGCGGCCTCCTTCAACCGCCGGAACTGATCCACGAGGTACTCAGTCGCCTTGTACCTCCGCTCCGCCTCTTCCAGTTCGGCTTTCGCCTCGGCAAGAAGGCTCCTGGCACCGCTCCTCTCCGTAGTTCTCAGCCTGCTTGGCCTAGTTCGCTTTCGTGTGACCCACGCCTTCCGAGCGGCCTCAGACCGCTTTGCCGCTGCCTCGTCCATGGGTTGCTACTCCCTGGTTCACCCAACCCCTGGAGTGGTGCCGGGCCGGTAGCAACGGCACTTTTCGCGTAGGCAGGGCGCTGTCCTGACTGATCGGTAGGTAGCCAATCTCGTCCACGACCAGCAAGGCGGGATGGGTGAGTACCCGGACCCGGCCCGGCAGTTTGCCCGCGGCCTTCGCCTCGGTCAGGGACTCGATCAGGGCCGCCAGCGTGCCGTAGTAGACCTCGCGGCCCGACTCGGCGGCGGCGATCGCCAGGCTGATCGCGAGATGCGTCTTGCCCACTCCCGGCGGACCCAGAAGGATCACATTCTCGGCTCGCGCCACGAAGCCAAGTTCGTGGAGGCTCTCGATCTGTTCCCGCTTGATGCTCGGCTGGAAGCTGAAGTCGAACTGGTCGAGCGTCTTGACCGCCGGCAGGCACGACGAGCGCATCGTCGCCTGCAGTCGGCGGCTGTTGCGCAGCAGGATTTGGGCGGAAATCAGCTCCTCGAATCGCTTCGCCCGCGGCGGGGCTCGCCCGTCGCCAGCCGGGGCCTTCATCGGACCGCCTCCGAGTACTCCCGCAAGGGACGCCGCTGCACCTGTACCGATGGTGCCACAAAGCGGCGCCGAGCCGCCATCTGGGGCGGCCGAGCGCCCAGCCGTCGGTACGGATGGCCGGCCAGGGGACGAAGCGCCGGGGAGCTCATCACCCTCTGGGCCAAATCGGAATCGGAGCGTAGAGGACGCTCCCTTTCCTTGCCCAAGCTCAGGCTTGACGGAACCCCCTGGATGAGGCGATAATCAAGTTATCATCAATCTATGAGACCACGCCCCTCTTCTCCCGGTCGAACTGCCGAGTACGTCCTCACCGAACCGTTGCAGTCCGGCCCATCGCCTTCCAGGCTTGGGAACGCTGCCTACCGACGCCATCGCGTCAAGGAAAGCAGGGTCGAGAAACCGTCCTCGTAGCTACATCCCAGCCCCACAGGATTCCCTTAGCGACCGTGACCGACCCCGACCCAGCAACTTCTCGGCGCGTACTGATCTCTCGCCCAGCGCGAGTGCGCAACTCCCGTGTACCTTCCGGCCCGAAGTGACCTGACCCGGTGGACCTACCTCGCCACGCTCGCGCAGTCACACCAGAGACCAAGGACTTGCCGCCATGCTCTCACCCAGTATCCCCCACCTGGCTGGTCGCGACGCGGCCCTCCGAACACTCGGCTTCTCGTCCGCCGAGGCCTCCTGGCTAGCCGTAGTCTGCCTCCACTCCGGCGTCTTCACACGCCGTCAGTTCTGCCGTTTCCACAGCTGCCGCGAGAACGCCGCGCACCGATTCGTCCGTCGCCTAGTCCACGACGGAGTCGCCCGCGAACACCCTCTTCCCGACAGCCGCCACCGCTTCACGCGCGTTTACGGGCGCGGCCTCTATCGCGCCCTTGACGTCGAACCCTTCCGTCATCGCCGTAGCGCCACGCCTGCAGTCCTCTTCCGCCGCCTCCTCTCACTCGATCACGTCCTAGAACATGCGGACTCACCCTGGCTCGCCACCGACCAGGAGAAGGTCGCCCACTTCACTGCCCGCGGCATCGAAGCCAACCTCCTGCCGCAACGCCTCTACGGCGGCGCCATCCACACGCGCCGCTACTTCGCCCTGAAACTGCCCATCGCCGGCGACGATCACTCCGTGACCTTCGTCTACGCCGACCCCGGCCGGAAAACCCAGCGCGAACTCCGGCGCTGGGCCCAGTCCCATCGGGCACTCTGGTCCCGCCTCCGCGAGGCCGGCACGGCCGTTCATGTCGCCGTCGTGACCCGTACAGCCGCAGCACAACGCGACTACTCCCGAAGTCTCGGCGTCTGGCTCGCTCGACCGGGCGCCGATACGCCCCCGGCTCCCGCAGAACACGACAAGCCCACCTCCGCCGAAGCAGCTCTGCTCAATGGCGACAGCCGTGGCCTGGCGAAGTGGGGAGGCTCTGGGGCCGCCAGCCAGATCGCGGTGCAGCCGCGAGAACGGGTCAACCAGGCCGATGCCCCGGTGACTGTCATCGACAGCTACTCCACGCACCACTCACGCCACCTCGCACCCAAGGACGCAGATGGTCAACGATCGGCCGCCCGCCGGACCGGCCGGATGTGACGATAGGCGCCTCGGCACTCCCGCATCGGGGTGAAAGCTCTCGCCACGGCCACTTCTTCGCCCGCGCCGCTTCCGACCTCCGTTCAGTCCTCTCCGTTGCCTCTCATCGCGCTCCCACGGTCCGGAACGAGATCTCCTCAAGTCTGCGTGTAGCGCAGCGACGCGCCCCAGCCGCCGAGTCCGTTCGATCGCGACGCTGCCGATCGCAAACCTCGCTCCGCTGGTCGAAGGTGGCACTCAACAGCAGCCTCGGCGAAGACGCGCCACGGGCCAGTGCAAGAAGCCGCCAGACCGCTTCGCATCGGCCCAAGGGCCGTCTGTCAACCCCTTGCCTCGTGCCGGCTGCCTCGCGGCGCGCCATTGCCTCCGCTGCATCCTCCTATGGCGCGGGCCTGTTGCTCGCCGCCAAAAGGGGTGAGCGGCGAAAGCCACAGATCCACTAACCAAGGAGGAAAGAGAATCGTGTCCACGCCAACTCCCATCGACGAGGTCCGAATCGGATCCGTCAAGGCCGCGATCTGGCGGAACCAGGTCGGCGACGACGGGGCCATCCGCTACAACGTCACCTTCGGACGGCTCTACCGATCCGACGAGGACGGCCAGTGGAAGACCACTCGGAGCTTCGACCTCAACGACCTGCTCGTGCTCAGCAAGCTGGCCGACCAGGTCCACACCCGCGTCTACGAGCTGCGCGAGCAGCTCGCGCGGGACGATGCCTAGAGCGTCGTCAGCGCCGGCGGCGGCTTAGGCCGCCGCCGGCCGTCCCACGGGCGTGGGGGCGCTCTTAGACCCCCAGCCGCCCGTGGCCTAGCGCGAAGCTGGGGCCGGAATCGAGCCGGCGCCGCTGCTTGCCCGCGCCAACCCGGCTAGGCCTCCGAGCCACGAGCGGCAATCGCTCCGGGGAACACCTGCCGAGACGGCGATCTGGCCGCTTCGCCCGTGCACTCCATCCTGAGAGTGGGATCTCTTGTGGGATCGACCGACAAACAGTGACCATAAGTGGCTGAGTCATCTGAACTTGTCTGGGTTAGTTGGCGGAGGGGGTGGGATTCGAACCCACGGTGGACTGTTAGTCCACGCCGGTTTTCAAGACCGGTGCTTTCGACCACTCAGCCACCCCTCCGCGGGGCGACTCCTCCACCCTAACCCGCCCCGATCTCCTCGACCCCGCCGACATACGGCCGGAGCGCCTCGGGAATCCGCACGGAGCCCGATGCCGTCTGGCAGTTCTCCAGCAGCGCGACCAGCGTGCGGCCGACGGCCAGGCCGGAGCCGTTCAGGGTATGGACGTGGCGCAGGCCGCCGCCGCCCCGGGGCCGGTAGCGGGTGCGCACGCGCCGGGCCTGGAACGCTTCCGCGTTGCTGCAGGAGGAGATCTCCCGGTATGTCGCCTGACCCGGGAGCCAGACTTCCAGGTCGTAGGTCTTGGCCATGGCGAAGCCCATGTCGCCGGTGCTCAGGCAGACGACCCGGTACGGCAGTTCGAGCCGCTGGAGCACCTTCTCGGCGTGAGCCGTCAGTTGCTCGAGCGCTTCGTGGCTGGCCTCGGGCGTCGTCACCTGCACGAGTTCGACCTTCTGGAACTGGTGCAGGCGGATGAGCCCGCGGACGTCGCGGCCGTAGGAACCTGCCTCGGCCCGGAAGCAGGGCGTGAGCGCGGCGTACCTGAGCGGCAACTCGTCCTCCTCGAGCACTTCGTCGGCGTGCAGGTTGACCAGGGGCACCTCGCCGGTCGGGATGAGGTAGCGCGCGTCCGGCTGGACGTGGAAGAGGTCTTCCTCGAACTTCGGAAGCTGGCCGCTGCCGACGAGACAGTCCCGCTTCACGAGGAAAGGCGGCAGCACCTCGGTGTAGCCGTGCTCCCCGGTATGGAGGTCGAGCATGAAGGCGGCGAGCGCCCGCTCCAGGCGCGCGCCCATCCCCACGTAGGTCACGAAGCGGGCGCCGGCCAGCTTGGCGCCGCGCTCGAAGTCGAGAATGCCGAGCTCGGGGCCGATGTCCCAGTGGTCCTTCGGCTCGAAGTCGAAACGGGGCGGTTCGCCGACGATCCGCTCGACCCGGTTGGCCGCCTCGTCGGCGCCCACCGGCACCGATTCGTGGGCGATGTTCGGCACCTGGAGCTCGGCCTCCGTCAACTCGCCTTCAGCCTGCTCGACGGCCTGCTCGAGGTGGTCGATGCGGACCTTGAGCCCGGTCATCTCTAGAATCAGGTGTTCGGTGTCTTCCTTCTTCGCCTCGCCCTGAGCCTTCAGCCTGCCGATCTCCTGACCTGCCAGCCGACGGCGATGCCGGAGTTCTTCGAGTTCGGTGAGCGCCTCGCGACGTTGACGGTCGCTGGTCGTCCACTGGTCGACCAGCGCGGGGTCGACGCCGCGCGCTTCGACCGCCGCGGCAACGCGCTCGGGTTCGCTTCTGAGCAGTTCTCGGGGCAACATGGCGGTGGCAGTCTTCCAACGTTCGCCCCCAAGGGCAAGGATCGCCAAACCGATGGCTGAAACCAGCACCACGCCCGACGCGCCGCCGTGGGCCGCCGCATTGCCGCCGCTGCTCGCGGGGTTCGCGATGTTCGCTCTGGCCGGCGTCGAGCGCGACGCCCAGGCGGCAGCCGAAGGTCAGTACCTGGCGCTCGCCGCGACGACGGTGCTGCTGGCCGCGGCCGGCGTGGCCCGCCGACCCTTCGGCGCCCCGGCGCTGGCCCTGCCGGTGCTCGCGGTCGTGGCCTTCATCGCCTTCCCGCCCGACGGCCCCGCCCGCGGCGCGGCGGTGGGGGCCCTGGGGTGCCTCGGCC
>VXUF01000038.1 GCA_009837085.1 Holophagales bacterium
TGAGGAACGCGCCGGCGTGGCAAAGGGACCTCCGGACTCCGACCCGCGCCGTCGCCGCCCAACGCAACTCCGAGGCCGCCGTTTCGTCCCGGCCCACCGGATCCACCTGGCGGGCCGCCGCGGGCAGACCACCGAAGAGCCCGTCCAGTTCGACGCGGATCGCCGTGCGTCGCGGTACGAACTCCCATCCCGCGACCACGCCGACCGGCGATCCGGCGTCGTCGTAGTCGAAGGTCTGGCCTGGGCTGCTGTCCGCCGCCGTGAACCCGTCCTCGTCGAGCAGCCGGACATCCAGAGCGCCCCAGCCGGCGAACACGCCGACATAGGCGCCCGGCCGTCCGCTTGCCTCGCCGCGATCCTGGGCCGTAGCGGAGCCGGCGCCGGCAACAGCCGCGAAGAACGCCAGAGCCGCGACGACCGGAAGCGACGGGCGGCCGCCCGACGCCGTGCCGTTTCTCATCGTCAGTCGACGAGTCGAATGCGGGTGCCGCAAACCTGGATCACACCGTCGGCGCCGAGGCAGCCCCGGTCGCGCGCGGCTGAACGGGCGCGGTCCGCGTCGACCGCGCGCAGATCGATGCCGCCGAGACCCTCGGGCCGGCCGTCCGCCGGCAGCACGAAGCGCAGGTCGGCGTTCTCGAACGGAATGGTCGGCACGCCGTCGACGTCGCGCAGCGGGATCTCCGCAATCTCGCTCCAGCGGGCCGCGAGCCGGTCCGGGTCCGGGGTCTGAATCTCCCCCGCCACGATCGCGTCGACGACGTCGGTCCGCCTGCAACGCTGCCAGTTCTCTCCCGCCGGTTCCCACGGTCCGTCCGGCTCCAGGCCGTTCGTCTGGCAGTCAATCTCGAAGAACGTCCCGCCGGTGTCCTTGGGATGGAGCTGCATGTTCTGGAAGCCGTGGCGCTCGAACTCGTTGACCAGGCGAATCCCCAGCTCCTCGACCCGGCGCCGGCGCGGGGCATGATCGTCGCACTGGGTGATGAACATGTAGCCGCCGTCGCCGCCGCGCTTCTCCAGGTAGCGGCCACCGGCGGTGTTCTCCTCGATCGGAGCCACGACCTCGAGCAACTGGTTGCCGATCGGCAGCAGGGCGTTCTCGAGCCCGAACCGGACGATGCCGGGATCGTTGTAGCAGACCTCGATGCCGAACACAGCCTCCAGGTCGTCGACCACCGGTGCGAGTTTCTCGGCTACCAGACAGATCTGCCGCAGGCGCAACCACATGACGAGTCTCCTTGTGAACGGGTTCTACGACTCCGGCCAGGTACCCCGCCCTTCCAGCAGGAAGGTCAGGTGCGGGTGGTACAGCGCCGGTTCCAGCAGGAAGGAGTCGTGCCCCTTGTCAGAGTGGACGATGATCCTCATGCAACTGACGCCGACCTCCTCCAGGGTCGCCATCAGGTCGCCCTGCTCCTCGGGGTAGTAGCAGACGTCGGAGTTGATCGAGAAGATGAGGAAGCGCTGGTCCCGGCAGCGCTCGAAGGCTTGCTGGAGAGAGCCGACGCCAGCGGCCGCGGCCAGATCGAACTGGCTCCAGGCGTCGAGAATCCGCAGGTAGGAGTTGGCGTCGAACCGGGCCGCGAACTTCCGGCCCTGATGCCGCATGTAGGACTCGATCGGGTGGTTCACGCCGTACCAGGTGACGCCCGACGCCTCGGCAACCGTGTTCCGTGCCCGCCGCCGCAACGTGCGCAGCGACACGAACGTCTTGTGGTTGATCTGCCGTGCGATCTTCATCCCCTCGAGTTCCGTACCCGGCGGGTAGTTGCCGCCGTCGAATCGCGGATCGTTGGCGATCGCCTGGATCTGCTCGAAGTTGTGGATCCGCTGGAGCGGCGTCACTTCCATGCCGGCTGCGACCACGACGACGTTGCGCACCCGCTCCGGGAACATGACCGCGAGGTCGAGCACCGCCATGCCCCCGGTCGAAGGTCCGATCCCGGCGTGCAACACGTCGATTCCCAGCCGGTCGACGAGGCGCATCGCCGCCCGTACCGAGTCGGAGAAACGCACCCGGGGGAAGGACGGGCCCCAACGCTCGCCCGTGGCCGGGTCGATCGCCAGCGGGCCGGTCGATCCGTAGCAGCCGCCGATGTAGTTGACGCAGATCACGCAGAAGTGGTTCGTGTCGATCGCCCGCCCCGGTCCGATGAACTCGTGCCACCAGCCGACCACCATCTCGTCCGTCCAGGCATCTCCGAGGCCGGCCACGCCGTGGTTCGTCCCCGCCGCGTGGTGGCTGCCCGTGAGCGCGTGGAACAGGAGGACGACGTTGTCGCGCGCGGCGTTCAGTTCGCCGTACTGCTCCCAGGCCAGGGTGAACCCGGACAGCGTGTCACCGCACCGAAGCTCAAGCGGTTCGTCGAAGTGCTCGAACCGGGTCTCGACAACGCCGATGCCGCCCTTGGCATCCGTCGGTTGCAGGTTGCGAACCGTCTCCATGCGCCAACCCTATGAGCTTGCGCCGGAGAACGCTACGGAGCCGACGCCAGGCCGCGGGGCACCAGCGCCCAGTAGCGGCCCCGGTGCGCCATGCGGCCGGCGATCGACTTCGCGCGTTCGCCCGAGCCCCAGTACACGTCGCCGCGCACTGAGCCACGGATCGCGCCGCCCGTGTCCTGGGCCACGAGCAGCCACTGCCGGCGCTCGTCCGGGCCCTCGGGCGATGCGGCCGGGACCATCGCGTCGAGCCAGACGGGAACGCCGAGCGGGAAGTGCTGGCGGTCGACCGCCAGCGAGCGCTCCGTCGTCAGGGCGACCCCCTGGGCCCCCACCGGTCCCTCGCCCCGGATCTCCCGAAAGAAGACATAGGAGGGGTTCGTCGCCATGACTTCGCCGGCACGGCCCGGGTTCGTCCGCAGCCAGGCATCGATCGACTGGAGCGAGACCTCGGCGAGTTCCATCTCGCCCAGGTCGACCAGGGTGCGACCGATCGCATGATAGGGGTGGCCGTTCTGGGCTGCGTAGCCAACGCGCAGAACCATCCCGTCGTCGAGCTCGATCCGGCCCGAACCCTGGATGTGGAGGAAGAACGCATCGACCGCGTCGTCGACCCAAACGAGTTCGAGGCCCCGACCCGCCAGTGAACCCGCTGCGATGGCCTGCCGGTCGTCGTAGACATCGAGGCTTCCGCCACGCACGCGGCCGGCCACGCGGCGACCGCGCAAATCGTCGCGAAAGCGGCCGAGGTCGACCATGACGAGATCGGAGGGATGGGTGTAGAGCGGCACGTTGTAGCGATCACTGCGTCGCCGGCTGCCGTAGAGATGCGGCTCGAAGTAGCCGGTGAAGAGTCCGATCCGCCGCGACCAGCCCGAGCCTTCGCCCGGCCGGCCGCCGGCCGCTTCCACGTCGGTCCCGGAAACCGGCACGGCGACCACTTCGCGCTCGATCACCGTTCGCACCTCCTCCTCGCCAGCCGCGTCTCCCAAACCGCGCAGGGCGTCGCACAACGGACGCCAGTCGCCTGGCGTGCCGCCCAGTTCGACCGGCCTCAACGGCCGGTCCGCGGGCTGCGCCAGCAGCCGATCGCAACTCCTGAGCAGTGCCGGCAGGGCCTCCGACACATCGTCACCGGCCCAACCTGGCAACGCCGCGACCTCGACCGGCGGACCGTAGACAGCGATCGCGACGGTCTCAGGCGACGCTGGCGCCTCGACCCCCGCAGATGCCCTCAGCCATCCCGCGATCCGCTCCGCACCGATCGCCACGATGGTGGCCACCAGCGCCCAGCCCACGGCAACGAGCAGGGCGATACGCATCCCGCGTCCCCGCGACACTCTTCCCCGTTCCGACCGCGGCGCCATGCAGCCGAGACGCTAACAGCAGCCGGTGGCGGGTACGCTTTCCGCGATGACGGAACGCCCACTGCGCTGGCTGTTCTTCTACGACTGCATCTACCCGGAGTCGGTCGGCGGCGTCGAACACCGGAACTACGAACTGGCGCGGGAGCTGGGCCGGCTTGGACACGAGGTCGTTCTGTCGGGCTGGGCGGACGGTCCCGGCGCGCCCCACCCGAACGTCCGCGTCCAACCGGTGGCCAGGGCGAGCCGCCGCTACGTGGCGCGCGGCCGCAGGTCGGGCATCGAAGCGCTGACGCTCGCCTCCCAGGTGCGCCGCGTTCCGCTGGACGACATCGACATCGTCGAGACCGCGAACATCCCCTACCTGCACCTGCCCCTGCTCGCCCGACGCTGCCGCAGGCGACGCATTCCCCTGCTCGTCACCTGGCACGAGCACTGGGGACGCTACTGGCGGGTGCACCGGCCACCTGGGCCACTCAGCCCCGGCCTGTGGCGCTTCTACGCCCTCTGCGAACATTGGTCGGCTGGCTTCGGCACACGGGCGGTCGCCGTCAGCCGCCTCACCGCGGATCGTGTGGCCAGAGTCCGCGGCCAGGTGGTCGATGTCGTCCCCAACGGCATTCCATTCGAGAGAATCCGCGCCCTCGCGGCGGAATCGGACGCCAACGCTCCGCCACTGGTCTACGCCGGGCGGTTGATCCCGGAGAAACGGATCGACCTGCTGCTCGACGCCACGGCCAGACTGGCGGCCACTGACACGGGCCGCAGGCTCGCCATTGAACGCGGGGCCCTGCTCCGGATCATCGGCGGCGGCCCGGCGGAGGACGACATCCGCGCGCACATCGAGCGGGAGAAACTCGCCGGCGTCGTCGACTTCGCCGGCCGGCTGCCCGAGAACGAGGACGTGTGGCGCGCTGTGGCGGGCGCTCACCTTGCGGTGCAACCCTCGGCCCGCGAGGGCTTCGGTCTCTTCCCGCTGGAAGCAATGGCCGCCGGCGTGCCCGTGGTGCACTGCAAGTCCCCGAACAGTGCGGTGTCCGAACTCGTCCGCGACGACCGGGAGGGATGGGCCGTCGACCCACACGCGGGCGAGCTGGCCGGCCTGCTCGAACGGCTGCTCGACGCACCCGCGGCAGTAGCCGCCGCCTCGCGCGCGGCCGTGGAGCGCGCGGCCGGCTACGACTGGCGGCAAGTGGCCGCCCGAGTCATCGAGGCCGGGAATGATCTCGTGAGGCGGGAGAGAAGCTGAGCGGCAACCGGACACCCGAACTCCTGTAGTGTCTCCGCCGTTGTGGGGACGGTGCTGCAGGTCGAGGTGTCGCCGGGCGAGCTGATCGACAAGATCACGATCCTGGAGATCAAGGCCGAGAGAATCGCCGACCCAGGGAAGCTGGCCAACGTCCACCGGGAACTGCGGAGCCTGACCGCGACCCGCGAGGAAGCGTTGGAACCCTCGCCGGAACTCGAGGAGTTCACAGCGGAGCTTCGCCGGATCAACGAGCGTCTCTGGGAGATCGAGGACGACATCCGCGACTGCGAGCGGAACGGCGACTTCGGCGAGCGCTTCATCGAACTCGCGCGGGCGGTCTATCGCACGAACGATCGACGCGCCGCGGCCAAACGGAGCATCAACGAACTGCTGGGCTCCGAACTGATCGAAGAGAAGGACTACGCCGACTACTGAAGACGGCCGCAGACCGGGTGCGCCGGCGTCCCCGCCGGGTGCCGCCGCAGGCGGCCGAGTAACGCGCCGGCAGGCAGGCCGGCGTCCTCTCCGCTACCAAGTGCCCTCGTTCGGCATCGAGGCCCACGGCTCCTCGACCGGCAGGGCGCCGCCGGCCTGCAGCAGTTCGATCGAGATTCCGTCCGGCGAGCGGATGAACGCCATGCGGCCGTCCCGCGGCGGCCGGTTGATCGTCACCCCCTGCTCCTGCAGCGAGCGGCAGGTGCCGTAGATGTCATCGACTTCGAAGGCGAGATGCCCGAAGTTGCGACCCCCGGTGTAGTCCTCCGGATCCCAGTTGTACGTCAACTCGAGCAACGGCGCGGTCCGCTCGCGGGCGAGCTCCACATCCGACGGCGCGGCCAGAAACACAAGCGTGAACCGCCCCTGCTCGCTGTCGAAGCGGCGCATCTCGACCATCCCCAGCTTGCCGCAGTAGAAGTCGAGCGCCTCCTCCAGGCTGGCGACGCGGACCATCGTGTGCAAGTACTTCATCCTTCGTCCTCCCCCTTCCCGACCGGCCTCGCAGCCGCCGTGACGATCCGGTAGCTTACGCCCCAATGCGCATCAGGGAGGTAGTGCATCGGGTGATCGACTCGCCGATCACCCAGGTCGGGCGGTGGAAGAGCAACGCCTCCCAGGACCTCCCCCTCATAGACGTCTCCCAGGC
>VXUF01000102.1 GCA_009837085.1 Holophagales bacterium
GTCGTGGTCTAGGTGCCCGTGATCGTCGTGGTCTTCGTCCTCGTGGTCGTCATGGTCTTCGTCGTCATGGTCGTCGTGTTCTTCCTCGAGGCGGGCGTAGCCCGGGATCTCATACGGATCGGTCTGCCGGCTGACGGCCCCGAGGTGCCACGCCCACTCGCCGCCGCCGCCGTTGAGCCGGAGCGCGCCCGTCCTCTCGCCGGCAACCGAGCCCCCGACCAGGTCGATCCTGCCGCCAAAGGTCTTTGCGGCCCGATTGGCCGGAATGCGACCGTCGACGACGTTCACGGCGCCGCCGATGGCGCCCGAGCCGTAGCGGAGCGTGGCCGGACCTCTCAGCACTTCGATCTGCTCGGCCAGTAGCGGGTCGGAGGTGACCGCGTGATCGGCGCTCTCGACGGAAACGTCACCGGTTCCCATGCCGCCGTTGAGCACCCGAACGCGGGCGCTCGACAGCCCGCGGATGATCGGTCGCGCCGCTCCCGGCACGAAGGCGGTCGAGGAGAGGCCCGGTTCTCCCGCCAGAGCTTCGCCCAGCGTCGCCCCCATGCGCAATTGCAGGTCGGCGCCGCCCAACACGGAGATTGCGTTCGGCAGCTCGGACTCGTTCCGGAGACCGCCGGAGGCGGTGACGACGATCTCGTCGAAGTGGGTGAAGTGGTCGTACTCCAGCTCGACGGTCGTCTCCTGGCTGGCCGAGACGGTGACCGGCTCGCTGGTCAGGCCGACCGACGGGATGTCGACGACCAGGAGATACGTGCCGGGAGGCACGGCGTCGAAACGAAACGTCCCGTCCGCGGCCACCGAGGTGCTGAGGGACAGTTCATCGAGTCGGGCGACGGCGAGCGAGATGCCGGCCTCACCGGGGCTGCTGACCGTTCCGGCAATGGAACCGGTCGCCTGACCGTTGGCTGTTGGCGAATTTAGAACGAGCGCAAGGGCGCAGAGAGTGGCGGCCGTCACCGCCTGGCGCCAGCGGGGCCGGCGCCGCGGATTGGAGTTCGAGAACGTCGTGTAGGTAGCGAGCATGGTGTTGAGTTCCTGCGTGGTTCAGTCTGAGTCGAAGTGTGGCGCTGGCTGCGGACTCGCAGCGATGGCAGCGCACCGAACTTGTCGGTTGCGCGATGCCGCGACTCCGGTGGGGTCAGCTACGGCCGACCGCCGGTGGCGTCGTCGCTACCGCCCCGAAGCGGGACGGGTGACGCCCGGTTTGCTTTCTGGAGGCTCCGACGCGGCGCGCTACCGCGCGGTTCGGAGCCGCTGTCGACTCAGGCTGATGGCGGACCGCGAGCGGCCTGCTGCCTGGGCGCGCCACGGCTGGCGCTGCCGTCGTTGTCGGGCCGGGCCGCGGCAGAAGCGAGGTCGAGCGGCCTGGAGACGGAGTCCCTTCCGATCTCGGCCGACTTCGAGGAACCGATCCGGCAGGCGACGCAGGAGTGTTCGTTCGGCGCCGAGGCGTTGTCGAGGCTGGCGTGGTTCGTGGCCGCGGTGGCCTCGGCTTCGCGGTCGGTCGGACACCAGGCGTCGCAGACGTTGCTCGGCGTCGACGCGTCGTCGTCGTGGCAGCCCGCGTCCCAGGCACCCGTGACGAGCGTGGCGATCGTCAGCGCGAGGGCGTTGACGATGACGAGCGGCGAGTGGGACCGGTGCGGCACGGAGGCGCGTTCTATCACGGATTCGGGGATGCGGGCATCTGGATCTCGAACCGCCCCTGGGAGGACGAGAATCGGATCGCCTCCGTGTCGAAGGCACGGCCGATCGAGCCGCTCTCGCTCAGTGCCTCCGGCGTGCCGACCGAAAAGCCGCCATCGCCGTCGAGCAGCCAGACGCTGTCGGCGAGCTGAAGCGACAGGTCGAGGTCGTGGCTCGAGAGCAGGACGACCTGTCCTTTCTGCTTCGCCTGGGAACGCAGGAGGGCCATGATCTCCATCCGGCTTGGAAGGTCGAGGAAGGCGGTGATCTCGTCGAGGACCAGGAGGCGTGGAGTTTGTGCGACCGCCCGCGCGATCATCACGCGCTGGCGCTCGCCGTCGCTGACATCGGTGAAGAACCGGCGCAGGAACGGCTCGACCCCGGTTACAGCGACAGCGTCGGCGATTGCCGCCCGGTCGTCGTCCGTCAGCCCGCCCCGCCAGCTGGTGAAGGGCTGCCGGGCGAGCGCGATGACGTCCTCGACGCGAAGGCCCGGATTGAACTGTCTCTCGGTCAGCACAACGGCGATCCGGCGTGCACGCGTCGCCGGACGCATGGACGCGACGCCTTCGCCGTCGAGCAACACAACGCCGTCGAGCGACGTCTGCAGCCCCGCTATCGTGCGCATGAGCGTCGACTTCCCGGACCCGTTGCGGCCGAGGATGCAGATGAAGTCGCCGGGCTCGGCCGCCAGGTCGATGCCGGACAGGACGGTGCCCCGCGTGTTGCGATAGCCCACGGCGAGGGATCGCAGGTCCAGCATCAGCGCCACTGCCTCACCGCCGGCGAGAAGATCAGGATGAGGATCACGACCGGAGCGCCGACGATCGCGAGGATCGCGTTCAGGTGCAGGAAGTGCTGTTCCCACGGCGCATGAACGATGGCGTCGCCGGCAAGGGCAAGCAGCGCACCGCCGAGTGCGGCAAGCGGCAGGAGCGGGAGGATTCGCGCCGTCCCGGCCAGTGCGCGTGCGAAGTGCGGTGCGATGAGGCCGACGAAGCTGACCGGACCGCAGAAGGCCACGACCGGCGCCACCAGGAGCACGGTAGCCGCGAGGACGGCGTATCGGAGTGACGTCACCTTGACGCCGAGGCTGCGCGCGTAGGTCTCGCCGAGAAGCAGCGAACTGAGGGGCTTGGCCGTCGCGACGGCTACGCAGGCGCCGATGAGGATTGGTAGCGAAAGCCACGCCAGCGCCGAAGGGGCGACACCGGCGAAGCTCGCATCACGCCATCCGCCATAGACCCGGCCGCCGGCGCGAGCGGCGAAATGAAGGAGCACGCTCGTGAGGCCCTGTGAGGTGAACCCGAGCATCAGGCCGATGACGAGCAGCGTGATGGCGCCGACGCGGCGGCCGAGCGCAAGCATGGCGAGCGCCGCGATCGCGACGCCCGCGGCGGCCGCGAGCGTGATGCTGGGTCCTTCGAAGAAGGTCAGGAAGGACACTGCCGCGGGACCCGCGAAGGCCGCCGCGGTCACCGTCAGTGCGACTCCGAGCTGGCCTCCCGCCAGCAGGCCGAGGGACCAGGCGTCGGCGACGGGGTTGCGGAAGAGCGCCTGCATGAGTACTCCAGCCATGCCGAGCGCGGCGCCGGCGATGATGGCGGCGGCTACCCGTGGGAGGCGGATCTCCAGGACGATCTGGCGGGCCAGATCGCTCGACTGCGTCCCGGTCAACGCGCCGACGGTGTCGGCCAGCGGCAGCGCGATCTGCCCGTAGGTCAGCGTCAGCAGCGAGAGGGCGCCGAGCGACGCGAGGAGCGCGGCGCCGCTAGTGCTGACTCGCGCCGCCATGGCCTGCCTCCCACGTCTCCGGGGCGAGGTAACGCCAATCGCCGTCCCGCAGTTCAGGGTGCAACATCTTGACGATGTCCGCCAGGCGCCAGTCCGGCCGGATGTCCCCCATCTCCCACACCTCCCACGAATCCGCGGTTGGATGGCGTTTGCCCGGCTCCCAGAACACGCAGCCTTCCCGATACGCCTTGAAGCGCGAAAGCACGGCCCGATCGTCGAATACTGAGGACAGCGGGTCGCGGATCATCCAGCAATCGGCGTCCGTGGCGTCCCGCAGGAGCCGTTCGGTTGAGAGATCGGAAAAGGTGTCGAGTTCCGGATCGTCCTCGGCGCCGAGGACAAGCTCCGCGTTGGCGTCGCGAATGAGCGCTGCGTCGGAGTTCCGCTGCGTGACGGCCCAGCGATTGCCCGCGCTCCGGTACCAGGCCCAGAGCACCGACCGCCGCGGCTGCCCGTCGGCGAGGGACTTCAGACGGTCGACCTCCTGCGCGACCATCCGGACGAAGGCATCGGCTTCTGCCTCCTTGCCGGTCAGCAGACCCATCAGACGGACCCAGTCGACGCGTCCCATGTAGTGCGGCTCCGCATCGATGAAGGTCGGCACGACCGGAATGCCAAGCGACTCGACGCGCTCCAGGTGCCGGGTGTGAGTGAGATCGGCCATGCGCGCGATCAGCACGTCCGGCCGCACCGCCACCAGAGCGTCGAGCGTGGGCGGCATGTGCCAGCCATAGCCGATCTGCTGGATCTCACCCGATCGGGCCTTGCGGCGCAGGCCATCGTCGTAGCTGGTATGCCCGCCGACGGCGACGATCCGGTCCTCGACTCCGAGTGCGCGCAGCATGGCCTCATGAGGTTGATCGTTGACGGCGATGCGCTCGACGGGCGTTCGGATCAACGAGGCGCCCGTCAGCTCTCCCGACAGGGCTGGCGGCTCAATGTCCCGCGGGACCAGTACGAGGCGGGCTCGCTGCGGTGGCCCTCCCGCCGTTCCGCCCCAGGTGACGATGGATGCCTCGATGTCGACAACGCGATAGCCGTCCCGTTCCACGACGCTGAAGATCCCCGTGTAGGGCATCTCCAGCGCCTTGCCTTCGACGGGTCCCGGATCGTGGGACGGGCCGGGCCCGCAGGCGGCCAGACAGACGCACCAGCCGAGTGCCGTCAGAAAGACGGCGCCCCGATCCCGGTTGGCGCGTTCCGCGCTAACCGCGACCCACTCCCTGCACCCGTCATCGGGTGCAGGGATGGCACTTGCTTCGCTGCGTTCCGCGGCGCAGGCTCCTAGAACCAGAACCGGGCCGAGAGGGTGACGTCCCTGCCGGGCAGCGGCCTGAAGTTCTTCAGGAACGACGTGTGCACGCGTGCTTCCTCGTCCGTCAGGTTGCGGCCCCGCAGCAGCACGTCGAGGATCTGGTTGCCGAGGACGAAGCGCCGCCCGACGTGGGCGTTGACCAGCGTGTAGCCCTCGGTTGGGGTCTCCAGTTCAGCGACGTCGTTCTGGTCGTCGAGCCAGCGACCTTCCACCGCGGCCCGCCAGTGATGGCCGTGGTAGTGGAGGCCGGCACCGAAGCTCATCGGCGGAATCCGCGGCAGGTTGCCGCCCGCGTCCAGCTCGGCGTCGACGGTGTCCGCTATCGCCTGGATGTGCAGGTGATGGTCGTTCCGGTCGAGCAGCTCCAGCCGAAGCCGGAGTTCGGCGCCTTCGGTGGTGGCGTCGGCCTGGTGGTAGCGGAGGACGGCGATCTCGTCTTCCTCTTCGCCGGTGAACCGCTGGTAGATGAAGTCGCTGAAGCTCTGACTGAAGAGCGTCAGCTCGCCGGTCAGCAGCCCTTCCGTCTTGCGCAGAGACACGTCGAACCCGGTGCCGACCTCGTTGGCCAGGTTCGGGTCACCGATCTCGTAGCTCAGGGTGGCGACATGGAGGCCGTCGGAGTAGAGCTCCTCCGCCGCGGGCAGGCGGACCGACCGGGCGACCGACACGCCGAGCGTCCAGTCGGAGCCGGCGTCCCAGACCAGGCCCGCTGAAGCGGACACCCCGTCGTGCGAGGTGTCCATGGAACTCACCGGATTGTGGTCGAGCTGCTCGAAGCGAGCGCCGAACTGCCAGCGGACGGCCCCGGCCTCGACTTCCTGTGAGGTGAAGAGCGCCCATCCCTGGGACTGTGTCGGCGGAACGAAGGCTTCCTCGCCGAAGGCGGCGAGATCGCGGTCCGAGTACTGGAGGCCGACGGAGCCGCGGCTGCGGCCCCGCTCACGCTGGAACATCTCGACCCGTGTCTCGATGTAGTCGTTGGAGAACGTCGTGCCGATGTCGGGGCCTTCGAGCTCGACGTGCTCGTAGTCGGTTCCCGTCATCCGGACCTCGATCTTCTGGAAGGCGCCCGCCATCGGCAGGGCTTCGGCCCGGAGGTCCACGCGGCGCTGCCTCATGTCGACGCGGATCGGGAGCTCCTCTTCTTCGCCGTGCTCGTCGTGGTCGTGGTCGTCATGGTCCTCGTCGTCATGGTCCTCGTCGTCGTGGTCCTCGTCGTCGTGGTCGTCGTCGTCGTGGTCGTCGTCGTCGTGGTCGTCGTCGTCGT
>VXUF01000013.1 GCA_009837085.1 Holophagales bacterium
GATCCACACGGGCTCGCCGAGCGAGTGCCGCTCGACTCCCGGCAGCGGCACGCCAACCGAGTTCAGCAGTTCCGTCGCGGCCAGGAACCGCGACGCCACGTCGGCCAAATCGTCCGGATAGGCGCAGACGACGAACACCTCGCCGCCCTCGAGACGCAGCCGCGCGTAGCGCCGGGCGGAGACGTCGCCGGCCAGGGGCTCGAACGAAACGGGCCGGAAACCCGCGGCCTGAAGCCCTTCGACCACCGGCCTCCAGAGATCCTGATCGCGCGGCGACGAAGCGGGACTGTCGCTCGGAGCGCCTGTCTGGGATAATGCTCTCGCTGCCATGGAACCCCGGCTCAAGCAACTGCTCGAAGATCTCACCCGCTCCCTGTGCGAGGCGATTGCGGAATCGCCTGAAGTCCACGACCGGCTCGAGTCGATTCGGCGCGAAGGCTACACGCTGAACCTGTTTCTCGACTGCAAGCCGTGCGAGAGTGACGACGCAGCCAGGACGGAGGAAGCACCGAGACGGCCCGCCCAGCCTCCGCCCTTCAGGATCAACGGTCGCGACCTCGCCTTCCTCCGGTCCGTCGGCATCGACCCCACGCGCAAGGCCCGCAGCCGCACCTCCCGTCGGTAGCGCTCAACAGGCCGCCGACTGGGTACGCCGGCGTCCCCGCCGGCTGCCGCCGAAGGCGGCCGGAGGAACGCGCCGGCCGCAAGGCCGGCTCCGCTTCGGCGGCCAGTTGAGCGCTACCGCCAGATGAAACCGTAGTTGCGGCCGGCCCGGGCGCCGTCCCGACGGTAGCTCCACCAGTCCGGACTGCAGCGCACGCAGCGGTCCACGGTCGAGACCCGGGCCACGCCGAGGCCGGCGAGCTGCCGCGACGCGGCCAGCGGCAGGTCGAGGTGCGGCTTCCGGCCGGATCTTCGAGTGACCACCTCCGGCCCGCTCCGGGCCTCCACCTGGACGGCGACGTCTTCGCCGACCTCGTAGCAGCACGGCCCGATCGCCGGGCCGATCCAGGCTTCGACCGACGCCCCGGCAGAGAACGAACCACCGTTCAGCCCGTGGACGGCCGAGGCCAGAACGCCGCTCGCGAGCCCACGCCAGCCGGCGTGAACCGCGGCCACCGAGTCGCCGGCGGCAATCAGCACGGGCACACAGTCGGCAACGAAGACCGTCGCCGCAAGGCCGGATTCCGACACGATCAGCGCGTCCCCATCGCCGGCCGGTCCGGGCCCCGTCGCCCTCAGCGCGTCGGCGCCGTGCCGCTGGCGCAGCCAGGCCGGCGCCACCGACGCCGCCGCGGGAACCTCGTCCGCCAGAGCGCCGAGCGCGTCCTCCGGCCCGGCTGCTCCCCCTTGCGGCACCACGCCGAGAAAGGCGGCCCAGACCGGCGGGCGCCGGTAGACCGCGAGAGGCCTGCTGTAGGATGCCGCGGCCATCGAGACGGCCATGAGCGTAGCGCAGAGCACGACCGCGACGGGTGTCGTCGGGGTTCCCGCCGACACGGGATGGGAAACGGTCATCGGACTGGAGGTCCACGTCCAGTTGCGCACCCGGACGAAGATGTTCTGCCGCTGCGAGAACCGCTTCGGCGCCGAACCGAACGAGCTCGTCTGCCCGGTCTGCCTGGGCTATCCAGGCACCCTGCCGGTGACCAACCAGCGCGCGGTCGACCTGGCCATCCGGCTCGCGCTGGCCCTCGGCTGCGAAGTCCGGCGGCGGTCGGTGTTCGCGCGCAAGAACTACTTCTACCCCGACCTGCCCAAGGGCTACCAGATCAGCCAGTACGACGAGCCCCTGGCCGAGGGCGGTGGCGTGCCGCTGCCGTCGGGAGGCACCGTGCGGATCCACCGGCTCCACCTGGAGGAAGACGCCGGCAAGCTGCTCCACGAGGTGCCGGGTGGCGGACCGCTCCCGGGCCGGAGCCTGGTCGACTTCAACCGCTGCGGGGTGCCCCTGGTGGAGATCGTCACCGAGCCGGAGATCGGTTCGCCGGCCGACGCGCAGGCCTACCTGCAGGTGCTCCACCAGGTCCTGCTCTACACCGGCGCCAGCGACGGCAACATGGAGGAGGGAAGTCTGCGCTGCGACGCGAACCTCTCGCTCCGGCCGGTCGGCGAGACGGCGCTCGGCACGAAGACGGAGGTCAAGAACCTGAACTCGTTCCGCCACGTGGCGAAGGCGCTGGAGTACGAGCGGGAACGTCAGTTGCACGTCCTGACCTCCGGGGCTCAGGTCGAGCAGGAGACGCGGAGCTTCGAGCCTTCAACCGGCGTGACCCGGTCGCTCCGGTCGAAGGAGGAGGCGCACGACTACCGCTACTTTCCCGAGCCCGACCTGCCCACCGTCGTGCTGTCCGGCGAACGGATCGAACGGCACGCGAGCCAGCTTCCGGAGCTGCCGTGGACGAAGAGCGCCCGTTTCCGGGAGGCCTACGGGCTGCGTCCGGAAGAGGCGGCGCTGCTCTCCGGCAGCGTCGCCCTGGCGACCTACTACGAGCGGGCCGTCGCCGCCCACGCCAAGGGCGCCAAGTCGATCGCCAACTGGGTGATGACGGAGCTTCTGCGCGAGCTGAAGGAGCGGAGCATCGACGTGGAGGAAGCGATCGCGCCGGAGCGTCTCGCCGCCGTCGTCGCCCTGGTCGACTCCGGCGAGCTGTCGACCACGGCCGCCAAGGAGGTGCTCGCCGAGGCCTGGGACTCATCCGAAACGCCGGACCAGATCGCCGACCGGCTCGGCCTCCGCCAGGTCCGCGACGACGCCCAGCTTGAGGCCTGGGCCGACGAAGCGATCGCCGCCAACGAGAAGGCCGTCACCGAGTACCGCGGCGGCCGCCAGCAGGCCCTCGGCTACCTGGTCGGCCAGATCATGAGAGCCTCACGCGGCAGCGCCGAGCCGCGGGCCGCCCAGGAGATCCTGCGCCGCAAGCTGGCTGACTAGCGGGGACACCCGTCCGCGGCGGGGTCCGGAGGGGAGGGTCCCAGACGGACGCTCACCCCAGCTTGGTGAACGGGAGGTAGGGGGTTCGCTTCGGTCGACTGCGCTTCGCTTCGGCGTCGCTTGATGGCAGGACATGGGCAGGCGCTTGTCTCCAGCCCGCTGGGACCCTCCCCTCCGGACCCCACCGCGGACTGGACGTTGTCGTCGTTTCGTAGCAGCCGTCACACACTGGGTGCGCCGGCGTCCTCGCCGGCTGCCGCCGAAGGCGGCCAGAGAAACGCGCCGGCCGCAAGGCCGGCTCCGCTAGCTAACCGGTGCGAGCGCCGTCGGAGCCCCGGACTGGATCCCCGGGAAGCCACTTCGGTGGTCCACCCCGACGTATCGCTTCCACGAGTGCTTCGAAGTCCTCGGCCAACCGCAGAGCGGCGGCCGCAGCCTTGTATCGCTCGGCGGCGAACAGCGACCGGCCGAGCATGAGGTGGCCGGCGTGCTGATCCGGCCGTTCGTCGACGAACTGCCGGAACTCGGCGACGGCCTGCTCGAAGTCACGGGCCCTGTAGGCGTCGATGCCCGCCTGCCAGTCGGCGAAGGCCGCCGGACTGAGGACGAGACAGGCCGCCGCCCAAGCCAGCAAGGTGCGAGGCGGGGTCATCTCGCCCACTGCTGTAGTCCAGGTGCCGCTATGCGGAGCCGGCCTTGCGGCCGGCGCGTTTCTCTGGCCGCCTTCGGCGGCAGCCGGCGGGGACGCCGGCGCACCCAGTCTGCGACCTTCCTACCGGCGCGGAGGCTCGTTCGTCGCTCCGGGGACCTCTTCGAGTTGCCGGCGGAGTTCCTCGCGCTGGCGCTCGAGTTCCGCGATGTTCTCGTTGAACTCGTCGGCTTCCCGGTTTTCCTGCGCGATCTGCTTGTTCTCACGCACCCGTGCGGCGCCGCCCGCGTTGCCCGCCCCTTCGTAGGCCTCAATCGCGGCATCGTACTTGTTCTGTTTCGAGAGCACGAAGCCGAGGTAGTCCAGGATCTGCCTCTCAGCATCGCCAGACGCGAGGCCTAGTGCGTCGTTCAGCGGCGCTTCGGCGTCGTTGAAACGCTCGAGCGAGCCGTAGGCCTGCCCCAGGTAGAAGTGGGAGTGCCAGTCGTTGCGGTTCTTCGAGATCGCCTGCTGGAACGTCGATGCCGCAGACTCGTAGTTCTTGCCGCCGAGCTGCACTTCGCCCAGCAGGAGCAGGTTGTCGTACGAGGCGCTGCTCCCGACCAGGCTCCTGGCGTAGTCCTCGGCCTTGCGGTAGACGCCGGTCTTGGCCGCGCCCGAGGTTTGCCGGCCCTTGAGCTTCAGCGTTTCTACGAGTGCCTCTTTCCACTCCGACTTGCTGCCGTCCATCGAAACCGCCCGTTCCCAAGCGGCAATCGCGGGATCGATCTGCGCGTCGTTCTTCAGCATCTGGCCGTACTCGAAGCGGGCCGCGGCGTCGCTGGGCTTCAGGTCGGCGACCCTGCCCAGATCTGCCGCCGCACTGCCGGTGTTACCCAGCCGCGCGTAGCTGGCCCCGCGCGTCTCGTACACCCCGATCTGGATGTTCGCGGGCAACGCGCCGATGTTCAGCCTGCTCAGCGTCGAGATGCACTCCCTGGGCTTGCCGCTCTGGTAGAAGGCCTGGCCCAGGAGCACCTGGCTCCCAATGTCGTCGGCCTTCATCTCGATCGCCTTCTGGAACGCGGCAACCGCTTCGCCGGCCTTGCCGCCCCGGAGCAGGGAGCGGCCCAGCATCTGGTAGCCAGCCTGCTGGTCGGGGCGCTCCTCGACGAACTGCTGGAACTCGGCGATCGCCTGAGCGTAGTTGCCGGACTTGAATGCAGCGACGCCTTCGTCCCAGCCGGCGAGGGTCACCGATGCGGTCAGCAGTGCGCAGACCGTCGTGAGTGCGAGTACGGATCGGCGAATAGTCATGATCGTGCCGTAGTCCTCAAGTCCCCAGCTCTACTGGAGCTGGAAGTTGACGGTCAGGTTGTAGTACACGGCGACCGGCTTGCCGTTCAGCGTCGCCGGCTTGAACTTCCACTGCTGCACGGCCGACACGGCGGCTTCGGCAAGGCCCATCGGCAGCGGCTTCAGGACCTTGATGTCCGTGATGTCGCCGTTCTTGTCGATCGTCGCCTGGAGGATGACGACACCCTGGATCCGCGCCTTGCGCGCGATCTCGGTGTACTGAGGCTGGATCTCGTTGATCTTCTCCGGCTTCGTCACGTCGCCGGTGACGTAGATCGGCCCGGTCGGTTCCGGCGGAGGCGGCGCCTCGGGGAGGTCGAAGAGATCGAGATCGTCGACCTCGGGAATGTCGATCTCCTCGGGCTCGTCGATCCGGATCGGCTCCGGCTCGTCAGGCGTGGGATCGGGGATCGGAACCTTCTTCGACTTCGGCTTCGGAATCTGCTGCTCTTCCTTCGGCGGTGGCGGCTTGAAGCGCACCTGCTGCACGACGAAGACCTTGGGCTTCGGCGGCGGCGCCACCGTGTCGCCGTACAGGTCGGGCAGCTTCACGATCAGCAGGATGCCGTGGAGGATGACCGCCAGCCCCAGCGAGTAGCGGAAGGTCTTGTTGTCCTCGCGGGTCTCCTGCACGTAGGTCAGCAGGCCCTGTTCAGCGGAGGTCAGCGCGGTCGCTTCGCCCTTCGCGGGCTCCTCGGCGGGGGATGCAGCCTGTTCGAGGTTCTCGTCACTCATCCGGTTACCCCTCTTCGGTCAGGTTCTCGGGTCGGGTGTTCTGTGGCGTGGTGTCTGAGTTCAACGTTTCGCCGGTTTCCAGGTATTCCGATCTAGTACCAGAAGCTCTGGATCTCGCGCTGGGTGGGAACCGAGATGTTGATCGGCTCCGCCAACCCGTGATCCTCGCCCTGGCGCAGCTCGTCGTACACCTGGACCATGTACCGGTACGGCGTCGCGATGTCGGGCCGGATGATCACCGGCTTCTTCGGGTTCCGCTCGAGCTTCGGCTTCAGGTAGGGGATGATCTCGTGCAACTGCATCGGATCCTGGTCGACGATCAACTCGCCATTCGGCATGACCTCGATCAGCACCGATTCCTCTTTCTCGACCACCGGCGGATCGTCGTCGT
>VXUF01000137.1:0-2343 GCA_009837085.1 Holophagales bacterium
GTGGAGCCGCTCGGCCGCGGCCCGGTTGTCGACCACCAGGGTGACCTCCGGGCTTTGCTTCGAGAGGGCGACGACGCGCCCGATCTTGTCGTCGGTGACGACCGGCGAGGTGATCAGAACCTCGCCGATGCCTGCCTCGACCATGACCTCCGCCTCGCTGACCTTGGCGCAGCAGACGCCGACCGCGCCCAGTTCCATCTGGCGTTTCGCCAGGAGCGGGCACTTGTGGGTCTTCGTGTGCGGGCGCAGCGAGATGCCCCGTTCCTCGGCGTGGGCGGCCATCTTCGCCAGGTTCAGCTCCATCCTGGCGAGGTCGATGAGCAGCGCCGGCGTCGGCACGTCCTCCACCGGGAGCGGCGTGTCGAGAGGAATCGGTTCGTGGCTCAACGCGGCCTCCGTGGAACGGACGGCTACACCGGAACTGCAGGCGACGGTCGCGCCGCCGGCCGCTCCGACCGCGCCGAGGAACGCGCGTCGCGTGGTGTGGTGCGCCATTCGAAGCTGCGACTATAGCTCCCCCGTCCCGGCTCTCAGATCCCGGTATTCTGGCCCCGCCCATGAAGATCGCCGCCGGTTCCCTGGTCCTGCTTGCCGCGGCTCTGCCAGCCCAGCCGCCGGCGGACCGGACCTTCACCGACGCGGTCGAGGTGGCGGAGTCGTCGGTCGTCATCGAGCTGCCGCGGCTGCGCGGGGTGAGGCCGTCGGACTTCGAGTCGGGCGACTTCGTGGTGGAGGTCGCCGGCGAGCGGCGCCGCGTGACCGGTGTATCGGCGCTCGATCTGAAGGCGAACCCGCGGCCGGTGTTCGTGTATGTCGACGCCGTGCTGGCCAGGGCGGAGACGGTCCGTCTCGGTGTGGAGGCGCTGGCGCGGCAGGCGCGGCAGCTGGTGGCGCTCGGTCCGGTCGACATCGCGGTGGACGACGGCGCGCTAGCAGGCGCGGAGCAGCGTCTCGTCGCGACCACGGAGCCAGAAGCCGTCGTGGCGGTACTGGAGCACATCGCCGGGGAGGGTCTGGGCCGCGATGCCTACTTCGAGGCCGGGAATCGTCCGCCGGACCTGCCGACGTACGCCGAGGTCGTGCGTGAATCCGCCGCCCGCCTCCTGGAAGAGACCGCTCCCCGTTGCGGCGATCCGCCGTGTTTCCTGTTCTGGCTGAGCGACGGGTTTCCCGCCCTGGACGATGCCGGCATACGAGCCGCCGGCGACCTGGAGGCTGGGCTTGCCGCGGACGGCTGGATCGTCGTTGCCATGGCGCTTCACGTACCGACGCCGGATCCCGACGTCGCCGAGCCGCGGCCGGTCAGCTACGAGCAGTGGAAGGCGATGACGCCGGGAGTCAAGATGGCGCCCTCGCCGGGCGAGGTCAGCCGCCTGGAGGGGCTTTCCGCGAGCAGCTTCGACTTCTACGTCGAGCCGCGGTACGAACCTCTGCGGCGTGCGGCGATCGCCTCCTGTGGTGCGGCGCTGCGAGTCGAGCACCAGCTCGAGGCGGAGTTCGAGCGGTTGGAGCGGCGGCTCCTGCTGCGCTTCGCCGCCGAGGCCGGCGGGACGGACCAGGAGGCGCTGGCCGCGCTGCGCTTCCTGCCGGTGGAGGTCCGTCTGGCCGAGGTATCGCGGTTTGCGGACCGGCGAAGGTTCAAACGCTGGCTGGGACTCGTGCCAGCCGAGGAGCGGCTGCGCTTCGCTCGGTGGATTCGGTCCCGCTAGCTACGTCGCACACTGGGTACGCCGGCGACCCCGCCGGCATCCGGCGCGTAGCGCCGGCTTCTGGACTTCTGTCGCGCCCTAGAAGCTGAGAAGCGTCGCCAGGTCACCGGCAACGAAGAACAGCGCCAGCGACAGCAGCGCCGTCAGCACCAGCGGCGCGACGCAGAGAAACGGCGCTTCGGCGATCGGCTTCCGGTCGCCGCCGCTGCCGCTGGGGCCGGCGGTGGGCGAGGTCGCGAAGAAGCCGCGAACGACCACCGGCATCAGGTAGAAGACGGCGAGCAGGGAGCTCACCATCAGGACTCCCAGAAGCGCGGCTTGCCAGGTGAATCCGGTCTCGAGCGCGCCGACCATCAGGTACCACTTGGCCCAGGACCCGCCCAGCGGCGGGATGCCGATGATCGAGAGCGAGGCGAGGAAGAACGCCGCGAAGGTCCAGGGCATGGTGCGGCCGAGACCGTCGAGTTCGCTCACCTTCTTCTTGTGGGTGGCGACCAGGATGGCGCCGGCGCAGAAGAAGAGGGTGATCTTCCCGGCCGCGTGCATCGCGATCTGCAGGCCGCCGGCGAGGACGCCCGTGGCCGTGGCCATCGCCGCGCCGAGGACGATGTAGGCGAGCTGTCTGATCGTCGAG
>VXUF01000137.1:2353-6002 GCA_009837085.1 Holophagales bacterium
CTGGCTTACCGTCGAGTAGGCGAGCCGCGCCTTCAGGTTGTCCTGGCGGATCGCGATGACGGCCGCCATCAGCATCGTGAACGAGGCGATCGTCATCAGCGCGAGCGACGCGTTGCTGCCGGCGAGCAGGTCGAGGCCGAAGACGTAGACGACGACCTTGAGGATCGCGAACACGCCCGCCTTGACCACCGCGACCGCGTGCAGCAGTGCGCTGACCGGGGTCGGCGCCACCATCGCGTTCGGCAGCCAGCGGTGGAAGGGCATGAGCGCCGCCTTGCCGGCGCCGAAGGCGTAGAGCAGCAACAGCACCGTGACCATTCCCGAACTCGTCTCGGAACCCAGGATGCCGCCCGGAGTGAACTCGATCGTCCCGGTCAGCCGCCAGGTGAAGAGGATGGCGAAGAGCAGGAAGGAGATCGACGTGAAGAGGAGGATGCCGAGATAGACGCGTCCCGCGCGTCGCGCCTCGTCCGTGCCGTGGTGGGTGACGAGCGGGAAGGTGAGGAGCGTGAGCGCCTCGTAGAACAGGAACAGCGTGAAGAGGTTGCGGGCGAAGGCGATGCCGAGCGCGGCGAAGATGGAGAGGGCGAAGAAGGTGAAGAACCGGGTCTGGTTGTGCTCGTGGTGACCGCGCATGTAGCCGACGGCGTAGATCGAGGTCACGATCCACAGGCCGCTTGCCACCAGGCCGTAGACCAGCCCCAGAGGCTCGACCTGAAACGCGAGCTCCACGCCCGGCAGCACCTCGAACAGGACGAGTTCCGGCCGGCCGCCGACCAGGACGTCGGCCCCGAGTTGCCAGACGGCGGCGAACGTGCCGGCGCCGATCAGCGGTGTGGCGACATCGCGCAGGTTCGGATGCCCGAGGCGGCCGAAGATCTGGCAGGAGACCGCCGCCAGCACCGGCAGCAGCAGGGCGACCAGAATCGTCGTCTCGGAGCTCATCGTCGACTCAGATCCCACCCGCGAGCAGGAGTTCGGCGGCTTCCCTGGCGACACCGTAGGTCCAGTTCGTCGTGAGCCCGAAGAAGACCGCGGCTACCGCTAGCACCCAGGCCGGCGCCAGCATCCCGAGCGGGGCTTCCCGCACATGGTCGATGGGCTGGGTTTCCGCCGGCTTGCGGAAGTAGACGGCCTCGACCACCTTGCCGACGTAGACCAGGGCCAGCAGCGAGCTCAGCAGGATGAGCACCGCGGCCGCGGTCCAGCCGCGCTCGAGCACGCCGGACACCAGGTACCACTTGCTGACGAAGCCGACGGTGCCCGGAACGCCGATCAGGCTCAGGCCGCCGATGACCAGCGCGGCCGCGGTGAGCGGCATGCGGCGGCCGATGCCGGCGAGGGCGTCGATGTGGACCGAGCCGACCCGGTAGAGCAGGCAGGCGACGACGAGGAAGAGCCCTCCCTTCATCACGGCGTGGTTGAACAGGTGAACCAGGCCGCCTGCCAGACCGGTCACGTTCGCCGTCGAAAGCCCCAGCGTCATGTAGCCGATCTGGGCGACGCTCGAGTAGGCCAGCAGCCGGCGCAGGTCGGTCTGGAAGATCGCGGCACCGGAGGCCAGGAACATGGCGAGGATGGACAGCGGCAGCAGCACGGCCTGGAGGCGCAGTTCCTCGAACACGAAGGGCGCGCCGAAGATCGTGAACAGGATCATCGCGAGCAGGTAGAAGGAGACCTTCGTCGCCGTCGCCGCCAGGAAGGCGCTGACCTTGGGCGGCGCGAAGGAGTAGGCGTTGGGCAACCAGTGGTGCAGCGGGAACACCGCCAGCTTGATCGAGACGCCGACGACCAGAAGCGCCAGGGCGAGCACGGTGCCGCGATCGTCGAGCGACGGTTCGAGGCGGGCCGCGATGTCGCGCAGGTTCAGGGTGCCCGTCACCTGGTAGAGCAGGCCGACGCCCAGCATGAAAAAGACGCCGCCGATCGTGCCCATGACCAGGTAGTAGAAGGCGGACAGCACGGCGCGCCGGTGGCCGCCGAGGCTGACCAGGATGTAGGACGACAGCGACGAGATCTCGAGAAACACGAAGATGTTGAAGGCGTCGCCGGTGATCGCGATGCCGAGCAGGCCGGAGATGCAGAGCAGGAACACGGCGTAGTAGAGGTGCCGCCGCGGTTCCGGCACGCGCGGTGGGCCGCCCCGCGAGTCGAAGCTGAAGACGACGAGGGCCATCGCGGTGACCAGAGCGAGCAGGTAGGCGTTGACCGTCGATACCCGGTACTCGATCCCGAGCGGAGGCGGCCAGCCTCCGAGCTGGTAGGAGATCACGCCGCCGCCCCTTACCTCGAGCAGCACGGCGACCGCGATTGCCAGGCAGACCGCGACGACGCCGAGACTCAGGAGGCGACAGAGGCGCGGGTGGCGCACGAGGACGCAGACCGGCGCGGCGAGCAGCGGCAGGACGACCTCGAGGACGACGATCTTCTCGATCACGACGATTCTCTCGCCCCCGGGAAGCCCCTCAAGCGTGCTCCATGTCGTAGATCACGGCCTCGTCCTCTTCGGCGGTGCCGTAGTCGCCGTGAATGCGCACGGCCAGCGCGAGGGCCAGGGCGGTGGTGGCGACGCCGACCACGATCGCCGTCAGCATCAGCACGTGCGGCAGCGGGTTCGAATAGAGGATCTCGTGTTCTCCATGGCCGCCGGGGTGAGCGGGGTCGTGCGGGACGATCGGCGCGGTGCCCCCGGTCACCTTCGCCATCGTCACGTAGAACAGGATCGCCGCTGCCTGGAAGATGTTGAGCCCCATCACCTTCTTGATCAGGTTGTCGCGGGCGATGACGATGTAGAGCCCGACCATCATCAGCGCGATGATCAGCCAGTAGGCCCAGAGCCCGGAGAATGACTGGACCGAACTCACGGCGTCCCTTCGCCCGGTCCGGCGCCCAGGGCCGCTTCACGGGTTTCGCCGTCTCCGTCCGGGCGGCGGCCGACGAAGGCGTAGTAGACGCGCATGATGGTCGCCGCGACGGCGATGCCGACGCCCAGCTCGATGGCGATGATGCCGAGGTGTTGGCCGTGATGGCCGGTCGTCAGCGGATCGAGCGCCGAGTAGTTCAGGAACTCCCCGCCCAGGAACATCGCCAGCACGCCGACCGCGCCGTAGAGCAGCACGCCCGCGGCCATCAGGCGCTCCGTCAGCACGACGGGAACGGCCTGCCGCAGCGCCTCCACCCCGAAGGTCAGGGCGAAGATGATGAGCCCCGCGGCAAAGATGACGCCGGCCTGGAAGCCGCCGCCGGGGCCGAAGTCGCCGTGGAACTGCACGTAGAGACCGAACAGGAGGATGACCGGCACGAGCGCCCGGGCAACGACCCGGAGGATCGGCATCTCGCGGACTCTGGACGGCGGCCTCACGACTCCTCCTCGGTGCCGGCATCGCGACGTCGCAGACCGAGTCCACCCAGAAGCAGCGCGACCCCGACGCCGGCCGTGAAGATGACGACGACTTCACCGAACGTGTCGTAGCCGCGGAAGCTGGCAAGGATGGCGGTGACGATGTTCGGGATGTGGATCTTGTTTTCCGTCTCGGCGATCAGGTCCGGCGCCAGGTGGTGGTGGATGACGGCGTCGGGATCGCCGTACGCCGGCATGTCCCAGGTGCCGTAGATCAGGGCCGCGCCGGTGGCCACGACGATCAGGATC
>VXUF01000007.1 GCA_009837085.1 Holophagales bacterium
CTTTCTCTTCCCTCGCGCTCTGCACGCCACTCCGGCATCGCCCACGCGGGCAGAGTATCGTCGCTACCTGTTCCGACGCTGCCTACTGGGAGTGCGACCATGCTGACAATCACCCAGGTCGACGCCTTCACGAGCGAGCCCTTCGGCGGCAACCCGGCCGCGGTCTGCCTGCTTCAAGGTCCGGCCGACGAAGCGTGGATGCAACGAGTCGCTCGCGAGATGAACCTCTCGGAAACCGCTTTCCTCGTCCACCGCGACGATGGTTCGTTCGATCTCCGCTGGTTCACGCCGACGGTTGAGATCGACCTCTGCGGCCACGGAACGCTCGCGAGCGCCCATGTGCTGTGGGAAGCGGGGCACCTGGAACCGACGGTGACGGCCGTGTTCCACACGCTTTCCGGGACGCTCACCGCGGTCCCGCGGAACGGCTGGATCGAGATGGACTTCCCGGCCGAGCCGGACGAGCCGACAACGGCGCCCGCAGGTCTCGCTGACGCACTCGGGGCCGAGCCGGCCTACATCGGCAGGAACCGCTTCGACTACCTCGTGGAGGTCGGCTCCGAGAGCACGTTGCGACGTCTGGCGCCGGACTTCGGACGCCTGCGCCAGCTCGGCGTTCGAGGAGTGATCGTTACCGCTCGGGCAGAGACTGAAGGGTTCGACTTCGTGTCCCGGTTCTTCGCGCCCGGTGCCGGCATCGACGAGGATCCGGTCACTGGTTCCGCCCACTGCTGTCTGGCTCCCTACTGGCACCGGCGGCTCGGCCAGGACTCGTTCACGGCGTGGCAGGCCTCGGAACGCGGAGGCGAGGTCCGCTGCGCTGTCCGCGGCGATCGTGTGCAGCTAAGCGGTCAGGCCGTAACCGTCATGCGCGCGGACTTGCTGGCGTGACATGAGACGGGTTCGCTACTGCGTAGCCATGAGCCTGGACGGCTACATCGCCGGGCCCAACGGCGAAGCGGACTGGATCGTCATCGACCCGGACTACGACTTCGCCGAGCTGTACGGTGAGTTCGACACCTACCTGATCGGCCGGAAGACCTTCGAGAGCACCGGCGGCCAGGACCGGGGTTCGATGCCCGGCGTGCGGACCTTCGTGTTCTCGCGCACCCTCCGGCAGGCCGACTACAAGAACCTCACGATCGTCGGCGACGACTGGAAGGAGGTCGTCCAATCCCTGCGCGAGGAGGACGGCAAGAAGGACATCTGGTTGTTCGGCGGTGGGTCGCTGTTCCGCAGCCTTGCCGAGGCGGGTCTCGTCGACACGGTGGAGGTCGCGGTGATTCCAACGATTCTCGGCGGAGGCGTTCCGCTGATCGCCGAACCGGCACCGCGGATCAAGCTCGAACTCCAGGCACAGGACGTCTACAAGGAGACGGGCACTGTCGACCTGGTCTACTCCGTGGAGCGCGCCTAGAACCGATCCGCCTCCCAGAGGACGAAACGCTCGGGGGGCAGGAAACGGGCGAGGAGATCACCCTCGTTCGCCGTACTCAACCGCCTCGCGAACGCCTCGTCGTCCAGGCTACGAACCATCCAGGTGGCGGGAGGCGTCGCATCCGGCCGCACTTCGTCCCATGCCGGCCGGGTGTCGATACGGGTGCCGGCGGCCGTCAGCAAGTCCTCCAGGGTTTCGTCCCGAATCAGGGGCATCCGGATCGATTCGACGCTCCGCCCTGTCATGGCAGCGGCCAGTAACCCGCACAAGGCCGGCGCTGCATCCCGCTCGCGGCCCCACTCCAGGACGCGTAGCCGGCCGCTGAAGTCGGCGACGCGCAGGTAGGCCGCTCTACGAGATCCGCCGTCCGCGACCCAGATGTCCTCCTCCGGCGTGCCTGCAAGCCGGAAGCTGCTCTGCCAGTCCTGCGCAGAGCCGCGGTCGACGATGCCGTTCAGTCGTGCACCAGCGGCGCCGCCTGCGTAGACGCTCCATAGACGCTCCACTTCGCCCGCGTCGGCCACCGGGTCGTAGCGACGGACGTCCCGAGGCAGCGAGCCGTCAACCTGCGACCAGTGCAGCGTGCGCCAACCGCGCGACCAGGGCCGGTAGCCGTACTGCCCGTACCACCGCAGCCGTTCAGCCAGGAGATACGAGAGCACCATCCCTCTCTCACGCATCGCGTCGATCGTCCGCTCGAGCAGAGCGCCTGCTACTCCCTGTCGCCGCGAGTCGGGGCGCGTGAACACGCTGCCGATCCCACCCATCGGAAGCACTTTGCCGCCGATCCGCACCCGTCGCGGGAAGATCTGCACACACGAGACCAGTTCGCCGCCTTGCTCGGCCACCCAGACGTTACGCGGTTCGAAGGCAGGATCGAGCTCGACGTAGCGTCGGAAGAAGTTCCGCCCCCGCTGGCCGTCGGGGAAGGGCCAGCCGTCCAGCAGGTCGAGCAGAACCTCGATCTCGCCGTCGCGCAGTACGCGGAGTCGCGTGTCCGCCATGGCGACGACTCTGCCATGAGAAATGCCCCTCCTGCTTGACGGCGGAACGAGACTTAGCCAGACTTAGCCAGGCCGGATTCTGGAGGGGAGAAACGGATGAAGGTGAACATGCACGAAGCGAAATCACAACTCTCGCGCCTGGGCAGGCTGGCCTGGGAAGGCGAGGAGATCGTCATCGCCAAGGCGGGAGAGCCGTATCTGCGGCTCGAGCCCTACCGCGAGAAGAAGCTGGAGCCCCGCAAGCTGGGAGGTCTGGAAGGGAAGATCTGGATGGCGCCGGACTTCGATGAGCCGGACGAGGAACTCTTCGAGGAGCTCATGAACTCGAAGATCTTCCCGGACGAAACCTGACGGTGGAACGACTGCTGCTCGACACGCATGCGTTCCTGTGGTGCCTGTCCGAAACCGGCAGACTGAGAACAGCGTCGCGCGCCGCAATCGAAGATCCCCGCAACCAGATCTTCGTCAGCGCCATTTCCGCATGGGAGATTACGATCAAGCGGCTGAAAGGGAAGATGGAGGCACCCGACGACCTGGCCCTGCTGGTCGACGAAAAGGGCTTCACCCACCTGCCGCTGACCTTCCATCACGCGGAGCTGGCCGCACGGCTGCCCCGGCATCACAAGGACCCGTTCGACCGGTTCCTGATCGCCCAGGCTCAGGCCGAGGGACTCACCGTTGTCACACGCGACACACACTTCCCGCTGTACGGTGTGCGGACCGTGCGCGCCTGAGCCGAGCCGACCGCCCCGCCAGTGCGCGGCGACTCACTGCCGGCGCGGCGGCGCTAGGCTTCGCCACGTGAACCTCCGCACAGCGTCGCTCCTTGCCTTCCTTCTGTCGCCGCACGCCCTGGCGGCCCAGACCGACCTGCCAATCCGGGTCGAACCGTTCGTGCAGCAAGTGGCGGAGTACGAGCCGCCAACCGACGGCGACGACGCTTCGCCCACGGTGGCGCCGTCCCCCGCCACCACCCTCGACGCCCCCGGCGAAGTCCGCGAGGTCATCACGGATGCCGCGATCCGCGTAGCAGCCGCCACGTCCTCCGGCGTCTACCTGCGGGACGGCTCCGAGACGGTCTGGCGACGCCTGTTCCCGCGCGACGGTGACCGGAGTTGGGCGCCCGTCGACGTGCGGGCAGTGGAGTTCGACTACGACGGCAGGCTGTGGTTCGCCTCGCCTCAGGGCCTGGGCGCTCTCGACGAAGTCACAAGTGAGTGGCGGCTCTACGACCGGCACGACGGCTTGCCCTGGAACGATTTCACCAGCCTCGCCGCCGCGCCGGACGGGTCGATCTGGGCGGGCACGACCCGCGGCCTCGTTCATCTGATCCCGGGCGCCTCGCCGGACGACCCGCCCCGCTGGCAGTACCGGCAGGGACGGCGCTGGCTGGCCCACGACCATGTGCTGTCGGTCGAGGTCGACCGCGACGGCACGGTACGGGTCGAGACCGCCGCCGGGCCCGGCAGGATCCACCTGCGTCCGATGACGTTGCGGCAGAAGGCGGAGCGGTTCCACGACGCGATCGACCGCTTCCACCGGCGCACCCCCTACGGCTACGTCCTGGGTGTCGCCCTCGAGAACCCCGGCGACACGTCGGCGTTCCGCCAGTCCGACAGCGACAACGACGGCCTGTGGACCTCGATGTACGGCGCGGCCGAGTGCCTCCGCTGGGCCGTCACCGGCGAGCCGGAAGCGCGCGAGAACGCACGCCGGGCGTTCGAGGCGCTGCGCTTCCTCCAACTCGTGACCCAGGGCGGCACGCCGCCGGCCAGGCCCGGTTTCGTCGCCCGCACCATCCTGCCGGCTGACGGCCCGAACCCCAACGCCGGCCGGGTCGAGAGCGACCGCCGGTTCCGCGAGGAACGCGACGGGCTGTGGAAGGTCATCGATCCCCGCTGGCCCACTAGCGCCGACGGCAAGTGGTACTGGAAGAGCGACACGAGCTCCGACGAGCTGGACGGCCACTTCTTCTTCTACGGCCTGTACTACGACCTGGTCGCGGATAGCGACGCCGAGCGTGCCGAGGTCCGCGAGACCGTGCTCGCGATCGTCGACCACCTGATCGACGGCGGCGGCGCTCTCGTCGACCACGACGGGCAGCGCACCCGCTGGGCCGTCTTCGGTCCCGAGCAACTGAACTACGACCAGGACTGGTGGGAGGAGCGGGGTCTCAACTCGCTCTCCTACCTGACCTACCTGCGGATCGCCGAGCACATGAGCGACACCGGGTCCGAAGCCGACGCCCGCCGCGGGCAGCGCTACGCCGAAGCCGCGCGGAGCCTGCTGGACGACAACGCCTACCTGGCGAACCTGCGCAACCCCAAGGTCCAGAGTGGCCCCGGCACCGGCAACCAGTCGGACGACGAGATGGCTTTCATGAACTTCTACCACCTCCTGACGTACGAGCGGGACGAGGCGGTGCGGAGTGTCGTCGCCCACTCGCTGCGCCAGTACTGGAAGGTCCTGCAACCGGAACGGAATCCGCTGTTCGACTTCATCCACGCCGCCGCCATCGACGGCAACGGCTACCGTGACGCCTTCGACGACGAGACCTACCGTCGCGACGACTTTCCTCTGGACGACGCCGTCGAGAGCCTGGTCCTCTATCCTCTCGACCGCTTCGACTGGGCCCTCTCGAACAGCCACCGGCTCGACATCGTGCTGCTGCGAGACCAGGAGGAGCGCCGTGGCGTTCGCGGTCGCCTGCTGGACGGCCGCGTTTTGCCGATCGACGAGCGCTTCGTCAACCACTGGAATCACGACCCCTGGCGACTCGACCACGGCGGCCAGGGCCGGTACCTGGCCGACGGCGCCAGCTTCCTCTTGCCCTACTACCTCGGCCTCTACCACGGGCTGATCGAGGAAACGCCAGGCGACGTGCCAACGGAGCCGTCCCGTTGACGGATGGCGCGGTCGGCGCTCCGCGGGTGGCGCTCCAGCTCTACACCCTCCGGCGGCAGGCAGAGCAGGATCTCGAAGCCGCCCTCGATCAGGCGGCGGAGGCCGGCTACGACGAGATCGAGTGGTTCGGCGGTCTCTGGGGGCGAACGGCCGAAGCCATCCGGAGTCTTCTGTCGGAACGCGGCCTCGGCCTCCTCGCGGCCCACGTGCCGCTCTCCAAACTGGAGGCGGATCCGGCCGGTGTCATGGACACCTACCGCGCCCTCCACTGCCAGGTGCTCGTCTGCCCCTGGCTCGACGACGAACAGCGCGGAGACGGCAGCCGCGCGCACTACATGGACCTCGGCCGCCGCCTCGACCTGCTGAGCTACCGGTTCCGGGCCGGTGGCTTCCGTTTCGCGTACCACAACCACGAGTTCGAGTTGCTCCCGTTCGACGACGGCCAGCCGGAAAGGCTCGGCCGGGACGGCCTGCACGCGCTCGTCTCCTGCCGCTCCCAGGACGGCTGGGGGCTGGAGCTGGACACTTACTGGGCCGCCTTCGCCGGCTCCGACCCCGTGGCTCTGATCAGGGAACTCGGCGATCGGGTGCAACTCCTCCACCTGAAGGACGGCCTGCTCCCCGGACTGCCCGAGGAGCGGACGGCCGAACAGGCAACCTCCGAACGCTGGTTCCGGCCGCTCGGCGAGGGCGACGTCGACATCGCCGGCTGCGTGGAGGCCGCGCTCGAAGCCGGCGTCCGCCTGTTCGCCGTCGAGCAGGACGAGACCGCGGAAGCCGGCGGAGCGCCCCAGCACGACATCGAGGTGAGTCTCAGGCACCTTCAAACGGCGACTGCAATCGGCGCGGCGACGGCGGAAGGCGACGCGCCATGACCTGGGGCCTGTCCGGCCTCGACACCGCGATCGTCCTCGTCTACCTGACGGGGATCCTGGTCATCGGCACGACCTTCAGCCGCTACGTCAAGACCAGCGGCGACTTCCTCTTGGCCGGCCGCGCCCTGCCGTTCTGGGCGATCGGCATGTCGATCGTCGTCAGCGACATCGGGGCCACGGACTTCATCGCCGTCGCCGGCGGCACCTACCGCTACGGCCTCGCCCAGGCGAACTTCGACTGGCTCGGCTCGATGCCGGCGCTCCTGATCGCCGCGTTCCTGATCGTTCCCTTCTACTGGCGCAGCGGCGTCTACACCGTGCCGGAGTTCCTGGGCCGGCGCTACGGCGGCGGCGTACGCAGCTTCCTCGCCCTGGCCTGGGGCGTCATCCTGGTGCTGAACCTCGGGATCATGATCCACGCCACGGCGCTGCTCATGCGGACGGTGCTCGGTTGGGATCCACAGCTTTCGATCTGGATCACGACCGCCATCGTCGGCATCTACACGATCAGCGGCGGCCTGGCGGCGGTCGTGATGACCGACGTGCTCCAGCTCATCATCATGTTCGTCGGCGGCGCCGCCCTGGTCGCGCGGGCTCTCTACGAGGTCGGCGGACTGGCGGCGCTCCGCGACGGCGTGCTCAACCAGGGCGCCCAGTACGCGGACCACTTCTCGCTCTACCTGCCGCACGACACGACGACTCCTTTCCCCTGGACCGGGATCGTCCTGGGCCTGGGGATCGTGCTCTCGATCGCCTACTACACCGGCAACCAGACGATCGTGCAGAGGGCGCTCGGCGCGCGCAGCGAATGGGACGCCAAGGCGGGGGTGCTTCTCGCCGGTTTCCTCAAGCTGTTCATTCCGCTGCTCGTCGCCCTGCCGGGGCTGGCCGCGATCCTGATCGTCCCCGACCTCCAGAACGCCGACGAGGCGGTGCCGAGCCTGATCGCCCAGTTGCTGCCGCCGGGCCTGCGGGGCCTGATGTTCGCCGCCTTCCTGGCGGCGCTCATGTCAAGCGTCGACTCCAACCTGAACTCGGCGGCGACCCTCTGGAGCCGGGACCTGCTGGGGCGGCTTCGTCGCCGCCTGGGCCGCGCCGAGCTCGGCACGGCCGCGGAACTCCGCTTCGGACGCATCCTGTCCGCCGTGCTGCTTCTCGTCGCCGCCTTCATCGCGCCCGAGATCGAGCAACGCTTCAGCAACATCTACAACGCGATCCAGACCGTCTTCTCCCTGATCCAGGGGCCGACGCTGGCCGTGCTCCTGCTCGGCATCCTCTGGCGCGGTGCGAACCGCTACGGCGGCGCCGCCGGTCTGGTCTCGGGCGTCGGGCTCTGCCTGCTGCTCAACAGTCCTGCCATGGATGGGCTGTTCCCGTCCGAGGAGCCGTTCCTGTTCGTCGCCTGGTGGTCCTTCGTGTTCACTCTCGCCGTCACGTGGGTCGTCAGCCGGCTGACGCCGCCCGAGCCCCCGGAACGCCTGCGCGGCCTGGTCTGGGGCGAAGTGCGAAATGACGAGGCGGTCCAGGCGGCGCTGCGAAGCCGGGTCGCACGCCTCCAGGACGAGGGCGATCCGCGATGAGAGCGATCCTCGAGTTCGTCCTCGGTCCGATCAACGCCGCGATGGGTGCGCTGCCGCTGTGGAGCGCCCGCGTCGCCGTGGCGCTGCTCCTCATCCTGCCGGCGGTGGCCGTCTGGCGGCTCCGCCCCGACTGGGTGCTCCGCGGAGCGCCCGACCGCGCCAAGTGGCGGGACCTCCGAGTCTGGGCAGCGCTGTTCATCGTCCCCTACCTCGTGATCTACCTCCTGTTGGCGTGACCAGCCATCCTGCGACGCCATGACCTCTGACCACACCAGCCGCGACCGCTCCACCGCACGCATCCTCGGCGTGTTTCTGGCTGTGCTGGCGATTCCGGTTCTTATCGGGGGGTTCTCCGCTGCCCAGACGATCGATCTCGCGCTCAGCACCGCCGCCGGCGCGGCCCTGCTACTGGCGGCCGCCGTGCTGATGATCTACGGCAGCCGCGGCCGTTCCAGGAAGGCGCGGAAGCGCTGACCGGACCGCCTCAGTCGACTCCGGCAATCACGCCGAAGATCGCGCAGGACGAGGCGGGCCGCCTGCTTGAGCGCGCTCGGCGGCGCCGACTCAGGGGCGGCCGGTCCCTGGCCCGGGAGCTCGTGTATCTGCCGCACTGGCTCGTCGTCTACGAAACGCGGGAGCTGTCTGGATGCCGCCAGTCGCAGGACGCACAGCTCGCCGTGCTCGTCTGTCGGCTGAGCGGACAAGCGGCACACATCCGGCTGCAGGACGTCAACCTTGCGCCGGGGCCCGAGTCCCTGCCGCCGGCCCTCGACCCTGCCGAAGCAGAAGAGCGGGCGGCCGGTTTCGCCGGTCGCGTCCTGCTGGTGGCCGCCCGCGGCAAACGCCCTCGTGAACGCGGCAGGATGCTTCGTTCCGAACCGTGCGGCTATCCCTACTGGGTCGAGTATCTCGCGCGCCGCCGCACCGTCGACTTCCACGCCGTCGACGCCGTCTCCGGCAAGAAGGCCGGCTCCGCCGTCCGCAGCGCGCTCGCGTCCGGTCTGGCGGACACATCTCGTCCCTGGCCCGTTCAGTCGGACCGGCCCTTATAGCGCCAGACCGGTGATGACCATCAGGGCACCCATGGCGAGGACGACACTGAGTCCGTGAACGAAGAGCAGGCATGCCTGCTTGACGATGGTCCTTGACCATCCCTCTCCGTACGCCCTCCGCAGCGACAGGAAGAGCGCGACAAGGACGGCAAGGAAGGCCAGTCCGGACAGCGGCTCCCAGAGGAGGGCCCCAGCTCGTCCCGCGCTGGTCACGAGGAATGCCGCGGCGTGGAAGTGGAGTGCGAATACGAGGTGCGGCACATAGAAAGGCTCTCGGCGCCGATACAGCACTCGGAGGAAAGTCGCAAACAGCGGCACGAGTGCAAAGAACATCCAGGGCAACCGCCGGACGAAGAGGGCCTCGAAGCCCTCGGTGTCCTCCATGATCGGCCGCAGCACGCGATCAATAAACCAACCCGCGTCCTCATCGGCAGCTTCCGATTCCGTGAGAGTGATCCGGACGGGAGCGTCCCGGTCTTCGCCGGTCATGTCCACGACGTTTCCGCGCGCGAAGAGCGCGAGCAGAAGGAAGGTGAAGAAGCTGACGAACAGGTAGAGCCGCAGCGGCGCCACATAGCGGGCTCGCCGCCCCTGCCAGTACTCGACCGTCAGCAGTCCCGGACGGAAGACGAGAGCGATCAACGTACGCCAGACTCGCGAGTCGAACGAGAAGAGGCCGTCCATGGCGTCGCGGATGAAGTGCCCAACCGATGTGTGCAGGTCGCCGGCGCGCTGCCCGCAGGCAGCGCAGTAGCTGTCGACCTGGTCGGAGCCGCAATTCGGGCAGCGTGCGATGTCCGCTGCCTTGCCTTCAAGCGCGGACTCCACGCTCCTGATGACGACGTCCTCGCCGGGAATCTTCGCCACGCCTCATCATCTCACGGCGCTACACTTCGCCCTTCCCAACCGAGGAGGACCGAATGGCCGAGGCATTCGACACGCCGACCTACATCCGCGGACCGCTGCGCTCCCCCAGACAGATGCTCGCCGAGCAGGAGTACGGCGGTCACCTGTCCATTCACGACGACTCCACGGCCGAGAAGATGGGCTTCCAGGCCGGCGGCCCGATCGAAGGTCCGACTCACTTCAGCCAGTTCGTGCCCCTGCTTCACGACCTGTGGGGGCAGGAGTGGTTCGAAACCGGCTGCCTGAGCGCCCACTACCGGAACATGGTGGTCGAGGGCGAGCAGGTGCGCGCCCTCGTCGAACAGCCCGCCAACGGCCAGACCCAGGTCCGCATCCGCGCCGAGAAGGAGGACGGCACGGAGGTGTTGATCGGCACCGCCTCGATCCGCGGCGACGTCGAGTCCTCCGAGCTCGCCACCCGGATGTCCCGTCTGCGGCCGCCCGGGCCCCTGGTCGTCCTGCGTGACCTCGAGGTGGGAATGAAGGGCAAGGGACTCGAAGAGGTCCGGATGGACTTCGACCAGAACATGGGCAAGCTCTATCCCTTCTCTCTGAATCAGAAGCTCGACAGGATCACCGAGCCCTCACCCTGGTACACCGCGGACGAGGGCGCCTCATCGCCGTGGGGTCGCGCGATCATCCCGCTGGAGATGGTCAGCGTCCTCGGGGGCTACTCCAACCGTCAGGCCGGCTTCCCCACCCGCGGACCGGCCCTGGGCCTGTTCGCCGGCCAGCAGATCCGGATGATCGACGGTCCTCTCTTCGTCGGCCAGGACTACCTCCTGGAGCGCGAGATCGTTGCCCTGAGCGAGAGCCGGCGCACGGAATCGAACTGGGTCAGGACGACCTTTCTCGACGCGGAATCGAAGGAGCCGCGGGCCGAGATGCTCCTGAACAACGCAACCCTGAAGCACTCCTTCGAGGGCTACGAAAAGGAACGGGCGGCGTACGAAGAAGAACGGGCGGCGATGGCATGAACGATATGAAGGAAGCGAAGTCCGAGCCGATCCACGGCCAGATGACCTACGACGAGTCGGTCGCCCACCTGACCGCGCCGGGCGCGGACTGGGAGCTGGTGACGGAAACCGTCCGCGGTGTCGACTACCAGGTGTTCAAGAACCTGCCGCCGACGCTCCGCCAGGTCTACGACCAGGCGCGCGAGGACCACGGCGACAAGGACTTCCTGGTGTTCCAGGACACGCGGCTGACCTACAACGAGGCCTACGAGCGGGCGGCCGCCATCGCCCACCAGTTGATCCACCGCTACGGCGTGAAGAAGGGCGACCGGGTGGCGATCGGCATGCGGAACTACCCGGAGTGGGTGATCGCCTTCATGGCGATCACGTCGTCCGGCGCGATCTCGGTTTCGCTCAACGGCTGGTGGTCGGGGGAAGAGCTGGAGTACGGCTTCAAGGATTCCGGCGCCAGGCTCGCCTTCTTCGACCAGCAACGCTACGAGCGGGTGGCGAGCCAGCTGCCCGAACTCGGCGTCAAGAGCATCGGCGTGCGCTGGGAAGAGGAGCTGGCCTCTGGCGTGGACGACTTCGAGGAAGTCTGGCGTGAAGCGGCCGGTCAGCCGATGCCCGAGGTCGACCTGGGCCCCCACGACGACGTGACGATCCTCTTCACTTCCGGTACGACCGGGTTCCCGAAGGGCGCCGTCTCCACCCACCGGGGCGTCCTCAGCGGCATCGGCAGTTGGGGCTTCTACGGCGCCCAGCGGATCGCCATGGGCCTGCTCGAGGAACCGGAGGAGAACCCGGAGTTCCAGCCCTCGATCCTGATGCCCCTGCCCCTGTTTCACGTCAGCGGCAGCCATGCCGGACTTCTCGCCTCCTTCGGAGTCGGCCGCAAGATCGTGATGATGTACAAGTGGAACCCGGAGCTCGGCCTGGAGCTGATCGAGCGCGAGCGCGTCACTTCCTTCAACGGCGTGCCGACGATGACCTGGGAGATGCTCCAGTCGCCGGCGCTCAAGCAGCGCGACCTGCGGAGTCTCATCGCCGTGTCGGGCGGCGGCGCGCCGATCCCCGGCGGCATGGTCGACCGCCTGCAGGTCCTGATGCCTGACAAGCACTGGTCCTTCGGCTGGGGGATGACGGAGACGAACGCCGGCGGCGCCGGCAACACGGACGAGGGCCTGGTCGAGAAGCCGGACAGTTGCGGCAAGCCCTGCCCGATCGTCGAGTTGAAGATCATCGACGAGGACGGCAACGAACTGCCGTCCGGCGAGCAGGGCGAACTGATCATGAAGTCGTCGATGAACATCCGCGGCTACTGGAATCGCCCCGAAGCGACGGCCGAGACGATCCAGGACGGCTGGCTGCGCACGGGCGACATCGCCGAGATCGACGAGGACGGTTTCCTCTACATTCGCGACCGCAAGAAGGACATGGTCCTGCGCGGCGGCGAGAACATCTACTGCGCCGAGATCGAACGGGTCGTCTACCAGCATCCCGCCGTCTACGAGGCGGCGGCCTTCGGTGTTCCCGACGACCGACTGGGCGAGGAGCTGGCGGTCGTCGTGGTACCCAAGGACGGCGCCGCGCTCGACGCGGCCGGCGTCCGCGCACACGTCGCCGAGCACCTGGCCCGCTTCAAGGTGCCGCGCTACGTGTGGCTGCAGGACGAGCAGTTGCCCCGCGGCGCCACCGAGAAGATCCACAAGCGCACCCTGCGGGACCAGATGCTCAGGGAAGCCCCGGAACTTCAGTGACCGCGGACCTCATCCGGATCGAACCCGGCGACCCCGGCGACCCGGCCTTCGCCCGTCTGCACGAAGCGCTCGACCGCGAACTCGGCGAGCTCTATCCCGCGGACAGCATCTACAGCGTCGAGCCGGACAAGCTGGACGCCCCCGGCTGCTGCCTGCTCCTCGGCCGCACCGCCGGGGGCGAGGCCGTCGCCTGCGGCGCACTGCGCCGTCTGAGCGACGAGCAGGCCGAGATCAAGCGGATGTACGTGGTCCCGGCCTACCGCGGGCAGGCCCTGGGGCGCCGCATCCTGGAGGAGCTCGAAGCCCGGGCGGCGGCGTTCGGCTACAGGTCGCTGCGTCTCGAGACCGGCGAGCGCCAGCCCGCCGCGATCGGCCTCTACCGCTCGTTCGGCTACGTCCAGATCCCGTGCTACAACGAGTACGCCTACGACCCGCACAGCCTCTGCTTCGAGAAGAAGCTCGAAGCGCAGCGGCGCCGGTAGCATCAACCGCGATGACACGCTCCCCAGGTCAGGAACAGGCTGAGACCGTCGGACGCCGGCGGGCCCTCCGTGTGATCGGCGGCGCCGCCGCGGTGCCCTTCCTGCCGGCGGAGCTGTTCGCGAACCCGCACCTCGCGCATCTGCACCTGCACCCCCAGCAGGCGGCCGCCGGCGAACCGCAACCGCTCGCTGTCCTCACGGAACATCAGGCACGCACTCTCGACGCGATCGCCGAGCGCATCCTGCCGGCGACCGACACCCCCGGCGCCGGGGACGCCAGCATCCCGGGCTTCGTCGACCGGCTGCTCGAGGGCTGGCTGCCCGACGCGGCGCGGGATCACCTGGTCGCCGAACTCGACCACTTCGACGCGCGCGCCCGGGAGCGCCATCCCGAGGCTGCCGGCTTCGTCGACCTGGAAGGTCCGGCACAAGACGAACTTCTGACCGAAGCGCAGGACGAAGCGATCGCCCAGCGCGGCGGACGCGCCTTCTCACGCAACGTGAATCGGCTCCACGAGCAGCCCTTCTTCGACCTGGTCAAATGGCTCACCCTGTTCGGCTACTACACCTCCGAGGCCGGCATGAAGTCCGAACTCGGCTACCGGATCGTTCCCGGGCGCTGGGATCCCTGCGTCGACATCGAGGACGCCTGAGGCCTGCTGCAACCATGGTCCAGATCATCGAACGGAAGACGTGGGACGCGATCGTCATCGGTTCCGGCATCACCGGCGGCTGGGCGGCGAAGGAGCTGACCGAGAAGGGCCTGGAAACGCTGGTGCTCGAGGCCGGACCGCCGGTCATTCCCGAGCGCGACTACAACGAGCACACGCCGCCCTGGCAGATGCCCTACCGGGGACTGAGGGACCGCAAGCACCAGGCCGAACGGCAACCGGTCCAGAGCCGCGCCGCCGCCTGCGACGAGTGGTCGGGCAAGTTCTTCGTCGACGACATCGACAACCCGTACTCGATCGGCGACGGCGGCCAGGACTTTCTGTGGATCCGGGCCCGTATCGTCGGCGGACGGTCCCTGCTGTGGGGACGCCAGAGCTACCGCTGGAGCGACCTGGACTTCGAAGCGAACGCCCGCGACGGCTACGGCACGGACTGGCCGATCCGCTACCGGGATCTCGCGCCGTGGTACGACCACGTGGAGTCCTTCGTCGGCATCGCAGGCCAGCCGGAGAACATGCCGCAGCTACCCGACGGGAAGTTCCTGCCGCCGATCGCCCAGAGCTGCATGGAGGAGCGGGTCCGCGAAGGCCTCGACCGCGCCTTCGGCGGCACGCGCCGGTTCACGCCGGCCCGGGTCGCCGTGCTCACCAAGCACCATCTCGGCCGCCGTGCCTGCCACTACTGCGGCATCTGCCGCCGCGGCTGCATCAGCCGGTCCTACTTCTCCAGCCTGAACGCGACGCTGCCGGCGGCCGAGGAGACCGGCCGGCTGACCGTGCGCCCCAACAGCGTCGTCCGCAACCTGATCTATGACGAGCAGACGGACCGCGTGAGCGGCGTCCACCTGATCGACGCCGAGTCGATGGAGTCGATCGAGGTACGGGGCCGCATCGTCTTCCTGTGCGCGTCGACGATCGAGTCGGCGCGCATCCTGCTGAACTCTGCCACGCCCCGCTTCGCGGAGGGACTCGCGAACTCGAGCGGCCAGGTCGGCCGCAACTTGATGGACCACATCTTCCAGGTCGGCGCGAACGGGAACCTGGAGGGTCTGGAAGACAAGACGACCTTCGGGCGCCGGCCCAACTCCTGCTACCTGCCGCGCTTCGTCAACCTGGACGGCGACCGGGCCGAAGCCAGCCGGGAGAAGGACTTCCTGCGCGGCTTCGGCTACCAGTGCGGCGCCCGCCGCGGCACCCTGTGGCAGGGCGGCATCGGCCAGCCGGGTTTCGGCGCCGACTACAAGGCGAGCCTGCGCGGGCTCGCGCCGTGGCGTCTCAACTTCAGCGGCTTCGGCGAGAACCTGCCGAACCCCGACAACCGCGTGACGATCGACCCCGAGCTAGAGGACCGCTGGGGCATCCCCGCTGCCCGGATCACGATGAGCTACGGCGAGAATGAGGAGGCGATGCGCGAGAGCATCCAGACCCGCGCCGCCGAGATGCTGGAAGCGCTCGGCGCGAAGAACATCCGCACCTTCAACCGGAACTCCCTGCCGGGCTTCGCCATCCACGAGATGGGTACGGCGCGGATGGGCAGGGACCCCGCGACATCCGTGCTGAACGGCTGGTGCCAGTCCTGGGACGTGCCGAACCTGTTCATCACCGATGGTGCGGCCATGGCTTCGTCCGCCTGCCAGAACCCGAGCCTGACCTACATGGCGCTCACCGCGCGTGCCTGCGACTACGCGGTGCGGCAAATGCGCCGGCTGGAGTTGTGATCCCGCGCCACCCGGGGATCTATGATTCCCGGTGAACCGCAACGGAGAGGAGCAAACCCCATGCGCCCGACCCACCGACTCGCTACGACCTGCCTCGTCGTCACCGCCCTGGCCTTCGGCCTCACCGGCTGCGGCGGCGAAGAGGCGCCGCCCGACGGCACGCTCCTCACCGACACCCACACGTTCGAGGAGGTCGCGCCCGGGGTCTACTTCATCGTCGGCCGAGACGACGTGATCTTCGTCCAGAGCAACGCGATGCTCGTCGTGACGGATGAGGACGCCCTGGTCGTCGACTCCCATGTCACGCCGGCCGCGGCTCGGGCCCTGCTCACCTCGATCGCCGAAGTCACGGACAAGCCGGTCACGCACCTCGTCAACACGCACTACCACTTCGATCACGCCCACGGGAACCAGGCCTTTCCCGAAGACACCGCCATCGTCGGCCACGAGTTCACCCGCGCGATGCTGATGACGGACGTGATGGACCAGCCGACCGCCGCGATCTTCACCGGGAACATCCCGAACCAGATCGCCGCGATGAAGGAGGCGGCGGACGCGATGGAGGAAGGAGAGGAGAAGGACCAGGCGCACAACGCGATCCGGATCCAGGAGGCCCACTACGTGGCGGTCGGCGAGACGGAACCGACGCCACCCAACGTCACCCTGACCAGCCGGATGACGATCCACCGCACCTTCGAGGGCCGGGACCGGCCGATCGAGCTGCTCCACCTCGGCCGCGGTCACACCGGCGGCGATGTCGGCGTTCTGCTGCCGAACGAGCGGGTCGTCTTCACGGGCGACCTCGTCCTCGCCGGCGCCGCGTACATCGGCGACGGCTACGTCGACGAGTGGCTCGACACCCTCGACCGCTTCGAGGAGCTCGAGTTCGACCTCATCCTTCCCGGCCACGGCCCGACCTTCAGCGACATGGCCCAGGTCGATGCCCTCAGGCAGTTCCTGGCCGACTTCTGGAATCAGGCGTCCGCCGCCCACGAACAGGGTCTGAGTCCCGAGGAAGCGATCGCCGAGATCGAGTGGCAGGGCTTCCTGGCCACCGCGCCGGACGCCCTGAAGATCCACTGCGTCCAGACGGCCTACAGCAGGATGGACGGCGACGGAGACCCCGAAAACACCGATTCCGCATGAGGCGGCAGGACTCGGGAAAAACGTGCCGATCTCGCTAAGTTCCGCATTTTGTGGTATTTACAACGAAACACAGTTAGCATCCTGGCATGGAACAGCAGCACGTTGCTCCCCTCTCCGTAGGCGTCTCCGCGCTCGACCGCGCGGTAGAACGCGCTAGCGGCTGGCTGCTGGAACGCTACGGCGAGGAAGTCGAATGGGCGATCGAGGACCAGTTCCTGATCGGCCTCGACGACCAGGAACGGATCGACCTGGAAGAGCAACTCCAGGCTCGGAGCAGCCGCGACCAGTCCACTTTCTTCGCCAACGCGATGAGCTGCATTCTCGCCCAGGGACGCTTCGAGCCCGACGCCGAGGAAGGCGACTGCCGCTCCTTCAGCTTCGCCGAGAAGCTGCTCGGTCAGGGCGGGCTGCTGCTGGAGGTCACAGAGCGCCAGTGGCTCGAAGCGCTAGTTGGAAGCACCCTGCAGCTCTACCGGATCGGACCTCTGGATGGGGAGCTGACCCCTCTCGACGAGGTGACCAGCCGCGAGCGCGTCCGAGTCGAGCCCCATCCCGCGATGGATCCCCTGGAAGAGGGGGACCTGGTCGGCGCGCGCGTCGTCACCCTGGAGAGCGAGCAGGCGGGACGTCTGTGCGGGGTCTTCGGCTTCCCCACCGGAGACGCGGAGCGCGATCTCATCGACCTGGTGGAGACTGCGGCGGCGCACTCCCGCGGCAACCGCGGCGAGATTCTCGGCATAGCCGAGGTCGTGGCCACCGCGTGGCTTCGCTCCTTCCTGCCCGATGCGTCGACACGCGGGCCCCAGGCGCTCCCGGACGGCGGCGGTGGGACATCCAACACCCGCCGGATCCTGGAGTGGCCCGTCCCCGACGTTTCCGGAAGCTCGCCTCAATCGCCGCCCTTGGATTCCTGACAGCCGGCGGAGCGGCTGCCCAGGACGCGGCCGCGGGGATCGCCACCGGGCCAGTAGCGATCCGCAGCCACCAGCTCCTCGTGCCGCACGAGCTCGCCGGCAGCGGCATCGATCCGGAGGTCCAGATACGGGTCGAGATCGACGCCGCCGGGGCAGTGTCGCAGGTCGAGGTCCTCGCCATCGAGCCCTCGTCCGAGTTCGACGACCTCCTCCGGTTCCAGGTCGAACGCAGCGTCGGCGCCTGGCGCTACGGCCCCGCCCGCGACCGTGAAGGCAATGCCGTCACCTCCACCCTGTCGTGGAGGATGAAGTTCCAGAGCCCTGAAGAAGAGCGGAACGCGCCGACCCGCAGGCGTTTCGATCCGCAACTCGACGTCCTGGTGTCGGCCGGGGCCCTTCCGAGCCCGATGCCGCAGCCGACTCTCACTGAACGGGTCCGGGTGCTGAACCGAACGATCGAAGTCGCCGAGAAGTACATCGACGACGAGCACAGAAAACGCCGGGAGACGGACCGCTTCATCCTGATCAGCGACGCCGACGATGAGTCGACGGTCGAGGTTCTGGCCGGAAACATGGAGGCGGTGTTCCGGATCCTCCACGAACTGTTCGATCCGCACATCGAGCCGCTGCCGGCCCGCCTCAAGGTCGTCGTCTACCTGTTCAGCAGCCGCGACCGTCTCCGCCGACTCCAGGAGGAACTCGGCGGCCGGCTTCCCGGCGCCGGCTTCTACCATTCGCCGGGCCTGCTGGCTTTCCACCAGGAGGTCCGGTACTTCGATGAACTGCTACACACGATGCTCCACGAGGCCTTTCATGCCTTCAGTGACACCTACCTGACGGGGCCAGGGTCGGACCTGCCGCGATGGGCCGAGGAGGGCATGGCGGAGTACTTCGGCAACTCGAAGATAGAGCGGGGCGTGCTGATTCCGGGCGCGGTCGATCGCGGGCGGTACGCGCTCTCGCACGGCGGCAGGGGGCCCGTGCGGTTGCAGAGCCTGACGACGTGGAACCTGGAAGAGGCGCAGGCAGCGCTGCGGAAAGGGGAAGCGCCGGAGATCGCCGACCTGATGGAAGCCACCGCCGACACGTTCTACGGCAAGCGAGCGCAGCACTACTACAGCTTCTCCTGGCTACTGACCCACTTTCTGCACCACGGTCGGGACGACTGGGAGAGCGGACAGTTCTTCGCCAGGATGCTGCTCTACCTGGCCGAGGGCTACCCCAGCCGGGACGCCTTCGAGGCGGTCTTCCAGACCACGCCGGCGGAGATCCAGGCCGAGTTCGAGCGCTACGTGCGGGGACTGTAGATCCGCTACCGGTCGCCCAGCGCGTCATACGCAGCCTGGTGGCGAGCCGCTTCCGCCGCGCGGCCGAGCACCCGATAGCAGACCCACAGGTTGTAGTGGGCGAGCCGCCGCTCCGGGTCCAGCTCCACAGCCCGCAGGAGCCGCGGAATCGCCTCGTCCCAGCGCTCGAGTTCAATCAGCGCCAGACCGCTGAAGAAGAAGTTGTCCGCACGCTGATCGTTCAGCTCGGCGGCCCGGTCGAGAGCCTGGAACGCCTCTTCCCAGCGCTCGGCCCGATAGGCCGCGAAGCCGAGGTTGTACCAGACCGCCTCGAAGTGCCCCAACTCTTCCGCGGCGCGCTCCAACAGCTCGATGGCCTGATCGAAGTTCCCGGCGCTCAACTGGTTGGCGCCTTCGTTCAGTAGCGACTGGGGATCCGTGACGTACTGCCACCGATTCGCCGCGGCCCGCTCGTGAGCGGCCCGCTCCTCGGCCGTGCCGTACAGATGGACAAGCGCTCCCTGGGCCTCGACCCGGGCCCAGCTCCGTGCCGGGGCGTACCTCTCCGCGAGCCGGAACAGCGTCTCCGCGTCCGCGAGGCGGCCGGAGTCACGCAGATTCCAGGCCGCCGCCAGCACGTCGGCGGCGTAGTCGCTGAGCGCCAGGGCATCGTTCGGATCGATCTCTTCCGCCAGGAGTTCGAGCTGCCTGTTCGCCTCGTCGACGCGGCCGGCCCTGGCCAGCGCCCGAGCGTAGAGCGAGCGGATCGACGCGCCGCTCTCCTCCGCCATCTCGCCCAACAGGTCGGCGACCGCGTCCCACCGCTGCTGAAGGATCAGCAGGCGCAACAGCGCCCAGGCAATCTCCTCGCTCGCCGGTTCCAGGCTTCGCAGCTCGACCAGTGCCGCCGTCGCGTCCGCGGGCCGACCCAGGCGCTGGTCGAGCAGCGCCTTGAGGCGCAGCAGCCGCTTCCGGTCAGTACCCCCGTCCGTCAGCAGCCGGCCGACGAGGTCGAAAGCGGCACGAAGCACCGCCTCGTCCGCTTCCTCGCTGCGAGCGATGAACTCCAGTACCCCAGGCGGCGGCGGGGAAACCGGGTTGTCGATGGCAGCGATCAACTCCCGCCGGACCTCCTGCGTTTCTCCTTCGGGTAGCGGGTTCCGCCGGTCGGCGCGAAGCAGACCGACCAGTGCCGCCGTCGGCTCATTACACTCCTCTCGGGCTCGCCGAAGCCACTCGACCTCCGAGACGGGTCTGGAGGTCAGCTCCGCGATCCGCGCCCGGCGCATGAGACGCAGGCACTCGAGGTCCGGAAGGTCCCCGCCTGCCTCCACAGACGATTGTGCGGAGACCGACACCGGCGCACCCCATGCCAGGAGCCCGGCGAGCAAACAACCGCCAAGGAAGCCTCCGTGCGAGTAGAGGGCGGCCGGCAAACGGTCGGGCTTCATGTCCCTGACCGGCTCCCTCAGGCGTTCTCCACGGCGCCCGCCATCCGCTCCACGATCTCCCCGAGGATGGCTCGCGAGGTCGCGAAGTTCAGTCGGGTGCAACGCTCGAATCCGAGCGCCGAGCCGGGCGGGCCGAACTCCGCGCCGTCGTTGAGCGCCACCTTCGCCCGCTTCAGGAAGAACCGGGACGCCGCCATCGGCAGATCGAGCCCGCTGCAATCGAGCCAGTAGAGGTAGGTCGCTTCCTGCGGACCATGCACGATGTCCGGCAGGCGCCGGTTCAGGAAGTCCGTCAGAAAAGCGCGGTTTCCGTCGAGATAGGCGACTGTCTCCTCGAGCCAGGGATCGCCGTGCTTCCAGGCCGCCCGGGCCGCCTCGACGCCGAGAATGCCGGGATGGGCGAGGACGAAGTGAGGCAGTTCGTCGAAGCGCTGCCTGAGCTTCTCGCTGCCGAACACGAGAAGAGCAAGCTCAAGCCCGGCGAGGTTGAACGACTTCGTCGCAGACGTGATGGTGACCGTCCGCTCCTGGACTTCGGGACCGAGCGTCTCGAACACCGTGTGCTCGTGCCCGGGGAACACGAGTTCGTTGTGGATCTCGTCCGCCAGGACGATCAGGTCGTGTTCGATCGCCAGTTCGGCCACGGCCTCCAGTTCGCTCCGCGTCCACGAGCGGCCGCTGGGGTTGTGCGGGTTGCAAAGCATGAACAGACGGGTGTCCCTGTCGATCGTCGCCCGCAACTGATCGAGGTCCATCTCGAACCGGTCCGGCCCGCGGCGCAGCGGCGACTCGACGAGCCGCCTGCCGGTGCCGGAGACCGCCTCGAGGAAGGGCGGGTAGATCGGCGTCTGAATCACGACCCCCTCACCCTTACCGGCGCCCAGCATGACCGCGAGATCGAGACCCTGGAGCGCGTTGACCAGAAAACGGATCCGCTCGGGCTCGACAGTCCAGCCGAGCTGCTCCTCCATTCGCCGGCCGAAGACCTCCGGCAGATTGCCGATCTCCGGCGGCTCGCAGTAGCCGAAATCAGAGCGCTCGACGAGTCCGCGAACCACGTCCAGGATCGGCTCGGCTACGGGGAAGTCCATGTCCGCGACCCACGCCGGCAGGATGCCACTGCCGTTCGCCGTGTAGCGGCTCCACTTGAAGCCGGTGCGGGCCGCCAGATCCTCGATCCTGAGGGCGTCGAACTGATCCTTCGGTGGCACGGACGCAAGCTATCAACCCGGTCCCGGCCAGTTCCATACCTGCTAGCTTCCGCCGCATGGCACTCAAACTCGGACTTCAACTCGGTTACTGGGGCGCGGGACCGCGTCCCGACTTCCTCGACATCGCCATCGAAGCGGAGGCCCTCGGCTACGACTGCGTCTTCACCGCAGAGGCGTGGGGTTCCGATGTGTTCACGCCCCTGGCCTGGATCGGCGCCCACACCTCAAAGATCCGCCTCGGCACCGGCATCGCCCAGATCTCGGCGCGGACGCCGGCGTCGACGGCGATGCACGCGATGACCCTCGACCACCTGTCGCAAGGCCGGGTCATCCTCGGCCTCGGCGTCTCCGGGCCCCAGGTCGTCGAAGGCTGGTACGGACAGCCCTTCGGCAAGCCGCTGTCCCGTACACGGGCCTACATCGAGATCATCCAGAAGATTCTCGCCCGCGAGGAACCCGTGACTCAGCACAGCGAGCACTACCCGCTCCCCTTCACCGGCGAGGGTTCCTGGGGCCTGGGCAAGCCGCTCCGCTCGATCGTGCACCCACTCCGTTCCGACCTGCCCATCTTCCTCGGCGCCGAGGGGCCGAAGAACGTCGCCCTCGCCGCCGAACTCTGCAGCGGCTGGCTGCCGCTCTACTACTCGCCCTACCGGCCCGAGGTCTACGCCGAATCGCTCGCCGGTCGCGGCAACGGCTTCGAGATCGCCTACGGGGCCCGACTCCGCGTCCGCGACGACATCGCCGAAGCCCTCCTGCCGATCAAGCAGTCCCTCGCCCTCTACGTCGGCGGCATGGGCGCCAAGAACCGGAACTTCCACCGCGAGCTCATGGCCCGCATGGGCTGGGAGGAAGAGTCCCTGCGCATCCAGGAGCTCTTCATGACCGGCAAGCGCGAAGAAGCCGTAGCCGCCGTCCCCGACGACTTCGCCGACGAGATCTCCCTCGTCGGCCCACCCGACCGGATCAGGGACCGCCTCCAGGCCTTCGAAGACAGCGACGTGACGACCCTGCTCGTCGGCGCCGCCAGCAAGCAGGAGCTACGGCAGGCGGCCGAGATCGTGTTGGGCTAAGGGACGAGCTTCCACGACGGACGGAATGCCACGAACTCTAGCGAGAAGGGAGGAATCATGATGAAGACCTCAACGCCCCTGATGGTCAACATGGTCGCCACTTTTGTCATTGGTCTCTATCCGGTGAGCCTTGCCGCTCAATCCGTTGAACCGCATGAGGAACGTCCCGAGGGGTCATCCAGCCACAAGAGTGTCCGCGATGCCATAGTGGAAGGCTGGAATCTCACGCCTGACCAAGTCGCATCGCTCGAAGAGAAACTGGCCATGGATCCGAGCGATGTAGCTGTGCGGACGCAGCTTCTCGCCTACTACGGCGGCTCACGTTCGTTTCGCGATCAGTCAGCGAAGGAAGCGAAACGCGAACACGCGCTGTGGTTCATCCGCAACTCACCCGAGTCGGAAATCCTGGGAACGCCTCCTTCACAGATAGACCACATCCTTGACTCGGAGGGCTATTCGGAGGCCAAGAGAGCCTGGATGAGTCAGATCGACCGTGAACCCGAGAACACCAGGCTGTTGGGACACGCGGCCGCTTTCCTTAAGTTTGGAGACCGTAGGACCTCCATCGAAATGTTGGAACAGGCTCAATCGCTCGATCCCTCCAACCCGGAATGGCCGAGAGAACTCGGGCACCTTCACAGCTTGGGGGCGCAGGTGTCGGGGGGAGGCGATCTGAAGAGCGCTGAGAAGACGCTGGAGCACTTTCAAAGGGCGTACGGGCTTGCAGACGACTCGCTTCGGGATTCACTTCTAGACTACTTGGCGAAGGCAGCGTTCTCGGCGGATCAGCTTGACCAGGCCCGTCATTACGCCGAGCTCATGCTGCAAAACGCCGAGCCAGGATGGAACTCTGGCAACCGTGTGCACCACGGCAACCTCGTTCTGGGTCGGATCGCACTACGAGCGGACAACATCGAAGAAGCGAGATCCCGGTTGCTCGCCGCCGGGAACACGACGGGTTCACCCCAGCTCAATTCATTCGGGCCGAACATGTCACTCGCCAAGGATCTCCTTGAGATCGGTGAACGAGAGGTCGTCCTGGAGTACTTCAAGCTCTGCTCAAGATTCTGGGACTCAGACCGGGCGAAGGACACATTGGACAAGTGGGGTGTGCTGGCTGCAGCCGGCCGGATACCCGATTTCGGCGCGAATCTCCACTACTGAGTGGGGAACCTGGCGGCTCGCGAACTGTGCGCCGGCGTCCCTTCCCGCTGCCGCCGCAGGCGGCGAGGAGAAACGCGCCGGCCGAACGTCGGCGTCCGCCGTGGCTTCAGGCAGCAGCTTTGAACAGCTCGAAACGCTGAGCGAGCCGGTCGCGGTCGGGAAAGTCCTCGTTCCGACGAGGCAAGCGAATCCTGCTCCCATCCAACCTCTTCAACGCCTCCAACATCGGACCATCCTTCTGCACCAGCAGTCGTTCCGCGACGTGCAAACCGTCTACCCCACGAAGCAGTTCTCGTTGTGCCACGTCAGCGCGGCAGGATCGGGTCTCTGCCTGGCAGCGGCCGGAGCGTGGATTCTTCGTCCGTGCAACGCGTAGTAGTCCCGGCCGTTCTCGAACTCTTCCTTGATGCGGCCGCTGACCTCGAAGTCCAGGTTCGGCGTGACGGTCACGTAGCCAGCATCGAACAGACTGTGGATGTCCCGCCTGAGCAGCAGACCGTTCCGTTCCTCATGCGTTCCACCGTGCCTATAGGGGCGGATGTGCGCGGCTTCAAGGGCCGGCAGCGTCCGCTCCCTCGTGACCGCGCAGCGGCGTTCATAGATGTCCGCCACGAGAACGCGGAACGTCCCCTGCCCGAGGCGCGGACGAATCAGTTGTGGCGCACCAAACCGGGCGGACTCCTCCGCGAAGTGCGCGACGCTCACGCGGCCCAAACGGTCCTGGACTGATTCCCACAGGTGGAGCCCGTCCGCGTTGTCGGTGCTGTACGTCTTGAGCGACACGATGTTCCGCGACCAGTTGGGAGCGGCCATCCAGTCCGATTCTTCGAAGAAGAAGGGCTGGGTCAGGATCCGGCAACCGATCTCGAAGTCGGGCCGGTTACCACCGGCGTGACCGCGATAGCGGACAATCCTCTGGCGCATCTCCTCGGCCGATTCCGCACCGTTTGCTTCGCCAAACGCTTGCCAGGCAAGCGAGCAAGGGAGGACGTTCGCGTACGCGAAGACGCCGCCTCCCACGATCACATCGTGCGGCGCATGCAGCTTGAACAGAAACAGCTCGCCGCGTTCAAGCGCCCGGAAGCCCCTGGGGTTCGGAGCCCAGAAGTTCACCTCCGGCAGTTCCGGCTTTCGGCGCAGCCGCTCAAACCACTGGCCGTCCGTGACGGCCACGACGAGATTGATTCCCATCTTCAAGTGTCCGCGCTCGGGGCATCCTCCTGGAGCTTTCTGACGATCCTGTCGGACCTTAGCAAGGTCCTTTGACACGCGGCTCCGTACGCTGCTGGAGCCGTCCGGCAACGCCGTCCAGTCGTCAGCGGCTCCGAGGGGGAGGGTCCCAGCGGGCTGGAGGCAAGTGACTCCCCAGACCGTTCCCGTCACCGACGCCGTAGCGGAACGCAGCCGACCGGAGCGAGCGCTGACGCTCCTTTCGCCCAGAGAGCGCAAGCGTCCGCTGGGACGCTCCCCCTCGGAGCGGCTGACGCCGGGTGACCTGCGACGACGACGCGCTGCGACGCGGCAGCTACGCGGCTACGCCCGGGCCAGCCGGCGGCCGTTGCCGCCGCGTGGCCGGCCGCGGCGACCGACGCCGGAGGTGCGGTTGAAGGGCACCCGGCGGCGGCGGAGGTGGGCCTGCCGCTTGACACGTCGGCGGGCAGTGGCGAACGACTGGTTGATCGCGACCGGGATGGAGGCCGCGGCCGAGCGGTGAACTACCACGTCCGGGCCGGGGAGCGCGACCTTGACCACAACATCGAACGCCAGGCCGCCCCGATGATGCCGGCCTGGGCCGGCGATCGTGACTTCGCAGTCCACGATCCGGGAGTTGAAGCGCTTCAGCGCCGCCGCTTCGAACTCGATCGACTGCTTCAGGTCATCGTTCAGTTGGACGTTCCGGGTGCGTATCCTGATCGGGAAGCTCGGCTTGGTTCTCAACGCTTGGGCCCCTCCGTTCCTGTGTCACATCGTACAACGCACCGGGAGACGGGCGAGATTCCTCAGGCATCCAGCGACGTACCGACAGTGCCCCGGAGGTACACGTCGATCAACCGCGGCAGCGCGGTCAGGTCGTAGCCGCCTTCGAGCACGGACACGAGCCGCCCCTCGCAAACCTCCTCCGCCAGCTCGGCCAGGTCGACGCCGAACCGATGGAAGCTCTCCTCGGTCAGCGCCATACCGGCGATCGGGTCATTCCGCCAGGCGTCGAAGCCGGCCGACACGAGCAGCACGTCCGGGTCGAACGAGCGGACCGCCGGGAGCAGCAGGTCGGCCATGACCTCGCCGTAGACGTCGTCGTCGCTGCCGGCTGGCAGGGGCGCGTTCACGGTCGTGCCCTCGCCTTCGCCAATCCCCCGCTCGCTGGCCGCCCCGGTGCCCGGGTAGAAGGGGTACTGGTGGACGCTCAGGTAGGCGACGTCCGCCCGGTGGTCGAAGAGGTGCTGCGTCCCGTTGCCATGGTGGACGTCGAAGTCCAGGATTGCTACACGCTCGACGCCGTGCACGTCGATCAGGCCCTGGGCGAGGATCGCGACCTGGTTCAGGTAGCAGAATCCCATCGCCCGGTCCCGCTCGCAGTGGTGCCCGGGCGGCCGGGTCACGCTCATCGCCCGGTGCCCCGCGCCCAGCATGACGTGGTCGCCCGCCGAAAGCGCGGCATCGACCGCGGCCCAGGCGGCGTCCGCCGTCCCCGGCGAAAGGGGATTGTCGTTCGTGTCGAGCATCGGCGCCGGCCGCAGGGGGAAGTTCCCGGCCGCAGCGGACGCCGCGACGTCGGCGACGGCGGCCTCCATCCGAACGATGTAGGCGGGATCGTGGACCAGGGCCGCCAGCCGTCGGGCCTGGCCCGCCATTCCGCCCGGCGCCCCGTCCGAACCGGCCTCCACCAGATCCCAGCCCAGCTCTCTCAGATACGGCAGCGCCAACTGCAGACGCTCCGGCCGCTCCGGAAACCCCCTCGGCACCGTGTGCTCCTCACACCGCGGGTCCCAGAAGACGCTCATCGGCGAACTCATCTCGCTGCCTCCACAAACTCTGTTCCCGTGTGGACGTAGTCTTGAGGATGATCGAAGATACTCCAGTCATGAAGATGCAAGCCAGACCATTGAGAAACCGACGCCTGCTGGTTGCGGCCTTACTCGTCACCGCAACAGCGCCCTCTCTCGCCGCAGCCTCCGACAACTGGCCGTCCTTCCGCGGCAATGCCGCCGACGGCAACGGCACCGGATCCCCGCCGGCCACCTGGAACGTGGAGACCGGCGAGAACGTCCTTTTCCGCGTCGCCGTGCCCGGTCTCGGCCACTCGAGTCCCGTGATCTGGGGCGATCGTCTGTTCCTGACCTCGTCCGTGCCCGAGGGTGAAGAGGCCTCGCTAAAGGTCGGCCTCTACGGCGACATCGCGCCCGTCGTGGGCGAACCGCCCCAGCGCTACGTGGTCCTCGCCTACGACAAGCGAAGCGGTGAGCTTCTCTGGCAGCAAACAGCCTTCGAAGGCACGCCGGCAGTCAAGCGTCACACGAAGGCCTCCCACACCAACTCGACGCCGGCGACCGACGGTGAGGTCATGGTCGTCTTCTTCGGTTCCGAAGGGCTCCACGCCTATGACCTGGAAGGCAACCCGCTCTGGAACCGTCAGTTCGGCGTGCTCGACTCCGGCTTCTTCATGGTGAAGACGGCGCAGTGGGGGTTCGCGAGTTCGCCCGTGGTCCACGACGGCCGCGTGATCATCCAGGTCGACGTGCAGGGCGACTCCTTCCTCGCGGCGCTCGACGCGGCGACCGGCGAGGACGTCTGGCGCACCGGGCGCGACGAGATTCCCACCTGGAGCACGCCCGCCGTGTTCGCGCGAAGCGACGGCCGCCGCCAGATCGTTGTCAACGGCTACCAGCACATCGGCGGTTACGACTTCGACACCGGGAAGGAACTCTGGCGGCTCGAAGGCGGCGGCGACATCCCGGTGCCGACGCCGATCCGCGCCGGCGACGATGGTCCGATCCTCATCACGAGCGCCCATGGCCCGATGCGTCCGGTCTACGCGGTCGATCCGGACGCCGCCGGCGGGATCGATCCCGAGCACGAAGCGATGCTCTGGTTCCACGAGCGGCTCGGGAACTACATGCAGACGCCGATCGTGGTCGGCGACCTCGCGTACTTCGGCTTCGACAACGGCGTCGTCACCGTGTTCGACTGGAAGAGCGGCGAACGGGTCGCGCAGCAGCGTCTCGGCCGCGGCGCCTCCGGTTTCACCGCCTCGCCGGTCGCCGCCGGCGGCCGTATCTACTTCAACGGCGAGGACGGCGACGTTCACGTCATCGAATCCGGCGACGAGCTGAAGGAAGTGGCGGTCAACGAACTCGGCGAAACGCTGATGGCGACGCCGGCGATCTCGGACGGCGTCATCTACTTCCGGGCGCGGCGTCACCTGGTCGCGATCGGCTCGGGGTCATAGCTCGCCATGCCGACTTCCTTGCGGACACTGACCACCAGGGCGACCGCGACTCTTGTTTTCTCCGCGGCGACGGCGCTGCCTGTCGTCGCCTCGGACAACTGGCCTTCGTTCCGCGGCAATGGCGCGGACGGCGCGGGAACCGGCTCGCCGCCCGCGACCTGGAACGTGGAGACAGGCGAGAACGTCCTCTTCCGGGTCGAGGTATCCGGCCTCGGACACTCGAGTCCGGTCATCTGGGAGGACCGCCTCTTCCTGACCTCGGCCGTTCCCGAGGGAGGCGAGGCGTCGCTCAAGGTAGGGCTCTACGGTGACGGTACGCCGGTCGAGGGCGAGCCGCCTCAGCGGTTCCAGGTGCTGGCCTTCGACAAGCGGACCGGCGAACTCCTGTGGGAACGAACGGCATTCCAGGGTACGCCCGCGATCAAGCGGCACATGAAGGCGTCGCACACGAACTCCACGCCCGCGACCGACGGCAAGGTCCTCGTGGCTTTCTTCGGCTCGGAAGGACTCCACGCCTACGACCTGGAGGGAAGGCCGTTGTGGAACCGTCAGTTCGGCGTGCTCGACTCGGGACCCTACGACTTCCCCACCTACGAGTGGGGGTTCGCCAGCTCGCCCGTCGTCCACGACGGCCGGGTTGTCATCCAGGTCGACATCCTGAGTCAGTCCTTCGTCGCCGTTCTGGATGCGGCAACCGGAGAGGACGTCTGGCGGAAGACGCGCGAGGAGGTCGCCACCTGGAGCACGCCGGCCGTCTTTCCGCGCCAAGGCGGCCGGAGCCAGGTCGTTCTCAACGGCTACCACCACATCGGCGGCTACGACTTCGACACCGGCGAAGAACTCTGGCGCCTCGAGGGCGGAGGCGACATCCCGGTGCCGACGCCGATCCGGGCCGGCGATGGTCCGATCCTGATCACCAACGCTCATGGCCGGCTGAAGCCGATCTATGCGATCGACCTGGATGCCGAGGGCAAGCTCGATCCCGATCACGACGCGATGGTGTGGTTCCACGAACGGCTCGGGAACTACATGCAGACGCCGATCGTGGTCGGCGACCTCGCCTACTTCTGCTACGACAACGGCGTCGTCACGGTCGTCGACTGGACGACCGGCGAACGCCTGAACCAGAGGCGTCTGGGCCGCGGCGCCTCCGGCTTCAGCGCCTCGGCTGTCGCCGCCGGTGGCCGCATCTACTTCAACAGCGAAGTCGGTGACATCTACGTAGTGGAGCCGGGCCCCGACTTGAACGAGATCGCCGTCAACGAACTGGGAGAAACGCTGATGGCGACCCCCGCCATTTCGGACGGCGTCATCTACTTCCGGGCACGCCGACATCTGGTCGCGGTCGGCGCGGGCTCACATGGAACCGACCGCTAAACCGGAGCCGGCCTCAAGGCCGGCGCGCACTCCTGGCCGCCTGCGGCGGCAGCCGGCGGGGACGCCGGCGCACCCAGTCGGCGGTCGGTTCCATAGCTCGGTCAGGCCTTGCGCTTCAGAACGCCGCTGTAGCTCTCCCGGTGCTGGTGGGCGACGTACAGGCCGAGCACGACCGCGACGATGCCGATCACTACGCCCTCGGGCGCCAGGAAGACGTGGAACAACAGGATGTTCAGGACGACGGGCGCCAGCACGACGAGCGCCAGCGGCACGAACAGGCCGAGGATCAGCAGCACGCCGCAGACGATCTCGGTCACCTTGATCGTTGGCCACAGGTAGCCGGTGTCCATGATCGCGCCCATGAACGCTCCCGCTTCCTCGCTCATCTCCGGTTGCGGTCCCAACTCGAACAGCCCCACCACGCCGAGAACCGCGAAGATCAGTCCCAGCAGGACGCGCGCGAGCATTGGAAGATGTTTCATCGAACTACACCTCCTTGATCCCTCCGCTTCTCCATGAGGCGGGTTACCAGCTTAGCGCCGCAGAATCGCGGCGAAGATCGACCGATGGTGATGAGCCAGATACGCGCCGAGTGCGAGGACGAGCACGGCAACCGCTAGCCCGCCGGTCGACGGCGACAGAAACAGGTGGAAGAGCAGGATGTTCAGAGCCACCGGAGCGAGCAGCACCAGCGCGAGCGGCACGAAGATCCCGGTGATCAGCAGCAGGCCGCTCGTGATTTCCGTCGCCTTGACCAGGGGCCAGAGGTAACCCGTATCCTTCAACGCCAAGATGAACGCATCCGCGTCCTCGCCCATGTCCGTCTCCGGCGCCAGGGCGCCCACCACGCCGAAGAAGACGAGGATGAGCCCAAGCAGCACACGCGCCACGAGCGGAAGGCGCTTCATCCGCGGTTCCTCCAGTTCTTCGAGGGCGGAAGCAGCCTACGCGAACGGGTCCATTCCGTGAACCACGGAGACGCTCTCTGGCGGCCCACGGCAGAACAGATCGAGACCAGCCACCTGACCCGCTATCTGCGCTGGCTGGAGTCAGAGCGCGGCCTGCGGTTCGACGGCTACGACGATCTGTGGCGCTGGTCGGTAGCCGATCTCGAGGCCTTCTGGGCTTCGATCGCCGACTACTTCGGAATCCGGTTCCACGCACCGCCTGAGCGCGTGCTCGCCGACCGCGCGATGCCCGGAGCGCGCTGGTTCCCTGGCGCGCGGCTGAACTACGCGGAGCACGCGCTCGCCCGGGGCGGCCGCGAACCGGCGCTCATCTGCCGCAACGAGACCGGTGTGCGACGCGAGTTCAGCCGCGACGACCTGCGCCGCGAAGTCGGCGCCGCCAGGGCCGGTCTGGTCCGCCTCGGCGTCGAGCGCGGCGACCGGGTTGTCGCCTACCTTCCGAACGACGCCGAAGCAGTGATCGCCTTCCTCGCCACCGCCAGTCTCGGCGCGATCTGGTCGAGTTGTCCGCCCGAGTTCGGGGTCGACAGCGTGCTCGACCGCTTCCGGCAGATCGAGCCCAAGGTCCTGATCGGCGTCGACCGGTACGACTACAACGGCCGCGTGTACGACCGCAGACTCGACCTGGACCGGATCATCGATTCGCTGCCGACGCTCAGCGCGGCGGTCGTCGTACAGCCGGCCGGCGGCCCATCCGGCGACACGAACGGCGCCCCGCGTCGCCTGTCCTGGGAGGAACTGACCGCCCACCGCGACGAACTCGCCTTCGAGCCGGTGCCCTTCGAGCACCCGCTCTGGATCCTCTACTCGTCGGGCACGACAGGGCTGCCGAAAGCGATCGTCCAGGGCCACGGCGGCATCCTCGTCGAGCACCTGAAGCAACTGGCGCTCCACACCGATCTGGGCGCCGGCCACCGGTTCTTCTGGTACACGACGACCGGCTGGATGATGTGGAACTACCTCGTCTCCGGGTTTCTCCTGGGTACGACGGTCGTGCTCTACGACGGTTCACCCGGCTGGCCCGACCTCTCCGCGCTGTACCGTCTGGCCGACGAGGAGGCGGTGACCTGCTTCGGCGTCAGCGCTCCCTTCCTGATGGCCTGCCGGGCGGCGGGCCTCGAACCCGGCAAGCAGTTCGGCTTCGAGGCCCTGCGCGCCATCGGCTCGACCGGTGCGCCACTACCCGCGGAGGGCTTCGACTGGGTCTACGAACACATCAAGGCGGACGTCTGGCTCGGCTCGCTCTCCGGCGGCACGGACGTCTGCACTGGCTTCGTTGGCCCGAATCGGTTGCAACCGGTCCGGCGCGGCCGCATCCAGTGCCGCTCGCTCGGCGCGAAGGTCGAGGCCTTCGACGAGAACGGCCACGCCGTCACCGGCCAGGTCGGCGAACTCGTGATTACCGAGCCACTGCCCTCCATGCCCCTCGTCTTCTGGAACGATGACTCCGGCGAGCGGTATCGCGAGAGCTATTTCGACCACTGGCGGGGCGTCTGGCGCCA
>VXUF01000027.1:0-7374 GCA_009837085.1 Holophagales bacterium
GGGACACGAGTCCGGCCGCAACGATGCCCATCATCAGGAGATTGGCCGCGATGCCATTGCTGGCCATGTAGGCGAGGGGGCCGGGCCGTTCGCCGTGGCTGCCGTCGTTGGAAGTCACTTGTGTTCCATGAGTTTACCGCGACGGCGGCGGCTGTGCCGGCGCTAGCCGAGCGCGGCTGCCCAGAACGTCATCATGTCCTGGTGGAACGCCCGCGCCTGGTCGCCGGCGGTGCCGATTCGGGCGCCCCTGCGGCCGTGGGGCGACTTGACCTGGTAGATCATCGCGTCGCGTTCGGTGAAGGCGGGGTCGGCCTCGCCGGTCACCGGATGCACGAAGGCGCCGTCGTCGCCGATGTAGATCGTCGGAGACCCCGGACTGACGGATGCGTCGGGGACCAGTTCCACCGGCGTGTCGCGGTCGAAGCTGTGGTGCGTGTCGGGGAAGAGCCGGAAGCTGGCGTCGCATCCGCAGAGGGTCATCGCGTGCATGTGGGCCTGGACCTGGAGCGGCAGGCACCACTCGTCCAGATCGCCGATGACGGAGCGCACGACGGTACGGCCGACATCCGGCCGCAGGAACTGGAAGCCCGACCACGGGTAGGCGGCGTACACGGCGGCGAGTCCGGAGGTCCGTTCAGGGCCGACCAGCGGCGCCAGGCACGCCGCCGACAGCACCGCCGACCCGCCGCGGCTGTGACCTTGGGCGCCGATGCGCGTGGCGTCGACGTCGGCTCGCCGGACCAGGACCGCCGCAGTGGCGAGCACGTCCCAGGCGCTGGCCGCGAACGAGTACTGCGCCTGGTTGGCGACGGTGGAGGTCACTCCACGCGTGCCGAACGGGTCGATCACGCAGCAGGCGATCCCCGCCTCGGTGAGCAGGTCCGCCTTGGCGACGTGCGACGGCGCGACCCCCAGGCTCCCCGGCACGACGATCACGACAGGCCACGGCCCGGTTCCGGGCGGCAGGAACAGACTGCCGAGGATCTCCGTGACCGGCATGGCGTCCGGCTCGGAGATCGCCTGGTGGAAACCCGTTGGATCGGCGGTTGGGATGGGGAGCGTCTCGCCGGCGATGCCGTTCCCGAGAACCACCGGCCCGTCCGTCAGACTGACCGTTGCGCTGCTGCTGCTCGTTGGCACTTGACCGTCTCCTTCGCCGCCTTGGTTGTCGAGGCCAGCGAGCTTACGTTCTCGCCTGGAACCGGGGCGCGTCGGCTGCTTGTTGCAACGGCGTTGTAAGATCGCTCCACCCAACAGGGAGACAGGCTACGCACCAGGAGAGACCAGCGCTGATCGCGTCGGTGGCGCTGCTGATCTCGGGCTTCGTCCCGGGCGGCGCCGGCGCCGGTGCGTTCGAGGCGGAGGTTGCGCCGCTGCTCGAGGCGTCGTGCCTGACGTGCCATGTCGGCACGGAGACGACGCCGCTGGACCTGACTGCACTCGGCCACGATCTGGCCGACCGGGAGACCTTCCGGCTATGGGAGCGCATCTACGACCGCGTCACCGAAGGCGAGATGCCGCCACCCGGCGCGCGCAGGCCGGCGCAACGCATCGTCGATTCGGCGCTTGATTCCCTGAGAGGCGCGTTGCTCGAAGCGAATCGGGCCGAGCGCGCCGGGCAGCGGACGCCGCTTCGCCGCCTCACCAGGCTGGAGTACGAGTACACGATCCAGGACCTGCTGGGGATCGATTCCGATGTCGCCGCGAACCTGGCCAACGACCTGCCGGAGGAGACGGACACGGGCGGTTTCGACGTGGTGGCCGAGAATCAGGGAATCTCGCCGCTCCACGTCCGCAGCTACTTGACGGCCGCGGCCGGCGCGCTCGACGAGGCGCTCAGGGCCGGTCCCCGGCCTGAGACGCGAACCGTCGAGATCGACTACTCCAAATCGCCCTATCTGACCGGGAACTCGGTCGGCCAGTACCTCGGCGCCGGCATCGTCAAGATGGTGGACGACGCCGCGGTCATGTTCTTCGAGGGGGGCTCGACCTACACCTTCCACAGCATGACCGAGGGCTTCCTCGTCGACATGCCGGGCCGCTACCGGGTGACGATCGACGCGTACCCCTACCAGGCGACGTCGCCGATCACGCTGACCCTCTTCCACGGCAACCAGCAGGGAGTCGCGACCGCGGCGCTGAACAGCCTGATCGGCTCGTTCGACCTGGTGGAACCCGAAGGCCGGGTCGTCGAAGTCACTCCCTACCTCCGACCGCGCGATCTGGTCGCTCCCTCGCTGGCCGACGCCTACCGGCCGCCGGACGACAAGGTGTCGTACTTCGCGGCGGACCGAAACGTCCGGGACTATCCGTGGGAGGGCATCGCCTTTCGGACGATGACGATCGAGGGGCCGCTCTTCGACGACTGGCCGCCGCGTAGCGCGCGGGAACTGCTCTCCGGGATCGAGTTCGACGAGGCCGGCGAACCCGTGCTCACCAAGGACCCTTGGGAGCACGTCGCCGATGTCGTGGCGCGCTTCGGGCCGCGCGCCTTCCGGCGGCCGCTCACTGAGAGTGAACTCGAAATCTACGTGGGGTTGGCGAAACCCGCCCTCGAAGACGGCCTGCCGTTCCTCGAGGCGGTCCGCGAGCCGCTACGCGCCATGCTGATCGCTCCGGCGTTCGTCTACCACGTCGGGAGCCAGGGAGAGCTGGACGACTTCCAGGTCGCGACGCGGCTCTCCTACTTGCTCTGGCGTTCGATGCCGGACCAGGAACTCTTCGATCTGGCGGCCGCCGGCAGGTTGTCGGACGACGACGTACTGGCGCGCCAGGTCGACCGGATGCTCGACGATCCGAAGAGCGAACGGTTCATCGACGACTTCGCCGGCCAGGCGTTCCGGCTCTACGAGATGAACGCAACGACGCCCGACAAGGCGCTCTATCCCGAGTACGACAGCCGGCTGGGACAGGCGATGACCCGCGAGACGCAGCTCTTCCTGGCCGAACTCCTCGCGGAAGACCTGAGCGTCGGCAACCTGATCGACTCCGACTTCACCTTCCTCAATCGTCGCCTCGCCGAGCACTACGGCTTCGAGGGCGTCACCGGCCAGCAGATGCGCAAGGTGGCCATCCCCGAAGACAGTCCCCGCGGCGGCCTGCTGACCCAGGCGAGCATTCACAAGATCACGGCCAACGGCACGACGACGTCGCCGGTGCCGCGCGGCAACTTCGTGCTCGCGAGTCTGCTCGGTCAGCCGGCGCCCCCGCCTCCCGCGGGCATTGAGGGCCTGGAGCCGGACACCCGGGGCGCGACGACGATCCGCGAGCAGCTCGACAAGCACCGTACCGACACGGTTTGCAACAGTTGCCACCGCAACATCGACCCGCCGGGCTTCGCGCTCGAGTCCTTCGACCCGATCGGCGGCTTCCGCGAGGCGTACCGCATTCCGGGCGAGGAGGGCGCCGGCGGCTATCGCAAGGGACTTCCGGTGGACGTCACCGGCGTCACCCCGCAGGGGCAGGTCTTCGTCGGCATCGAGGAGTACAAGAAGCTGCTTTACGGCAACGAACTCGACCAGGTGGCGCGCCACATCGCGTCCCAGTTGATCGCCTTCGCCACGGGCGCACCGGTCGAGTTCGCGGACCGTGAAGCGGTGGAGGACATCCTCAGCGACCTCGCCGACGACGGCTATCCTCTGCGCAGCATGATCCGGGAGGTCGTCAAGAGCGATCTCTTCGACAACCTGTAGGACCTCAGACATGGTCAGATCCATCGACAGACGCACCTTCCTGCGCGCTTCGGGCGTAGCGTTGGCCCTGCCGCTGCTCGAGACGATGCAGCCGTCGTTGCTTCGTGCCGCCACCGGCGAGGCGCCGAGGCGGATGGTCAACATCTGCAACACCTTGGGGATCTACCCGGAAGCGTGGTTGCCGAAACAGACCGGCGCCGCTTACGAGACGACCGAGTACCTGCGGATCATCGAGAAGCACCGCGAGCACTACTCGCTGTTCTCCAACTTCTCGCACGAGGACCAGACCGGCCGCCAGCCGCACAACTCCGAAGTCACCTTCCTGACCGCAGCCAGGGGCCCCGGCCGGGATGGTTTCAAGAACACGATTTCGATCGACCAGGCGGCGGCCAATCACCTCGGCTACGTGACGCGTTTCCCGTCGGTCACCCTGGGGACCGCGAGCGGGCAGAGCCAGTCCTACACGGCGAACGGCGTGATGATCCCGGCGGAAATCAGCCCGGCCCGACTGTTCAGGAAGATGTTCCTCGCCGGCGAGCCGGAGGAGGTCGAGCGCGAGTCGCGCAATCTGGCCAGCGGCGGCAGCATTCTCGACCGCGTCAAGGCCGAGGCCTCGGCGCTTCGCCGTCGGGTGAGTTCCGCCGACCAGGTGCGGCTCGACGCCTACTACGCCGCGGTGCGCACGGCCGAGCAGGAACTGAACGAAGCCGGCGCCTGGCTCAAGCGGCCGAAGCCGGTGGTCGTCGAGGATCAACCCACGGACATCCCGGACAAGGCGGACCTGATCGGCCGCATCCGGCTGCTCTTCAACATGGTCCCCCTGATCCTCGAGACGGACTCGTCCCGCGTGATCAGCATCATGATCCAGGATCACGGCGTCGTGCCTCAGGTCCAGGGCGTGAACGGCTCCCATCACAACCTGTCCCACCACGGCCAGGACGAGGCGAAGATCGGCCAGCTCAAGAAGATCGAGGCCCGGATCATCGGTCAGTTGGACGGTCTGCTGACAGAACTCCGGGAACGCGGCGACAGCCATGGCCCGCTGCTCGACTCGACGACCGTGCTGTTCGGCTCCAATCTCGGCAACGCGAACTCGCACGAGCCGAAGCACCTGCCGATCCTGGTCGCCGGCGGCGGCCTCAGCCACGGCAAGCACCACCGGCACGAGGGCGAGCAGGACGCGCCTCTCAGCAATCTGTTCGTGACCCTGTTGCAGGCGATGGGCGTGGAGACGGACCGGTTCGGCCAGAGCACCGGCTCGTTGACCTGGTCCTAGTCGCTCCGGACCCTGCTGGACGGTCGTTTGGAGCAGCGCCCGCCGCTTCACGGCGTCCGCGTTCTTGAACTGGCCGACGGCGTCGCCGCGGCCTACTGCGCGCGGCAGTTCGCGCTCTGGGGCGCCGACGTCGTCGTGCTGGAGCGGGAAGGCGGCTCGCGGCTGCGGCGGATGGGCCCGCATGGTGGGGAAGGGGCTACCCGGGAGTCGCTTCTCTGGCAGTTCGTCGCCGCGAACAAGCGGGCGATGGCGCTGTCGTCGGCTTGTCTCGACGAGGGGGCACTGCTCGATCTGCTGCGGCGCGCCGATGTTCTCGTCACGGACTGGGCCGACGCCGATCTGGAGCGCTGGGGCCTGACGCTGGATGGTCTGCGGGAGCGGCTCCCGGGACTGGTTCTCGTGTCGGTCTCGCCGTTCGGCCTGGACGGTCCGTACGCCGGCCTCGTCGGCTCGGAGCTGGTGGTTCAGGCGCTGTCGGGCTACGCCTTCCTCAACGGCGACAAGGGACGCGCCCCGCTGAAGGCGCCAGGGCACATTCTGGGCTACGCCTGCGGAGTCAGCGCCTTCGTCGCCGCCCTCTCGGTGCTCGTCTCGCGACTCGAGAGCGGGCGAGGCCGGTTCATCGAAGTGTCCGAGATGGAGACGCTGACCGCCATCCTCCCGCTGCTGCGGATCGAGTACACGGGCATGCATCCGGAGCGCGAGGGCGGTCCATCGACCGGGGTCCGGGCGCATCGCTGTCGCGATGGATGGGTCACGTTCATTCCTCCCCCGGACGATCAGTTGGGTGAGTACGGAGCAGCACTCGGTATCGAAGAGGACGAGTGGCCGCCGCTCGTAGAGGGCGAGGATCTCGGAAGACGCCGAAGGAAGCTGCTTCCGCTGCTGGCTGGCAAGGTGCGCGACAGGACGGCGGACGAGGTGTTCCACGGTCTTGCGGGGCGCCGCGTCGTCTGCGGCAAGGTGGCGAGCCCCACGGATCTGCTCGCGGATGAGCATCTGGCCGCTCGGGGCTTCTTCGGAACTCTCCATGATCCGCACCTGGGAGACCTGCCGTTCGCGGGACCGCCGGCGACCTTGAGTCGGACCGACGCCGTGGCTCCACTGCCGGCACCGACCGTTGACGAGCGGCTCCCTGCCCGGGAGCTCGACCGACGGCTGGGGGAGACGCCTGCGTCCGGCGTCGGAGAACCCGGTGCGCTGCCGCTCGCAGGGGTGCGGATCATCGACCTCACGCAGGCCTGGATCGGCCCCTTCGCGGTGATGCTGCTGGCGGACCTCGGCGCCGAAGTCGTCAAGGTGGAGTCCCACAACAGACCGGACGTCTGGCGGCGTTGGGTGGCCGATCCCTTTCCCGCGGCGAACAGGAACGCCGCGGTGGAGAACTCGAGTCCGCTGTTCAACAGCGTGAACCGGAACAAGCGGTCGCTGTGCCTGGACTTGAAGACGGCGGAGGGTCTGGACCTGCTCCGGCGGCTGATCGCGGATGCGGATGTCGTCATGGAGAACTACACGCCGCACGTCATGTCGAAGTTCGGGCTGGAGTGGCCGGAACTGGCGAAAACGAACTCGGGACTCGTCATGACGTCCTGGTCGGGCTTCGGCAAGACGGGGCCTTTGAGCGACTACAAGGCGAACGGGACCTCGATCGAGGCACTTGCGGGCTGGGACTGGTTCCACCGGTATCCGGACGGCGACCCGATGGTCATGGGCTTCTACCAGGCCGACGCGATCTGCGGTCTGCAGATGGCGGCGACGACCCTCGTCGCCGTTCTCCACAGCCGGCGTACTGGAGAGGGGCAGGCGGTGGACGGCAGCATGCTGGAGGCCGCGACGGGCTACCTGGGCGAAGCGATCCTCGGTGCCGCGCTGGGCGGCGAGCAGACGCCACCGGGCAACGGCGCCCTGGATCTCGCGCCGCACGGTGTCTATCCGTGCGCCGGGGACGATCGCTGGATCGCCGTGGCTGTCGAGTCCGATGAGATGTGGCGTCGGCTCGTGGCGGTTTCGGGTCACGAGAGCTTTGCGGATCCGGCATTCGATCTCCACGTGGACCGGATCGCCAACGCGGAGAAGCTCGACATGGCGATCGCCGAGTGGACCCACACTCAGCGGGCCGAGCACCTGATGGAACGTCTTCAGGCCGCCGGCATCGCCGCCGGCGTCCTGCGGTCCACCACCGAAGTCATGGCGTGCTCTCATCTGGAACAGAGACGCTGGTTCCGCGGAATCGAGCACGTGGACGTTGGCGAGCACCGCTACGCCGGCCACCCGTGGCGGATGGACGGTTTGCAGGAACGCTCGGACCTGCCGCCGCCACGCCTGGGTGAGCACAGCCGCGAGTTACTGGCGGAGCGCCTTGGTCTGTCGAACGCGGAGATCGACGACCTCTTCGAACGCGGCGTT
>VXUF01000027.1:7384-27597 GCA_009837085.1 Holophagales bacterium
CTCCTGAGCTAGAGACTAGAGGCGTGCGAGAAACCGGGCGTTGATGAGTGCGAGAAACGCTGCGCAGCGGTGTTGACTATCTCAGCGAGGCGCTGACACGCCGACCCGCCGCCTCAGTCCACGATGAAGTGGATCACTTCGGTGAAGTCGTGATGCACTGAGTTCCGGGCCCGGTCGTCGAGCGCCATGTTGGAAACGCCCCAGGTTCCCGGCGCCGAGCCGGGCGGCAGGACATGCACGACCGTGTGCTCCTCCCACTTCGTGGGATCGCCCCGCGGAAAGACGAGGTGGCGGTCCGCATAGCGCGTAGGGACGTAGTGGCTTATCCCCTGTGGATCGACTAAGTAGATTGCCCCACTCATGTAGCCCGAGATGTTGTCGCGCACACGAAAAGTGAACCTGACGATCGTCTCGCCGTTCGGCTGTTCAGGGTTCGTGGGTTTCGCGTCGATGCTCATCCTGTTCAGGTCGAGCTCGGGCGGTTCCGTGTCCGGGTTGGCCGTCCGCACGCGGATCCGTTGAGGCTCCTCATCCTCGGGCTCGCTGGTGAACCTGGCGCCACCCCAGTTGCTGGCCCGATCGACCATGCTGACGTAGTTCAGGGAGTACATCGAAGACGGCATGTAGTCCGGCATGGGAAAGTTCACCCGGCACAGGTTCCCGGCAGGCTCGAAAGCCCCGTACTCTCCCAGCGCATACGTCGAGGGAACCTCGTCGTTGATGGACGCATGGCATGGCCAGCTCTCCCGCATGAGGTTGTTCTCACTCACCTCCCAGGTCGCTTCGATCGACTGGACGACGCGGCCCTCCACCACTCTCTCCCGGCCCCTCTCGAAACGGGCGGTGCCGGCGACGTACTCCGGCGGCACCCAGTCCTCGAGGGGGTTGTCGACATAGAGCTTCCATCCAAAACCGTCGCCTCTCTGGGAGCGCTCGTTGCCGACCCTGTCGCCGATCTTGAGTTGGCCCGGACGCCAGTACCCCGCCTTGCTGTACCTGCTCAGCTTCTCCGTGCCCACGAGAACGGTCCCCTGCTCGATTCTCCTGCCGTTCCCGTCCACGGGATAGAGATAAAAGTCAAAGAACGTACCGACACTGCTGAAGACTCGGGTGAACGCCCAGGCGGCGCCCTCGAGATCCCGGTCGAGCGCATGCAACTCGATCTCGACGCGAATCTCCTTGTCGTCCCTGGGTCCACCCGTCACCGCGACGTCGACGCGGCGGACCCTGCCCGGGAACACGTAGTCCGGAAACAGGTTGTACACCTGGAACGTCAGGTCCTCCCGGATCTGGGAGAGATAGAGGTTCCCCTGCATGATCCGGTCCCGCACGAACTCGTACTTGGCGACCGACCGGGACCTCAGCTTGTCCGGCGCGATGATGAAGTAGGAAATGCTCTCGGCCATGTCCTCGTTCGGATTGTGCGCATGCGCGTAGGCGGAGACGAACTCCGTCGTGCTGGTCGTGGACCAGCCGGACGGCTCCGCGGGGTCCTCGTACCAGCCGCCGACCCGGGCCCAGTCGTCACGGGTCCCCTGGTCGAAAACGTGCTCCCAGAGAAAGTGCGCCTTCTCGTGAATCACCAGGCGGTGGATGTGGTCGAGGTCGGACGACAGGAAGGCCTTGTCCATGAACTCGATGTAGCCATCTTGAGTCCAGGCGATGGCCGCCGCCAGCGGGTCCAGGGGATGGGGCGTGCCGTCGAGGCGCCGAACGAGGTGGGTGAGACCCTGCGTCTTGTGCATGCCGCTCGGAAACTCCTCGAGCATGTTGAGCAGCGTGACGATCTCCGAAGGGTGGAAGCGCTGGAACCGGCCCGCACCCTCGCCGGTCGTCCACCGCGTCAGGGCGTCGTAGTCGCGTATCTCCGTCGTGACGCCGAAACGTTCCTCGAAGATCCTCTCGTAGGCGTCGACGTCCCGGCCGTTGTCCGTCACGTAGCGCACCAGGGCGTGGTGCAGCCGCTTCGAAAACCAGGTTCCCCGCTTGCCGTCCACCGTCGCTATCCGGGGATTCGCGTTCACGAAGGCGGCTTCGGAAATCAGGACGGCGGGAGAAGGCCCGTCGGCCCGGACCTGGATGTCGCCCTCCAGGTACCGGGGCGTCAGCAGCCACTGCGATGCCGCCAGCGACTGCGCGCCGTACGGGTCTCTCGTCTTCTGCGGAATCGTACGCATCGTCGTCAACAGCCGCCACGCGTGCTCCTGCGACCACGAAGCCTCGTCGGAATCCACCAGCAGCATGTTGTAGTCGTGAGCCAGGACGTTCGCCGACGAGTTGTCGACTACCCTGATCGGTTCGCCCTCGAACTCGATCTCGTGGGGCCGGTTGATGGCCGCGGCGTACTCGGTGCCCGCCGTGCTCTGGTCCTCTTCCCAGTGGAAGACGAACGGATCCGTGGGAATCGGCGTCAGGTCGAACGGTTCCGGAGGACCGCCCGACTGCGGGACGTCGACGATGCGCGCCGGCGTCGTGCGGTGACCGCCCGCGTGGACCTTGACGGCGTACCGGCCGGCGGCGAGGCCGTCGAACCGGAAACGGCCGGAGGAGTCCGGCGTCGCGACCCGGAGAACGCCCTTCGCGGTCAGCAGCACCTCGACGTCCGACCAGGCGCCCTGATAGCCCGCGATCTCACCGGCGAGGGAGTCGGGACCTTGTTGCGCCGCTGCCGCGGAACCCGCCAACGCCACAACACACACGACGACGCCGGCAAACCCGATTCTCGTGGGCATTGGAGGCAAGGATAACGCCTCAATACGACGAACGGGCGATCGATGTTCAGATTTCGGCGATCGGTTGGCGATTCCTGGCGACTCGCGACAAGGGAGCTTCCGGCCGCCAGGTACGCTCGATCCAGCTTCGCTTCTCGTCCGCGGACAGCAGAAGCGGCGGATAGAGGATCGGCAGCTCACCGGCCGAAGAGCGTGCCGGATCGACGATCTGTGCGGCCTTGCTCCGAAGGGGTTCCAGCGCCTCCTGGTGGGAGTACGTCCGCTGCACACTGCCGGGAGTCGTCCGGTCGACGATCATCCAGTCCGAAGCCATCGTCAGCCAGTAGCTCAGCTCGCCCCGCTGGTGCGAGGAGAGCAGGGCCAGGGACAACAGCGTGTCTTCTCCGATCGGCAGCTCCTCGTCGAACCGCCAGCGGGCCGCGGCGGGCCGACTCAGGAGGCGAATCATGTCCGGGTTGGACGTCGTGCCGGGCTCCGCCCAGAGGGGCGCCCTTCCCGGGCCCGCGGCGTCGAACGGGTAGGCCGTTGACGTGCCCCAGACGCCGGCAACGACGCCCTGTCCTACTTCGAACGTCAAGCCCTCAGCGGAACCCAGACAGTCGATCGGCACGATCCCCAGAGCATCCACATGCGGCAACCTCCGGAGATGCTCGGCCACCGATTCGGCCCACGTGGGGTAGAGCCAATCGTCTCCGTCGAGCTGGCAGAGATAGTCGCAGCCGCTCTCCAGGAACAGGTCGAGGCAGGCGTTCTTGCCACGCCCGGGCCGGCCATTGCTGTCGGTGGCCACCGCCCGGACGCCCAGATCGGCGGCCGTCCTGACCACCAGCCGCTCGTACTCGCGGTCGAGCGAGTTGACGACAACGACGACCTCGACATCCACGCCTCGGGCCCGGCGCTGCAGATTGGCGGAAGCCAGTGCACGGCGAAGCCGCGGCAGGTCGTGGTGCGTGAGTATGGCCAGCAGGATCCGCACCGCGGGCAGTTCCTACTGGTCGAAGTGGGCGCCGCGCGCCCCGCTCACCGGACTCCCCAGAAGAAAACCTGGGTCAGCCGCCCGTCGGTCGGCCCGGTCCCGAAGCCGGGCAGCAACGACCGGTGATAGTAGGACGAGCGGAAGGCCACCAGGCGGTTGTACAGCCCTTCGACTTCGATGACGGGCTCCCAGTCCGACTCGGCGCCGCAGTCCTCGTTGTGGTCCGGTGAGTCATTGCCGGCGCCGTCGAAGATCCAGTCCGAATCGTCTCCCAGACCGCCGCGATCCTCCCGGCGGCGAAAGAAACCGATTCCGTGCCGCTTGCCGTGCAACTTCTCGGCCGGCCGGTAGACGTCCGGAGGAGTGAGGAAGAGGACGGCCGCCCAGTCCGTGTCGTCGTGGTGCACCCATGTGTGTGCGCCCTCGAGGCAGAGCTGAAACGTCGTGTTCTCGTCGCCCGGCCAGTAGGCGATCGACTGCCCCAGGAGATCTTCCATGAGGCAACGCATCTCCTCCGACAGCTCGGGCTTCAGCGGAGCGCTTCGTGCGCCAGGGTAGTTCCCGGTTCGGGCAAACGGCCCGCTCAGAGCGTTGGCTCGGACAGCGTCCGGATCGGCCCACACGCGATCGACGACTCGGATCTCGTCGATCACTCGAGACCCGGTCCCTGCCAGCTTCCGTCGACGCGGCGGTACACGAGCCCGGTCGACAGATCGGCGTACCACTCTCCGCCCTCCAGAGTCGCACCCGGCTGGCCAGTGCCGGAGAGCCAGACGGCTCCTGGGCCGGGCGGACCCTGGGGGCCTTGCGGACCCTGGGCGCCCCGCGGTCCGGGCGAGCCCTGCAAGCCCCTTGCAGCCGGGGGCCGGCCCCCTCCCGGCGGACCCGCAGGACCCGCAGGTCCCTGGCCGCCCTGAGCTCCCCGAGTGCCCTGGGCGCCCTGAGCGCCGCGGGGGCCTCGCTGACCCTGGGAGCCCTTGAGACCCCGGGAACCCTGCGCCCCTTGAGAGCCCTTGGCGCCCGGCTGACCCTGATTCCCCCGTAGTCCCTGCCGCCCCTGGGTGCCACGCGGACCCTGTTGACCCTGGTTCCCACGGGGACCCTGGTCACCCTGGTATCCCCGAGGACCCTGCTGGCCGGCAGTACCCTGTAGTCCTTGAAGCCCCCGCGTGCCACGCGGACCAGCGGGCCCGTCCAGGCCAATCGGACCGACTGGGCCAATTGGGCCGATTGGGCCGATTGAACCCTGCCCGCCCTGCCTGCCTTGCGCACCCTGACCGCCTTGTACGCCTTGCACACCCTGGACGCCTTGCACACCCTGGACGCCTTGCACACCTTGCACACCTTGCACGCCTTGGGCCCCCTGTGCACCCTGACCACCCTTGGGACCTTCTACCTGCACGGGAGCAGTCCAGGACCACGTGATCGTCACCGGGACGTCGTCGATGGACAACGACCCACCGCGGCTCACAGTCGCTGTTCCGTAGCTCACCCACAGCTTTCCGGAACCTGGAGCAGTCGAGGGATCTCCAGACCAGCCGCTCGGCGGATTTCCGCCAGAAGGAGTCGCCGGCGGACTCGACGACCGGAGAAAAGCGGGCACTCCGGGTACGGCTGGGAGTCCCTGTCCGCCCTGGGCTCCCTGACCGCCCTGAGCGCCCTGACCACCCTGAGCGCCCTGACCACCCTGGGCGCCCTGAGCTCCCGTAGGTCCCTCCACCGGCACTGGCGTGGTCCAGGACCATGTGATCGTGACTTGAATGTCATCGAGGAGAAGCGAGCCTCCGCGGGTCACCGTGGGCGTGCCATAGGAGACCCAGAGTTTGCCGGTCCCCGTGGTCGCCGACGGGTCCAGCTTCCAACCCCCAGACAGGCTGTCGATGTCGCCCGACGGGCTCGACGGCTGCATATCGGCGCGAAGGAACACGGGAATCCCCGCAGGCTTGGACGGCAGCCCTCGATCGGTGTACCTCCCGACGACTACCGGCTTCGACCACGTCCCATCCACATCGTCGCCATCCGAAGGCGACCCGGCGACTCTTCTCTGCGATCGCCAGATCACGCGATTTGTTGCAGACAGGCTGGGCGCGTCGTCGAACCACGGGTCTTCCGGTTCGTCATAGCCCCAACTGTTCAGCGGCTTGCTGGGTGCGGTGTCGGTTTGCGTCGCGGCGAAGACGTACTCCACTCCATGGCCGTCCTGTCCCCATTCCCCGACCACGACCGGCTTCGACCATGTGTCCGTGACCTCAGCCGTATCCGCGGGCAACCCGGCGACCTTGCGCTGCGACCGCCAGAGCGCACGCTTCCCTGCGCTTAGGGTGGGAGCGTCGTCAAACCACGGGTCGACGGGACTGTCGAAACGCCACTCGTTGTCCGGCAGAGACGGCTTCGACGAAGGATCCTGCGTCACAGCGAAGATGTACTCAACTCCGTGGCCGTCCTGTCCCCACTCCCCGACCACGACCGGCGTAGACCAAGTGTCCTGGACTGCAGATCCATCGTCAGGCTGCCCGACGACCTTGCGCTGCGATCGCCAAAGTGCTCGTCGATCGAAACGGAGATTCGGAGCCGCATCGAACCACGGGTCGCTTGGCTGGTCGAATCCCCACATGTCGCTTGGCTTGGACGGCGCGGTCGAGGGGTCCTTGGTGACCGCGAAGATGTACTCCACGCCGTGCCCGTCGCTTCCGTCTGCACCGTCGACGCCGTCGGCGCCCGCAGCACCGGGAGGTCCGTAACGGGCCACGATCACAGGCGTCGTCCAGTTCCCCCACGTCTCCGAGTCCGGCGCCGCCTCATGGTCCGGACTGCCGGGCACGCGCCGCTGCGAGCGCCAGGCATAGGGCTTTGACTCGCTCAGGCCAGTCAGGCCGTCCGACCAAGAGCCCTTCGGATCCTCGTACTTCCAGTCGTTCTGGGGCGAGTCCTCCGGCGCATTGGCCTCCGCCGTGACCGCGAACACATACTCGACACCTTGCCCGTCCTCGCCGTCCGCGCCGGCGATCTCGCCTAGCGGCGTCACGGCCACCGCGCGGGCCTCGCTACGGTTCCCCGCCGTGTCGACGTGCACCGCGGCAACCGCCATCTCGTCCGTTTCGGAGAGATCGGCGCGACGGAACCCGGTGCCGGACACGGACCCTCGCAGTGTCCAGCCGTCGGAGGGCAACGTGAAGTTCCCTTTCGGGACCTGGCTTCCGGGCCGGTCGTAGACCTCGGTGTAGTCGTAGTAGGCAGCATCGGGCCGGTCCCACCGCAGCCAGTAGCCGCCTGGTGCGGCAACCACCGTCAGACTCGGCGGATCGAGGACGTCCGTCTTGCCGTCGGCAAGGAAGTCGGCCGATTCCTTCCACGTGGACGGGGCCGCCTCGTCCGAACGGAAGCGGGCCCGCACCTTGTACCGCCCCAGCGCCACGTCGCGCTCGACGATGCTCCTGGAAGCCGTGACGCGCAGGGGCTCCCACGCGCCTCGAGGCAGCACGGTCGGGTCGCCGCCACGGATCTCTTCGTCGGTCGGAGCACGCCTGGGTCGCCTGATCTGGTACTCGATCTCGTCGATCCGCGGGTCGTCGCCTCCGCGCACGCTGATCTCGAGCTGGGAGCGCACGAGCGATCCGTCCTCGTAGGTCTCTTCGCGGATCGTGACCTTCTCCGGCGCTTTGATCGGGCCGGCGGCGTCTGGTCGGTCGTCCCTCAGGCGCAGTGAGGTCTCGATGTCGGAGTACTTGTCCGGCGCGTACTGGCGGGCGTCGATCCCGACTTCCAGCGGGTCGCGCTCGCTGACCTTGGTGACGATCCAGTCCGACGGCTTCTGGGTCGCCGTTTCCAGGGCAACCACGGCCCCGCGCTCCACGGTTTCCCCGGCCGGCAGGAGCAGATCGCGCGGTTCGGCTCCGGCCTCCACGACGATTCGCCCGCCAAGAGTCCAGATCGCAACCAGGCCTTCCGGCCGGTCCCGATCAAGCGAAACGCCCGGACGGGTGCCCGGACCACCGTCCACCTCGATGGCCTCAACGGACGCCACGCGCGCGGCGCCAGCCGAACGCTGCCCGTCGGCGATCCGAACGCGGTCGCCCGGCCGCAGGTGAGAACCCTCGAGAGCGGCCCTGAACTTCACCGTTTCCGATTCGTTCTCCTGCTCATAGAGGAGCATCCGGCCAGCGCGGTGGGCCTGGCCCCGCGACGTGCAGCCGACAGCCGCCACGTCCCGCTGGCGGTAGCCGTACTTCTCGACCAGGCCGTCGTCAACGACCAGCTCGATGCCGGAGCGGTACCCGTCCTTCGGGTCCTGCCAGGTGACCGCCACCGCCGAGTAGCGCTCCTGCCAGCGCAGGCCCTGGTACTCGAACTCGCCGTCGATCACGTTCGCGTTGCCGACCAGACCGGCCAGATCGCTGTCGCCGTCGATCACAAGACCGAGGCCGCCCTCGCTCCACATGGCGCCCGCGCGGCAGCCCGACAGCACCCAGTCGATCGCCTTGCGGGCCTGTTCGCGGCGGACGATCGTGCCGTTGAACCGCCATCGCGGCTCCTTCCCGCCGCCGGCAGCCGGCACGAGCTCGTCGCACTGCTTCGACAGCACGAAGAACTCGCCTCTGGCGGCCTCTGCCGCCGCCTTCATCCCGGGGATGCCGCCAAGGCCGGCGCGGCTGTCGGTGAGCAGGTCGTAGACGATCCACGCCGGATTGTCGGTCCAGGCCCGCACCATGTTCTGACCGTTCCACATCGGCGCGTAGGTGGCGGCGTACTCCTTTTGCGTCTTCGAATCGCGTGACTTTCTCTTCGGATTCCACGCCGTCGTCGGCGGCACCATGACCTTGCGGCCCTTGACCAGGTACTCGCGCCGCGTGGGATTGATGTCCGTCCGGTCGCTCTGGATCGTGAGACCGGCCACCGCCGAATGCGGATACGTCAGCTTCGCGTCGCGCAGACCGGTCGACCGCTGCCAGTACATGTCGTTCGAGACCCCAGCGTCGGTTGAATCCGGTGTGATCCGCGTGAGCTGAATCTCCCACGTTCCCGAGTTCCCGACGCCGGCAGGCCGCTCGACCCGCCAGGACAACTCGAGCGTATCCAGCGCCGTGTCGCGCACGGTCTGGGTCAGTACGGTCTTCCAGTTGCCACCGGTCTTTCGCGACGCGATCTTGAAGGTCACGTCGGTAGAGATCGTGGCGCCCTTGTCGTCGACCTCGGCGAGCCGTGGCCACTGGAGGGTCACGCGGACCGCGTCAAACCCCGCTTCGACACTCTGCTCGATCGCCGTGTCGCGCACGATCTTGACGCGGTCGTGCTCTCTGATCAGCGTTTCGGTCACATCGAATCCAGCCAGCGGCTCCTGGCCCGTGGCGCCATGCGCCAGTCCCTTGCGCAGTTCCACGCTGACGCCGTCGATGTTCTTGCCGTTGTCGTCCTCGACCGCCACACCGTCGATGAACACCGACTTCAGACCGTCCACCAGGCCCTCGATCTCACCCTCGCCCAGCAAGTCGACGACCCGCATGACGGACCGCTCCGTCATCGCCGCCCCGCCGCCGGTCGGCACGCTCGGCAGGTCCGAGTCACGTCCCGGCCTAGGAATCCGGGGCCGCTCCGCTCCCGGATCGCGTCGGCCGCCGGGGCTGATCGGGTCCGGCTCGGCGTGGTCGCCCCCGGTCACCCGTTCCGCCGTGATCCCGCCCGAAAGGACCGTGGAGCCCACCCGCGTCGTGCCGTAGATCAGCGGCACCGCACCGCCCTGGGCGGCGCTGTTCACCGGGCCGGAGAACAGGTTGCGGCGCTGGCCCTGCTCGAGATGGTCGGTGTCAGGAATCGACGGCATCTGGGTGACGGCGTAGAGCACCGCCGCGCCGGTCAGGATCCAGCCGACCAGCGTCGCAGTCCCAATGCCAGCCTCGCCGGCGAGCTCCGGCCGCACCTCGACCTCCGCGCCGTCGGGAACCTCCATCGTGAGCTGATCGGCGGTGACGGGCTCTCCGTTCACCGCGATGAGCCAGCGCCCCGCCTTCAGAGCCGCCTCGAAGCCCGGCGCCTGGGGCATGACCAGGCGGAGCGCATCCGCCGGCGTGCGGGCGCCCAGATCCAGGCTGACGTCCTTCGCTCCGTCGGGCTCCCCGCCCAGCTTCCTGTGCACGCACTCGGCGAGCGCGCCGTGAAGTTGCAGCCTGATCACGATTCCGCCTCCGGGGGCCGCGCTACTTCCACGACGTACTTCACCAGGCGGCCGACCGGTGTGCGCCGAGAGAGACAGGTCGGGTCGTACGGACGCGCCGACGGATGGTGCAGAAGCGTCCCGTCCTCGAGCAGGATGCCGGCGTGGTTCGCCACCCGGGCGCCCATCAGCGCCAGGAGCACGAGATCGCCGGGCTCCGCCGCGGCCGGCTCGACCCGCCGCCAACCGAGGCGCTTCCGCCAACTGCTGTAGAGGTCCAGCTCTGGCTCGTCCGCGAACCAGCGCCAGTCGTAGGCCAGCGCCGGTAGCGCGAGGCCCCGTTCACGGCCGTACCAGTCGCGCACCAGGGTGTAGCAATCGGTCACGCCGTGGCGGTAGGAGCGGCCCAGGTATGCCTCGGGCGCCTCGCCCGGACCCCAGAAGAACGGCTCACCCGCCCGGGGCGGATCCTCGCCGTTCCGACTCATCGGAACGATGCCGTGCGGTAAGGCCGTGTCGATCTGACACTGCATGTCCGCCGCGGACGGGAACTGCTCGCATCCCGGCGGATGCGAGTGGACAATCGCGCGGATGTCCCCGGCACGCAGGGTCTCCGGGTCCATCTGCCAGCTCGACTCGCGATCGGCGGCGACGTTGGTCCGTTCTTCGTAGCGGCCGCCGGCGACGACGCCGCACGCTTCCTCCGGCCACGTGCGCTCGGCATGGGCCCGCATCGCGGGGATGGCGTCCGGATCGAGAGCGGCAAGGACGCTCATCGCCTGAACCTCGCCACGCCGGCGAAGCCGCCGAACGGCAGCGGTTGTTCCTCCGGGAAGCGCAGCTTGCAGCCGGACAGGCGACGCGAACAGGCGTCGTCCTTCTCGTTGCCCGCCTTGACGACGTTGTCGTTGGCGTCCCACATGCCCCCACCGGTGTACGGGCATCCGTTGTCCGCCGGCGGGTTCTCCCAACCGGCCCCCTTGCGGCGGCGGTATTCCCACTGGCAGACGTCGCGCAGCACCTGCCGGCGCGGGATCATCGCGAGCTCCAGATCGAGCGGCGAGGAGAGTTCCCAGACGATCTCGTCGCGGCCGCGCTTCTTGAGCCGGTCGACCACCCAGGCCTCCCTGGGCCAGTGCCGGTCCGAGTCGGCCTCGGAGGCGCCGTCCAGGTAGCGGGAGAGCGTCCGCACCCGCTCCACCGTGGCGCCGTGCCAGGCGGCCGGATCGGCCGAACCGCTGCCGAGCAGCGACACGCGGAGCGACGGCCGCGAAGCGGCGCCGGACGACTCGTAACCCGCGCCCTCGAGCGCGATCGGCAGCGGCGCGTAGTCCTGGCCGCCGTAGCGCACCGCCGCCTCACCGGAGGGGCCGGTCGTGTAGCGCTGCACGCCGCCCTTCTGTGGCTTCACCGTGAACAGCTCGACGACGGCGCCGGCGTCCATGCGCTTCTGGTCGGGAAGGCTCACAGGCTGAGGCCCTCACCGAACAGGGCGCGGGCGTTGAGGCGGTGGGCAAAGGCCAGTCTGGATGCCATAGCCGTCGGTCTCCTTCGGTCGAGATCCGCCACCGCCGTGCTCCTCGAAGGCGGGCGTGTGGCTGACGGCGATCCTGCAGGCAGGGCGCGACACGCGGCGCCGCCTCCGTGTCACTTTTCGACGGACCGGCAGCCTGGCGGTGCGGCCGCCTCGCTCTAGACGAAGGAGATTCCGGCTGCTATTCGCAGGGGAAGGCGCTCGTGTCGGACCGCGTTTGCGCGGTAACGCCCAAGCGATTCCGGTGCGTCCAGAGCAGCCCCCGACTGTCCGTCACATGGAGGTTGAACGCCACATCCGTCACCGGCGCCACGAATACCCAGCGCCGGTCGTTGTAGGAGCAACCGTCGAGCACCTTGACCAGTACCTCGGCGTTGCCGCGGTCGAAGAACCACAGCAAACCAGACTGGCCAGATGCCCAGATGCCGCCCTTGGCTTCTCCCACTTCTCCCTTGGCCGTTTCGTAGCAGAGGCTCACCTTGTAGTCGCCGTCGAACACCAGGGGTGTGGTCGTGGGATGGCAGTTCGTGTAGTCGCCAGGAGAGAGCGGGCCTAGGCCGCTGGGCCCACTCTCGTGGACGACGCCCATGCGGATGGCGTAGGCCTTTCGGTCGGGCGGACCATAGACGCGGCTCTGGAACGTTGGCCACCAGCGACTAACGCTGTCCGGCCCATAGAACTCTCGCTCCCGCCACTCGGGGTCTTGAGCCGAGACAAACCGCTTGTCGGTCATCAAGTAGGCACCCGATACTCGCATCTGCCTCACCAGGCCCAATCCGGGCATTCGAACGCTGACCCAGAGGGAACCGCCAGCTACCGTCAGTTCCGTGGAGTGCCTGACGCACGCGTACGCACCGGGGTTGGCCCGGTCGTAGAAAGGGAGCAAGGCTCGAACCGTCGTAGGTCCCTTCAACACCGCTCCAGGCCGACTCCCTTTGTCGTAGATCTGATTCGCTTCGTTCCAGAGCGTCCGGGTCTCGTCCCCGTAGACCACGAAGTCGAACACGTAGTCCTGCACAGCCGCACGGTGGGCGAGCGCGAAGCATGCCTCCAGCCAGACGATGGTGCCTGCAGACGACAGGTCGTAGCGCATCGCGTACTCCTCGACATACCCCGCGACGCCCTCGTCCGCGTCGAAGTCCCCGTCGTCGTGCTGGTAGCGGACCACACCGCTCCGGCTGCTCTCCCATGCCACGATTCCGCCGGTTTCGCCTACGGTCCGCCCAACAGGCTGCGCATCGGCAAGAGCCGTCGCTAGCGCCGCTGGTTCACTCGGAGCAGCCACGACGACGAACGGCAGCGCTATCATCAATCCAAGTCTGCATCCAGCCATCAGTCCAATCTCCTCCGGTACGAGCCTCGAGCGCGGGTCGAACCCCGGGACACGCCACAGTGTTCGGTGGACACTACCAACGGCGAAACGCCCTCACCCGCAGATCACGGGGTCGGCGCCGTACTACCTGCCGCAATCGCGCACTGCCGCAGGCGAGAGGACCAACCTCGTCAAGTCCCGCACGACCGCCCGATCGCCCTAGAAACGCAAGGTAACCGACTCGGCGCCGAAGGAGAGGTGCTCCTGATGGAGAAGACTCACAGGGAGAAGTCCTCCTCCAACATCGCACGGATGTTGCGGCGCTCGGCCGACACCCACTCGACCGACCAGTCCTTGCAGATCCAGTTCGTCTCACTCAAGCCGTCCGGTAGCGTCTCAACCTTGAAGGTCTCGACGCCGCCCCAGCGACGGAGGTCAACAACGAGTTCGCCCGCTTCCTCCTTGGTGAGACCAGTCCAAACCGCCTCATACTTCAACGCCACGTTGTTGAGACCGTCGGCGGCCCGCTGCGTGTAGCCGTCGCCGAGTCTCTTCTCGAGCACACGAATCTGGTGCCGAACACCGGAGCCCTTGCTAACGGCCAGTTCGATCTTCTTAGTAGACATGGACTCAACCCCTTCGTTTCAAAGCGCCCCAGGGCACCATCTCGCTGACCATCGGATCCGCCAGTGTGGTCCGGGGGGGCCGGAATGTGGCAGGCGGTGATCCTGCAAGCGCGCTGTGACATCAGGCACCAACTTCGTGTCGCTTTCAACCCACCAGCAGCCTTAATGGCCAAATGGCCTCCGGACCGGCTTCTCCGGCGAGGCCGAGGTCGCCCCGGTGGCTGAAGAAGGTTGGGCTGTCGACGATGCCGCCGTAGGCGTACGCCTGCGGCGGTTTGGGTGCTGTTAGCGAAAATCTACGGTCCTATTCGCAAGGAAAGGCGCTCGTGTCGGACCGCGTTTCCGCGGTGACGCCGAGGCGATTCCGGTGCGTCCAGAGCAGCCCCCGACTGTCCGTCACATGGAGGTTGAACGCCACATCCGTCACCGGCGCCACGAATACCCAGCGCCGGTCGTTGTAGGAGCAACCGTCGAGCACCTTGACCAGTACCTCGGCGTTGCCGCGGTCGAAGAACCACAGCAAACCAGACTGGCCAGATGCCCAGATGCCGCCCTTGGCTTCTCCCACTTCTCCCTTGGCCGTTTCGTAGCAGAGGCTCACCTTGTAGTCGCCGTCGAACACTAGAGGTGTGGTCGTAGGATGGCAGTCCGTGTAGTCGCCGGGAGAGAGCAGACCTGGGTCATCTGGGCCAGCTTCGTGCACAACGCCCATGCGGATAGCGTAGTCCCGGCTCTCCGGCTTGCTGATTGCGCGGCGTTGATAGCTCGGCTGCCACTGTTCGGTGCCCTGCATCACACTCTGTTCCGAATAGAAGTAGCGCTCTCGCCAATGTGGATCCTCAACTCGGGCATAACGGTACCGATCGTACCCAAGGGTGGCGCCGGAAATCCGCATTTGTCGACGTTTGCCGCCGCCGGGCATCCGAACACTGACCCAAATCGAACCAGCGTACACTGGCACCTCCACCGCCTGCTTGACGCACGTGAACTCCTCAGTTTCCGATGGGAAGGGCAGGAGTACCCGCAGCGTTCTGGGGCCACTCAGCACGTCCCCGGGGCGGCTGCCCCTGTCGTATTCCTGGTAGCCCTCGTTCCAGATCGTCCTCGTTTCATCAGAGTACACTACGAACTCGAAAGAATAGTCCTGGACCGCCGCGATATCGTACAAACTAAAACAAGCCTCCAGCCAGCGAATAGCGCCGCCTGACCGCAAGACGTATCTCACAGCGTACTCGGCCACCCAGGAGTCTGCCGCGGACTTCCCTTGGCGGAAGTCGCCATCGTCGTGCTGATAGCGGGTTGCTCCGCCACGACTCCTTTCAACCTCGCTTGCGACGCGAGGGACCGTCGCCGAAGTCAACTGCGGCCCGCTCACGGTCTCCGCCCGCGCCACCGCAAGACCGCCAGCTCCCAGAGCCATGCACCCACCCAGAATCCACCATCCGTGTCTGCCCGGTCCCATCTACCAACCTCCCCTACCGGCTCCGCCGCCGATTCACCCTGAAGAACCAACACTCGATCGCACTCGGTACAGGCTACAGCACCGGCTCGTGAGTATCACGCGATAGACACGCAGAAAAGCGTGAGTCTTACGCGAGAGACCGGCGTCCACCTCGACACCGCCGGCAGCCATGGAACACCGCCCGCGCCCTCGGAGCGGCCCGTCGTCCAGTGGTTGACGACGACGGGCGTGCCTTCAAGACTCACTGTGAACAGGTCGACGACGGCGCCAGTGTCCAGCCGCTTTTGGTCGGCAGGTTCACAGGCTGAAGTCCTCCTCGAACATGGCGCGGACATTGCGACGTTCGGCTGAAACCCACTCCTCGGACCAGTCCTTGCAGACCCACTTCTTGTCCTCCAACGGTGGCGGCAGCTCTGTCGCGATGAAGGGTTCGGTCCCTGCCCGAGCCTGGAAGAACTTGATCAAGTCCGCCGCTGCCTTCAGCGTCAATCCCGTCCACACGGCCTCGTACTTCAGCGTCACGCTGTTCAGGCCCTCAGCCGCGCGCTGGGTGTAGCCGTCGCCTAGTTTCTTCTCGAGCACGCGCACCTGGTGCCGGACACCGGAGCCGCTGCTCACCGCGAGAGAGAGTTTCTTAGTAGGCATGGACTCGATCCGTAGGGTTCAGGACGCCGCCAGGGCGCCGTTCGTTGACCATCACGTCGCGGATGAGCGGCTCCAGCTCGCGCCGGATGCGGAGCCCGACCTCGGACCCGAAACCGTGGGCGTCGCCACCGGCCGGGGTCTCGACCGTTACATGGATGGAGGGACTGAAGATGACGTCGCCGCGGCCGCCGACCGCCTCGACGCCCAGGCGCCCGGAACTCAACCGCCTGAGGGGCAGGATGGCCTCCGGACCAGCCTCGCCGGCGAGGCCGAGGCCGCCGCGGTGGCTGAAGAAGGTCGGGCTGTCGACAATGCCGCCGTAGGCGTACGCCTGAGGCGGTTTCTGGGCCCTGATCGCCGCAATCTGCGCCGCACCCGCGGCGGCCATCAAGCCGGCGAAGACAAACCGTATCGGCGTCGGCTGGAGCGTGTTGTCCCCCAGTACCGCGGCAATGGCCGAGTGAGTCGCGATGACCGCCTGGGCGATCGCGGCCGCCTGATTGAGACGGAACGCCTTGCGGTTGTGTGCGGCCAGACCTTCCGTTCCCGCCTTGACCGCATCCAGGAAGGACACGGCACGCACAGCCCCGGTCGTGGCATCGTGGTACTTCTCCACAGAGGCCGCAACCTGGTCGACACCCGTTGCGTAGCCCTTGAGGGCGTCAGAGTCCTGCTCCGTGACCGTGTCGTTGGTGACGTCGGGTAGAGGCTCCAACTGCTGCACCTGCTGCTGGAAGCGTTCCTTCCTCACCTCGTTCTGCTTCCGGATCGACTCCTCCAAGTCCTCCGTAGCCAGGGTTTCGGTCACGATCTGCTCGATGACTTCCGGAGTGGCCTCCTTGTACAAGGCTCGCGCCTGCTCCCGGATCTCTCGGGCTCGCGTCTCGCGCTCCAGCGCTTCGGTCGAAGCGTCTGTCGCTCCGACTAGAGCAGCCTGGCGCTGTTTCAGCGCCTCGAGGGCCGCTATGCCGGAAGCTCGCTCCTTGTCCGCACGCTCCGCGGCTTCGGCGGCTTCGATCTCGGCAAGCGCCGACTGCTTGGCGGCCTCGGCACGCTCCCGTAGCTCCTTCTTCCGAGCGTCGTCGGCTTCGGCATCCGGGTGCTCGATCGCTGCGATGCGTTGCTCGAACTGGGCGATCACCCGTTCCCGATCTGTCTGCAGGTCCTCCTCGATCTGAAGCAACGCAGCCGCAGCATCCGTCTTTCGCTGCTCGCGCTCGGCGTTCGTCCTGTCAAGCCTGGCGATCTCCGCGTCGAAAGCGCGGTCGAGGGCCTCAGGATCAAGGTCGGTCCCGTTAGGCGTTCGGTCGGCCTGCGCAAGAGCCACGAAGTGGTTGGCAAGGCGCTGCTCCAGGTCGCTTACCTTCTGCTCAGCCGTATCCACCGCGGCTTGGGCTTCTGTGATGGACCGCCCGCTCGCCCTGCTGCGAATGCCGCTGCCCGACCGCCCCTCGCGTCGCGACAGCACGCCGCGGGCCTTGTCCGCTTCCTTCCGCGCTGCCTTCAACTCGTCCTTCAACTGGTAGCGCGCGACCTCGCGCTGCGCGGCGGTCAAGTCCCGCATCTTCTCAGCGGTATCTTCGATCGATGCGCCCCAATCGTCGAAGCCCTGGGGGAGTCCCGCTGTGCTTTCCTTGAGTGACTTGTTAGCGGTCACCATCTCGAAGATCGCCGAGACACCGAGCAGAATGAGGCCGCCCGGTCCGGTCAGGAAGGCCAAAGCCGTCTTGAACCCTCGGGCTGCCACAGTGGCACCACGCATCGCCGTCCCGAAAGCGACGGCCGCACCGGAACCGGCACGAAGCGCGACGGTCAGCACCGACGCCCTCTGGATCGCCCCCGCCGCGGCCCCCGAGAACTTCTTCGTCTGAACGTTGAGCAAGGCCTGAACGGTCACGTGGGCGATGGCCGCGTCTTTCGCGACGCGAAGCGTGTCGCTCATCTTCCTGTTCGCCGCGGCGAAGCCGTTGGCTACGCCGCCGGCGTTCTTCGCCGCGCGGCTCAGCTTGTCGAGCTCCCGTGCCGCCTCGCGAACCGCGCCCACGAAGTCCCTGCCGTCCGCGGTGAGGCGAATGCCGACTCTCAGTTCTTCTCCAGCCATGACCTAGTTCTCCAGTCGTCCGGGTTGGCGAGTCGCCGCATCGGGCCGTGTGGCGCGCCAGCGACCGCTCATCGTTTGCCGGCCTCTTCCAGCACGGCCGCCTCCATCACGCGCAGGCCGCTGAACACGTGCCGCCATCTCAGCCTCCTGCCCTGCCTGGCGTTGCCCAGGCCGTCAGCCATGAGCCCCCGCACCCCGGCGCGTGCGCCGGCGTAGTCGAGGCCCACGAGCCGGCCGCTCGGGCCGTGCCGCCACTGCGTCTGGGCTGCGAGGAACGCAAGCAGCGTGTCCCAGTTTTCGGGCAGAACATCAAAGTCTCTTCCTTGCGGCAACGAGTCCGCATCTATCTGGATGCCGAACGCGCGCGCGTCTTCTTCCGTCTCGTCCGCGCCGCTCCCCTGGCCGAACCAGTGGCGAGCGGCGCCACGGAGTTTTTTGCCGGCAGGCCCTGGCTGAAACGGCCGTAGGCCTCCGCGACGGAGCGGGTGAAGTAGCCGATCCGGGCCAGCTTCTCGACGTTCTTCTCGTTGAACTCGAGCGGCTCGCCGTCGAAGTCGGTGATCTCCTCCCAGCCGGCGAGGATTCCCGCCAGGTACGCCTCGTCTCCTTCGAGGGCGAGGTCCCGGACTTCGGAAGCCTCGAGCAGCCGGAAGTGCAGAACGCAGCCGAGCTTCTCGGTCTTTCCGTCCGCCGCGGGCACCTCGATCGCCACCGGCGTGGGGTAGGTCGCTTCGGGGTCGGCCAGTCTGAATGCCATCGTTGTCGGTCTCCTTGGTTCGCTTGAGCGAAACCGGTCCGCCGGCCCTCCCCCGGGTGGTTACGAGGGGGAAGGGGAGGGCCGACGAACCGAGAACTCGTGTCCTACCGGAAGGTGAACTTGATCTCGTCGTTGCCGCTGTTCGGCGCCAGCTTGAGACCGGCGGAGACCTGGAGGACGCCCTCCTCGTCGCCGTACTGCGGGTCGACCAACTGCACCTTCGGGCAGTTGATCTCGATCAACTCGCCGGCGTTGCCAGCTATGTCGGCGCCGCCGTGAACCATCTTCAGCGCGCCGGTCGAGCCGGCCTTCGCGGTGGTGAAGGCGTTGAACGACGCCAGCGTCGGCGCGTCGAAGGTGATCGAGCCGGCCGGCTGACGGCCGGTGATGATCACCTCGTTGGTCGCCCCGATCACCTCGCGGTGAACGGTCTGGACGGCGTAGTCGAGGTCCAGCTTCGACAGGGCCAGGCTGCTCTGGCCGTGCAACTGGAAGGTCGGCGTGTCCGTCGTGGAGCCGGGCGTCGGCGCCTGCCAGGACGAGTAGTCCCCGGTGATCGCCGCCACGCTCGACGGGTCGTTCCACTTGCCCAGGAAGGTGAACTTGAGCCGCGGGATGAGCTGGGCGCCCGACGTGAGCTGCCAGGTGCCCCGGCAGCCGGTGAGCGTGTGCTGCTGGCCCGCCCAGTTGCAGACGATGGTCAGCGTCTTCTCGTCCTTGCTCACCGGCACGTACTCGACCTTCGAGCTCTCGGTGACGGTCTCGCTCATGCCGCAGGCCAGGAGCAGCTTGCCCAACTGCGGCGCGGTGCCGGCGGTGCCCGAGGCGGCGAGTTCCACCGAGAACTCGATCTGCTGGTGGGAGCCCACCTGGAAGTCCTCCGAGGCGCCGTAGAAGCTGCGCACCAGGTCGCGGCTCACCGTGCCGCCCACGAGGGGTGTGAGGGTCGGCTCGATCGCGAGGATCGCGTCGGTCGCCGCCGGCGCCACCGCGGTGCCCGCCGTCGTTTCGATCTTCGCCAAGATCAGTTTTCGTCCTGCCGATAGGGCCATCATTCGCTCCTTCTGGTCAAGACGCCGACCGTAGTTGCGGCGCCTGGTAAATGTCTCTCCACCACTCGACCCCTTCGTCCTGTCGATCAAGCGCCTTCCCGCTCCGGTGCGTGACGGGCCCGGTAGCCCCAGGCGGCGTCCACCCGAGCAGGGCGGCGTCGACCTGGTCGCGCACGGCCTCGAGGCCGGAGACGCTCTCGGAGTCCGCCTTCCGGCGAACCGGCACGCGAAGCAGCACCGAGATCGCCACGACGTGCTCCTGACGCGGCGGACCGATCACGGTCGAGGGCTGCGCCTCGTCCGCGAAGTATGCGAGAAACGCCGAATCACGATCGGCGCTCGACTGCGCCGTGGTCGTCGTGTAGACGCCGTGAACCGCCAGGTCGGTCCGCGAGCGGAGGCGCTCCACCCAATCGGCGAGTCGCATGCTCATCGCCTGCGTCCGATCGGGGCGGGCGCCCGGAAAGAGTGTCGCTTGGTCATCGGCGGCGATCCTGCAGGCCCGATGGGACATCAGGCGGTACGTCCGTGTCACTTTCGGGGAAGGGTCGCCTGGTCGGCGTCGTGTGGCCTGGTCAGGTGGCGCGGCCTGGGACGGAATTGCGAAAGCCGCCAGCCCGAAGGCTGGCGGCTTCTCGGCGCAAGCTCATCGGAACGCCGGCTGCTTCAACTCCTGATCGGGTAGATCGTCACGCTGCCGGCCGTGCCAGCGGCTCCAGTGCCGCCGTCCGATCCGGCCTCGCCGTCGTAGGTGGCTCTGAGACTGGTCTGAGTCGATGCCTTGATGGCCAGGATGCTGCCGCCCGAACCGCCGGCGCCACCGCTGCCGCCCGCGCCGATGGCGATGGTCAGTTGCGTGCCCCTGGCC
>VXUF01000027.1:27607-31487 GCA_009837085.1 Holophagales bacterium
TCCCGAGCCTCCCGGCCGGTTGAGGTAGGCCTCGCTGTCCGGCGCCTTTCCGCCGCTTCCGCCCGTTCCGCCGCCGCCGCCGCGAGCGTCCTCGCCAGTCGCGAGCCCGGGTTGCCGGGCGAGATCGGTGATCGGAACGCCGCCGCCGCCGCCGCCGCTGCCGCCGGCGCCGCCGGCCGCTGAATGCACTGTTTCGCCGACCGTGAGGGTGGTCGCGCCGCCCGGTGCGCCGGCTTCTCCCCCGCCTCCCGCGCCGCCGGTCGCGAGACCGTTGCCGGCTGGTGACGGGCTGCCACCGTATCCGCCGTCTCCACCCTTGGGTCCGCCGCCACCGCCGCCCCGCGGCCCGTGGTTTCTCTGCGTGTAGGCGCGCCGGCCCCTGCCGCCGTAGTCTCCGCCAGCGCCGCCATCGCCGAAGTAGCCGTTCAAGCCGTAGCCTCCCCCTCCTCCTCCGCGGCCGGTCGCGTCGGCGCCATGCCTGTCCGTTTCGCCTCTGCCGTCGCCGCCTTCGCCGCCGCCTTCGCCGCCGCCGTTGCCGCCCTCGGCGCCGGAGAAGACGGGCGTGTAGTCGGTGCTGGGCACCGTCGAGCCGATGTTGAAGCCGGGCGACGCTCCGCCGCCGCCGCCGCCGCCCGAGCCTCCCTGGCCGCCCTGGAGAACCAGAATCGCCTCCGAAGCATCTTCCCACGGCCATTCGAAGGCCTGCGACTCGGTGAAGGTCTGGCTGACGGGCGCCACGGCGGACGGCACCCGGTGGTGGAGGAGGTGGGTAACCCAGTCGCCTGCGCCCACGACGTCGTTGACGGGCCGGATGCGGAAGCCGTAGTTGCGCGCGACGACGAGCCCGGACAGCGTGAACTCGCGCTTGGTGGTGACCATCTTGTTCTGGTTGCCGGTGAAGGGCCGCTGATCCGAGGCCTCCTCCCACTCGACCTCCCAGTGGTCGACGCCGAAGTCCCAGGAGACGGTCGCGGTGTCGTTCCGGAAGGAGAACTGGAAGCGTGTGGGCCTGGGGTTGAAGGTGGCGGTCATGGATTCCCTTTCCTGTGAGTCAGTCGTTCAGCCGACGGCTGCTTGCCGGCGTGCCAGGTCTGGGGCGATCCTGCGCGCCGGCCGTGACGCTCAGAGGCCAACGCCTGTCACATTCTCGACGCGGCCACCAGCCCCAAGGTCAAACCAGCGGAATGATCTGGACAGTTCCGTTTCGCGCGCCCTGTTCGCCGGCGGGGCCGGCACTGCCATGCTCGCCTTCGGGGTCCGCAAGGACGAAGCTGGTGACGCGCGAGTTCGTGGCCGCGCTGTTGCCGCCCTTCCCGCCTTCGCCGCCAGCACCAGCAGCACCGATGGTGATCGTGAAGGTGTCGCCCTTCGAAAGATCGTGGACCACGTGAAACTCGGGCGTGGCCACGCGGCCGAAGTCTCCGGGGTGACCAAGAACATGGGTGCCGCCGCTGTTACTGCCGGCGTTCGACCGACCGCCGGCGCCGCCATCCCCGTATCGTCCGCCCGCGCCTTCGTAGCTGCGCTCTCCAATCGCCACGGTCGTCGGACTTCCTGTCGCTCCGCGTTTGCCCGCCGCGCCGCTCGAACCATAGGTGGTCGTGAGGCCGTGGTAGCCCTCGTACTTCACGTAGCCCGTTCCCGACGCGCCGCCGTGACCGCCCTGGCCACCCTGACCGCCGCGCAGCACCAGCATCGCCGTGCCCATGTCGTCATGAGGCCAGTCGTACGTGCCCGACTCCGTGAACACCTTGCCGCCCGTGAGGTTCGGAGGCTGGCAGTCGGGCGGAAGCGTGATCAGCGTCGGCTCCAGCTCCATCTCCACCGACCACTCGCTCGTACCCGAGAGGTCGCTCATCGCCCGCACCTGGAAGAAGTACTTCTGGCCCACCTCGAGGTCCGGGAACGTGTGGTACGCCGAGGTCGTGAACACGGTCTCGTCGTACTCCCCGCCGTCTTCCCGAATCCGGACCTCGTACTGGTCAACCGCGGGGTACCACCGCACTCGAGTCCCGTCGTCGGTTTCGCCGACCAGGCGGAAGCCGAAGGGAGGAGACGGTCGGGAGATCGGACCGGGGAAGCCGGGCGTCACGTTCGCGTTCGGGTTGGGGCGCAGGATCGTCATCGGGAGGCCTTTCTGTCGTGGGTTCCTCGAACCAGGAAGGCGATCCTGCGGGCCGGCCGTGACGCCTAAAGGCCGGCGCTTGTCACTTTCTCGACGCGGCCGCCAGGCCGCGGAGTTGTCACCGCTTGCGTCGCCGGCGTCTCCGCGAGCCCGGTTCCTTCACCTCGAAGCCCGCGATCCGAAGGCCCTCGGCGATCGTCCGAAACGCGCGGAGGACCTGACAGGAAGTCTCGGAGTCCGACGCCGGGGAACTACGAGCTGCTTCGTCACGCGGAGGAGGCCGGGCGCGACCGATGTAGACCGCCAGCCCCAGGGCCGAACAGAGGGCCTCAACCGTGTCCGACCGCGGCTTGGCGCCCCGCCGGATGTTGCGAATCGCGTCCGCTTGACCCGTGGCGCGCAGGGACAGTTCGCGATCTGAAAGCTCGCTCTGATCTACCGCTCGCAGCAGATCGTCGGTCAGCCCCAAAACGCGGTAAGTCTACCGCGTCACCGCAGTGGCGACAACGCGGATCCTGCTCTCGTCACAAAGGACCGTGGCCGCGGGATTCACGATCGCGGAACGCCTACAGTACGGCCTCGCACGCGGATCACCGTGACACGACCCTCCGCTTCTTTCACGAAGAACCCACGCATCTAGGGCTTGCGGTCGCGGTATCTCTACCGTATGGTCCCGCGCCGTGAATCACCGAGACACCATTGTTCGCCTCTTTTCTCTCTACTGCGCCGCTTCGGGCAGGAGCCCCTCGCGGGTCTCGACTCTGGTCTGGAACCACGGCGCCAGGTACAAGCAAATCGCCTCCGGAGCCGATCTGCGCACCCGCACTTTCGAGCGCGGTCTCCGTTGGTTTTCGGATCACTGGCCAGTGGATTCCGCCTGGCCGCAGGACATCGCCCGACCTCTGCCTGAGCGGGAAGACCCTGTTGCGCCCGCGCCAGCCCCCGACCGGAAGGAGCGGGAACTGGCCGAAGCCCTGGCCCTGGGTCCGAACGGCTGGCTTCGCTCACCCGCCGCGCTATGCAAGGCCCTGCGCATCGGGCGCGCCACCTACGACTACGTCATTCGGCGCTACGCCGACGGCCGCGACCGGGCCGACGCGTTCCCTCAGCCGAACACATGGTCGCGCGGGCTCCTCGAGTACCTGGTGGCGAGTGGCGACACTCGCTTCTCACGGCGACGGCAGCGGCTCGAAGAGGCCGCGAAGATCGGACGCCGGCACTTCCCGAAGCCCGATGAAGACTGACTCCCGCGACTACGTCTCGCGGGCGTCCCAGGTGCTGCTGGCGGTCGTCGCGGCACTCGGCCGGCGCCCGCTCGAGCCACAGACGGTGGTCTCGCTCTCCTCGCGGACCGGTAACTCCCGGGACCGCGTGTTTCGGGCGCTGCGCAATCTGGAGGCGGCGGAGTGGGCCGAGCAACTGCCGGGAGGCTGGCGTTTGTCGCCGGAGATCGTCCGCATAAGCGAGCGCTACCGCCTCGCGCTGGCCGATACGCACCGGCGGTACCTCGGAGGAGAATGATGTCCGATCGCAGCCAGCCGCCGGTCCAACGAGAACAGGCCGGGATGGCGCCGACTCCAGACGCCCACGAGGCCGCGGCCCGGATCCGGGCCCTGCACATGACGACGCGGATGTTCGCGCAGTTGATCGAGGCGCAGATCATGGAAGCGCTTTGTGTCATCCGCCGTGAGCTGCCGGTCGACGCCGACTTCTACGCCTTCGTCGAGTCGAAGACGCCGATCGACCGGCGCCGCG
>VXUF01000045.1:0-18698 GCA_009837085.1 Holophagales bacterium
AAGTACTCGTGTTCTCCGTTACTTCGCCAGACTCCGGGCGGGAAGAAGTGAGCGCAGCCCCTTCATCCTCCTCTGAGCGCGAACGGCCGACTGGGACCCCTCCCCCTGAGCCCTCCGCGGGCGGGTGCAAGCGACGTCTCAGCCGCCGGAGGCGTACGCGGCGACGTCGTCGCGGTGCGTCCACCAGCCGGGGCTGGTCCACCAGTCGCTGCCGGGGGGCGGAGTCGGCTGGAACAGGAAGACGCCGGAGGGCGCGAACTCGACGCCGCGGAGGCGCTTGCTGAAGGCGCGGATCTCGGTGTAGTTCCACATCATCGTGAACGGCTGGTCCTCGGCGACGACGTAGGCCAGTTCGCGGTAGATCGCGGCGCGGGCCTCGGGGTCGAACTCGCGACGGCCGCGCTCCAGCAGATCGTCGACCCGATCGCTCTTGTAGCCGACGTAGTTGCGGGCGTTGTCGTAACTCGTCGAGTGGAGGCGGATCGTCCACTGGTCCGGATCGGTCGTCACCTCATCGGCGTCGGCGTGGGCCTGGAACTCGTGCTCCAGCAGGTGCTGCTCGTGGGTCGCGTTCTCGAACATGCGCAGCGTCAGCTCGACGCCGATGCTGCGCAGGTCCTCGCGGTAGATGTCCGCCATCTTCACCGCGTCGGCAAAGGTCTGTGCGATCTCGAGCTCGAACGAGAACCTGACGCGTTCGCCGTCGATCTCCTTGTAGCGCCAGCCGTCGTCAGGGTCCGGGAGCCAGCCGGCCTCGTCCAGCAGTTCACCGGCGCGCGCCAGGTCGAACGGGTACTTCGGCACGTCCGGGTTGTAACCCATGTGGTCCTTGTCCCAGAGCTGATCCGTCTCGAGGTACACACCGTAGGTCACGTCCCGGATCACCCGCTTCTGGTCGTAGGCGTGGGTCATCGCCCGCCGCACCCGCACGTCGGTGAAGAACGGGTTGCTGCCGTCCTGGTTCCAGCCGATCCTGGAAATCCGTCGCGCCGGGGCCCAGCCCTTGACGCCGACCCGTTCGAACTCCTCGTCGTTGCTCTGGGTGGCGAACTGCTGCGGCGTGAACCAGTACTCGTCGAGCTCGCCCTTCTTGAACAGGAGCAGACCGAGGTTGCGGTCGCTCTGGGGCCGGTAGATCACCCGCCTGAAGGGCGCGATGCGCGCCGCGTCCGGGAACTCGTCCCAGCGCTCGACGACGATCCGGTCGGTCAGGGTCCAGGACACGAACCTGTACGGACCGGAACCGATGACCTCCTCGCGGGCGTAGTGGTTGAAGTACTCGCTGCTCCTCATCGTCGGATCGTTCGCGAGCTCCTCCGCGTTGTTCCAGATGTGGCGTGGAATCGGCGGAACCCGCATCGCCAGCATGTTCGTCACCAAGGCGTCCTTGAAGTGGAACTCGACCGTCAGGTCGTCGATCACGTCGATCCGCTCGACCTGGTCGACGTCGTGCTTGTACATCGCGGCCGGCACGTCGTCCGAGGCCACCATGTCGTATGTGAACTTCAGGTCGTGCATCGTCCACGGCCTGCCGTCGTGCCAGGTCAGCCCCGGCCGGACACGAACGCGGGCGCTCATCCAGTCGTCCGCGATCACGCCCTCCTCGACCACGGTCCGGTTCCACACCGTCGTCATGTCCGCGTTGCGCGTCGTCAGCGACTGGAACAGTGCGCCCGAGAGGTAGTAGTCCTCCCAGAAGATCGCGAAGATCGGGTTCAGCGTGCGCGGATCGCCCAGCATGTAACGGACCAGGGTGTCGTCGCTGGCCACGACCTCCGGCCGGTCGAACGGGTACGGCTCGGTCAGCGTCGGCGGGTTGACGAGTGGGTCCGTGGCCGGGTCGTAGGCCGGTCCCGAGGGGCCCGTGGAGCGTTCCGGCAGCGGACCGGTGCAGGCGGCCACGAACGCGATCAGAACGCTGACGACGGCACCTGCCGCGTAGCGGAGAAGCGACGATCTGTTGGGCATCGTGCCGGAACTGTAGCGCGCCTGTGCGTCAGCGCAGCCGGTCGATCAGCCGGCGGTCCCGCTTGGTCGGACGGCCGGCGCCGCGCTCTCTCCGCGCCGGCTCGGGGGCCAGGAACGGATCGCGCTTCCGCGGCTCCGGCTTCGGTGGACTCAGATCCTCGTACAGCCGGGGCGCCTCGGCCTTCGGCAGCGGCCGGTCGCGCAGTTCCCTGACGACGAGAACCCGCTGCCAGTCACGGATCCTGAACTCGACCCGGTCGCCGACCTTGAGTTGGCGGTGCGCCTTCGCCTGCTGGCCGTTGACCGTGACGCGGCCGGCGGCGCAGGCCGCGGTCGCCCTGGAGCGCGCGCGGAACATCCGCGACACCTGCAACCACTTGTCGAGACGGCTCACGTCGACCGCGGCGTCACCGCTTCCCGCGCCGCGGCACGTAGAGATCGGTGATCGTCCCTTCGTACGCCTCGGCAGCGAAGGCGACCGTCTCGGAGAGGGTCGGGTGCGGGTGGACGGTCAGCGCCAGGTCGGCGGCGTCGGCGTTCATTTCGATCGCCAGGGCCGCCTCGGCGATCAGGTCGCCCGCGTTGACGCCGACGATGCCGGCGCCGATGACCCGGCCGGTGCCCGGATCGAACAGCAGCTTGGTCAGACCTTCGGACCTCCCCAGCGTCAGGGCGCGGCCGGAGGCGCCCCACGGGAATGTGCCCTTCTCGTAGCGTGTGCCCTTCTCGCGCGCCTCGGTCTCGGTCAGTCCGACCCACGCCACCTCCGGGTCCGTATAGGCGACGGACGGGATGACCCGCGCTTCCAAGCCGCTCTTCTGCCCTGCCGCCACCTCGGCCGCCACCTTGCCCTCGTGGGTCGCCTTGTGCGCCAGCATCGGACCGGGCACCAGGTCGCCGATCGCGAAGATGTGCGGCACGTTCGTGCGCTGCTGGTCGTCGACCGGAACGAAGCCCTGTTCGTCGACGTGGATGCCGGCGGCCTCGGCGCCGAAGCGGTCGCTGTTCGGGCGGCGGCCGACCGCGACCAGGACGCGCCCGAACAGGCCGGAGCCCGGAGCGTTCTCACCCTCCATCGAGACCATCAGACCGTTCTTCTGAGCCTTCACGCCAGTGACCTGCGTCGCCAGATGCACGTTTTCGAGGCGGGCGCCCAACCTTCGCTGCAACGGCCGGACGAGGTCCCGGTCGACTCCAGTGAGCAGTTCCGGCAGCAACTCGACGACGGTCACGCGGTAACCAAGAGCGGCGTAGACCGTCGCCATCTCGAGGCCGATGATGCCGCCACCGATCACCAGCAGGCGGCCGCCGGGCGCGAACTCCGGGTCGAGCTCGAGGGCGTCGGTCGAGTCCCAGACGCGCGGATCGCCCTCGGGCAGACCGGGGATCATCGCCGGCCGCGAGCCGACCGCGACGATCACCTGACCGAAGCTCAACGTGCGGGTGCCTCCCTCGCCGTCCTCGACTTCGACTTCGTGGGGACCGGTGAAGCGGCCGCTGCCGCGCACCACCTCCACGTTGCGGCGCTCCGCAAGCTGCGCGAGTCCACCGGTCAGACGGCCCACGACGCCGTCCTTCCAGCGGCCCAGCCTGGCACGGTCGATGGCGGGCGCGCCGAAGTCGATGCCGTGGGCCGCGAACTCCGCGGCTTCGTCGACCACCCGGGCGGCGTGCAGCAGGGCCTTGGACGGAATGCAGCCGACGTTCAGGCACACGCCGCCGAGGTTGGCGTGCGGTTCAACGAGCACGACCTGGCGGCCCAGGTCCGCGGCGCGAAAGGCGGCGGTGTAGCCACCGGGGCCGGCGCCCAGGACGAGGACGTCGGCGTCGACGTCCTTCGGCGCGGAGGATGGCGAGGGAGTCGCCGCCTCGACCGCCGCCGCCTGCTCCTCCGCCGGAGGCTCAAGCGCAGTGTCCGCGCCAGAAGTCGCTCCGGGCTGCTCCGGTGGCGCATGCGGATGCCGCGGCCGCTCCGCCCGCTGATCAGGGTGCGACTCGTCGCCGGGGTCAAGGACGGCGATCAGGTCTCCCTCCGACACCTTGTCGCCCAGCGACACGGCGACCTCCAGGACGACGCCGCTGTGGGTCGAAGGCACTTCCATCGACGCCTTGTCGCTCTCGAGCGTGATCAGTCCCGCCTCGACGTCCACGTGCTCGCCCGGCGAAACGAGCACCTCGACCACGTCGACGGACTCGAAGTCGCCAATGTCCGGGACGACGATGCGGATCGGTTCCGTCAAAGCACGACCCGACGGATGTCGGCGAGCAACGAGCACAGGTGAGACGTGAAGCGCGCCGCGTAAGCGCCGTCGATCACCCGGTGGTCGTACGACAGCGAGACCGGCAGCATGAGCCGAGGCGCCAGACCGGCCCCGATGTAGACCGGCCGCCGCACGGCGCGCGAAACGCCCAGGATGCCGACCTCCGGCGCGTTGACGATCGGCGTGAAGGCGGTGCCGCCGATGCCGCCGAGGCTCGAGATAGTGAACGTGGCGCCCTGGATGTCGGCCGGCCGGAGTTTCCGTTCCCGCGCGCGACCGCTGACTTCGCCCAGTTCGCCGGCCAATTCGTAGACGCTCTTCCGGTCAACGTCGCGGACCACCGGCACTACCAGACCGTCCGGCGTGTCGACCGCCACGCCCAGATGGAAGTAGCGCTTGAGGATCAACGACTCGCCGTCGGGCGCCAGTGACGAGTTCATCTCCGCGAACTCGGCGAGCGACGCCGCGACCGCCTTCATCAGGAAGGCGAGCAGCGTGAGCCGGACGCCGCGTTCGCGTGCTTCGTGCAAGTGGGCGCGGCGGAACGCCTCCAGGTCCGTGATGTCCGCCTCGTCATGCTGGGTCACGTGCGGCACGTTGAGCCAGCTCCGGTGGAGGCTGGCCGCCGACAGCTTGCGGATGCGGCTGAGCGGCTTCGACTCGACCGGGCCGAACTTCGAGAAGTCGATCTCCGGAACCGGCGGGATGCCGGCGCCTTCACCCTGAGGACCGCGGCCCGTCATCACGTCCTTGACGAATGCCTCCACGTCCTCAAGCAGGATCCGGCCCTTGGCGCCGCTGCCGGACACTCGCGTGAGGTCGACGCCGAGAAGGCGGGCGAACCTCCGCACCCCGGGGCTGGCGTGCGGCGGACTCGTGGAGGTGGCGGGACCGCTGCCGGCGGGCGGCGGCGGCCGCCGCCGTCGTGAAGACGACGGGCGGGGCGCCGGAGCGGGCGCAGCCGCAGCCGCCTCCGCGTGCGGCGGCTTCGGCTCTTCGGGCGGCGCGGCCGCCACTTCCGGTTCCTCTGCTGGCGGATCCGCAGCTTCGATCGTCAGGATCAGGTCACCCTCGCCCACCTGGCCACCGAGCTCGACCGCGATCTCGACCACCCGGCCGGCGGCCGGAGACGGCACCTCCATCGACGCCTTGTCGCTCTCCAGGGTGATGAGGGACTGGTCGACCGAAACGTCGTCGCCGACGGCAACCAGCACCTCGACCACGTCGACCTGCTCGAAGTCGCCGATGTCAGGGACGACGACGGGAACGGTGTCGCTCACGCGGTGGCCGGGTTCGGTGCGTTCGGGTCGATGTCGTAGCCGGCGATCGCCTTCGCCGGCGCCTCGGACTCGATGTCGCCGTTCTCGGCCAGCGAAGCCAGCGCGGAAACCACGATGTGCCGGCGGTCCACCTCGAAGAAGGCTCGCAACTCCTCGCGGGTGTCGCTGCGGCCGAAACCGTCAGTGCCCAGCGTGCGGTATGGGCCCGGGACGAACGCGCGGATCTGGTCCGTGTAGACCTTCATGTAGTCACTCGCCGCGACCGTCACGCCGCCGCGACCGGTCAGGCATTGGCGCACATAGGACACTCTCTTCTCTTCACCCGGATGGAGGCGGTTCCAGCGCTCCACCTCGATGCCGTCGCGCCGCAGCCGGTTGAAACTGGTCGCCGACCACACCTCGGTGGACACCTTCCAGTCCTGCTCCAGCATGTCGGCGGCGGCCTCGGCCTCGCGCAGAATCGCGCCCGAGCCGAGCAGCGTGGCGCGCTTCTTATGCCGCGAACCGGCACGGATCCGGTACAGCCCGCGCCGGATACCGTCCTCGGCGCCCTCGGGCATCCTGGGGTGCTCGTAGTTCTCGTTCAGCGTCGTCAGGTAGTAGAAGACCGGTTCGCCGTCGGCGTACATCCGCCGCAGCCCGTCCTGGAGGATCACGGCGAGTTCGTACGCATAGGTCGGGTCGTAGGAGACGCAGTTCGGCACCGTCGACGCGGCCAGGTGACTGTGACCGTCCTGGTGCTGCAGACCTTCGCCGTTCAGCGTCGTCCGCCCGGAGGTGCCGCCGATCAGGAAGCCCCGCGCTTGCATGTCGGCGGCGGCCCAGATCAGGTCGCCGACCCGCTGGAACCCGAACATCGAGTAGAAGATGAAGAACGGGATCATGTGGAACCCGTGGTTCGCGGCCGAGGTGCCCGCCGCCATCCAGGAGCAGAGCGCTCCCGCCTCGTTGATCCCCTCCTGGAGGATCTGGCCGTCGCGGGCCTCCTTGTACGGCGCGATCTTGTGGGCGTCGACCGGCTCGTAGAGCTGGCCGGTGGGTGCGTAGATGCCGAGCTGCCGGAACATCCCCTCCATGCCGAAGGTGCGCGCCTCGTCGGCGACGATCGGCACCAGTCGGTTGCGGATCGCCGGGTCCCTGGTGAGCAGGGTCAGCAGCCGCACGAACGCCATCGTGGTCGAGAAAGCGCGGCCGCGACTGGACCGCAGCAGGGCGTCGAAGGCGGAGAGGTCGGGCACCCCGAGCGGCACGGCCTCGACCTCCCGCGCCGGCAGGTAGCCGCCCAGCGCCTCGCGGCGCTCCTTCAGGTAGCGGATCTCCGGACTGTCGTCCGGCGGGCGGTAGAAGGGGGTCTCCTCCAGTTCCTCATCGGAGACCGGGATGTCGAGGCGGTCGCGGAAACCCATCAGCGCGCGCAGCCCCATCTTCTTCTGCTGATGGGTGATGTTCATCCCCTCGCCCGCTTCGCCCATGCCGTAGCCCTTGACCGTCTTGGCCAGAATGACGGTGGGCTGGCCGGTGTGCTTCATCGCCGCCGCATAGGCCGCGTAGATCTTGTGCGGATCGTGGCCGCCGCGATTGAGCCGCCAGATGTCCTCGTCGGTCAGGTGGGCGACCATCGCCTTGAGCTCCGGGTACTTGCCGAAGAAGTGCTCGCGCACGAAACCGCCGTCCTGGCTCGCCTTGTAGGCCTGGTACTCGCCGTCGACCGCCTCCTCCATGCGCCGCCGCAGCAGACCGTGGCGGTCGCGCGCAAGCAGCGGATCCCAGTAGGAGCCCCAGACCAGCTTGATCACGTTCCAGCCGGCGCCGCGGAACACCGCCTCGAGCTCCTGGATGATCTTGCCGTTGCCGCGGACCGGGCCGTCGAGCCGCTGCAGGTTGCAGTTGACGACGAAGATCAGGTTGTCGAGGTTCTCCCGCGAGGCCAGGGAGATCGAGCCGAGGGACTCGGGCTCGTCCATCTCGCCGTCGCCCATGAAGGCCCACACCTTGCGCCCCTCGGTGTCGACCAGCCCGCGGTTGTGCAGGTACTTCATGAAGCGCGCCTGGAAGATCGCCATCAACGGACCGAGACCCATGGACACGGTCGGGTACTGCCAGAAGCTCGGCATCAGCCAGGGATGGGGGTAGGACGACAGGCCCCCGGGCCGCGCCTCGCGCCGGAACCGGAGCAGTTCCTCCTCGCTCAGCCGGCCCTCCAGAAAGGCGCGCGCGTAGATGCCCGGCGAAGAGTGCCCCTGGACCATGACCAGGTCGCCGCCGTGCTGCTCCGACGGGGCGTGGAAGAAGTGGTTGAAGCCGACGTCGTAGAGAGTGGCGGCGGAGGCGAAGGACGCGATGTGTCCGCCCAGTCCCTCGTAGTCGTGGTTCGCGCGGACCACCATCGCCATCGCGTTCCAGCGAACGATGCTGCGGATCCGCCACTCGATGTCCGCGTCGCCCGGCAACGGCTCCTGGGCCTGCACCGGGATCGTGTTCAGGTAGGCGGTGGTCGCCTTGTAGGGCAGGTAGGCGCCCGACCTCCGCGCCTTGTCCACCAGGGTCTCGAGCAGAAAGTGCGCGCGCTCCGGTCCTTCGCGCTCCATCACCGCGTCCAGGGCTTCGAGCCACTCGGCCGTCTCGGTCGGGTCGACGTCCTGGCGGGCCGGGTCCGTCCTTGGCCTGTTTGTGGGATCCATGTCCATCTCGACGCGCACCGAGGCTCTTCGATTCTATTCGCCCGATCGGGCCGACCGCCGCCGGGCGACCCCTGCCGGACCCGTGCAAACGCAACGGCTGCTATCGTGGCCCGCACGCTGGGTGCGGCTGAAACGACAGCCTGAGATCGTGCTGGCCGACAGGCCTGTGCACGGGAGCCTTCGAACCTGAAACGGTTGACACCGACGTAGGGAATGCAGCCATGACGATCGCCGACCGAATCCCGCAGAGCGCGGCGCCACTGCTGAGCCGCGAGCCCCTCCCCAACTCCCGCAAGGTCTACGTCGAGGGATCGGATCCCTCGGTCCGCGTGCCGATGCGCGAGATCAGCCAGTCGCCGACGACCGCCGGCGCGGGCCCGGCCGCCGCGAGCGGCCTGACCGCGCTGGGACCGAAGGAGCACAACCCGCCGGTCGTTGTCTACGACACATCGGGGCCCTACACGGACCCGGCGGTCGAGATCGACGTCCGCCGCGGTCTGGAACCCCTGCGCCTGCCCTGGATCGAGGCGCGGCGCGACGTGGAGGAGCTGGAGCGGGTCTCGTCGCTCTACGGACGCGAGCGCGCCGCGAACCCGCGGCTCGACCGCGTGCGCTTCGTCGCCGGCCGCAGGCCGCTACGGGCCAGAGCCGGCGCCCGCGTCACCCAGATGCACTACGCGAGGCGCGGCGAGATCACGCCGGAGATGGAATACATCGCCATTCGCGAGAACCAGCGCCGCGAGCAGATCGCCGACGAGATCGCGGCGCAGCACGGCGGCGAGAGCTTCGGCGCCGCGATCCCGCAAACGATCACGCCCGAGTTCGTGCGCGCCGAAGTCGCGCGCGGACGCGCGATCATCCCGGCCAACATCAACCACCCGGAACTCGAGCCGATGGCGATCGGCCGCAACTTCCTGGTCAAGGTGAACGCGAACATCGGCAACTCGGCCGTCACCTCGTCGATCGAGGAGGAGGTCGAGAAGATGGTGTGGGCGATCCGTTGGGGCGCCGACACGGTGATGGATCTCTCCACCGGCCGCAACATCCACGAGACGCGGGAGTGGATCCTCCGCAACTCGCCGGTGCCCATCGGCACGGTGCCGATCTACCAGGCTCTCGAGAAGGTCGACGGCCGGCCCGAGGAGCTGACCTGGGAGATGTTCCGGGACACGCTGATCGAGCAGGCGGAACAGGGCGTCGACTACTTCACGATCCACGCAGGCGTGTTGCTGCGCTACGTGCCGCTGACCGCGAAGCGGCGCACCGGCATCGTCAGCCGCGGCGGATCGATCATGGCCAAGTGGTGCCTCTCGCACCACAAGGAGAGCTTCCTCTACACCCACTGGGACGACATCTGCGAGATCATGGCCGCCTACGACGTCTCCTTCTCGATCGGCGACGGGCTGCGGCCCGGTTCGATCGAGGACGCGAACGACGAGGCCCAGTTCGCCGAACTCAGGACGCAGGGTGAGCTGACCCGCCGCGCCTGGGAACTCGACGTCCAGGTGATGAACGAGGGCCCCGGTCACGTGCCGATGCACATGATCAAGGAGAACATGGACAAGCAGCTCGAATGGTGCGAGGAGGCGCCGTTCTACACCCTCGGGCCGCTCACCACCGACATCGCCCCCGGCTACGACCACATCACTTCCGGCATCGGCGCGGCGATGATCGGCTGGTTCGGCACGGCGATGCTCTGCTACGTCACGCCCAAGGAACACCTCGGTCTGCCCAACCGCGAGGACGTCCGCGAAGGCGTGATCACCTACAAGATTGCCGCCCACGCCGCCGACCTGGCCAAGGGCCACCCGGGCGCCCAGGCCCGGGACAACGCGGTCTCCAAGGCCCGCTTCGAGTTCCGCTGGGAGGACCAGTTCAATCTGTCCCTCGACCCCGAGCGCGCCCGCGCCTTCCACGACGAGACCCTGCCCCAGGAGGGCGCGAAGGTCGCCCACTTCTGCTCCATGTGCGGACCCAAGTTCTGCTCGATGGAGATCACCCAGCAGATCCGCGACTACGCAGCCGAGAAGGGGCTCGAGGACGCGGACGCACTGGAGGCCGGGCTCAGGGAGAAGGCCGGCGAGTTCCGCGAGGCCGGCGGCGAGGTCTACCTGCCCGCGAAGTAGATTCCCCCGAAGCGACGGGACCGGCAATACACTGGGCCGTGCCGCAGTACAGCAACAGGAGAGAACCTTGAACACGCCCCGGAACTTCGCCGCCCTCGGCCTGTTCGCGGTCGCTGGCGCCGCAACCGTTCTGTTCCCTCAGACACCCGTCGAACCGGAACCGCCGACCGCCTGCGCGGACGCCGAGATCCGAGCGTTCTACGCTTTCTCCGACGAGGCCCGCGCCAACATCCTCCACGCCTACCACGGCGCCCGGGCCACGCTCTCAGCCGACGCCGAGGCGGCCATGATGGCCGCCGCCGACGGCGAGGTCGACGCGCTCACCCCGGAAGACCGCAACGAGCTAGCCGCAGCGTTGGACGCCTTGCGCGCCGACCCCGAAGCCGTCGCCGTCGACCCCTTCCTCACCATCGTCCGGTTGCATAGAGCGGAAGTGAACGCCCTCTCCGCCGAAGACCGCGCCGGTTTTGACGACGCCCTTGGCGCCGAAGTCAACCGCTACCACGTACAGCATTTCTCCACAGAAGATCGCGCCGTCTACGACACTCTTTTGGCGGCCTGCTCCGCGGTCGAAGGACACGGCCCGGCGAGCGCCGACGAGTCGATGCGGCCACCCCCTCGGCCTGCGCCGAAACGGACTATCGGTGGAGAATGCGAAGCCGTCCGGGATGCGGGGAACGTAGCCGCGGACACGTTCAGGCGCTACGGCCTTGCGGGCTACGCCAGCGCCCGCCGCAGCGAAGTGCTTCGCCGCCACATCAGCGGTTGCTCTCCCGAGCAGATCGCCGTTGAGACCGGCTTCAAGCTGGGGATAGTCACGCGCATCATCAGGAAGCACGAAGTCCGCCTCGGAAAGCACGAACGGCAGCCCTAATCCTTGTGCGCCGGCGGCACCTCTATTGAAGAAAGACCATGTTCGAAGAGCTGGCGAGTCCGGGAGGCCGGCGACGAGGTCTACGTTCCGACGAAGTAAGGGCGCACTTGTACCGCCGGAGACGCACCCCTCCGGACTCCCCCGCCGGCTCGCTCAGGCTAGAACGGAGCCTCAGGCACGACCGTCTTTGCATAGTCAAACAGGTCCACGTCCAACACGAACGTCTCCGTAAGGCCATCCAGCGTGACACTTGTATGTACCAAGCCTCGGTTGCTGAGCGACTCGATCCCGGCAGCGGAGAACCCGTCTGACCTATTCGCCTCTCTCCAAGTAACGCTCGTGCCGCCATGCCAAACGAACGCCCGAGCGACAGCCACCTCTTCAGCCCCTAGGTTGTCAAACGCTTCCCTCATCTTGCCCCTAGTGTCCTTCCGTTCTTTCGACTGAACCCTGCGAGAGTGAACAGCCGCCGCGGCGATCCGTATCACTGGGAACGAGATCATCGTCGCGAAGATCGCCGTTACCCAGTCATTCCACACAAGATACGTGCTAAGCCCGATCACTCCGGCGAGACTCGTGCCGATGCCGCGTCCTACGTCCCGTTCTTCATAGACCCTTTCGATCCACCGGTCTATCTTCATCTCTTCACCCTCCGCCAATCCTTCCGCCTCTCAGGGGTCAGCCGTCGAGCGGAAGCAGTCGAGACGTCGCCGCCGAGACTCTCATGTCATTCTGACGCGCCGCACGTCAATGCGGCTTTCAACCACGTTCCGCGCCACAGCCCGCGCCCGCTCCGCCAGCCAGTCGAAACCAGCCAAGCGCAGGTGCGCGCGGCTCTCGTTCTCTCGGCCGAGGGCCGCTCGCTGCTCGCCACTCAGCCCCCGCTCGAGTCCAACCACAACGAGGCAGTCGGGCGTCTGGAAGTTCGGGAACACGTTCGACGCTGCCGCGAAACGAGCCACCAGGAAACTCCGGTAGTCTAGCGCCTGCCTGATCGCCTCTGTGCTTTCGGCACTGCAGCGGCAGCCTCTCGTTATGAGTGTCTTGCTGGGTGTCTCCACTTCAACAACGAGATATGTGTCGTCGATTCTCCGGATCACAAAATCGGGCTCTTTGGCACCGCTGAGATCAGGCTTCGACCACACCTCAAGAGCGGCAGGGTCGAGAAGCTGCGGGTGCTTCTCAAGGAACTGATGCAGCGCTGGCTCATCGTCGCCGCTCTCCTTTAGGAGCCGTTCGTAGTCCGTGAGCGTCGTATCCCCGAGGGACAACCACCGAGTGCTCATCGCTAGGAAGAGGGGCTTTATCGCGGACGATGCTGTTGCCGCAAGGTAGGGCATTGGGATCGCCGCGTAGAGAGCAGCCTCATAGTCCGACTCGATGGATCGCGCGAGCGCGTTTAGTTTGACGCGAGCACCCGAGTAGACTCCATCCCAGTTCTTCACGCGCGCATGAATCGCCGTCTTGATCTCACTAGTGAGCCAAGAATCCGGAAGGTCTTCCTCGGCCGATAGCGTCGCAAGAACCTGGAACGAGATCGAGTAGTTCTTGCTCGTAGGTGCTCTCTTGGTGATCTCGATGAGCGCACGCAGCCCTCTCTCTTCCCATGCGACTAGGCACCAAGCCGCAGGCCATTTCATCAGGACGTTGAAGGAGTCTCCGTCGTACATGTCCTCGGCGAGCATCTGAACTGCCGCAAGAGCATCGGACGTGCCCGCCAAGACGCAATCGTGCAAGAGCTCGTCGCGCTCATTCTTGTTTGGGTTGGAGATAAGAAGCTGAGCTCGTTCGATAAGTGCCATCGGGCTCCCTTCGGCCACCTCCCAGCGAGAGGGCTTGTTCTCGATCTTGGCCATTCCTCAGTTCGGAACGCACACGGCCTCGCAGCCTGAGATCGACGACCCAGAGAGAATCGCGTCCGCAGAGCTTCCCCAAGATAAGGTCTCAACCCGTCTCAGGTGCGCTTCTCCAGTGCTGACAACTGTTCTGCCAGAGCAACCAGGCGGCGACGCCGGCTGTCGTAGTAGTCTGCCATCTGGTAGAGGTGCTCAGACGAGATTCCAGGCGGAAGCTGAGCGTCTGGATGTTTCTTGGCTGCTTCGATGACTTTTTCAGTCATTCGTATCAAGGCCATGACCGGATCATGTTGGTCCAGTAACTGCTTTACGTCATCGTAGGTCTTCTTGGTCATGCTACTCAATCTCCGCCATCCGAATGAACGGACGCGTGGCTCGATACTCGGCAGCCCGTTCGTAGAGACTCCGGCATAGCTTCTGGTCCTCTCGAGCCATGTCCAGGAGCCGGCTGTTGTTGAAGGCAACACCCAAGTTCTCGTTCAACGCTTGCACGCCGTCACAAATCTTCCCTTCCTGAAGCAGGTTGTTGTGGGTGAGCAACTGGACTTCACGCTCCAGCAATTCAACGCGGGCGTCGAGGAGCGCGAGCGAGTCATCGTCGCTCGGGGTGACAGGAGTAGCCAGAAGCAGGAGAAGGACAAGGGGAGAGAGACGGTATGCAAGTCGGCCTGCACGGCCAAGGATAGGGCCGCCCGGCGCTCTCGACCACTCGGACCTGACTGGGGCCGGCCCTGCCTGCCGCTCTTTGTTCAGCGCTGCGGTCAGTGGCTCGTCTGGCACCGGTCCGCGTTCCGCGTCTCTGAGTTCCTCTAGGGCGTGCATGGTACCTCCATAGTTGGCTTGATGGGGTTAGCCCCGACAGTAACCTGACTTGAAGCGACACGACGGCGAGTGCGCGACTCTGTACCGCTTGCGCTGGGCTGGCGCACCATCACTTCTGTGTTCTGGTGGGCGCCGCTTCGCGATTCGCTGGCAGCACGCCCCCCAGGTGCCACGGTAGGCATCACACCTGCCCGAGCCGCTAGCTGCTACCGGTGGCGGGAACACGTAGCACGCACGCGCGCTCCGCGAGACCAGGTTGTTGGCGGCGCAAACTCCCAGCCAGGGAAGCCGGCACCGTGGTCGCGGACGGGCTCAAGGCTAAGATCGGCGACCGCGATGGCAAGTAGCAACGAAGAGAGCCGCCAGGAGAAGTTCTCCGGGACCCGGGAGGTCGCGGAGCGCCTCAGCTTCGACCTCGCGCCGCTGCAGCGCTACCTCGAAGAGCACGTCGAGGGGTTCTCGGGCGACCTCCAGGTCCAGCAGTTCAGGGGCGGCCAGTCCTGCCCCACCTACCTGCTCGAGGCCGGCGGCAAGAGCTACGTGCTGCGCCGCAAGCCGCCGGGAAAGCTGCTGCCGTCGGCGCATGCGGTGGACCGCGAGTACCGCGTGATGACGGCGCTCCGCGACACAGACGTTCCCGTCCCGCGCACCTACTGTCTGTGCACCGACGAGTCGGTGGTCGGCACGATGTTCTTCGTGATGGAGCACGTGAAGGGCCGGATCCTCTGGGAAGCGCTGCTGCCGGGAATGGAACCGGCCGAGCGCTCCGCGATCTACGACGCGATGAACAGGACCCTCGCCCGCCTGCACGCCGTCGACTACGAGGCGGTTGGGCTCTCCACCTACGGCAAGCCCGGCAACTACTTCGCCCGCCAGATCCACCGCTGGACGAAGCAGTACCTCGCCTCGGAGACCCGGGACATCCCGGCGATGAACGCGCTGATCGAGTGGCTGCCGGCGAACATCCCGGGCGGCGACGAGACGACGATCGTCCACGGCGACTTCCGGCTCGACAACATGATCCTGCACCCGGAACGGGCCGAGGTGATCGCCATCCTCGACTGGGAACTGGGCACGCTGGGCCACCCGCTGGCCGACTTCAGCTACCACACGATGCAGTGGGAGATTCCGAAGGACAAGGGCGGACTCAAGGGCCGCGACCTGGAGGCGCTCGGCATCCCGACCCTCGAGGCCTACCGCGACGCCTACTGCCGCCGGACCGGCCGCGACGGCATCGAGCACTGGAACTTCTACCTCGCCTACAACCTGTTCCGCAGCGCCGGCATCGCCCAGGGCATCGCCGGCCGGGTGCGCGACGGCACCGCCGCCAGCGCGCACGCCAGGGAAGTCGGCGAATCGGTACCGCGCACCGCGGGTCTGGCCTGGGAAGTCGCTCAGCGGGCCTGAACACGGCGGGCCGCCGGGCTCCCCTATACTCCGACGCGCCCCGGCCCTCCCGATGGACTGGACCGCCATTCGCCTGCTCTACGTGAGCGAACTGCGCGCCGCCCTGCGCGAGCGCTCCGTTCTCATCAACGGGATCCTGATCCCGCTTCTGATGTACCCGCTAATGATGTGGGTCATGTTCTCGGGCATCCTCTTCGTCACGGCACGCTTCGAGAGTTTCGCTTCGCGGGTCGAGATCGCGGGTCTGCCGGCGGAGCACCGGGGCCTGCTCGAACGGCTCGGAGAGGACGAAGGGCGGATCGAGATCGCGGAGGTCGAGGCGCCAACAGCACGCGCGGCTGCCGCCTACCGTGAGGAGGTCGAGAACCGCCTGCTCGGCGGCGAACTCGACGCCGCCCTGATCTTCGAGAGCACGGCCGATCCTCCGGGCAACGCCGAGGTCTCGCTGCTGAGCAACGGCTCGAGCGACCAGTCGCAGGCCGCCCGTGGTCGGTTGGAAGGGGCGCTTTCGGCGGAACGATCGGCCTGGCTGGACCGGATCGCCGAACAGCACGGCCTCGACGGCGCCGAGTGGCAGGTCTTCGACGTGCGCTCGAACAACCTCGCCACGGGCCGCCAGATGGGGCAGTTCCTGATGGGCATGATGATCCCGCTCTTCTTCGTCCTCATGATCGCGAACGGCTGCGTCTACCCGGCCATCGACTCGACCGCCGGCGAACGCGAGCGGAACACCTGGGAGACCACGAGCACGCTCGCCACCCGGCGCATCCATGTCGTCACCGCGAAGTACCTCTACGTGGCCACGATGGGCCTTGTCGCCGGAGCCCTCAACGCAGCCGCCATGGTCGTCTCCTTCCGCTCCTTCCTCGGGCCGCTGCTTGCCCGGTTGGGAGGCGGAGGGGGAAGCGGCTTCGCCTTCGAGCTGCCTCTGACCTCGCTGCCGATTCTCTTCCTGACCGCCGTCCTGCTGGGCGCCCTGATCGCCGCCGCGATGATGATCCTCGCCGCCTTCGCCCGTACTTTCAAGGAAGGTCAATCCATGGTCACACCGGTGATCCTGCTGGTCATCTTCCCGGTCGTGGTGCTGAACGACCCGAGCATGGAGTTCACGCCGGCGCTGGCCGGCATCCCGGTGGTCAACGTCGTGCTGCTGCTCCGCCAGGCGATCGCCGGCAACGTACTCTGGCTGCAGCTCGGAATCACCGTCCTCGCGAACGGCGCCGCCATCGCGGCCTGCCTGTGGCTTGCATCGCGCATCCTGCGGGTCGAGGAGATCGCCACCGGCTCCTTCGAGGGGAACCTGTTCCAGTTCCTGCGCCAGCACTGGCGACCGGCGGGAGGTAAAGCGTGAGCACATTCCAGGTCGAGGTCCAGGGCCTCTCGAAGAACTTCTTCGATCCCTCCCGGGGCGAGGTAAGGGCGGTCCAGGAGGTGAACTTCGAGTGTCGCAGCTCCGAGATCTTCGGTCTGCTCGGCGCCAACGGAGCCGGCAAGACGACGACGCTCAGGATGATCTCGACCGTGCTGCAACCGACCGCCGGAACCGCCCGCGTGCTCGGACACGACGTCGCCTCCGATCCGGTCGAGGTGCGGCGCAATCTCGGCTTCTACTCCGCGAGCACCGCGCTCTACCCCCGGCTCACGGCCCGCGAGACCCTGACCCTGTTCGCCCGCGTCAACAAGTACCCGGCCGAGCGGACGAGGAGCCGGGTCGAGGAGATGATCGAACGCTTCGGCCTCGGCGACTACGCCGGCGCGCGCATCGAGAAGCTCTCGAGCGGCATGAAGCAGAAGGTGTCGATCGCGCGCACGGTCGTCCACGATCCGCCGGTGCTCATCTTCGACGAGCCGACCGTCGGACTCGACGTGCTGAACGCCCTCGACCTGCAGAAGGCGATCCAGGAACTGCGCGAAGACGGCAAGGCGATCCTGTTCTCGACCCACATCATGAGCGAGGCCGAGCGCCTGTGCGACCGGATCGCGATCATCGACAAGGGGCGGATCCGCGCTTGCGACGACCTCGAGGGGCTGCGAGCCGCGACCTCGCAGCACTATCTCGAGGACATCTTCGTCCACTACGTCACCGGCAACGACACGACTGGCTGACGCGGGGCCGATGAACCGCCGCACCGTCACCGCGCTGGTCGTCAACGACCTGCGCCAGCTCGCCCGCAATCCGCGGGTGCTCGTGTTCGCGGTCGCCCTGCCGCTCGTCCTGTGGCCGCTGATGTGGTTCCTGACGTCGCTGACCACGGAGCGCCGGCAGGAACGCATTGAAAGCCGCACCTACAGGTACGCCGTGGCCGACGAAACGGCCGGCAGCGCGGGCGCCGCCGACGCGCGGACGTGGCTCGAGCGGGCTCTGGCCGTCGTCGGCGACGACGGCCGGGCCGACGGCGACGAACCGACGGACGGCCCGGCGGTTCGGTTCGAGCGCGTCGAAGCCCCGGACGATGTCGCGGCCGCGCTCGACGAAGAGCGGCTCCACGTTCACGTGGCCTGGGAGGCCGGAGGCGGCGAAGACCTGCCGGCACCGCGCATCGTTCTCTCGCACCGCGCCGATCTCGACGCCTCGGACTCCGCCGAGGGGTTTCTGCGGCGGGCACTCGAGCGCACCCGTACTGAGGTCCGCGAACAACGGCTCGCGGATGCCGGCTTCGAGTCGCCGCCCGAAGATCTGCTGCCGCTCGAGCGGATCGAGACCGCCAGCGAGGAACAGACGTCCGGGCTGCTGCTGGGACGCCTCCTGACCGCGATCATCGTGATGATGATGCTCGCGGGCGGCTCGATCGTCGCTACCGACGCGCTAGCCGGCGAGAAGGAACGCGGCACGCTCGAAACCCTGCTGACCACAGCCGCCAGCCGGGTCGAGATCGTCACGGCGAAGAACCTGTCGATTCTCGCTGTCGCCTTCGCCACCAGCGTCCTCAACATCGCGAACATCGTGGTCTGGATGCAGCTCGACGTGATCGCGCCGCCCGCCGGCCTGAAACTCGTCATTCCGGTCGGCGCCGCCCTGCTGCTGCTCCTGCTCTACGCCCCGGCCGCCGTGCTGCTGTCGAGCAGCCTGTTGCTCGTTTCCGGCCGGTCGAAGACCTACAAGGAGGCGCAACTGCTGTTCGCGCCGCTCATGCTGGTTGCCATGGCCGTGGCGGCGATTCCCGTCCTGCCGGGCGTGGAGCTGCGCAGCGCGATCGTCCTGCTGCCGATCGCAAACCTCGGCGTCGCGGCCAGGGAGATCCTGACCGGCCACTACGACTGGCCGCTCCTCGCCGCCGCCTGGACGGTCACCGGCGGCGGCGCCGCCCTGCTCGCCCGCGCTTCGTTGCGCACGTTGTCGGCCGAGAAGCTGATCACCGCCAGCGAACTCGACGCCGCCGACCTCGCCGGCGGCCCGGCCCTCTTCCCGCGGCGGGTCGGGCG
>VXUF01000045.1:18708-31482 GCA_009837085.1 Holophagales bacterium
TCTGGGCGCTGCTCCTCGTGTGGCAACTGAACATCGGAGGCGGCATCGACAGTCGCGTCCTGATCACGATCAACCTCTCCGTCCTCGGCGTTGCCGCTTGGCTGATGATCGTCCGCTACCGGCTGCCGGTGCGCGAGACGCTGTCCCTGCGGGCGCCGGCGCCCGGGGCCTGGCTCGGCGTGCTGATCGGCGCGCCGGCCGGTCTGGTGCTGGCGGACGGCGTCGTCCGGCTCGCGAGCCTCGCCATGCCCATCCCGGAGGCCTGGATCGAGGCAATGGCCGAGAACATGGGCGCCGGCCTGCCGCTCTGGCAGATGCTCATCTTCTTCTCCCTGATGCCGGGCATCTTCGAGGAGATCGCCTTTCGCGGCGTCCTGCTCCACGGCCTGAAGAACCGCCTGACCACCCTCCAGCTCGTCCTGATCGCGGGCATCGCCTTCGGCTTCTTCCACGTAGACCTGTTCCGCATCCCGCCGACCTCCCTCCTGGGGGTGTTCCTGGTCGTCGCGGTCATCCGGTCCGGCTCGATCTTCCCCGCCATGGCCTGGCACGCCCTCCACAACGCGCTGGCCCTGGGCAGCGCCCGCGTCGAGCAGATCGCCCTGCCCGAGCAACCGACCTGGTGGCACTACGTCCTGGCGCTCCTGGCGGTCCTGCTGGCGCTCCAGTTGATGAAGCGGAAGTCGAGAGCCGCGTTCAGTTGACCCAGGGGCCGCGGCGGACGCGATCGTCGTCCTTCGGCTTCTTGCCGCCCGGGACGACGCGGAAGCGGCGGCGGCCCCGGTTCAGTTTCTGCTTGACGGTCCAGCGCTCGTAGCGCAGCCGCATCTCGCGCATCAGGCCACGCGTCCGTCCAGGCCGCAGCAACGCGAACACGGCGCCGATCGCGGTGCAGATACCGAGGAAGCCGGCGAGGTCGCCGTACCTCAGGAACCCCACCCAGGCGAACGCGATCTCGATCCAGATGAACCACCGCGCCTTGATCGGCAGGACGAAGAACAGCATGATCGTCGCATCGCGCCGGATCAACGCGAAGCCGGCGATGACAATCGCCAGCAGCATCTGCTGGCCCTGCATGAGGACGAAGGCCGCCGTCCCCGCACCACCCGCGGCCTGGATCAGCACCTGGACCACGCAGGCCACAAGGGCCGCGGCACCCGCCGACATCCAGAGGAGATTCCAGAAACGCTGGCGTCCCAGAGCCCAGCGCAGATCGTTCGCGAACATGTAGAAGATCAGGAGTCCCACGAGGAACCAGATCGACGGCCCGCCCCAGCCCGCCGCCGGGTAGGTGACGAGCTGCCAGATCATCCCCTGTTGCCACACCGAACTCGACAGCCGCATCAGTTCGGGCACGAAGGCCAGCCCGGGCAGGAACTGCATCGAGAAGGTGACGAACAGCACCCCCACCAGCAGCAGCAGGTCACGTGCATGAGGGCCCGACAGCCCACCGAAGCTGATCCTCCGCGCGTGCGGTCCTCCACCCATCGTCATGGCGCCCGGATTGTAGCTACGCCGCGCCGTTCAACGAGCGGCGTCGCGCCGCGAAGCGCGTACAATCGCCCGCCAATCAAGGGACACGGGAGATTGACCGGGATGGACCGAGAAGCAGCGTGGCGGACCGTGCAGGAGTTCGTAAAGGCGACGGGACTGCAGAAACACATGCTGGCCGTTGAGGCCGCCATGCGCTGGTACGCCGAACAGCTCGGCGGCGACCCGGACTCCTGGGGCCTCGCCGGACTGCTCCACGACTTCGACTGGGAGATCCACCCGACCCTCGAGCAGCACCCCGCCGACGGTGCGGCGATCCTCCGCGAACGCGGTCTCGACGAGGACATCATCCGAACGATCCTCTCCCACAACACGGAGGGCACCGGCGTCGAGCGGGAGACGTCGCGCGACTACGCGCTGCTGGCCTGCGACGAGATCACCGGCCTGATCAGCGCCGCCGCCCTGATCCGCCCAAGCAAGGACGTGCGCGACGTGCCCCTCAAGTCCGTCCGCAAGCGCTGGAAGCAGCGAGCCTTCGCCGCCGGCGTCGACCGGGAGCACGTCGAGGAGGTCACCGCCGACTTCAGCCGCGAATGCTTCGACGGCGAGCTCGAACTCTGGCAGCACGCCGGGAACGTGCTGGCGGCGATGCAGGGTATCGCCGCGGAACTCGAGCTCGACGGCCGCCTGGCGAAGTGATCTTCCTGGCTCTGGTTGCGTTGCTCGCGGGGGCCACGGCGACGCAACCAGACACCGTCCGACCCAACGTTCTCTGGATCGACATCGACGACCAGTCGCCCTGGTACTCGAGCTACGGGCACGACCTCGTCGAGACGCCCAACATCGACGCGCTGGCGCGACAGGGAGTGCTCTTCGAGCGGGCGTACGCGCCGACGCCGGTGTGCAGCCCGACCCGTTCCTCGCTGATCACCGGCAGTTACGCCATTCGGATCGGTGCGCACGACCATCGTTCGGGGAGGGTTCCCGGCTACCGGATCCATCTGCCGGAAGGGGTCGTGACCGTGCCTGAACTGTTCCGGGCCGCAGGCTACGAGACCTACAACGCCAGCAAGGACGACTTCAACTTCACCTACGACCGCGCGAAGCTCTACACGATCGGCCCCGAGCCGTCGGACATCCCGTCCTGGAAAGGCCCGCCGGGTGGCGGACACTGGCGCGACGTGCCCGAAGGCAGGCCGTTCTTCGGGCAGACGAAGGTGGCCGGCGGCAAGGCCGTCGCAACCATCGCCGAGGAGTTGAAGGCGCTCGGTCTCGGGCCCGTCGATCCGGCGGACGTGCCGGTGCCGGCGCAGTATCCCGACATCCCCCAGGTGCGCCGGCACATCGCCGACCACTACAACTCGATACTTCGCACCGACCACCAGGTCGGCGAGCTGGTGGCGCAATTGAGGGCCGACGGACTCTGGGAAAGCACCGTCCTCGTGCTCTTCTCAGACCACGGTTCGGATCTGCCCCGGAGCAAGGAGTTCTCGTACGACGAAGGCCTGAGGATTCCGCTGATCGTCGTTGCGCCAGGATGTCCGGAGGTCGTCAAGCCCGGCACGCGACGGGCCGATCTCGTCAGCCTGATGGACATCGCGGCCACGTCGCTGGCGCTCGCCGGCCTCGACGTGCCCGAGTTCATGGACGCGAAGGACGTTTTCGGTCCGGACTACCGCCGCGACTACGTGTTCACGTCGGCCGACCGCATGTCGAACGTCATCGACCGGGTCCGATCGGTGGTGGGGCCGCGTTTCCACTACGTCAGGAACTTCCTGCTGGACCGACCGCTCATCAACTGGGGCCATCGGGAGATGATCGACCTCGCGGGCGATCCGGATGACAGCAGTTTCCTGACGATCCGGCGACTGGCCGAGGAAGGCAGGCTGACCCCCGCCCAGGCCGCGCCCTATGGACAACGCGTGGCCGAAGAGCTCTACGATCTCGAGAACGATCCGGACGAAGTGGTCAACCTGGCCGAAGATCCCGCCCATGCCGGCGTGCTGAACGAGATGCGCGAAGCGCTGGCGGGCTGGATCGACGACACCGACGACAAGGGCCGGTACCCCAGATCCCGGGCCGCGATGGACGAGATCACGGAGCGCTACGCCAGGGACTGGCTTCAGAGCCCCGAGTTCCGCGATCTGCCGTAGAGGAGAACCGCCTACGCCTTCGACGGATACCGGCTCTCCACGTACTCGCCGACGATCCGGGTGAACTTCTCCGACAGTTCCGCGGCGGTGCCCCGAAGCGTCGTGAACCGGCGACCGTCGACGTAGACCGGACACGTCGGCGCTTCGCCGGTGCCCGGCAGCGAAATGCCGATGTCGGCAGCCTTCGACTCGCCCGGACCGTTCACCACACAGCCCATGACGGCGAGCTTCAGTTCCTCGACGCCGTCGTAGCGGCGGCGCCACTCCGGCATGTTCGCCTCGATGAAGTCCTCGACCTTCAGCGCCAGCTCCTGGAAGGTCGTGCTCGTTGTGCGGCCGCAACCCGGGCAGGCGGTAACGCTGGGCGCGAAGGCGCGGAGGCCCAGCGCCTGGAGCAGCTCGCGGCAGGCGTGAACCTCCTCCCGGCGGTCGCCGCCGGGTCGCGGGGTCAGGGACGTTCGGATCGTGTCCCCGATGCCCTCCGTCAGCAGCACGGACATCGCCGACGATGACCACACCAGGCCCTTGAGGCCCATACCGGCCTCGGTCAGGCCGAGGTGAAGCGGCTGTCTCGTGCGGCTCGCCAGGTCGCGGTAGACGGCGATCAGGTCCGGCGGGGAGGACACCTTGCACGAGATGACGATCTGCTCCTGCGTCAGGCCACAGTCGAGCGCCAGCTCCGTCGACCGGAGCGCCGACAGCACCATGCACTCGCCGACGATCTCCTCAGACGTCCTGCCGAGGTCGCGTTCCGTGTTCTCCTCCATCTTCGACACCAGCAGATCCTGGTCGAGCGACCCGCCGTTGACGCCGATCCGGACCGGCTTGCCGAGCCTCCGCGCCACCTCGCAGATCGCCGCGAACTGGGGATCGCGCCGACCGCCCCGGCCGACGTTGCCGGGGTTGATCCGCAGCTTCGCCAGCGCACCCGCACAGGCCGGATGCCGCTCCAGGAGGACATGGCCGTTGTAGTGGAAGTCGCCGACCAACGGTACGTCGCAGCCCTCCGCGTCGAGCCGGGCCCGGATCTCCGGCACGGCGAGCGCCGCCGCGTCGACGTTCACGGTGACCCTCACGAGCTCCGAACCGGCCTCGGCCAGCGCCAGCGCCTGGGCCGTCGTGGCCTCGATGTCCGCGGTGTCGGTGCTCGTCATCGACTGGACGACCACCGGCGCGCCTCCGCCGACGACCACGCCGCCGACGTCGACCGGGTGGGTCGTGCTGCGATGCGCTTCTGGCGCGGCGACCGCCATGACGGCGGCAGGCTACAGCACCCAAGTAGCATGACTGCCCATGTCCGAGCGCCAGCGGCCAGACCGGGGCGACCCGCAACGGCCCCTTGCAACGGGCCTTGCGACGATCGCGGGGCTTTCGAGCCTCGCGTTCGCCCAACCGCTCTACGACCTGCTGCGGCGGGCGCCGGAGTTCTTCGCCATCCGGGATCTCTCCCTGCTCGACGTCCTGACGCTCGTCGTTCTGCTGGCGATCGTTCCGGTCTTCGCCTTCGGCCTGCCCGTTCTCCTCGCGCGGGTCATCCGCCCCGTCTGGACCCGGCCGACCGCGGCAGCGGCGGCAGGCCTCCTGACCGCGATCATCGCCCTCCAGGCGCTCCAGGACCAACCCGCGACCGCCGCCATTCCCGCCGCGGCCTCCGCGGGCGCGGCCGCCGCCTGGGCCTATCTCCGCTTCCAGGGAGTCCGGTACTTCGGCCTGCTGTTGTCCGCGGCTGCAGTCGTCGTTCCGGCACTGCTGCTGATCGACTCTCGCGTCCGGCAGAGCGCTGCCTTCGCAAGCCGCGACGTCGTCGTGGACGAAACCGACACCGGGGCGCGCGCGCCCATCGTGCTCGTCATCTTCGACGAGTGGTCCCTGACCTCGATCCTGGACCGGACGGGCTCGATCGACCGGGAGCGCCTCCCTAATCTGGCAGCGCTCGCCGACCAGGCCACCTGGTACCCCAACACAACGGCGGCCGCGGACGTCTCCGAGCTCGCAGTGCCGGCGATGCTGACCGGTTCAGAGGCCCGTCGGGGGCAACTCCCGACTGCCGCCGAGCACCCGGTCAACCTGTTCACCCTGCTCGCAGCAAGCCACGACCTGCACGTCGTCGAGCCGATCACTTCGCTGTGTCCACCTCAGCTGAACCTGCTCGCCGAGTCACGGCAGCCCGCGCGCGAACGCCTCGGCCTCCTGGTTTCCGACCTTTCGCTGGTCTGGCTCAGACTCACCCTGCCGTCGCCCTGGAGCGACCGGTTGCCGGAGGTGACGCAGACCTGGAGCGGCTTCGGCCGCGAAGGACCCCGGACGGCCGTGGCGCCGCCGACAGATCAGCCGGTTCCCCGCGCCCTGTTCCACCTGAGCCGAACGGACCGCGCGGCCGAGTTCCGTCGCTTCGTTCAGGCGATCGGAATGCCCAAGGAGCGACCGGGCTTCTACTTCCTCCATTCCATGCTGCCGCACGTGCCATGGGAGTACCTGCCCTCCGGACGTCGCTATGAGACGCCCTCCGGCGGTGTCCATGGACTCGAACGGGAGTTCTGGAGCGAGAGCCCCTGGCCCGTGCTGCACCACCGGAAGCGCTACCTGCTGCAGGTCGAGTTCCTGGACCGCCTGATTGGCGAACTGACGGCCCGGCTCGAGTCGACGGGCCTGTTCGACCGGAGCCTGATCGTGATCACCGCGGACCACGGGATCGCCTTCCGACCCGGCAGGTCCCGGCGCCTGCTGGAACTCACCGACCTCGAAGGCGGCCAACCGCTCGACCTCGCCAACGTGCCTCTGCTGGTCAAGGCGCCATTCCAGCAGCAACCCGACGTCGATCAGGCACCGGTCTCCCTCGCCGGACTGACGCCGCTGATCCTCGAGCTGGCCGGTGCCGAGGAGGGCTTGGCGCCGCTGCCAGAGAGCGCGTCGGCCCCACCGACGATGGTCGGCAAGTACGCGGGCGAAGTCGAGTTCGCTGCCGACCGCGAGTCGTGGCGGCAAGGCCGGCTCGCCGAGCAGGCAGGGCTCCTGGGGGAGTCGAACGACCCGATGGCGATCGGCGCTCGCCCGGAGCTCCACGGGCGCACCGCTAGCGACTTCACAGTCAAGAGCAGTGAGTCGACCATCGAGCTCACCGACGCCTGGGCCTGGGATCACGTCGACCCAGACCGGACGCACGTTCCGGCCTTGGTCGAAGGCTCCTTCGACCAACGGAGCCTTCCGGGCGACCCGGACGTCGCAGTCGCCCTGAACGGCGTGATCGTCGCTACCGTGAAGCCCCACATCGGTCCTGAGGGGAGTCTCCGCGTCGCCGCGGTAGTGCCCGAGGCCGGGCTCGCGGCCGGCCTCAACCAGGTGGATGTCTTCCTTGTCTCGGAAGCCGATGGCGACATCGAACTGGAGCACGTCCAACGGGCCCGCTATCCGGTCTATGCCATCGCCCGCGACGAGCGAGGCCGGATCGAGGCGCTGATCCGTCGCTCCAGGAGCGCTCAGGACGATTCCCCGGCCCGCTTCCGGGTCGCGCGGCCCGATCCGGCAGGTCTGTTCGGCAATCTGGACGGCAGCATCGAGAGCGGATTCACGCTTCAGGGCTGGGCCATCGACCGCGAGGACCCGGGCAGCGTCGAGGAAGTCGTCGCCTTCCTGGCCGGCCGTCCGTTCGCGGTGAGCGCAGTGGCTCTCGAGAGACCGGACGTGGCCGCACGCCACGGCAGCGAACACGCGCGTAGCGGCTTCCTGCTCCGGCCCCCCGCCGGCGCCTCCGAAGGCCAGCGCTTCGGCCAGGGCGAGAGTCTGTACGACGCACTGCACCGCGAAGGCGTCGTCGCCTACGCCGTCTCGCGCCGCGGGCGGGCGACACGCCTCCGCTTCTCCTACCAGCCGACCGAACGCGGGCGGCGCGGTAGCGAGACGATGCCGGTCACCGATGGCCGGCGGCTCAGCGTGCAACCGCCGGGCGACGGCTTCGATGGGTCACTCGACGTCGTGACCAGGAGGAACGACGCCACGGTCCTCGAAGGCTGGGCCGCCGACCTCGAGCGCGGCGAACGGCCCCGTCAGATCGTCATCTACCGCGACGGCGAGTTCCTGGCCAGCCTGGGCATCAACAGAGACCGGCCGGACGTCCGGGAACACTACGACGACCAGCGGCTGCTGCGCACGGGTTTCCGCGGCGAAGTTCCCGATGCACCGGAGCCCGCGACCTTCGGCGAGCGACACCGGGTCTTCGCGATCATGCTCCGCGGCGCCGCCGTCGAACTGCCGCTCCGGGCGCCAAACGCTCCTCCCGGCGAGGACCCCCGGTGAGCAAGTCCGCTGACCGAAGCGAGGATAGGCGACAACCGATCCAGGGCACCCGACGCGTCCTGCCGGCGGCGCACATCTTCGGTCTTTGGGCGTTTGCCGTTGCGCAGCCGATCTTCGACCTGATCGGAAAGGAACCGGACTTCCTGGTTGCCCACCGACTCAGCGGTGTGCCTCTCCTGGCCCTGGCGCTGGGTCTCTCGCTCGCCATGCCGGCGCTGCTGGCGGCACCGCTGGCCCACCCGGCCACGACGAACGGCCGCATCGGCCGCTGGTACCTCAACGGCCTGCGGGCGCTCCTGGCCGCCGCATTCCTCCTGCAACTGCTCGATCTCGAGTTGCTTGCCAACGCGCCCGCGGCTCCTGTCGCGGCCCTCGCTCTCGCCGGCGGCGTGGGCCTCGTCCTGGTCCTCCATCGCTGGCACGGTTTCGCTCAGCTCGTCGGCATCACGGCAGCCGCCGCTCTGATCGCGCCGACCCTCTTCCTGGTGCGGCCCGGCGTGCGCACTCTGCTGCCTGGCGACCTGCCGGGAGAGGACTTCAGGCCACCCCCCGAGATCGCACAAGCGGCCGCCTTCGCCAGCGATCTTCCGATCGTCCTGGTTGTCTTCGACGAGCTGCCGGCGAGTTCGCTCCAGCGCCAGGATGGTTCGATCGACCCGCACCGCTTTCCTGCTTTCGCCGAGCTTGCCATCGGATCGGATTGGTATCGGCGGGCCGTCACCGTCGGTCTGCAAACGTCGAAGGCAATCCCCGCCCTGCTCACGGGCCGACAGCCTCGGCCCGGCGGCACCGCGCACTACCGCGACCACTCCAACAACCTCTTCACGTGGCTCGCGGTAGCGGGTCGGTACCGGATCGTGGCCCAGGAGACGCTGTCCCTGCTGTGTCCGCCCGCCATCTGCGCCGAAGAGACGCGACCGGGAGCACCGACGCGGCTGGCGGCGGTCATCGACGATCTGGGCGTCGTCTACGCCCACCTCCTCCTGCCCACGGCGTTCACGGACAGTCTGCCGGACATTCGCAACACCTGGACGGACTTCCGGGACGCAAGCCGTTCCCCACAGGAACGAGAGGGTGACCGCCCAGGCCGCGGAGGCGCCCTGAACCAGGATGTTCCACGGCTGGTCGCCGACTTCCTCGATCGGATGAGACCAGTCGAAGACTCCGCGCCGGGCTTCTACTACCTCCATCTCAACATTCCTCACCGACCCTGGAAGTACCTGCCATCCGGCCGCGAGTATCGACCCGTCGGCGCCCGCGCCCTGCCCCATGGATTCGACGGGCGGAGGCTGCCCGAAGACGAATGGCTGACAGTGCATGGACTCCAGCGCCACCTCCTCCAGGTGGGATACGCCGACCGCGTGCTCGGGCAACTCATGGACCGGCTCAGAAGCCTGGGCATGTACGACCAGGCGCTGATCATCGTCACTGCCGACCACGGCCACAGCTTCCGGCCCGGGGTGCCACGCCGTCTTCCGACCGAGACGAATCTGGAGGACGTGCTCGAAGTGCCCCTGTTCGTCAAGCGTCCCGGACAGGCACGCGGTTCGATCTTCGAACACGCCGTGCGGACCATCGACATCGTGCCCACGATCGCCGCCGCAGTCGGCGCGGAGCCCCCGTGGACCGTCGACGGCCTCGAACTCTCCGACGACTCGGCCCGGAACCTCACGACCTGCTGCTTCGACGAAGGTGAAGCGGTCCAGAGTTTCCGTACTGATCCGGCTCGCCGCCAGCAGACCCTGGACCGGCTGCACGGCCTTTTCGGCACGGAAACACATCCGTTCGAGGGCGTGTTCGCGGCCGGACCGCGCCGCGACCTGATCGGGCGTCCGGTGACCGACTTCACCAAGGCGAGGCGCGACATCAGCAGCGGCAAAGCCCCACGTGCGATCCTCGCCGGCGCGCATGCCTACGGGGACGTACGACCGGAGACCGGCTTCGTTCCGAGCCTCGTCAGCGGGCGAATCGAGCCAGGCGTCGCCCGAAGTACCGAGCTGGCAGTCGCCGTCGACGGGATCGTACGCTCAACGACGGAGACCTTCGTGGACGGCGACGACGTCAGCCGCTTCTCGGCTCTCGTCGACGAGCGCTGGCTGTCGGCAGGTCGTCGCCACCTCGATGTCTACGCGATCGAAGAAGGCGATCCGGCGGCCGATCAGCTGGCCGTACTCCGGCCACTCCGAGACGACCAGCCGCCGGCACGGCTGGTGCCAGGCCAGGGAGGGGTCCGCGGAGTCCAGTTGCCCGGCGGCGAAGTGCTCCAGAACGTGGGCTGGTTGTACGAGCACGAACTCGAACTGGTGGCCGGAGGCTTCCGGGGCCGCTTCATCCAGGAACCCGAGGCCGAGCCCGTCCTCGTCGATGAGTTCTTCGTCTTCGAGGGCGAACACCTGCTCTACCGAGGCATGGACGACCGGTTCTTCCGCCGCGCGGACGATCGACCGGACGGGCGACTGGAGATCAGCTTCAGGATCTCGGTGCCGTCCGCGACGGCCTCCGGAGGCAGCCGGCTGCGGCTGCTGGCGAGACGCGGCGGTCACGTCCAGGATCTGTCGGTCGCTCCGGAGCCAGCGGTGTACGAGTTGTCGCGCAACGCCGAAGGGCGCGTCGACGCCCTGCTCCGTTGGCCAGCCGGTGGCGTGGACTACGAACCCGAACGAATCGACGTGACGCCGTCCGCGATGGCCGGCTTTCTCGAAGCCAGCCTGCCGGAGTCGCTTGGACTTCAGGGCTGGGCTGCGGATCTTGCCGATCCCGGCGGCAATCGCGAAGTGGTGGCCTTCCTCGGCGATCGGCCGCTCTGGATCGGCCGAACCGGCGTGGAACGACCGGATGTCGCCTCCCGGCACGGAGACCGCCATCGCTGGAGCGGCTTCGTTCTCGCCCATCCGCCGCTCGACGCTCTCCGCGACTCGATCGAACGCGAAGGAGTCGTGGCCTACGCGATCTCGCGCCGACGAGCCGCGACGCGTCTCCGTTTCGCGTACCGGCCCCTGCAGAGAGGTCCACGCCGCACCGAGATCCTCCCGGCGAGCGACGGCCGCCGGCTGACCGTAGTCTCCCCGGGCAACGGTTTCGACGGCGCGATCGATCTCGTCAGAAAGCGGGCGGACCGTACCGTGATCGAAGGCTGGGCCGCGGATCTCGAACGCGGCGAGCGCCCGCGTCAGATCGTCATCTATCGGGACGGGGAGTTCCTGGCGAGCCTGGGCGCCAACCGGGAGCGACCCGATGTCGCCACCCACCACGGCGACGACCGGCTCCTGCGAACCGGCTTTCGCGCGACGGTTCCCGGGGCTCCGGACCCAACCGAATTCACCGAACGGCACCGGGTCTTCGCCATCATGCTACGCGGCGCCGCCCTCCAGCTACGCATAGGTGCCCTATCTCCGCCGGACCACTAACTCAAAGGAAACACGCCGGCATCTGTTGCGCCGCCATAGGCACTCACGTGGGCCACCTAACCTGACCATACGCTCATCGCGCGGTCCTGCTCTCCAAAGCCGCGCCTCACCTCCTTAGGACCTGTCTGAAGAAGTCTAGGACACGAGGTCCGAACTTGTACTGCTGACAGTCGACCCAATTGACACCTAGCTTCTCGCCCAGGACATCTGTGCTGAGGAAGTACGACTTGTCGTCACGCGAAAGGATCCCCTCCCGAAGAAGAGCCTCTAGCACTACCTCGCCTGCGCCCTTGGTCATGCGGCCGGATTCGATCTTCGACCTACTCCGAGACAGCCCTCGCCCCTTTCCTCCTCGAAACACGCTCATGAACATTCTGAAACGCCTCAGGGCCTCCGAGATCGCAACATCGTCAATCTCGGGAAGGCCCTTGGCGAACCTAGTCCATGGGTAAATCTCGGCTCCGGGCCAGCACACCGCGAGGCTCACGCCCTCTCGAACCGTCAAGTTCGATGGACAGTGTCCAACGCCCTCCTCTGCCTGAAGAAAAACGGAGGACTCCTGATCGCCCCGAGCCGACTCGACCACGATGTTCTGCGCGTCGATTGAGAGTGCACTACACTCGATACTCACCGGCCCAGCGACCGTGGCCTCGCTCCCGCTTCCGAGCTCCACGGTCCCATCGGGTAGGTAAATGTGAGCATCGGCAACATGTGCACCAAGAACTAGAACCCCTGCTCCGTCGATAGCTCCGGTCGCAACATCGTCTTGCTTCTCCCCGAAGAGCGAGATCTCCACCTCGGCAGACGAATCTCCCGGGAATGAATCGCCATCACGCTCTGCCCCTCCAATCACCGAGAGCGTGGCCGCCTCCGTCAACTTGAGGCGGGAGCGAACCGACGCATAGACAACACCGACATGCTCGGAAGGAAATGTTGTCTCGCCCTTTCCGGGATAGAACACAGAAAGAAACGGATTCGCGGCTGCGCCGCGTCGCAGTTCCTTAGAGAGAGCAGCAGCAGCGAATGCCGGCCTCGACAGCGCGTCTGCCGCTATCGCAGCGTCGAACACCGAAGAGCGGGGCACCGCCAGGAAAGGGTGGTCCGGGAACCAAGATTCTAAAGCCTCCTCATAGCGTTTTGCATCGCTGTGACTCATCCGGACCGTCTGCTCTGGAACGGGTAGGTTGTAAACTCGAGCTGCGAGCCTGTCCATCTGTTCAGTCGGGCTGTAGAGCACTTCGAGCAGATTCCGGTCTTCGAAATCGATCGACCTCAGCTTGTCGCGGTCCCGAACTAGGATCGCATCCACGACACTCTGCAGCGTGACTGGCTCGTGGTTGTCTTGAACTCTAGAGACCAGCGTGGATGGATTGTCTTCTTTGAGGACTCGATCGGCAACCGCCAATAGGACTGGCGCGTACCCTGAGAAC
>VXUF01000120.1 GCA_009837085.1 Holophagales bacterium
CCAGGCGATCCAGATGCATGGCGCCACCGGCGTCTCGCAGTGGACGCCGCTCGCCCAGGCTGGAGGTCGTCTACGCGGCGTCCCGGTGGCCCGCGGTCCTGGCTCGTGCACCGAAGAGGAGGTTAGAGTCCTGCGTACAGTGGTTGACGAGGGATCCCCGAATGCGTAGAGAATCGCCAAGCGACCGACAGCGGCAGGATCACCGGCCCTTCAAGTCGGTCGCCGAAGTGCAGGACTTCTTTCGGCAGTGCGATGCGGCTCAGGCTCCCGGCGTTGAACCGGACTGGGAGGAGCACCTGGCAGTGATCCAGGAATCGCGGAAACGCGGCAAGTCCGAGAACTGAGTCAAAGGGTGCTGGCGGCGTTCTGGCTGGTCGCCGGTGGGATCCGCGCGAGGCCGTTGCCGGCTTGCTTCACGTACACCGGATTCGAGTAGATCCACGTCCGCAATTCGCCGTCGACTCCCAGCCAGCCTTCGACTCGGTAGACGCCCGGGCGATCGAGGCGGTGTGTGAGGGAGCGGGCTTCGGTGACGGCGATCTCTTCGCCGTTACGGATGAGGCGGATGGTTGCGGGTAAGGGGAAGCGGGCCGTGAGTTCGGCCGTGGCGCCGGCTTCCAGGGTCCACTCGTCGCCCATCATGGCGGCCGGTGCTTCGGGTTCGCCGACGAAGAACTGGAAGCCGGTCGGATCGGCCAGCCAGTCGTGGGCGACGTAGACGTGGCCGGCGTCTACAGCGGCCCGGATGGATGCTTCGTCGAGCGTCGGCGCGAGGACGTGGGTGGTCGAGTTCCGCATCGACACCCAGTAGGGGTCGAGGTCGTAACGGCCGATGACAGCGCCGCGCTCGTGGCCGCGCACGAGTTCGGGGATGCCGGGCGCGTCCGCTGCGGTCAGGACCCTCATTTCGTCCGGATCGTCGACGATCGTGCCGACGCGGACGGACTCGTCGTCGACCTTGATCACGACGAAGACCTGGTTGTGGTGGCAGTCGTTCGCGTTGACGCCGACGATCCGGCGGTGGGCGGTTTCCCGGTCCCACTTGTCGAGGTAGACCGTGGGGTAGTCGAACTGGGCGCCGAAGACCTCCTCGGGGTACAGCTCGACGGCCCGCGCCAGGGCCTTCGACTGGTCGGGATCGACGATCCAGGCGACCAGGGCCTGCATCGAGTCGCCGTCGTCGAGGGCGTCGGCGTGGCGGTTGTAGATCTCCATGCCGGTCAGGCCGTCCATCGGATGGTCGACCCGCTCTTCGACGTGGGAGAGGAAGGCCATGCCGGCGCCGCGGTTCACATGGCGCAGCAGGGTGCCGGCGTCGGCGCCCATGTGCTCGACGACCGACTCCTCGGGGTGGATCAGGAAACCGTGCGCCTCCGAGCCGGGGATGAACAGCACGCGGTCGTGAAGTCCGCGCCAACCGTCCATGAAGTCGCGCGGCGGCCGGTAGTGGTCGGAGAGGAAGACGACGTCGACGCCGATTCTCCTGGCGTCCCGTAGCAGCTCCTCAGGTGTGCCGCCGGTGTGAGCGGAGTCGCCGGCGTGAGCGTGGAACACGCCGCGGTAGTCGTTGAGGCCGGGAAGCGACGGCGGCGGCTGGACGGCGGCGCGTAGCCGTTCGACATCGGCGTGCGCCGACGCGAGGCGCTCGGCGGACAGGCGCTCGAGCGTCGTCCAGCGGCGCGGCGGCGGTTCGCCGGACCTCGGTTCCTGAGCGTGGCTCCAGGCGAACACCGCGGCCAGAAGGCCGCAGGCGACAGCCTGGAGCCGCCGCCTCACAGGGAGTAGGCCCTGGCCGCGGTCCGGTAGAACATCGCGTCCTGCTCGTCGTCCGGGAACCCGCCCGCGATCTTCTTCAGCGCGTTGTAGAGCACGTGGTAGTGGATCGAGAGCTTGTCGACCGGGAAGTTGCTCTCGAACATGCAGCGCTCGGGGCCGAAGCACTCGATCGTGTGCAGGTAGTAACGGCGGTGGGCGGCGACGAGTTCGTCGGAGGTCGCGGGCGTGGAGCGCTCGCTCCAGCCGAAGCCGTTGTCGGGCATCGCCAGGCCGCCGATCTTGGCAACCACGTTGGGGCACTCCGCGATCTCGGCGATGTCCCGCTTCCAGGCCTCGAAGATCTCCTCGCGCTTGTCCGCGTAGGGACCGACGCCTAGCGGCGTGCCGAAGTGGTCCAGGATCATCGTCGTTTCGGGCACGGCGCGCGCCAGATCGGCGAAGTCGCCGTTCTGGTGGTGGTAGTGCCACGTGTCGAAGGTCAGGCCGCGCTGTCCCAGTACCGCCATGCCACGCCGGAAGTCGTCGCGGGCGTACAGGCCCTCCGGCGCCCGCCCGGCGATCCGCAGGTGCTCGGGGTGCGGATCGCGGGCGCCTGAGTGGCGGATGCCGCGGAACAGGCCATTACCGGCCTCCTCGTGGGCGTCGAGCACTTCGGCGACGCCTTCGCCCAGGGTCAGATTCGCGTGACTGACGATGCCGGCGATCGTCGCACCGTCACCTTTCGCGGAGGCGGCGGCAGCTTCCGCGACGAACTCCGTCTCGCCGACGCAGCGCAGGTGCTCCGGTCCGTCTTCGCGGTAGCAGGCACGGCACTCGACGAACACGGTCTTCTCGACGTTGTGGCTCTGGCCGTCCGCACCGACACCCTCCGTGTCGCCCCACAGGTCTTCCAGCAGGTAGTCGCCGGTGGGACGCCGCCAGAGGTGGTGGTGCGGATCGACGATCCGGCGCGCCGGGTCGACCGTTTCTTCCTGGACCTGGGCGAGCCACTCGGGCGTGCCGGGCTTGGGTGCTGACATTGCGCCTCCTGGGTGGTTTGGGGGCGCTACCCTAGCAACGACTTGCCGGTCGCTGGACGGCAGTTCAGTGCTTGTAGTCGCGGTGGTGCTGGGCCAGCAGATCGCGGCCGAAATCGCCGTCGAAGTCGCGCCACACGGTGTGGCTGTGGTTCGCGCGGTTCTGGACGTTGTCGTACTCGATGACGAAATCCGGCGCCTGGACCCTGTAGTAGTGGGGCGCTCCGGGCTCTGCCGGACCGATCCAGGCGAAGTGGATCGCGTCGCCGGCCGCCTCGACCTGGGCGCGGCGCTTCTCGGCCAGGTCCGGCGGCACGTTGCCCGCGTACTCCTCGATCAGCGCGTCGAGCAGTTCGCGCTGTTCGGGCCGGAGCGCGCTCGCGGCCAGGCCCCGAGCCTCTTCGGGCGTCACTCGCGGCTGGTTCGACGTGAAGATGTCGCGAGGCGCTTCGTCGCCGATCACGGCCCGCTTGCGCTGATCGTCGTCGAGGGAGTCGAGCAGGGCGCGGGCGAGATCCTCCTCGCGGCCCAGGGCGCGCAGCCCTTCACGCGGACCGCTCGGAACGCGGTGCGGATTGGCGCCCAGGAACAGGGGCGTGGAGGCGGTCGCGTCGCCGGCGACGACGGTGAAGTTGAGCGACACGTGGTGCCCCTCGAAGCTCCAGCCCCAGTCGCCGTCTTCACTCGGTTCGCCGAAGAACGTCACGTGGTAGCGGAGCGGATCCCGCATCGACGTGAAGCGGTTGGCGCCGGCCGCTTCCTCGAGCCTGCGCAGTACGGTCTCCAGGCTCATCACGGTGGTCGTCTTGCCGTAGCCCGTGCGGCTCAGGGAGGCGCTGAGCAGGGCGTGGAGGAGGTGGTGCTGGGCGGGGTCCATGTCCAGCATGGAAAGCCCTTTGCGCTCCTTCGGGATGAAGTGCCAGTCGACGCGTTCGGCGGCGTCGAAGCCGAGCATGACGGTCGCGCGCTGCTCGTCGCTCAGCGCGGCGAGCAGGTTGTTCGCCGCCGAGGCCATCGTGTCGGAGGTCTTGTCGTTGCCGGCTGCTCCGAGGAATCCGGCCGCGCCGGCGCAGCCCAGGGCGATCAACAGCATGCGTGCGGACATCGTATGTCTCCTGCGGTCTCGGCGCCGGCGGCGATCGCCGGGCTCCCTCGTTGCCGGTTCGGACGTTCCAGCGTACCGCGCATCGGTGCGGGTCCGCTGGCGCCGAAAGCTCACGCATGGCGCGCTACGGCGCAAGCCCCTAAGATTTGCGCGATGGGCGGGTTCAGCGAGCTCCGGGCAGTCTTGTGCGGTGTCGGTCTCGCGTTGCTGGCTTCTTCCCCGATCGCCTCCCAGGACCGGCCCACCGTCACGGCGCTCCAGATCGGGCAGCCGGTTCGGGTCGACGGCGAACTGACGGACTCCGCCTGGCTTGAGGCCGAGTGGGCGGGCGACTTCACGCAGCGCGATCCGAGTCCCGGCGCTCCGTCGACGGAAACGACGGAGTTCGCGGTCGCCTACACGCCCGACACCCTGTTCGTCGCGGTGCGCGCGAACGACCGCGAGCCGGAGCGGATCGTGGCGAAGGAGATGGAGAGGGACAGCGACCTGTTCCAGGACGACTCGATCCTCCTGATGCTGGACACGTTCCACGACCTCCGCAATGGCTACGTCCTGGTGACGAACCCGAACGGCGCCCGCGGCGACGCGCTGATCACCGATGAAGGCAGGGACGTGAACTGGGCGTGGGACGGCGTGTGGCGGGTTTCGGCGCGTCGGGCCGCGGCCGGTTGGGTGGCGGAGATCGCGATTCCGGTCTCCACGCTTCGTTTCGATCCCCAGGTCGAGAAGTGGGGCTTGAACGTCCAGCGGGTCATCCGCCGGCGCAACGAGGAGACCCACTGGGCGGCGTTGCCTCTCGAAGCCAGCGCAGAGGATCTGACCCAGCAGGGGAAGATCGCGGTGTATCGCGTCTCCCTGGCGGGGGATTTGATCGGTCTTCGAGGGCTCCGGCCTTCGCGTCAGTTCGACGTGAAGCCCTACGTCATTGGCGGCCGCACCGAGGACCCGGTTCTGGGCAGCGCCGACGACTCGGACGGCGGCATCGACCTGAAGTGGGGCCTGACCCGTTCGATGGTCCTGGACCTGACCTGGAACACGGACTTCGCCGAAACGGAAGTCGACGACCAGCAGGTGAACCTGACGCGGTTCTCCCTGTTCTTCCCGGAGAAGCGCGACTTTTTCCTCGAGAACGCCGGTGTGTTCGATTTCGGTCCCAGGCCCAAGGTGCCGTGGGAGAGTTCGCTGATGAGGCCGTTCTTTTCCCGCCGCATCGGGCTCGATCAGGGTCGTACCGTCCCGCTCGAGTACGGGGCCAGGCTCACGGGCCGCGCCGGGGGCTGGAACGTCGGCGCTCTCGGCGCGCGGACCGGGGCGCTCCTCGACGACGGCGGCGAAGTGCTCGTTCCCGGGACGACCTACGGCGTGACCCGAGTTACCCGGAACATCGGCGACCGTTCAACGGTCGGCGGCATCTTCACGGAAAGGAGCCGCGAGGGGTTCGAGAGTGAACGGCTCTACGGACTCGACCTGGATTTCAAGCCGACTCAACGCCTCGAGTTCTCCGGGTTCTGGGCGGTGAGCGATCGGGGAGTCCCGGATTCCGAGCAGGAGGCCAACGAGACGCGTGGGGCCGGCTTCATCTACCAGGGGCCGGAGCTCAGTCTGACGGGGGACTACGTCGAGGTACAGCCGGACTACGAACCGGCGGTCGGATTCCTGCAGCGTCGCGACTTCCGGATGATCAATCCGCGTCTCGAGTGGCGGCCGAGGATCGAGAGAGCCGGCCTCCTCAGTTGGTGGTCGGACCTCAGCTACGAGCGCTTCGAACGGAGCAGCGACGGCCGCCTCGAGAGCCAGACGGTCGGCATCTCGCCGCTGGGCCTTCAGACCCTGAGCGGCGAGTTCCTCTGGTCCGGCCTGAGGAGAACGAAGGAACAGTTGTTCGTCCCGTTCGAGATTTCCCCGGGGATCGTGGTCCAGCCGGGTCTCTACGAGAACGACGGCTTCGCCGGCGGGTTCTCGACGAGCGCCAGGCGGGCCGTCTGGTTCGACAACATCACCTTCGGGGGCGGTTTCTTCGACGGCAACTGGTTGAGAACGAACTCCGGGTTGACCTTCCGCCTGTCCCGGTTCATTCGCGTCTCGACGCAGTGGACCTACGCGGACGTGAAGCTCCAGGCCGGCAGCTTCAGCTTCGACCAGTTCCGCCAGAGGATCGACGTTTCGTTCAGCCCGAACATCCGGCTGAACCTGCTGGCCCAGTACAACACGTCCGACGAGTTGCTGGGCGTCAACGCGCGCTTCCACTGGATCTACCGGCCGGGCTCGGACCTCTTCATCGTCTACAACGAGAACTGGACGGCGGAGACGATCAGCCGCCGCGAGCCGCTGGGCCGGCAGTTGATCGTCAAGGTGAACTACCTGCTGCAGCGGTGACTCAGGCGACGCTCGGGTCCGGCTGGACCGCCAGCTCCCGCACCACGAACGACGAGCGTCCGCTGTTCTCCTCCCAGATGCCGACCGCCAGGCGGTAGGAACCCGGCGGCAGCAGCACTTCGCTGCGGACGGCGATGTACTGGCCCGCTGCCTGTTCGAGTTCGGCGACCGGCACGTTCAACTCGAAGTCGAAGTGCTGGGGAGGCATTCGGCTGCCGTCGTCGCGCTGGACCTGCACCACGACGCGGAAGAAGCCGCTGGCGACCGGGTTTCGGGTCGCACGGGTGGGGGCGAGCTCGAGGTCACCGATCGGCAGGCTGGCCCTGACCTCCAGCGGCGTCTGCCCGGGTTGGTCCGGCCGTTCGCGCGACGCGGACCTCCTGACCTGGACCTCCATGCCGTGGTTGTTCTCCTCCCAGCCGAACAGCAGCGTTCCCCAGGCTCGGCTGGCGAGGTTCTGCTGGATCGTCACCGGCGCGTAGCTCGCCCGGTAGCGGAGCGAGCCGTTCCGGGCGAGAGGCCGCTGCCGCAGCCGGAGCGTGATCTCGCGGATGCCGGTGTCGCCCATCGAGTCCGGCGGCGTGAAGGAGAGCGAGTAGTAGGTCGAAATGTCGGTGCGGGTCGACTGCAGGAACTCGGCGACGCCGGTATCGGAGACGAAGGAGAGGCCGCCGGTCAGGGCGGCCAGACTGTTCAGACCGGAACGCACGTCCGACAACTCGGCGATCGAGCCGCGGTCCCTGGCGCTCTCTCCGAGCTGGCTGATCGCCGTGTCGATGACCGGTGGCTTGAGGGGATAGAACGTGACGCGGTGCGTGTTCGCCAGGGCCGCGAGTTGATCGAAAGCTCCCGCGCAGCTCAACTCGGCCGCCAGCGTCTGAAAGGCGAACGCACCTCCGTCGTCAACCTGAGGGTTGTTCGAGGCCAGGCCCATGTCGTCCACCCGGTCAACGCCGAACGGCAGGTGATTGCGGTCGTGCATCTGGAGCGTGCCCGGCGTCCTCATCAGCTCGTCGCCTTCAAGCTGCCTTGATGCGCCGGCGAGCCGGTCGTACATCGTCTTCGCCGCGCTGTCCAGGGGATGGCGTGGCAAGCCGTCGCTGACAAACAGGATGGCCTTGCGACCGGGCACGAAGGCCAGGGCCTCGACCAGCGAACGCACGGCGCTGATCGTCTGCAGGGTGTCGAGTTGCAGCGTCTCGCCGAAGCTCCGCAGGTTCGACAGCACGCTGGCGAGCGAGGCTTCGCCTAGCCGGTAGCGGCTGCCCTTTGCCGCCAGCATCCGCAGTGTTTCCCGTACCTCCACGGAAGCGGAGCGCTGCTGGGCGCGCAGATTCGTCGCCGGGATGTCTCGCTCCATGACGGCTTCGATCGTTCTCCTTACTGCGTCACGGTCTCGTGTCGGCGTAAGCAACGGTTCGAGACGTTCACCGAACGCCGCGGCCGCCACCCAGGTCGGGTTGGCGGCGATCTCCTGGTCGAGAGCTTCCGCGATCTCGGCCAGGGCCGCGTCGCGGTGCTTCCGCTGCAGGTGGCGCTCGTCGATGAACAGGAGAATGGTCAGGCGGCCGGTCACGGTGGTGCGGAGGTCCTCTCCCGCGGCCACGCTCAGGATCTCGACGGGTTCGTTCTCGACCTTGAGTTCGAAGTCGTCCCTGGTGAGGCCGGTCACCGGCCGGTCGGAGGAGTCGGTGACGACGGCGTCGAGACTGATCAGCCGGACGTCGATCGACTCACGCAGCACGATGTCCTCTCGAATCTGATGCTGCCGCGGCGAACGGTCCTGAGCGCCGGCCGCTGTCGGGCCCGCGAAGCCGGACGCGGCCGTGAGCGCCATGGCGGCGCTAGCGACCAGCAGCCTCGGCGGCCGGCGGTGGTGTGCGTAACCCGTCAACGGACACCCATGCTAGCGCCAGCGCCGAGTCGCGGCGGAACGGGGCGAGCAGGCTGCTATTCTCGCCGTTCGCGACCAGAGCAGGCCCTCATCGGAGGAGGCAGATTGTGATGAAGCGGAGTCTCACGGAACGGGCGGTGTTGACGCAGCTTGCGGCGTTGCTGCTTGCGGCATTCGTGCTCGCGGTGGCGCCCGCCGCGGCGCAGGACACCGACTACAGGGCGCCGCGCACCCACGACGACAAGCCGGATCTCAACGGGATCTGGCAGGCGTTGGGAGCGGCCCACTGGGACATCGAACCGCACGCCGCGCGTCACGGCCCGGTGGTCGAAATGGCGGCGCTGGGCGCGATACCCGGCGGTCTGGGCATCGTCGAAGGCGGCAGGATCCCGTACCTGCCGGAGGCGCTCGAGAAGCGCAATCAGAACCGCGAGAACTGGCTGGCGCTCGATCCGGCGGTGAAGTGCTACATGCCGGGCATCCCGCGCGCCAACTACATGCCCTTCCCGTTCCAGATCGTCCAGACCCCCGAGCATGTGCTGATCGCCTACGAGTTCGCCAGCGCAAGCCGCGTGATCTACATGAACCGGGAGGGCTTCGAGGCTCCGTTCGACACCTGGATGGGACACTCGATCGGACGCTGGGAAGGGGAGACGCTGGTGGTCGACGTGACGAGCCAGGTGCCCGATACCTGGCTCGACTCGAGTGGCAACCATCACACGGACGCGATCCACGTCGAGGAGCGCTGGACGGCGATGAGCCCCTATCACCTCCAGTACGAGGCGACGATCACGGACGAGAACGTCTACAGCCAGCCGTGGAAGGTCAGCCTGCCGCTCTACCGGCGGGTCGATCCGAACGTGCAGTTGCTCGAGTTCAAGTGCGTCGAGTTCGCCGAGGAGCTGATGTACGGCCACCTGCGCAAGGGCGCCGACTCGGGTCCCTGACCGGCTCCGGCCACGAAGAGGAGAACAGCGATGAAGTTCCAGCGAATCGTCCTACTGGCAGCAGGCCTGGCCCTGGTGCTCGCCATCCCGCTCGCCGCTCATCACGCCTTCTCGGCCGAATTCGACGCCGACCGGCCGCTCCAGCTTCGCGGCAAGGTGACGAAGATGGAGTGGATCAATCCTCACGCCTGGATTCACCTGGAGGTGATGAACGACGACGGCTCGTCGACCGTCTGGATGGTCGAGGGCGGCACGCCGAACACGCTTGCCCGGCGCGGCTTCACGAAGAGGTCGCTGCTGCCCGGGACCGAGATCGTCGTCGACGGCTACCAGGCGAAGGACGGCTCGAACAAGGCGAACGGCCGCGACCTGACCTTCCCGGACGGTCGCAAGCTGTTCATGGGTTCCTCCGGCACGGGTGCCCCGCGCGACGGCCGGGATCCGACCGAGCAGTAGCCGAAGCAACTCTTCCGCGGCAGCTACTGGCCGCCACTGGCCGCGCTGCGCGTCTCGTCCTCGAGCAGTCGCGCGCCCCTGAGGATGTTGCCCATGGCGTAGTTCCCCTCGTGGCAGGCGTACTCGTACACCTTGGCCGGCGTGCCGGGCCACAGGTACTCGCCGCTCCAGGGGGCGCTCCACACGGTCGGATCCTCCACCGTGAAGGCGTAGAGCAGGTCGTCGGCGTTGACCCGGGTGAAGCGCTCGGTCACCTTGAGGTTCCGTGAGGCGAGGAAGAGCGCCGGACGGTCGATGAAGTTCGTCGTCTCGACCACGAGCGTGTCGCCCTCCCACCAGCCGATCGAGTCGCCGAGCCAGCGGCGCTCGTCCTCCGGGATGTGCTCGCCGCCGATGCGGACGATGCGCGCGTCGTGGACCATCTCGACCAGGATCATCAGGTGATCCTCGGTCTGCACGATCCGTTTGGCGTTGTTGTAGAGCACGGGCAGCATCGGCGGTCCGCCGGTGGAGCCGAAGCCGATCAGGCAGCGTTCGGGGACGCCCAGGGTCTCGGGCCCGTCGTACGGACCGGGGCCTTCGACATCGAGCCACCAGGCGGTGCCGTCGTTGCCCTGCCGCCGACCGCGCCGCTCGGACAGTCGCTGCATCATCTCGGCAGTCAGTTGCGGCATCCGGCCGTTCGGCGGATCGACGATGATCGACGTCCGGAACCTGCCGTCGATCGAAAACACGTCACTGCCGCGATCGGTCCAGAAGTTGTTGTAGCCGCCCACGTTGCCGGCGCCGCTCGCCTCCCGGAACTCGTCGCCCAGGCCGATCGGCGGCGCGCCGCCGGGCGGGGGCGGTTCGTCGATCCGGCGGACGGCGGCCCGGGCCGCTACCCTCTCCCGCTCCCGTCCGACGATCTTCTCCGCCTGCTCGGACGTCAGGTACAGGTTGTCTCCGAACTCCCGCGGACGCTGCAACGGGGTCAGCGTGGCGATCTCGTAGTCGCCGGTGAAGTCGGGACGTCCGGAGGTCGTGCGCGGGATCGCGTCGTCGTCGGCAGGTGCGGCGGGCGCCGCGAGCAAGGCGATGGCGACGGCCGTGGCGGCAGCGAGGGAGACTCTGCTCAGCATGGTGGCTCTCCTCATCGGGAGGTTGGCGCCGGGCCTTGTTGGTCGCCATGCACAGTGGGCACGAAACGCCCCGCCTATTCGCCGAGCGCCGGGAGCGACCCGGCGCCTGGTGTCGACTATTGTATTCGGCGGGAGACCCGGCTCGCAGGCCCACGGCGCGACGACAACCAACGGCGAGAAGCTACCGCGCGGTCGGTTGTCCGTCAAACCGAACCGGCGCGTCGGCCGGGCTAGGTCGGCATGAGACGGGCCGCCAGACCGGTCGTCGCGGCCGCGAAGGCCGTCGTTGTCGCCCAGTAGACGGCGGCTAGCAGCCAGGCCATGCGCTGCGGGACCTCGAACACCGTCGCAGCGCCCAGGGCGAGCAACGCGAGAAACCAGACCGTGAACGGGTTGATGCTCGCGTAGACGACGTTGAGCGTCGCGTTGTCGCCGGCCAGCAGAAGGTCGAGTCCCATCGGAGCCTGGAGATCCAATTGCGATCGGATGGCGTCGGTGCCGCGGACGTGGAGGAGAAGGAAGTTGGCCCAACTCTTGAGGTGAACGATCACGGCCAGGTGAACCATGAGGGAGAGGGACTGGACGAAACGGGGCCGTCCCTGGAGCGCGATCGCCAGCAGCCATACGAAGACCGTCTGGACCGCGAGTGCGATGGCCAGTTGCAGGGGGCCGGTCGCCATCGCCAGCCAGCGCGTTGCCGACGCTGCCTGCTCGAACTGCGCCATCATGGCGTCGACCTGTTCCGGGTTTCCCGGCATCCGTTCCGTCAACTGGTTCCGCATCGCCTGGAGACCCAGCGGCGCCGAGGCCATCGCCAGGGCGGCGCTTCCGGTTGCGAGCAGAAGCAGCGGTGCGAGCCATGGCGTGCGCCGCCGGATGATCTCGAAGCTCCGCCGCGGCGACGCGAAGATCCCGATCAGTGCCTCGAACCAGGCGTTCCGGTCCTGTGAGTGGTCGCCGCTGGTTCCGAGGTTGCGTTCGTCGTGGCTGGTGCCCGGGTGTTCGGTCATGTCGCGCTCCTGTTGCCGATCCAGGAGAGGCGGGAGAACCTCTCGCGTCTGGAGATACTGAGAATGAGGTTTTCGAGCCGCCCTGCGCCGTCTTCCCCCTCGGCGGCGGGCAAGTCGCGGAACTCCTCGCGGGAGCACGACAGGAGGACCTTGCCGTCTCTGACGACGGCGATGTGGGTCGACACGCGCTCGACGTAGTCGAGCATGTGGGAGGTGAGAAAGATGGCTGCTCCCTGCTCGGCCATCTGCTGCAGGATCGACATGACGGTCCGCGCGCTCAAGGCGTCCATTCCCTCGAACGGCTCGTCGAGGAAGAGGACCCGCGGCGCGTGAAGCGTTGCTGCCGCGAGGCGGATCTTCTTCCTCATCCCGTGCGAGTAGGTCGTGATCGGTCGCCTGGCGGCGTCTTCGAGATCGAAGACGGAGAGCGCCTCGTCGGTCCGCTGCCCGGCGTCCTCGCGACTCAGGCCGTAGATGCGGGCGTACGACAGGAGCAGCTCCTCGCCGGTCAGGCTCTCGAACATCACGCTGTGGTCCGGCACGATGCCGAGTTGTTGCTTGAGCTCCGTATCGTTGATGTCCATCGGCCGGCCCAGCAGGCGGACCGTGCCGCTCGTGGGATTGAGCACCCCGGTCAGCATGGACCAGGTCGTTGTCTTGCCGGCCCCGTTGGGACCGACGAAGCCCAGGATCTGTCCCTCCCGGACGTCCAGGTCGACGTCGTCGACGACGACGTTGCCTCCGTACGACCGGGTCAGGTTCTCTGCCTTGATTGCTTCCATCCGTGAGTTCTTCCTTGTAGTTGCGGGGGTGGGAGAGGTAGCGGCAGGGGTCTAGTGGGACGGGTCCTTGAGCAGAAGTTCGCGGCCGCGGGCCGCCAGCATCCGCCTCTGCCTTCGACGAGAGGCGTATGCGGCCGTGGCTGCGAGGAGCACTACCGAGACCGCGATGATCGCGGTCGTCAGCATCGTCACGCGCTGGCGTTCCAGGAGCGCCCAGAACAGAAAGGAGAGGGCGCCTGGCAGGCCGACGAGGTGTGCGGCCACCAGGGCGGCGCCGAGCCTGGCGCCGTCGGGGTCGTGCAGGAACCCCTCGGTGCGTTGGGGCCAGCGAAGCTGAATCAGGCCGTACGTTGCGGCGGCCATGAGGAATCCCGCGACCATCAGGCAGACGGCGACGAAGAAGAATGGCCAGCCGAACCACTCAAGCGGCGTCAGTCCCAGGATAAACGCGATGGCGAAGACGATGACCACGTTCATCGCGCGGCCGGGCGCGCTGAAGGTCCCCTGGACCGGGAACGGCAGCGTGAGCGACTCCCGCCATACGTGGCAGGTCGGAGGCTGTTTTCCGATGCGGAGGTCGTTCAGAAAGATCGCGAGGAGGGCCGCCGGCCCCACCGCGAAGCCGCCCACGGTGGGTATGAGGACGAGGGAGGTACCCAAGGCCAGCGCGAGGCCCAGACGTGCCGGTTTGAGACGCAGGAGGGACTCGGTCTCAACTAGCGTCAGGGCACCTGCGGGAGTGAGACGCTTCGCCTTGCGGAGCAGCCGCACCAGCGGGAGGTTGCCGGAGGCTGCGCGTCGGTCTCCGCCGGGGCGCTCCAGGTAGCTGCGGAGCAGGAGGCGCTGCTCCAGTACGACCAAGGCGCCGAGCTTGCCTTCGACAGAGCGGTTGACGAGAAGCGACAGGATCGCCGCGGTGCGGCCGAAGATCCAGACCAGGCTCAGGATGGCGAGCAGGGTGATCGGCGCTCCGCTGACGCCTCCCGATCTTGCGACGGCTAGGTAAACGCCGGCGGGACCGAGGACCGGGAGCCAGTAGCCGATCGTGCTGAGAGCGAAACGGAGCCCGTACAGGTCCCGGAAGCCGACGGGGAGCCGCAGCAGGTCCTCCAGGTCGAGCAGCCAGGTGACGGGCACTCGAAGCAGCACCTGGGCGAGCAACGCGATCGCCGTCACGGAGCAGGCGATCAGGCTCAGGAGGTTTCTTCGCAGGGCGTCGCTCTCGATGGCGAAGATCGCCGGGAGCAGCCCCAGGGTCGCGACACTCGCGAATGCGAGGAACAGGACGGCAACCGGGATCGCCACCGCCAGCGGCTGTTTGCTCCGCCGCACGGCGTCCGGCAGGGCCAGCCGCGCGAGGGTCAGCAGCAGATCGGCCCGGCTACCGGGCTTGCCAATCGTAGCCATGGAGACCTCAGGTTGTGCGTGGTCCATGCACCGTGCCGGAAGACCCTTTGTCGGGCGCGTGGTCGGGCGTCGCCGGTGCAGCTTCTGGCGGATCCGCCAGCAGGAGGTCAGGCCCGCGCGCGTTGAGCACCCGACCCTGCCGTCGGCGAGAGGCGTAGGCGGCCGCGCCGGCAAGGAGGAGGACTGAGACCGCGATGAGCCCGGCGGCGAGAGCGCCGAGACCCTGCCGAGCGTGGAGAATGTACAAAGTCACTGAGAGGAATGCTGGAACGAGCGCCATCTGCGGCACCAGGAGAGACGCCGCAGACCTTGCGCCATTCGGACCGTCGCCCGGGTCGGCACTGCGCTGGGGCCAGTAGACCTGGATCAGGCCGTATGCGGCGCCGGCCAGGAGGAGGCCGGCGAGCATCAGGCAGGACGCAACCACGAAGAAGCTCCAGCCGAACCAGTCAAGCGGCGTCAGACTCAGGATGAACGCAAGAACAAAAACGCTGATCACGCCGGGCGCGCGGCCGGTTGCGCGGAAGATCTGCACGACGGTGAGAGGAAGGCCGAGCGATTCCCTCCATACGTAGCAGCTCGGCGGCTGCTTCTCCACTCGGAAACCATGAAGGGCGAGACCAATGAGCCCCGCCAGACCGACTGTCAGACCGGCGAGGGCCGGGACCCACACCAGGGCGAAGGCGACCATGACTGCCAGAAGTAGCCTTGCTGGCTTGAGGCGCAACAGACACTCCGTTTCAAGCGCCGAGACGGTCGCCATGGGAGTCAGACGGCGCGATCTTCGGAGTACCTGGCTCAGCGGAAGCACCCCGGAAGCGACTCGCCGGTCACGGCCGGGACGCTCCAGGTAACTGCGAAGAAGGAACCGGTTCTCGAGCGTGACCAGGGCGCCGAGGATGGCCATCAGCCCGCCGAGTCTTGCCAGATTCGGCAACGAAGGTCCCGGTTGGTGGACGATGCCGGCGACAAGCCCGGGCGGCGTGTAGCCGAGGCCGCCGATGACGGCGGATTCCTCGATTGCCCCATTGATCCCTTCGGAGTCGAGCTCGCCGCCGAGCGCCAGCGAGCCGACGAGAATCGCGCCCTGGCAGGCAGCCATCACGACGACCATGGCCAGTGTGCCAAGTGCACCTTCGACCGAGCGGTTGACGACAAGCGACAGAATCGCCGCCGTTCGGCCGAAGATCCAGACCAGGCTCAGGATCGCGAGCAGGGTGATCGGTGCTCCACCGACGCCTCCCGATCTTGTGACGGCGAGGTAAACGCCGGTGGGACCGAGAACCGGGAGCCAGTAGCCGATCGTGCTGAGAGCGAAACGGAGCCCGTACAGGTCCCGGAAGCCGACGGGGAGCCGCAGCAGGTCCTCCAGGTCGAGCAGCCAGGTGACGGGCACTCGAAGCAGCACCTGGGCGAGCAACGCGATCGCCGTCACGGAGCAGGCGATCAGGCTCAGGAGGTTCCTCCGCAGGACATCGCTCTCGATGGCGAAGATCATCGGAAGCAAGCCCAGGGTTCCTACAGTCGCGAACAAGAGGAAGAGTGCGGCAACCGGGATCGCCACCGCCAGCGGTTGGTTGGCCCGCCGCACGGCGTCCGGCAAGGCGAGCCGCACGAGGGTCAGCAGCAGATCGGCCCGGCTACCCGGGTGCGTGAACGTCGCCATCGAGTCCTGGGTGTCGCTCTAGCCGGCTCTGAGGAAAGGTGGGCCGGCACCTGGACTGGTGGCGGGCCGAATCGGCCGCTCTGCGCAGGAGAAACGAGACCCCCCGCCGACTTGCCCGGCGCAGGGAGCGACCCTGGGCCCAGGGGCGACGGCTAGGTCTGGCAGGGGGTCCGGCTCGCAGGCCCACTGCGCCACTGACGACCAACAGACGGACGCTACCCCGCGCCTGTAGCGTCCGTCAAACGTGCTTGTCATTGGGGCAAACAGAGGCCAGGAAGGGTCGTGCGCGAGCGCCCTGCTGTTCGTTTCCATAGTTGGTCGTCGATGTCGTAGACACTCAACAGGCTGCTAGCGCGCCTCCCACGAGAACGCCGGCCACGATGAGACCGGCGCCCCAGGCAGCAGGGCCTCCAACCGCGAGCACGATGGCGCCTCCATGAAGTGCGCCGATGCTCGCGCCGAGCCCTCCGAAGACGCACTCGGTCAGAGTGAACTCGCCTCCAACGGTCTGCGCCGCTTCGACTTCAGCAAGCGTGACGCCCTGCAGCGTCTGGGCTTGCTCTGAGACTTGCGGTGGTTCTGATGGCGTCAGTCCGAACGAGACCGACAGAAGAGAGAGGGTTGAGACGAGTGCTAATCGAGATAGGACCATGGTGCGGTTTCCTCCAGTGATCTGAAGCTGTTGTTTGTGGATCGATGCATTGGTCAGTCTGGTGGAACTGTCTGCTTGAGCTAGAGCACCACCATGCATACGGCGCCGCCGATCGCTAGTGCGGCGCCCGGTATGCCGAGTAGCAGGCTAGAGGCGACCAAGCCCCCGATGGCGAGCGGAACCCCGGCTCCAGTGCCGAAGGCACAGGCCGCTTCGACCCAGCCGGTGCCTCTGTACGCTGCGAGTTGTGGCTCGTCCAGCCGTTGGGCCGATGTTCCGACCGGCCCGAGACCCCAGGTAGTGACCAGCGTGACGTCGCCTGGATCGTGCGCCTCGCCTGCGGTTGGTGTCGCCATAGCGGCTCCGGCGAAGAACAGAGAGAGGACGGAAAGGAACGCGATGCGATATCTCATCTAGGGATTTCTCCTTTGAAGGTTGTGGGTTGTGGGTGAGACGGACGGGTAGTTCGCTGTGGCTCAGACTGGGAAGTAGCAGCTAAGGGCGATCAGGGCGCCCAGGCCGGGAGCGATGCTGTCGACCAGTGTCGCTACCGCCATGCAAGCCCAGGAGACGACCCAGTCGACTCCGCCGGTGACGGTCGCCAGTCCTGCCTCGGGCAGGTTCGCGATCAGGGTTGACGTGGCCTTCATTTCGCTTCTCCTTGAGGCTCTTGAAGGTCAGGGCGCGGCATTAGAAAAGGATGGGAGGAAGGCACTTGTCGGGACCGGGCCACGGGCTCGGGAACGGCCAGGGAACCGGGAAGGGGCGGGGCGAGGGAGGAAAGGGAAAGCCGTCGCAGGGCCAGGGGTAGTACACAGCCGTCCGTATCGGCGCCTCCGGCCGGAGGGCGTAGCCGTCATGGGCGGCGACCGGCCCGAGGTCCCAGGCGGCCACCAGTGTGATGTCGCCCGAGTCCGGCGCCTCGCCGGTGGTCGGCGTCGCCATCACGGCGCCGGTGAGGAACAGGAAGAAGAGGGAAAGGAAGGCAATGCGTAGTTTCATCGAGGGATATCTCCTTCAAGGGTTGTAGGTTGGGGTGAAACGGACGGCATCCTGGCCGTCCGGGGAATCGGTGGCGGGCCGCTGGTGAAGGCGAGAACGACGCCGTCCCAGGAACGTTCGAAGGTCCTGGAAGTCATGCGCAGCCGCCCGAGGGAGGGGTCGTCGATGACGAGCTCGTCGCCGGCGCTCCGGATGACGACGAAGTGGTCGCCGTGCACGTGGGCGATCGCGGGGAGCGGGATGTCGCGAAGCCGCTGGACGGGAAGCCGGAGGCCCTGGCTCGTCACGCCCCGTTTTTCCGCGGCCTTCTTGAGCGCCAGCAGGCTGGTGCCGTCCGACCCGGTTCCGGTGGCGATCTCGAGTTCGGCGAGGGTCGTGTCCTCGATGCCCCAGTGGTCGAGGACCATCTTCAGGGCCGCCGGTCCGCAGTCGGAGCGCCTTTGCTGGCGAACGATCTCGCCCGGGGCCGGCGCCGAAGGGTCGAGGGTGGCGGCCCAGGCGAGCCGGTCCATGGTCGGCCCCAGTGCCCGGGCCGCGACCGTCACGAGGCCGGCCGCGAGCAGCAGGCCGGCGGCGGCCGCGTGCGGTGGGCGAACCCGGAACCGCTCAGAGCGCATCGGTTCCGGATTCCAGAAAGGAGCGCCAACCGGTGTCTGGACGTTCTCCGGTGGTGACCGCGAGGATCCGGGACTGCTCGTCGACCAGGAACACCAGTGGTACGTGGACGACGCCGAAGCGCCTGGAGACGGCGCCGTCCGGATCGGCGATGGCCGCGTGGTCGCCGTCGCCCTCGAGTTCGTGCGAATCCGAGCCGGCGACGACCGCGATCAGGTCGAAGGTCTGACCTTCAACCCGGGCCATGCGCCGCAGGGCGGTGATGGTGCGGTCGCAGTTCCCGCAGCCGGCTTTGGCGAAGGTCACGACCCGCAGTCGGTCGGGAGAGGCCGGCAGGGCTTCACCGTCCGCGAGGCCCGGCAGCGCGGGGAACAGCGTGCCGACTTCGGGGCGCTGGGCCTGCCGGGCGCGGATCCCGGATTCGAACCAGATCAAACCTCCGAGGGGGCCGAGAACGGCCACGGCGACGGTGGCGATGGCCAAATGGCGACGGTTCATCACCGCCGCCCTCCCGCGATTCCGGTCGCCCGGCGGCGTATCGTCGATCTCGTCCGGCGGTGCAGCATGGAGATCAGCGGCGCGGACCGTTCGCCGAGCATGCGGAATGCGCGTGCCAGACCTGCTCCGAGGGCGCTGGCCGGAGGATGGGAGAGAAGGGGGCTCCATCCGCGTTCCGGATGAGGCGCGCGCGGACCGACTCGCTGTTGGCGGAGATTCGTAGGAAGGGTTGGGGACGTCATCGTCCAGCTCCAGTGGTTCCGTTGGTGCCGGCCGGAAGACCGGTTGGTGTCGGGTCGTCTTGATCGACGGCCGCCGTTCAGCGGCCGCGTGTATCGACTAAGACGCAAAAGGGCCCCCGGAACCGATGACGGTTCCGAAGGCCCTTCGATACAGCCGGCAGGACCGGCTCAGGCGGCGTCCGGCCCTAGCTCAGCAGAAGCCGGAGATCGTCGGCGGTGAGATCCCGCAGGGACGATCCGCCGCCTTCGAGGATCGCGTCGGCGATCTGCCGCTTCGAGCGCTGGAGTTCCAGCATCTTCTCTTCCACGGTGTCGCGGGCGATCAGTCGATAGGCGAACACGGGTTGGGTCTGACCGATGCGGTGGGTGCGGTCGATGGCCTGCGCCTCGACGGCCGGATTCCACCACGGGTCGAGCAGGAAGACGTAGCCGGCGGCGGTGAGGTTCAGACCGACGCCGCCCGCCTTCAGGCTGATCAGGAAGATGTTCGTGTCCGGGTCGTTCTGGAAGTGGTCGACCACCTCGCCGCGGTTCCGGGTCTGGCCGTCGAGGTAGGCGTACGGGACGCCCTTCTCCTCGAAGTGACTCCGTACGTAGGCCAGCAGCGACGTGAACTGGGAGAACACGAGGCACTTGTGCCCCTCGTCGAGCACCTCGGACACCTGCTCGAACAGCGATTCGAGCTTGGCGCTGCCCGCGTCGTTCCAGGACTCGTCGATGAGCCCCGGGTGGCAGGCGACCTGCCGCAGGCGCAGCAGCGCCTCGAGCACCTGCATCGCCGATCCGCCAACTCCCTTGTCCTCGACCTGCTTCAGCAGGCTGTCGCGGTAGCCGGCCCGGAGCTGGTCGTAGATCTCCTGCTGCTTCGGGTTCAGGGTGCACTGCAGGATCTGCTCGGTCTTTTCCGGCAGGTCCGGCAGCACCTCTCGCTTGCTGCGGCGGAGGATGAAGGGTCGCAGACCCTTCGCCACGAGGGCGAGTTCCTGTTCGCTCGGCGCCCGGCCGCCGGCAAGCACGTCCAGGGCGGGCAGCCGGCCGAGCAGACCCGGGTTGAGGAACTCGAAGATCGAGCCGAGTTCGCCGAGGTGGTTCTCGATCGGAGTGCCGGTCAGCGCCAGGCGGTGTTGGCCGTTCAGCAGGCGGCAGGCCTTGGCGGTCTGCGAGGTCGCGTTCTTGATTGCCTGGGCTTCGTCGAGGATCACGGTGTCGAAGTCGACGGACGCTAGGTAGCCGATGTCGCGGCGGACGGTGCCGTAGGTCGTGACGACGAGGTCGGCGGAGTTGATCTCGTCCCGCAGTTCCTCGCGATCGCGACCGGCGTACTCCAGCACCCTGAGATCCGGCGTGAAGCGGGAGGCCTCGTCGATCCAGTTGTACACCAGGCTACGCGGCGCGACGACCAGGTAGGGCAGCTTCGTCGTCCGCGAGGCGGTGCGGTACATGCGGAGCAGGGCCAGCGCCTGGATCGTCTTGCCCAGCCCCATGTCGTCCGCGAGCACGCCGCCGAGACCGAACTCGCGCAGGAAGCACAGCCAGCCCAGGCCGAGGCGCTGGTAGTTGCGGAGCGCTCCGACGAAGCTGCGCGGCTCCTTCTTCGGCTTGATCGACGAGAACGTGCTCAGCTTCTCGCGCAGTTCCGCGAAGGTCTTGCTGACGTTCACCGGCGGCGTCACCGCCAGGAGCGCGTCGACCAGCAGGGCTTGCGAGGGCAGGAAGCGCAGCCCCTCTTCGCTCGATGCCTGCGCGAGCTGGCTGAGCGAGCCGTAGTTCTCGACCCAGGCCGCCGGCAGGAGTCCCTTCGAGCCGTCGTCCAGCTCGACCGATCGCCGGCCTTCCGAGATCGCCGACAGGATCTCCGAGAACTCGATCTGGTCTCCGCCAAAGTCGATCTGGCCGCTGAGCTCGAACCAGTCGACACCGCTCTCGATGCGTAACGCCGGCGGGCTCGGCGGTCGGATCGAGGCGCCGTGTGCTTCGACCTCCCAACCCTCTGCGAGCAGCGGCTCGGCGACCGCGGGCAGGTCGCGCGGCTCGAGCTCCAGGCTGTGGCCGGCCTTGGATGCGACCGGCTTCAGGCCGAGCTCGAGTAGACGGACGAGTGCGTCCTGTTCGACCGTCAGGTCGCGCCGGACGAAGCGGTGTTCCTCCCAGTCGACCACCGCCGACCTCGGATCGCCGGCGTCGACGGTCAGGCTGCCGTAGCCGAAGGAGAGCCGGGCCTCGAGCTGGGGGTTCATCCACTCCGGCGCGTCCTCCGGCTCGAGTGCCAGTCGCGGCTGGGGAACCGGTGATTCTTCCGAGAGGTAGACCTCTTCCGGAAGTTCCAGAGGCGGCAGGGTGGGCAGCTCCAGGAGGCTGGTAACGGCTGCTTCCAGGTCTTCGTCCGGGATGACCAGGTCGCCGCTCGCGCCGAGCAGGGAGTACCAGGGCTGGTCGCGCTGCGGTTCGAGGTGCAGGCGGCCGATCGAGTTGTCGAGCAGCAGCAGCGTGTTGCCGGCTTCCGCCGCGTCGGCGCCGGACGTGGCGCCGTTGCCGTTTGGGAACGGCAGCACAAGGGCCGCGCGGCTGAGAGGTGTCGTCTCGTCGCCGCGCTTGAGCAGTCCGCGGAGCCGGATCCGGCTGGCGGCGGCGATCTCGAGTTGCAGCGTGAGGCGCCAGGGTTCGCCGTCGTCGAAGCTCACCGGGTGCAGGTTGGCGAGGGACCGACCGTCCCACCAGAAGAGCTGGCCGTCTTCGCTGAGGCGCGGCAGCAGGTGATCGACCCAGTTCAAGGGCACCAAGACGCGCTGGATCTGAGGCCGACCCGAGGCTCGGCCGCGCCCGGCCTTGCGCTTGCGACCCTGGCGCTGCGGCGACTCGGGCGGCAGCGCCGTGACCATCGCCGGCTCCGCGGTCGGGGACCCGCCGTTCGTGGAGGAGGCGTTGGCGTCGAGCGAGCTCAGGCGGAGCAGTTCTTCGACCTTGGCGTGGTCGAGGTGGAGCCGCTTGAGCTTGCCGAACTCGCCTTGCGGATTCCGCTTGCGGCCGAAGATGTCGATCATCAAGCCGCCGGCGTTGCGGCTGGTCGCCGCGTTGATCAGGAAGCGGATCTCGGGCTCTCCGTGCCTTGCCGAAGAGGCCTTCTCGGGAAGGCCCTGCCGGTCGATGTCCTCCCGAACGGCGTCGACGACCGATCGCCAGCTCGTCGTTGCGGGTGTTCGTCGCCGGCGCCGGCTGCGACTTCTGCGGGTGCGTCGGGAAGGTCGAGGGGGGGCGTTCGCGGCGGCGTCCGCGGGGTCCATGGCATCCAGGGCCGATCCTGGTATGGAGACCTGCGGCGGCCGGGTCTTGCGGAGCGAAACGCGGCCCGATCCGGCCGGCTGGCTGTCGGGCTCCTTCGCGGCGAGTCCCAGCAGCGACGCCCAGATGTGCCCGCAGGCTGTGCCGCCGGCGAACTGCTGGCAGTCGCACACCGCGTGGAGGATGCGTTCGTCTGGCACTCTCGACCAGTCGATCTCGACTGTGGCGACGCCGTTCGGCGACGGATCGGTTGGGGCAGAGCCGTCGCCGGGTGCCAGTGCCCGCACGATGGCCCGAGCACCTGTTCCATCGACCTCCAGCTTCACGTTGCCCGCCGCGAAGACCGACTGACCCTGTTCACGGTCTTCGGGGCGGAAGTGCGACGCGCTCCGCTGATGGAGCGCGACCGTGCGCGTCTTGCCTCCGCCCCCGCGTTGGCGGGGACGTCGCCGACGTCGGGTGGGCCGCCGTTTGGGGGCGGCAGGTGTCCCGGTGGGGTGTTCGCCTTGCGCTTCTGGCATTCCGGTGGGGTATCGACCCGTTGAGTCCACTGGCGCCGCCGGCTGGCAGTTCAGTTCCTCCCGGAGGACGAAGCGACGTGGTTGCCGTCTCGGGAGCTGAAGCGCGGCCGCTTTGAGGCATCTGGTGGCGACAGCCGGGTGGACGGTCCCCTGCCTCGCGGCGCCGTGAAAGCTCCGCGATTGTAGCCCAAACCAGGGAGGAGGCCAAGTGGCTGCTACGATCGAGCGCTCCAACGAGAACCGACCTGGATCGAGTGAGGAGTTCGACGATGGCGCAGACCGCTACCGCGCAACTCGAAACGCCGGCAGCCCGGAAAGAGGCGCGGCCGACGCCGGAACGGCTGACGGAGACCCGACAGCCGTTCGACCTGTCGGACGAAGTGGCGGCGACCGTAGAGCGGCTCGGCATGGCCCGGAACGTCCACGACATGCAGGAGCAGGGCTACACGATCCTGCCCAACGTGGCGCCGCCCGCGTTCACTGGGCAGTTGCGGGAAACCTGCCTGCGCCTGGCGGAGGAGACGGAAGGCCGGGCAAAGGGACGTTCCGCGGCGCTTCTGCTTGGCCGCGACCCGATCTTCGAGGATGTGGTCCTCCGGCCGAAGGTCCAGTGTCTGGTCGAGATCATGTGCGGCAAGGGGGCCCTGCTTTCCCAGTTGATCTGCAGTGTTCGGCCGCTCGGCGCCGCGAAGCTGCCGCTCCACGCGGACCAGAACTGGCTGCCGGCACCGTTCCCGGTCCACAACCAGCTCCTGACCCTGTGTTGGGCCTGCGACGAGTTCACCGAGGCCGGTGGCTGCACCAAGGTCATTCCGGGAACCCATCGCCTGCGCCGCCATCCAAGCGACGAGGAGGTCGCGACGGAGCCAGGCGCCATACCGACCGAGTGCCCGGCGGGTTCCGTCGTTGCCTGGGACGGTTCGGTCTGGCACGGCAACTACCCGCGCGCGATTCCCGGAGAGCGCGTCGTGTTGCACATCACGTTCTCCCGCCTGGCGCTGCGCCCGGTGGAGGACTACAGCCACCTCGACGAAGCGTGGCTCGAGGGAAAGCCCTGGCCCCTACGGGTCATGCTGGGCCGCGAGGATTTCCTGGGCAGCACGACGGTCGAGCGGGGGCACGCGGACTACACTCATCTCGTGCGCACCTTCAACTGGGCGAAGACCTAGCGCCTGCGCGGCAGAAGGTCCAGAAGCCGGCGCTGCGCGCCGGATGCCGGCGGGGACGCCGGCGCACCCAGTCTCTGCCGCGCAGGTTCCTACGGCTGGATCAGGTAGGTGAACTTCACCGCGATCTGGCGGTGGGTGCTCTGCCGGTAGCGCAGATCCTCGGCCATCCAGTTCTCGTTGTAGACGACGAACAGGTCGGAGCCCGGCTTGTAGATCCAGTGCAGGCGGATGTTTGTGCCGAGGTCGCCGGAGAGGTCGTTGTACTGGAGGATCGTGTTGAGCCTGAGGTTCGGGGTGAACGTGAAGTTCACGATCTGGCTGTAGAGCCCGACATCGAAACCGCCTTGCGGTAGTTCAACGTCGTTGAAGACCCAGCGGGTTTCGGTCTGCAGGTGCTTGGAGACCCGGAGCCTGAACGTGACGCGGCCTGAGGTCTGGGTGCCGTTGTAGAAGTCGCCGGCGCCGATGACCCCGCGGAAGCCGAGCAGGCGGCTCTGGTTGGTGAAGCTGGCTAACTCGATGGTGTCGAACTCATAGCGTCCCGGTGGGATCACGACTCCGGGCGACACCTCGAAGGGCGCGACCAGGTTCTCCGTTTCGTGGACGTAGCCCAGCCGCCACCGGTCCTCGGTGGTCATTCGCATGCCGATGGGCGAGAACTGGATCCGCCGGGTTTCCAACTCGCCGTCGTCGAGGGTCTCGTAGTAGTCGACGTACAGTTCGGTGAACCAGGAGCGGACCGGACCCCGTTCGATCCTGGGCAACCACTGGATCTGCGGGTTCAGGTGCCGGACGTTGCGGCGCAGGAGGAACCCGGCCCTGGGGTCGTAGTCCTGCTCGATCTCCTGGGCGTCAAGGAACACGGTCAGGGCGCGGCCCTGGTAGTCGAAGTTCAATCCGTAGGCCGATTCGCCGGCGTCGGCGGAATCGCCTGACGTGGCGTTCGCGGAACTGGCCGACGGCTCCTCGCTGATGCCGCTGCTGGACCAGAACCCGCCGAAGATCACCTTCGGCGCCGGCTTGTAGACGAAGTCGACGCCGGCGACCCGGTTCGCGAGTTCTCCGTCCGGAGCCGCTTCGGTGAGCATCGCGCCGATCGATGACCGCTCGCCGACGTTTCGCTTCAGGCGAGCGACCGTGAACGCGTTCGGAGGCAGGGCTCCACCGTTCTTGTCGAGGCCGGCCGTCGCGACCCGCAGCACGCCGATGTCCCAGCCGCCCACGCGCCCGGTAAGGCGAGCCCCCCAGTCGATCGGTACCTGCCGCCCCGCGTCCAGACCGACCCGCCGTGAAAAGAACGCCTTGAGCACCGGCGGTTCGTAGAAGCGGCGGTGGGGAGGGCCGAAATCGAAGATGCCGGCGTTCTCGAGGAAGAAGTCGCGCTTCTCGGGGAAGTAGAGCGAGAACCTGGTGAGGTTCGTCTGCAGCTCGTCGACCTCGACCTCGGCGAAGTCCGTGTTGTAGGTCAGGTCGAGGGCCAGGGAACGGGTGACGCCCCACTTCAGGTCCAGGCCGTAGTCGCCGTCGGTGGCCGGGTCCAGGTCGAGGCGGGGGTCTTCGCTGACGTCGCCGATGACGTAGGGCTTGATCTGAAGCTGCGCCGACTGGCGGAGTCCGGTCAGGCCGGTCAGTTCTCCAGCCATGGACACCCGGTGCACGGGCTGGACCTCGGAGCCGACCTGGCCGAGGACGCCGACTTCGCGCGGCAGACCGGACCAGTGGGTCATCTCGCGCTTGTGCGCGATGTAGCGCTGGACGTTGAAGCCCCAGGCGGGAGCGGCCGGATCGAAACGGAGTGTCGAGATGGGGATGGCGATCTCGGTGGTCCAGCCTGCAGCCGTCTTCCGGGACGCGACGGACCAGATGCCGTCCCACTCCAGGTTCAGGTCGCGCCCCTCGTCCGTGACCAGAGTGTCAGTCCGTGCGCCGTTCAGGTTCGTCTCGAAGGCGTAGGCGTTCCGCCGGTCCCGGAAGGTGTCGAGCAGCAGGATGATCGAGTCGTCCTGGAAGATGCGGCTGTCGCGCTCCATCTCCTTGGCGATGATCGCGTCCGGGTCCGCGTCGAAGGCGGTGATGCCGAAGAAGATCGTGCTGTCCGTGAACACGACCCGGACTTCCGTCTGCTCGGTCGCCGGCACGCCGTCGAGCGGTTCGTGCTGCATGAAGTCGGTGCCGACCTCGGACGCCTGCCAGGCGCGGTCGCTCAGGTCGCCGTCGACGTTGGGACCCTGCTCGACCCGAGTGGCCGCCATCGTCGGACGTTCGTCGCCGGATGCTGCTTCCTGGATGCCGGTGGCCGGCCCCGCTGCCACGAAAGCGAGCGCAAGTGCGCTGGCGAACTGCCTCGGTCTCGACATGCTCATGGCTGAATCAGGTAGGTGAACTTCACCGCGATCTGCCGGTGGGTGCTCGTCCGGTAGCGCAGATCTTCGGCCATCCAGTTCTCGTTGTAAACGACGAACAGGTCCGAGCCGGGCTTGTAGATCCAGTGCAGGCGGATGTTCGTGCCGAGGTCGCCGGAGAGGTCGTTGTACTGAAGGATCGTGTTGAGCCGCAGGTTCGGTGTGAAGGTGAAGTTCACGAGCTGGCTGTAGAGGCCGATGTCGAAGGCGCCCTGGGGAAGTTCGATGTTGTTGAAGACCCAGCGGGTTTCGGTCTGAATGTGCTTCGAGAACTTGAAGTTGATCGTGGTGCGGCCGGACACCTGCGTGCCGGTGTAGAAGTCGCCGACGGCGATACGGGAACGCAGGCCGAAGAAGCGGCTCTGGTTGCTGTAGACGGAGAACCGCACGGCGTCGAATTCGTAGTGGCCGGGTGGAATCACGACTCCCGGCGAGACTTCGAAGGGTTCCACCAGGTTCTCGGTCTCGTGGAGATAGCCAAGACGCCAGCGGTCCTCGCTCGTTGTCCGCATGCCGATCGGCGATATCTCGATCTGGCGGGATTCCAGCTCGCCGCCGTCCAGGGTCTCGTAGTAGTCGGCCCTGATCTCCGTGAACCAGGTGCGGACGAAGCCCCGTTCGATCCGTGGCAACCACTGGATCATCGGGTTCAGGTGACGTACGTTGTTTCGCAGCAGGAACCCCGCCGCCGGATGGTAGTCCTCTTCGATCTCCTGGGCGTCGAGGTAGACGGTCAGTTCGCGGCCCTGGTAGTCGAGATTGAAGCCGTAGGCGGCCTCCCCGGAATCGCTCGATCCGCTGACGCCGGCCGTTTCCTCGCTGGCGCCGCTACTCGTCCAGAAGCCGCCAAAGCCGAGCGTGGACGTGGGCTTGTAGTCGAAGTCGACGCCGAGGACCCGGTTCGCCGCCGCGCCGTCGGGCGCCGTTTCGGTGATCATCGCGCCGACCGACGAGCGCCGGCCGACGTTGCGCTTGAGGCGCGCGACGGTGAACGCGTTGGCCGGAAGCTGGCCGTCTTCCTTTGCGATGCCGGCCGTCGCGACCCGAAGAACGCCGAGGTTCCAGCCCCCGACCCGTCCGGTCAGGCGGGCGCCCCAGTCGATCGGGACCTGTTTCCCCTCGTCCAGGCCGACCCGGCGCGAGAAGAAGGTCTTGAGCACGGGAGGTTCATAGAAGAGCCGGTGGGGTGGGCCGAAGTCGAAGATGCCGGCGTTCTCCAGGAAGAAGTCGCGCTTCTCCGGGAAGTACAGGGAGAACCGGGTCAGGTTCGTCTGCAGCTCGTCGACCTCGACCTCCGCGAAGTCCGTGTTGTAGGTCAGGTCGAGCGCCAGGGAGCGGGTGACGCCCCACTTCAGGTCGAGACCGTAGTCGCCGTCGGAGGCCGGGTCGATGTCGAGGCGAGGGTCCTCGCTGACGTCGCCGATGACGAAGGGCTTGATCTGAAGTTGCGCTGACTGGGACAGCCCGGCGAGCCCGGTGAGTTCTCCCGCCATCGACACCCGGTGGACGGGCAGGACCTGGGAGCCGACCTGCCCGAGCGTGCCGACCTCGCGTGGCAGGCCCGACCAGTGGGTCATCTCGCGCTTGTGGGCGATGTAGCGCTGCACGTTGAACCCCCAGGCCGGAGCGGCCGGGTCAAACCGGAGAGTGGAGATGGGAAGCGCGATCTCCGCCACCCAGCCGAAGTCGGTTCGCCGCGCCGATGATTGCCAGATGCCGTCCCACTCCAGGTTCAGGTCGCGGCCTTCGTCGGTGACCAGGGTGTCGGTGCGGGCGCCGTTGAGGTTCGTCTCGAAAGCGTAGGCGTTGCGCCGATCGTAGAAGGTGTCCAGCAACAGGATGATCGAGTCGTCCTGGAAGATGCGGCTGTCGCGCTCCATCTCCCTGGCGATGATCGCGTCGGGGTTCGCGTCGAAGGCCGTTATGCCGAAGTAGATCGTGCTGTCGGTAAACACGACACGAACTTCCGTCTGTTCGGTGGCCGGCACGCCGTCGAGCGGTTCGTGCTGGATGAAGTTCGTGCCGACCTCCGAGTCGGCCCAGACAGCGTCGCTCAGGTCGCCGTCGACGTTCGGCCCTCGCTCCACGCGGGTGGCGGCCATGCTCGGGCGCTCGGCGCCGGCTTCCGGCTGCTCCTGACCGGCGACTGGGGCGCCCGCGAGGAAACCCAACAGGCCCACGGTCGCGGGCAGGCTCCGTTTCACGGAACGGAGGCTAACAGCAGCGTTCTTCGTCCGGCCGCCACCCGCGCTGCGGTAACGTCCGCCCCCATGCCTGACGAACACCTGGACCTCCTGGAACTGGCCGAGCGGGCCTGGCGCGGAGAACTCGACCTTCAGTTCGAGCACCACCCGGTGCACCGCTACTACCCGGGCTCCTGCCGGTTCATGGACGGTCTGCTCGGTTTCAAGGGCATCGCCGGCTTCTACGTCATCGACAGTGGCGACGGTCTGGTGATGCTCGACGCCGGCCACCTGCTCGACGTGAAGCGCTGCTTCGAGGACACGAGAAGGGAATGGCCGGACACGCCGGTCGTCGCCGCGATCTACTCGCACCACCATGTGGATCACGTGTTCTCGGTCACCGCGTTCGACGCCGAGGCGGACGAGCGGGACTGGCCGCGACCCACCGTGTACGCCCACGAGCGGGTGCCGGCTCACTTCGACCGCTACCGGGCGACCCTGGGCTGGAACACGGCGATCAACCGCCGCCAGTTCGCGATCGACGCGCCGCACTACCGCTGGCCTGACAGCTACCGCTACCCGGATGTCCTGTACCGCAGCAACCTGACCTTCCGCCGGGGCGAGTTGACCTTCGAACTGACCCACGGCCGCGGCGAGACGGACGACATCACCTGGACCTGGATCCCGGAGCGCCGCATCCTGCACACCGGCGACCTGTTCATCTGGGCCGTGCCGAACGCGGGCAACCCGCAGAAGGTGCAGCGCTACGTCGGCGACTGGGCGGACAGCCTGGAGCGGATGGTGCCGCTCGGCGCCGAGCTCCTCCTCCCGGGGCATGGCCTGCCGATCCTGGGCGCGGACCGGGTGCGCCGGGCACTGGACGGAACGGCGCGATACCTGCGATCGATCGAAGAACAGAGCGTGGCGGCGATGAACCGGGGGCTGAGCCTCGATCAGGTGCTCCAGGCGGTCACTTTGCCGACCGACCTTGCGGACGAACCCTACCTGCAGCCGGTGTACGACGATCCGAGCTTCCTGGTGCGGATGGTCTGGCGGCGCTACGGCGGATGGTGGGACGGCGAGTTCGACAACGTCGTGCCGGCGACGAAGAGGGAGCAGGCCGAAGCCTGGGTCGAACTGGCCGGCGGCGTGGAGAGAGTGATCGAGGCGGCGCGGTCCGAGTCCGCGGCCGGGCGCCACGCGGTCGCGTGCCACCTGATCGAGGCGGCCCGGCACGCAGCGCCGGAGCGCGCGGACGTGGATAGCGCGCGCGCCGCGATCTACCGGGCGAATGCCGAGACACAAGTCTCGTCCATGGCGCGCAACATCCTGAACCACGCGGCGCTGGCCAGCGACCAGGGCCGGCGGGATCTCGCCTCGGATGACTGAAGCTGGTACCGCCGACGACGAGGCGCCCGGCATCGGCCGCGCGGTGGCCACGGCCGGCGCGCTGTGGGCGGTCGGCGGGATCGTGGGCCTGCTCGTGTGGGCGGTCTACCGGCTGGCCAGGATCTCGATCGCGGCCTTCGACCACCCGTTCGCCTGGTATCACTGGGCTTCGCTGCTCGCGATCATCCCTTTCATGGCCTGGTCGGAAGGGCTGCGCGGCTTTCAGTTGCGGTTCTCGCCGCGCGTGGCGGAGCGGGCGATGACGGTTCGCAGCCAACCGACGCTGTTGCGCGTGGTGCTCGCGCCCCTCTACGCCGCCGGCTACTTCGAAGGAACGCGGCGCGAGCGTCTCGGCGTCTGGTTCGGAACCGTCGGCATCCTGGTGCTGATCGTGCTGGTTCACCGCCTGGATCAGCCGTGGCGGGGCATCCTGGACGCGGGTGTCGTCGTGGGGCTGTCCTGGGGCACGATCGCGACGCTGGCGCTGAGCGTGCGCGCCTGGCGGAGCTAGGCGGTTCTGGCCGCCACTGGGTGCGCCGGCGTCCCCGCCGGCTGCCGCCGTAGGCGGCTAGGAACATGCGCCGGCCGCAAGGCCGGCTCCGCTTGGGCGGTCGGGATCGCCTAGGGCTCGATCGTCTTCAGGATGAAGCGAGCCATCGTCTCGCGGAGGTGCAGCGAGAGGTCGGGATCAGTCACGCCGTGGCGTGACTTCGGGTAGAGCATCATCTCGAAGGGCTTGCCGGCCTTCTGGAGCTTCCAGGCCATCTGCAGGGTGTTCTGCATGTGGACGTTGTCGTCCATCGTGCCGTGGATGATCAGCAGGTCACCGTGGAGGTCCCCGGCCGATTCGAGTACCGAGCTGCTCTCGTAGCCGTCGGGGTTGTCGTCCGGAGTCGACATGTAGCGCTCCGTGTAGATCGAGTCGTAGGCGCGCCAGTCGACGACGCTGCCGCCGGCGATACCCGCGCGGAAACGGTCGGAGCGGGTGAGCGCGAAGAGCGTCATGTAGCCGCCGAAGCTCCAGCCGTCGAGTCCGATCCGCTCTGCGTCGACCCACGGCTTCGTGCCGAGCCAGTCGACGGCCTCGACCAGGTCGATCAGCTCCTGCTCGCCGAAGTTCCGGTACACCGGCCAGGTCGATTCGAGCCCCTTGCCCGACGAGATCCGGTTGTCGACGACGAGGACGACGATTCCCTGCTGGGCGAGGTACTGGAACCACATGCCGCGCGACCCTTGCCAGCCGTCGCGCACCTGCTGAGCGTGGGGGCCGCCGTAGACGTGAACCCAGGCCGGGTAGACGCGCTCCGGATCGAAGCCGTGTGGCCGGACGAGCATCGCTTCGAGGTCGACGCCGTCGCTGGCCCTGATCTGCAGGAGCTCCGGTGTCGAGATGTCGAACCGCTCGATGTCCGGCACCTCGCCGCCGCCGAGTTCGCGGACCGTCTCGCCGTCGGCCGTGTGCTTCAGGGTCATCTTTGTCGGCGTGTGGAGGTCGCTCGAAGTGGCGATCCAGTGCTCGATCGGCCCGTCCTCCGGGAAGCTCGCGCGGTGGCTGCCGGGTTCCTCGGTGAGCAGGGTCGGGCCGGAGCCGTCGAGAGCGACCCGCAGGACGTCGGCACCGATTGCCGAGCGGTAGGTACCTGAGACGTAGGCGGCTCCAGCCTCTTCGTCCACCGCGTTCAGGGAACGCACTTCCCAGCGTCCTTCGGTGAGCGGGTCGACCAGCTTGCCTTCCTGGTCGTAGCGGTAGAGGTGCTGGAAACCG
>VXUF01000022.1 GCA_009837085.1 Holophagales bacterium
CCAGGTCGCCTCCAGGCGTTCGACGTTGAGCGGCATGCCGATGTAGAAGGCGCGGTCCTTCTTCAGCTTCTCGACGTTGACCAGGGGGTAGCAGACCGGGATGTTGTTCCCGAGCATGTTGCGGTGCGTCGGCGAGTTGTGGGGTTGCGGCGCCTGGAAGTCCGACTCGAAGCGAACGCCCGGGTAGCCGACCGCCAGCAGCTTGATTCCGGTGTCGGCCAGCCACTTGCTCGTTTCCGCCGGCAGGGTCGGCTGCCCGTCGTCGCGGAACGGGCTGCCGAGGATGACGATGTCGCCCTTGCGGACGTTGGAGAGGTGCTCGGGGAGTATCGGTTGGCCGACCTTGACGAGTTCGCCTTCGTCGTTCTCCCGCTCGACCGGCTCGAGCTGGTCGAGGTAGCAGACCGCCGCCGGACCGAAGAACGTGTCGAGCGGCATCTCCCACAGGCCGAGGATGCCGTCCGGAAGACCCTCCCAGTGGTCCATGTGGCCCTTGCCCCCCTCGGTGTGGGATCCCCCGCAGTGGCCGCTGACCCGTCCGGGCGGCCAGTAGGAGTCGCCCTCCTTGCCGCCGATCAGGGTGTAGAGCGTGTCGTCGTAGGGCACCCGGCCTTCTTCGAGGATCCACGGCAGTCCGAAGACGTCCTTGTTCCCCTCCTCGACGGTGCCGTCGAGCCGGGTGATGCGCCCGACCATGCGCGGGCTGAGGTCCACCACGTTGTGTCCTGCAAAGTCAATCATCGTCGCTGTTCTCCTGGTCCACGGACCACTCGCCGAGAGTGGCTAGTCCGTTCATGCGGGCGCGGTGGCGCAGCGCCGCCTGTCCGCTCGATTCGTCGGCCTTGCCGTCCCAGGCCTCGACCGGCGCGCGCCCGATCGCGCGGCCGAACGAGAAGCTGAGCGTCCAGGGCTGCGGGTCGAGCCGGTTCATCGCGTCGAGGTGGGCCGTGGCGTCGCGATCCGACTGGCCGCCGGACAGGAACCCGATTCCCGGCAGGGCGGGTGGCACGACCCGGCGCAGGCAGCGCAGCGTCTCCCGGGCCACGGTGTCGACGCCGGCCTGTTCGGGACAGTCGCTGCCCGAGACGACCATGTTCGTCTTCAGCACGATCTCCTCGGGCGCGACGCCGTGCTCGTACAGGGCTTCGAAGGTGCGGTGCAGGAAGCGCTCGGTGACCTCGAACTGGCGATCGATCGGGTGGTCGCCCTTCATCTCGACTTCGGGTTCGACGATCGGAACGAGGTCGAACTGGTGGGCGAGCGCCGCGACCTCCGCGACGCTGCGGGCGTTCGAGACGAGGGCGCGCTCGGTGGGAAGGCCCGGTCGTACGCGCGCCGCGACCCGCCACTTGACGAAGGCCACGCCGCGCTCGCGCCAGTCTTCGAGCCGCTTCGCCAGACCGTCGAGACCGCGGGGCACGTACTCGTGCTCGGAGCCGCCGAGGAACTGCCAGCCGGTGGTCGGCGTGATGCCGAGCAGCACGCCGCGCTCGGCGATGAGTTCGACCAGCGGCGTGCCGTCGCCGGCCCGGCGATCGAGCACGTCGGGGAAGACGATGATGCTCGACAGGTGCTCGCCGAGCCCGGGGCTGCGGCAGATCATCTCCTGGAAGTCGGCCGCCGCTTCCTCGGTGCGGGCGTGGGTCGACTCGCCCCACCAGCCGCGCACGAGGCCCTTGAGCGGCACGTCCGCCGCGAAGATGCCCTTGCCGGGGGCGACCATCCGTTGCGCGGTCGCGGCCAGAGTGGTCATGCGTCGCCTCCGTTCGGTGCCGACCCTGGCGCGCCGGAACGACCCGAGGCCGTCGCTTCGCGCCGGATGCCGACGGGGACGCCGGCGCACCCAGTCTGTGCCGCTGCGAGTTTTCCGCGGTAGAACTCGAGCCCCTCGCGCGCCGCTTCGTCGAGGTCACGGTCGGCGGTCATGTCGCGCCACACCGCGAGCAGGTTGCCGACGCCGCCGCCCATGTGGACGATCGGCTCCATCACCGTGTCGCGGTCGTAGTCGATCTCGCGCAGCGCGGCGACGACCTCGTCCCAGGGGATGTGCCCCCGGCCGGGCGGCCGGCGGTTGTTCTCCCCGATGTGGAACGTGCCGAGCTGGTCGCCGGCGCGGACGATCGCGTCGCCCAGCGAGTCCTCCTCGATGTTCATGTGGTACGTGTCGAGCATCATCTTCAGGTTCGGGCTGCCCACCTCGTCGAGGAACTGCAGCGCCTCGTCGCAAGTGTTGACGAGGAAGTGCTCGAAGCGGTTCAGGACTTCGATGTGGAAGGTCACGTCGAGGTCTTCGGCGGTCTTCATCGCCTCGCGCATGGCGCCAACGGCGTGCGCCCGGCAGCGCTCCTTGTCGCGGCCGTCGAGGCCCTGGCGCATGACGCCGGTGATCGCGCCGCCGACATCGGCGCCGCCGCCCCCCGCCATCCGCTGCATCTCGCTCGCCCTCTCGGCGAGGGCGCGCAAGTGGGCGATGCCGCGGCGGCGGTCCTCCTCCGAGTCGGAGTTGATGTCCTGCTTCGGGCCGAGCCCCGCCATGTAGTTGATCCTGAGCCCGTGCTCCGCCGCCGAGGCGACGAAGCGCTTCTTCTGCTCCGGCGTGTACAGGAAGAGCACATCCTGCGAGAAGGACATCAGGTCGAAGCCGATCGCGGCCGCGCGGCCCATCCGGCGCTCGTACTCCTCGATGTCCTCCATCCACTCGTTGCCCCAGTAGTTGAACGTGATGCCGATGCGTCCCATGCTCTTACCTCTCGTGCGCGGCTACGGCGAGGAGGCCGCGAGTCTTCCATGTCGCGTGACACTGGAGGTCACAGATCGAACCGCGCCCTGAATGCCGCGTAGCCCTCGTCGAAGGTGCACGGATAGCCCTGGAGTGCGTCCGCCATCGTCTCCAGTGACCCGCGCCGGAAGTACAGGTGTGCTCTTCGGAGCAGCCCGTCGTCCTTCCGCCCGCGATACAGCTCCAGCACGCGTTCGGCGAAGTCGTGCCCGTATCCCAACGGTCCATAGAAGTCGAGGGCGGGGTCCCCGATGGAGCGGTCGCTGAAGTCGATGACGTTGACCTGCTGGCTCTCCGTGTCCCAGAGAATGTGCTCGCCGCTCAGGTCTCCATGGACGAGGCACGTCGAAGGCGTCGACTGCAGTTCGCCCGCCAGTTCGGCGAGGAACGCTCCGACGACTCGGACTTCGCGCGGCGCGAGGCGCGGTAGCACGAGCGCCTCGGTGTCGCGACGGAGGTCTTCGAGATCCTTCTGCGGGTCCTGCCGGGACACGCCGCACTCGCGGACGACCGACTTTGGCGTCTCGTGGATCGCGGTGAGGAACGTGGCGAGCTGTTCCGCTATCCGTTCTCTCTCCGTGTCGGAGAGGCGGCCGAAGGTGGCGACGTCGAGCTCGCGGCCGGCGAGAAGCGGGTAGCCGGCGAAGGAGCCGTCCGCGGACTCGTAGACGTAGTCGGGAATGCCGACGTCGACCCTCGGCCGGAGGTAGCGCAGGAGCCTGACTTCGTTCGCCAGCGCATCCCGGTAGGCCTGGGTCCTGGGCGCCCGGAAGACGAGCGCCTCGTCGAGGACGAGGACGGCATGGTCCCAGCCGTGCGTCAGGTAGCGGTGCGACGTCCAGGTGACGTCGGGGAACTCCTCCCGTATCCGCCGCAGGAACAGTTCTTCTTCCATGCGGTCTCTCGCCTACAGCTTGCCCGCCGGCTGCGCGGCCATCAGGGCCTCGGCCTCGTCCATCGACGGAATGCCCCTGCGGTTGCCCAGCACCGTGCAGTGAAGGGCCGCGACCGCCGACGAAAACGAGGCGCAGCGCTCGAGATCCCAGCCCCTGGCGAGTCCGACCAGGTAAGCGCCGTGAAAGGTGTCGCCGGCGCCCGTCGTGTCGACGACCTCGACGTCGAAGGCGGGCGTGTGGAACTCCGCGTCGCGGCCGTCAGATGGCCGGGCCACCGTGTAGCTGCCCCGCCGTCCCTCCGTCTGCACTACCACGCGCGGTCCGAGGTCGAGCGCGGCGCGGCCTGCCCGCCACACGTCGTCCTCGCCCGTCAGGTTCGGCGCGAAACCCGAGCCGCAGATCAGGACGTCGGTCTCGGCGACCAGGGTGCGGGCCGGTTCGAGGACCTCATGGCTGGTGGCGGCCGCGTCCAGCACGACCGTGCCGCCCGACTCCTTCATCCAGCGGGCCGCGGCGAGGGCCGCGGCGCCGTGGCTGCCGTCGAGATGGAGGATTCGCGCCGACTCGATGTACTCCCGGTCGAGTTCGGCGACGTCGACGGGCCGCGAGAGAAAGCCGCGCCGGAACGAGAACACCCGCTCTCCGGTCGCGGCATCGACGTAGACGACGACCACATGGTCCTCCGGCCCCTCCCGCGGCACGAGCCGACTGGTGTCGACGCCTGCCCGCTCCAGTGACCGCCGCCGGTGCTCGCCGAGATCGTCCTCGCCCACGGTGTCGACGAAGCCGGTGCGGAGCCCGAACGTCGAGGCGACGTAGCAGGCCGTGCCCGCGGGTCCGCCGTCAGCGAGAGTGAAGTCCAGCAGGCCGCGCGGATCGTCCCAGAGCGGCATGCGCTCGACCCGCAGCACGACATCGACGATGGCGAGGCCCAGGCCTACGACGTCGAGGCGGCTGTCCAAGCTACCCTCGCGGGAAGACCGCTAGCCCCGCTTGGGGCGCGCTTCGATCGGGGAGAACTTCCGTTCGAGACGGCGGAGTTCCTTCTCGATGCGGGGGCGAGTGTCGGGAGCGGCGAAGGCGAGCAGGCCGACGTAGAAGCCGCACAGGCTCTTCAACCGGTAGACCTCGTCGTCGAGGATGCCGAAGGCCCACTGGTCGAGCGCGAGTTCCCAGCCCACGTAGAGCTGTGTCTCCAGGAACGGCTGACCGACCGACGTTCTCAATTGGCCGTTGGCGAGGGCGTCGCCGACCGCCGTGTGAATCACTCCCTTGAGCGACCTGAGGCGGTGGCCCTCGTCCTGCTGGACGAGTCTCGCCCAGTGCCCGGTGCTGAAGTCGGCCACGATGAGCGGCCGCAGCAGGTCGCCGTTGTCGATCATGTAGCTGAGCAGGCCCTCCATGGCTCTCGCCGCCCGTCGCAGCGGGTCGCGGGCGGTGCGGGCGTCGGGTGTCGGCTCGTCGAGACGTTCTACGGAGTCCCGGATCAGCGCCTGCAGGATCTCCTCGCGGGACCCGAGCAGGTTGTACAGCGTGGTCACGCTCAGGCCCGCGTTGCGGGCCAGTTTGCGCATCGACAGACCGTCGGGCCCGGACTCCTTGAGCAGCGTGCGCGCGGACTCGAGGATCCGCTGGCGGCGCGCCGCTACGTTCGCTTCGCGCCGGCCCGCTATCCGCGTGGCTGGGGGACCGTTGGCGTCGGGACTCATGATGGCTCGGGGCCCGAAGGGATCATACGCGGGTCCAGGACCCGCTCGAAGATGGTACATTGTTTCAAGTTTGAGTGGAGCGCGCCGGCGTCTCCGCCGTGGGCCGAGTAGACCAGGGAGAACGAGACGTGACGGATATCAACGTGGCCGAACTCGAACCGGTGGGGGAGTTCGGCTCGAAGGCGTGGTGCGAGGCATGCGCCGAGTACGGCGTGCAACTCCTCGAAGACGGCGATCTTCCGGCCGACACCGCGTGGTGATTCACCGAGATCTACACCCACCCGCCCGCGCGGCTGCTCGAATGCCGC
>VXUF01000081.1 GCA_009837085.1 Holophagales bacterium
GGCCGCCCGCATCGCCGATCGCGCCGTCTCGCTCGACGGCGAGCGGCGAAGCTTCGACTTCGACGCCACGCTCGACCGCTTCGTGACCAGCCGCTGGCTCGGCTTCCCGCTGATGCTGCTCATGCTGACGGTCGTCTTCTGGCTCACGATCGCGGGCGCCAACGTGCCTTCGTCGATGCTCGCGTCTTTCCTGATCGATACCGTGCATCCGCTGCTGAAGCAGGTGGCTTCCGCCTTCGGCCTGGTCTGGTGGCTCGACGGACTCCTGATCGACGGCGTGTACCTGGCCACCGCCTGGGTCGTAGCGGTGATGCTGCCGCCGATGGCGATCTTCTTTCCGCTGTTCACCCTGCTCGAGGACTTCGGCTACCTGCCGCGGGTGGCGTTCAACCTCGACCGGATGTTCCACCGCGTCGGCGCCCACGGCAAGCAGGCGCTGACGATGGCGATGGGCTGGGGCTGCAACGCGGCGGCGATCGTCTCCACCCGGATCATCGACAGCCCGCGCGAGCGCCTGATCGCGATCATCACGAACAACTTTTCGCTCTGTAACGGCCGGTGGCCGACGCAGATCCTCATTGCTTCCATCTTCATCGGGGGTTTGGTGCCGGCCCATCTCGCCGGTGCCGTCTCGGCCCTGTCGGTGGTCGGGGTCGCCGTGCTGGGCGTCCTGCTGACCTTCGCCGTCTCCTGGTTCCTGTCGCGCACCGTGCTGCGCGGAGAGGCGTCCGCCTTTTCGCTCGAGCTGCCGCCTTACCGGCCACCGCGGGTCCTGCAGACGATCTACACCTCGATCATCGACCGGACGCTGATCGTCCTCTGGCGCGCCGTCGTGTTCGCGGCTCCCGCCGGGGCCTTGATCTGGCTGCTTGGCAACATCCGCGCCGGCGACGCCTCGCTTGCCGAGACCCTGATCGGCGCCCTCGATCCGTTCGGCTACGTCCTGGGACTGTCCGGGATCATTCTCGTCGCCTACATCATCGCGGTGCCGGCGAACGAGATCGTGATCCCGACGATTCTCATGTTGACGGTGCTCGTCGCCGGCCTGCCGGGAGTCGGCGCCGGCGCCGGCGTCATGTTTGAGCTCGATTCCGAGGTCGCGACCGCTCAGGTCCTCGAAGCCGGCGGCTTCACCCTGCTGACCGCCGTCTGCCTGATGCTCTTCTCGCTCGTCCACAACCCCTGTTCGACGACGCTGTACACGATCTGGAAGGAGACCCGAAGCGTCCGCTGGACCGCGGTCTCGGCGCTCCTGCCCATCGCCATGGGCTTCCTGCTCTGCTTCGCCGTCGCCCAGATCTGGCGAGCGCTCGGTTAGCGCTACTTCTTCCCGTACCTGCGCTGGAACTTCTCGATCTGGCCGGCGCTGTCGACGAAGTGCTGGCGTCCCGTGTAGAAGGGGTGGGACGCGGAAGAGATCTCGAGCCGGATTTCGTAGTGCTCGACGCCGTCGATGTCCCGGGTCTTCTCGCTCGTCATCGTCGACTGGGAGATGAACTCGGCGTTGGCCGACGGGTCGATGAACACGACCGGGTGGAGTTGCGGGTGGATATCGCTTTTCATGGTGTTTCTCGCTCGGGTTGGACCCAGGAGGGCGGATACGCCGCGATGCCGAGGGCGGGCGATGATAACCGAATTCGTCCCTAGACGACGATGTTGACCAGCCGCCCCGGTACCACGATCACCTTGCGGGGCTCCTTGCCGTCCATGAAGCGGCGGGCGTTGTCCGAGGCGAGCGCGAGTTGCTCCAGGGTGGAACGGTCGGCGCCGGCGGGTACCTGGAGCACGTCGCGCTTCTTGCCCATGACCTGGATCACCACGTTGATCGTCTCGTCGACGACCAGCTTCGGGTCGTAGGCGGGCCATTCCTGGTGGCAGATCAGGCCCTCGCCGCCGAGCCGGGACCAGAGCTCCTCGGCGATGTGCGGCGCGAAGGGCGACAGGATGCGCAGGAACGCCTGGAGCGACCGGCGCGGCACCAGGTCGGCGGCCGTTGCCGCGTTGACCCAGATCATCATCTGCGAGATCGCGGTGTTCATGTCGAGCGTGTCGATGTCCTCGCCGACCTTGCGGATCGTCTTGTGGAGCTGCCGGTCCAGGTCGTCGCCGGGCGCGGCTTCGTCGTCGCCGACCTTCCCGGCGAGTTCGCCGGTCCGTTCGTCGACGACCAGGCGCCAGGTTCGTCTCAGGAAGCGGTGCAGGCCGTCGGTGTCCTTGGTCTGCCACGGCTTCTGCTGGTGGAGCGGTCCCATGAAGAGCTCGTGCAGCCGCAGCGTGTCCGCACCCCAGCGGTCGATCACGTCGTCGGGGTTGGCGACGTTCAGCTTCGACTTCGACATCTTCTCGACCCGGGCCTCCAGCGGCTGGTCCGTGCCGGCGAGGAACACGCGGTCGTCGCGCCAGTCGACGGTGTCCGGGTGGTGATACCTGCCCGACTTGTCGCGGTAGCTGTAGGCCAGGATCATCCCCTGGTTGAACAGGCGCGCGAACGGCTCGGAGGTCGAGACCAGGCCGGCGTCGTACAGCACCTTCTGCCAGAAGCGGGCGTAGAGGAGATGGAGCACCGCGTGCTCGACGCCGCCGATGTAGAGGTCGACCGGCATCCAGTAGCGCTCCAGCTCGCGTGACCAGGGGGCCTCCGTGTTCTTCGGATCGATGTAGCGCAGGAAGTACCAGCAGGAGCCGGCCCACTGCGGCATCGTGTTCGTCTCGCGCCTTGCCTTGCGGCCGTCCGGCAGGGTGACGATGAGCCAGTCGTCGGCGGCGCGGGCGAGCGGCGGCCGGCCGTCGGCGGTCGGCTTGAACTCGTCGACCTCGGGCAGCTCGACCGGCAGGTCCTCGCGCGGCACCGGCAGGATCTCGCCGGTCGGTTCGCCGTCGTCGCCGAGCACATGGAGGACCGGAAACGGCTCGCCCCAGTAGCGCTGGCGCGAGAACAGCCAGTCCCGCAGCCGGTACTCGACCCGCCGCGTGCCGTGTCCCTGCTCGACCAGCCACTCGATCATCCGCTCCTTCGCGTCGTTGACCAGGAGTCCGTCGAGGAAGCCGCTGTTGATCGCGGGGCCGTCCTCGAGGTAGGCGTCGCCCTTCCAGCCGGCGGGCGGTTCGACGGTGCGCACGATCGGCAGGTCGTACTGGACGGCGAAGTCCCAGTCGCGCTGGTCCTGGCCGGGGACGCCCATGATGGCGCCCGAGCCGTAGCTCATCAGCACGTAATCGGCGACCCAGATCGGGATCGGCTCGCCGGTGGCCGGGTTCGTGGCGTAGGCGCCGGTGAACACGCCGGTCTTGCTCTTGGCCAGGTCGGTCCGCTGCAACTCGCTCTTGTTGACCGCCTCGTGGACGTAGGTCTCGACCGCGCCGCGCTGTTCGGCGGTCGTGGTCTCGGCGACGAGCGGGTGCTCAGGCGCCAGCACGCAGTAGGTGGCGCCGAACAGGGTGTCCGGTCGGGTCGTGAACACGAGGAAGCTGTCGCCGGTGCCGGCGATCGGCATCCGGATCTCGGCGCCGTGCGACTTGCCGATCCAGTTGCGCTGCATCTCCTTGACGTACTCGGGCCAGTCGACCTGGTCGAGGTCCTCCAGCAGGCGCTCGGCGTAGGCGGTGATCCGGAGCATCCACTGCCGCATCGTCCTCCGCTCAACCGGGTCGCCGGTGTCGACGTAGGCGCCGTCCTTGACCTCTTCGTTGGCCAGCACCGTGCCCAGGGCCGGGCACCACCAGACCGGCACGTCCTCGAGGTAGGCGAGGCCGCGCTGGTGGAGTTCGAGGAAGATCCACTGGGTCCAGCGGTAGTAGTCCGCCGCGGAGGTGTTGACCTCCCGTTCCCAGTCGTACGAGAAGCCGAGCCGCTCGATCTGGCGGCGGAAGTTGGCGACATTACGCTGGGTGATGAGGCGCGGATGCTGGTTCTCGCGCACCGCGGCGCGCTCGGCCGGCAGGCCGAAGGCGTCCCAGCCCATCGGATGGAGCACGTTGAAGCCCTGCATCCTCTTCTTGCGCGCCACCACGTCGGTTGCCGTGTAGCCTTCCGGGTGGCCGATGTGCAGCCCCGCCCCGGAGGGGTAGGGGAACATGTCGAGGACGTAGTACTTCGGCCGGCTGGCGAGCAGCTCGGGGTCGTCAGGTGTGCGGAAGGCTTCGTGTTCGCGCCAGATCCGCTGCCACTTCGGTTCGATCCCGGCGGCGTCGTAGACATGCCGGCGGGGCCTGGACGGCTGGTCCTTCGTCGTCATCTGCGTCACCGTACCGCTGCGTCGAGGTGTGGAGCCTCGGAAGCTCCGGCACGGCTGCGGAGTGTAGCGTCAGGTCCGGCCGCATCTCCGCTACCATCCAAGCTCATGGATCCGCTGCACGAACAGATGAGGTTCTGGCGCCGGGACTTCCACCGACACCCCGAGCTCGCCTTCGAGGAGGTGGAGACCAGCCGCAAGGTGGCGGCGCTGCTCGAGTCCTTCGGCGGCATCGAGGTCCACCGCGGCCTCGCCGGCACCGGGGTCGTCGGTGTGCTGAAGTCCGGCTCGTCGGATCGCAGCATCGCGCTCCGCGCGGACATGGACGCGCTGCCGATCGCGGAGGAGAACGAGTTCGAGCACCGCTCGCGGAACCCCGGCAAGATGCACGCCTGCGGACACGACGGCCACACGGCGATGTTGCTCGGAGCGGCGAAGCACCTGTCCGAGCACCGGTCCTTCGACGGCACGGTCTACTTCTTCTTCCAGCCGGCGGAGGAGAAGGACGGCGGAGCGCGCGTGATGATCGAGGAGGGGCTGTTCGAGCAGTTCCCGGCCGAGGAGGTCTACGGCGTCCACAACTACCCGGGAATGGAGATCGGCAACTTCGGTCTCTGCGCGGGCCCGCTGATGGCCGCGATCGACGTGTTCGAGTTCGCGGTGACCAGCGCCGGCGGCCACGCCGCCTTTCCTCACGGCACGGTCGACCCGATCCCGATCGGGGCCGAGATCGTCCTCGCCCTGCAGACGATCGTGGCCCGCAACGTGGACCCGCTCCATAGCGCGGTGATCACGGTGGCCCGTGTCCACGGCGGCCACGCGGACAACGTGATCCCGAGCCGGGTCGTTCACGGCGGCTGCGTCCGGGCGTTCCTGCCCGAGGTACAGAAGCTGGTAGAGCGACGGATGCGCCAGATCGGCCGCGGCATCTGCACCGCCCACGGAGCCGGCTTCGAGTTCCAGTACCGCCACTACTACCCGGCCACGGTGAACCACGCCGACCAGACCGAGAAGGCGGCGAACGCCGCCCGCGAGGTCGGCAGGGAAGTCACCACCAGCCTCACCCCCGTGATGGGCTCCGAAGACTTCGCCTACATGCTCCAGGAACGCCCGGGCGCCTTCATGTTCCTCGGCAACGGCGAAAGCGCCGGCCTCCACACCCCCCGCTACGACTTCAACGACGACGTCCTCCCCATCGGCATGCGCTACTGGACCACCCTCGTCGAGACGCAGTTGTCTGCGTAACGGCGTCGGTAGCACCCGCCCGGCACGGAGCCGCAGGGGAGGGGTTCCCTGCGGCCGTTCGCGCTCGGTCGGACGATGGGGAGTGGGCGCTCACTTCTTGTCGCCCGGAATCTGCGGAAGTTCCTGTAGTACTAGCGACTTACGG
>VXUF01000129.1 GCA_009837085.1 Holophagales bacterium
CAGGATCTCGACCTGCTTCCTCATGCTGCCGGTGAACTTCTCGCCGCGGCTGTAGGTCGCCTCGCCCGCGAGCCGCTCACCGTGCTTCTCCAGCGCCGCCCTGACGCCGGCCCAGCCGCTCCGGCCGTAGGCGTCGATCTGGTAGAAGACCGCGATTCGCCTCCTGCCGATCCGCACCAGGTTGTCCACCAACCCCGCCGTCTCCTGGTTGTAGGAGGCACGCAGGTTGAACGCGAACTCGCCGTATGGCGGCTCCCGTTGCGGCTGGGCGCCGGTGAACGGGAAGAACAGGAAGATACTCTCGTCCTGGAACTTCTTCAGGATCGGAAGGACCCGGGTCACGGTCGGCGTCCCGACGTAGCCGAACAGGAGGAACACGTTGTCCTCCAGCATCAGCCTCATCGTGTTCTGGACGCACGGATCGGGCTGGTAGCCGTCGTCATACAACTTCAGGCTGACCCTGCGGCCCTCGATGCCGCCGTTCTCGTTCACGTGGTTGAAGTACGCCATGGCGCCACGGTAGAGCTCCGTGCCGAGGCCCCTCGACGGACCCGAGAAGGCGGCGGACACACCGAGGACGATCTCTTCGTCCGTGGCGCCCCGACCTTCCGCCCGGTCCGACGACTCGGCATCCGCGTCTCCGGATTCCTGGCCCCGTCCCGCGGCCAGCGACGAAGCCGCGAAGGGAGCGACGAGGAGCGCGGCCAGACCGGACCGCATCACGGACTTCCTGGTGACCAGCGGACCCGAGTTGCCGCTAGTCGAAGCTCCCGGTTCGGGACTGCATTGCATGGACACACCTCCTGTTCCGTTGGCCAGGTCAGACACTATCGCCAATCGGGTAGCCGCCTGGTCTAGGATGCCCGCTCTGGCATGAAGAACGGCCTGAAGAAGGTGCTCGTCGCGAACCGCGGCGAAATCGCGGTGCGCGTGATTCGGGCGCTCCGCGAGCGCGGCATCGTCTCGGTCGCCGTCTACTCGGAGGCGGACCGCGCCGGTCTCGCCACGCAGATGGCGGACGAGGCCCACTGCATCGGCCCCGCGCCTTCGATCGAGAGTTACCTCAGGGCCGAGCGAATCGTCGACCTCGCCGCCTCCATCGGCGCCGATGCGATCCACCCCGGCTACGGCTTTCTCTCCGAGAACGCCGGCTTCGCGCGCCTCTGCGAGGAACGCGGCATCACCTTCATCGGGCCGCCCTCCGCGGCGATCGCCGCGATGGGTTCGAAGATCGAGAGTCGGCGCCTGATGACCGCGGCCGGCGTACCGATCGTGCCGGGAGGCACCGACCCCCTGGCATCGGCCGAGGCGGCCCGCGAGGCGGCAAGCGAGATCGGCTATCCGGTGATGCTCAAGGCCTCCGCCGGCGGCGGTGGCAAGGGGATGCGCCTGGTGCGCGAGGAGAGTGAACTCGAAGCGGCGTTCCGGGGCGCGACCTCGGAGGCCGGCGCCAGCTTCAACGACGCCTCCGTCTACATCGAGCGCTTCGTCGACCGGCCCCGCCACGTCGAGATCCAGGTCCTCGGCGACCGGCACGGCCGGATCGTCTCCCTCGGCGAACGGGAGTGCTCCCTGCAACGACGGCACCAGAAGGTGGTCGAGGAGGCGCCGTCGCCCGCCGTCGACGCGGACCTCCGCCACCGGATGGGCGAGGCGGCCGTCCGCGCCGCGGCCGCCGTGAACTACGTCGGCGCGGGCACGGTGGAGTTCCTGCTCGATCCCCGGGGGCAGTTCTACTTCCTGGAGATGAACACGAGGATCCAGGTCGAGCATCCGGTGACCGAGCTGGTCACCGGCATCGACATCGTCGCCGCCCAGCTCGACATCGCGGCCGGCGAACCGTTGCCGGAGGCGCTGGAGAACGGCATGGACCCGCGCGGGCACGCGGTCGAGGTCCGCCTGTACGCCGAGGATCCATTCCGCAACTTCGCGCCTTCGCCGGGCCGGATCGAGCTGCTCCAGTTGCCCGAGGGCCCGGGCGTCCGCAACGACTGCGGCGTCTACGAGGGCGCCGAGGTGACGATCCACTACGACCCGATGCTGGCCAAGCTGATCGTCTGGGGGCGCGACCGGGGCCACGCCCTGGCTCGCCTCGGCCGGGCGCTCGCCGAAACCCGGGTGGAGGGCATCCGCACCAATCTGCCCCTCTTCGAGCAACTGCTCGAGGACGAGGACTTCGTGAGCGGCAACATGGACATCTCGATGCTGGATCGCAAGCTCGAGAGTGGCGAGCTGCGGCCGGCCGCGCCGGAGGACGACGCGCTGGAGGCGGACCTGCCCGTTCTCGCCGTCGTTCTCGCCCACCTGAAACGGGCCGGGGCGAACGGAACCGTGACCGCCGCCGGCGAGGGTGGGCCGCGGTCGAACTGGCTGCTCGCGGGCCGGCGAGACGCCCGGAGGGGCACGATTTGGAACTGATCGTCGCCCGCTCCGCGGAGGAGGTCCGCGTCGAGGTCCGCGCCGAGGCAAACGGCCACTGGACCGTCGCCGTCGAAGACCGCGAGTACCGGGTGGACGCCGCGACCCTCGGACGGCCGGACGTCCTGAGCGTGATCGTCAACGGGCGTCAGGCGACGCAGAGCGTCCGCTCGCTCGGCAACGGCGTCTACGACGTCGACGGCGCCGAGTTGAAGGTGATCGACCCCCGCTCGCGGGCTCTCGGAGAGGCGACGCAGCAGGGAACCGCCGGCACGTTCGAGGCGACCGCCTACATGCCCGGCCGCGTCACCGCCGTGCTCGCCGCCGAGGGCGACGAGGTGACCTCGGGGCAGGGCGTCGTCGTGCTCGAGGCGATGAAGATGGAGAACGAGATCCAGTCGGAGATCGACGGACGGCTCGAGCAGCTCCTCGTCGAGGTCGGTCAGACGGTCGACGGCGGCCAGCCGCTCTTCGTCGTCGCGAAGAGTAGCGACTGCGTTTGAAAGGAGCGAGGCCTGCGGCCTCGCGCGCTTCCTCAGAAGGCCGACGAGGACGTCGGCGCACCCAGTGTGGAACGCACGAGTCCGACCAACGATGTCGATGCACACTGGGTACGCAGGCGGCCGGGAAACGCGCCGGCCGAAGGCCGGCACGACCGGCGGCAGCGCTAGTTCGCCTCGCGCACGAGCACCTTGGACGCGGCGGGGAAGCCGAGGCTGAACTCGCGCGCGTCCGAGACCACGGCAACGCTGCCGGCCGTCTCGTCCCGCGCCGCCACCTCGATCAGGCTGCCGGGCATCAACCCTTCGCGCTCCGCGAAGCGCAGGAACTCGGTGTTCTGGTCCGTCACCCGGACCACTTCGACGACCTGGTTCAAGGCGCACTTCAACAGGCTCGGATGATCGACGAGCTCGATGTGACCGTCGGCGCTCGGGATCGGATCGCCGTGGGGATCCACCGATGGATGGCCGAGCATCTCGTCCATCCGCTCGATCATCCGCCCGGAAACGGAGTGCTCGAGCAACTCGGCCTCGGCGTGGACCTCACTCCAGTCGAAGCCCATCATGTTGACCAGGAAGAGCTCGATCAGCCGATGCCGCCTGAGCACGTGCGTCGCCAGCTTGCGACCAGCCGGCAGAAGGCGAACGCCGCTGTACGGTTCGTAGGCGATCAGCCCGGATTCGGCCAGGGTCTTCATCATCGCCGTGACGGAGGCGGGAGCGACCTTGAGGCGCGCCGCGATCCGCCCCATCGGCACGAGTTCCGCGCCCTCCAATCGGGCTTCGTGCTCCGCCAGGAAGATGCACTTCAGGTAGTCCTCGACGGTGCTACTGGCGCGCATCTTCCACCTCGCCCGGACGCACGAGTGTACCGGCGCTCTCCGCCTCCCCGTCCGCGTCCCGCAGCACCGACTCGAGAAGACCCGGCCGGCGCCCGTCGATGATGAGCGACTCGACGCCCCGCCGCGCCAGCGCCCAGGCGGTCGACAGGCGGTGCTCCATGCCGCCGGTGACGTCCACCGCCGGTGAGCCGCCGGCGGCCTCCGAGGCCGTTCCGATGTTCGCCGCGTCAATGCGGGGAACGAGCCGTCCGGCGTCGTCCAGGACGCCGGCCGTCGCACCGAGCCACACCGCCCGCCGCACCTCGATGCCGAGCGGCACGAGGGCGCGGGCAAGGAACTCGAACACAATCTCCGTCGACGCGATCGAGGCCCCTCGCGTCCGGTCCACGACGACGTCGCCCATCGTGACCGGCACCAGGCCCTCCCGCAGCGCCGCCGCCAGCGGTGCGGGCGGCGGGCCGTCGGCCTCCCCGTCGTCAGCGACGAGAAACCCGGACGGCAGTTGAGAGTAGGCCGGCACGCCGGCCTCGACCAGGCTTCCGACGACCAGCCGGTGGAGGTCGATGGCCGCCGACTGCGTGCGCGCGATGCCCATGCGGTCCGCTTCCTGGTCGGTACGGGCGCCGCCGGTGCCGCCGGCGAGGCCGGCCGCGCGGGCCTCCGGGTGTCCGAAGGAGCCTCGGCCGTGACCGATGACGAGGCCATTCCCCGACCACCCGGCCGCGATCTCGGCCGCCAGCCGCCGCAGGTGTTCCTTCGCGACCGTGCGCGGTTTCGTCTTGTCCGTGATCAGGCTGCCGCCGAGCTTGACCAGGGTGACATCCAGCCGCTCGTCCGAGGCCCGCTCGACGGCGGCCGCACTCAAAGCCCGGCTCCGCCGCGCCACACGGGCGGACCGCCGGTGCGATCGCGCAGCACCCGCTCGACGCTGCCGAGAGCCACGAGCCGTTCCGCCACCCGCGATTCGTCCGCCGGCTGGCAGATCACGTGGACGTTCGCGCCGGCATCCATCGTGGCGTAGGCGGCGACGCCGTCCGCGCGCAGATCGCGGACCGCGGCCAGCACCTCGATCGTGCCCGGTGTCCAGTAGTACACCGGAGGTCTGGACGACATCGCGATCAGGTGGAGATCGATCCCCTCTTCCTCGATCGCCGGGCCGAGGGCCTCGAAGTCCCGCCGCCTGAGCGCGACGCGCACCTGTTCCAGGCGCTCCTCGAGCGCGTCCAGACGCGGCGCGAAGTACGGACTGCTGACCGCGAGCTGGTGCCCGTCGCGTGAAGACACCTTCTTGGCGCCGGTCTGGACGACGGCGACCACGTCGCAGAGCTGCCAGGCGTCCTCGTCAAGGACCTGAACCGCGCTGTTGTCGTCCCCGTCGGGCCACTCCACGTAGCCGCCGTAGGCCGAGCGTGCGGCCGAACCCGAACCGCTGCTCCGCGACAGGGCGGACAGGGTCCGCGGCGACAGGTCGAAGCCCATGGCGGCCGTCACGGCGAGGGTCAGGGCGGTGAAGCCCGAAGCGGAAGAGGCGATCCCGGCCGCGGCCGGGAACGTGTTGCCCGTCGCGATCCGGAACCCACCCGTGTATGGCGCCGCCGTTTGCCGCGACCACTCGCGCAGCCGGTCCAGGTGCCGCCGCGTGCGCTCGACGAAGGCCGGCGGCGCTTCCGCGGCGGCCCCGGGCGGACCGGCCGCCGGCTCTTCCAGCCAGACGATCTCGTCATCTTCGCCGTCGGCCAGGGGAGACGCCGAGCAGATCGACCGGCAGGCGTCCAGGGTCATCGACAGCGAGCGGTTGAAAGGAACCGGTC
>VXUF01000051.1 GCA_009837085.1 Holophagales bacterium
CCCGCGGATCCCGCTCCAGCACCTTCCGAACGATTTGCCGCTGCACACCGATGCCGCGCCCGTGGATGATCCGCACCTCCCGGAACCCCTTCTCGTACGCAGCATCCAGGTAGCTCTCGACGACATCCTTCACTTCCCGCGGCTGAAACGGATGCAGGTCCATCTCATCCCCGATGGGAACTTCTACGACATCGTCGGGCCCAAGTTCATCCTCCGGGTTCATGACTAGAACAGCTTCAGCACGGCGATGAAGGCGCTCCAGCCGTCGTCGGGGCCGGCGAGGGCGTGGCCGATGTCCATGTTGACGACGGTGCCCCAGGGGCCGATGAAGGTGCCGACGATGCCGGCGCCGGCGAGGAGCTCGCGATCGAGGCCGGAGGCGGGGTCGGTGGCCCAGGCGGCGTCGCCGACGAGGTCGATGCGGAAGATCTCGCCGAGCTCGAAGCCGTAGCTCACGTGGGCGGCGGCGGCGCGTTCGGCGCGCACCTTGTCGCTCTGGTAGCCGTGGACGTTGACGTCCGAGAAGAAGCCGAACTCGTACTTGCTGAAGCGGTCGAGGTCGCTGCCGTCGACGTACTCGAGGGCCACGCCGAACTTCTGGAACTTCGGCAGGTACCAGGTCTTGGCGACGCCGACGTTCCAGAGTGTGTAGCTGTCCGGGGTCAGGTTTGCAGCGCCCAGGCCCCAGGGCTGCCACTCGTCGCGCAGGTTCCACGAGCCGCCGGCGACGAGCCGGTAGCCTGAGCGGATGTAGCGGACGATGGCGCCGACGCTGTGGCTCAGGTGGTCCGAGGGAAGAACGAAGTTCTCGCCGGTCTCGTCGGCGCGCTGGAAGTTGTTCCAGGACAGCTCGTAGCGGAGGTCGAGCTTGACGAAGCTGCCGAGCGGCCGGCCCAGGCTGAAGTCGATGTTCGGACGCAGCCGCTCGACGTTCTCCGTCGGCGATTCGACGCCTTCCCGGTAGAGCACGTCCTCACCGGCGAAGGCAAGCGCGAAGACGTCGACGCCGGCGTCCCAGCGGGAGCCGAACAGGCTCGGGTTTGCGATGTCGGCCAGGATGAGCGGCCCGGCGATGAACAGGTCGGCCTGTGTACCGGTGCCACGCCAGTCGAAGGACAGCCAGTTCACGCCGCCCAGCGGCAGTGGACCGTCCTGGGCCTCGTCGTAGAAGGCGCCGCCGAGCAGGAACATGCGCGTCTTGTCCTCCTCCTTGACCACCCGTTCTCCGGTCTCCTGGTCGAGTTCGAGGTATCGGAGGCCGACCTCCGTGTCGCGCACCATCGTCGCTTCGGAGGCCAGGGTCGCATCGCGTCTCGCGTCGAAGTCAGCAGGGTTGATCCGGATCCCGGTCAGCTCGATCTCCCGTTCGACGATCGTCGTCGCGTTCAGGACCGAGAAGAGCTGCTGGCCGATGACCCGGGTCGGCAGCCAGTAGGACGACCGGTCCCACGCCGCCGGCTGACCGCCGGCGTCCACGGGTGTGTAGAAGGTGGTCTCGTCGTTGGAGAGCACGTCGCCGGTCAGGCCGAGCTGAACCGCGCGCGTCTTCACCCGCGCGTAGATCTCGCGGTCCACCCAGACCGTTCCCCGAAACAGGCTGCGTCCCTCGGTCAGGGCCTCCGCCGGCTCGAAGTCCACGACCCAGGTGTCGCGGCCTTCCACCGTTGCCGTGCCCCGCAGCCGGTAGCGGTACTCCCTGGTGAACGTGATCTCGGCCGGCATCGCCGCCGCCTTCTCCGGCTGGATCAGGGGGATCTCGGGGATCCGCTTGCGGCGCCAGCGAATGCCGTTGACGTAGAAGTTGTCCCAGGCCCAGTCGAAGCCCGCGCCCTGGCGGAAGAAGAAGGGGCCCTGGAAGGTCGCGTCGACTGACTGGACGCCGGTGCCGAGCTGGAACCGGAGCGACGTCGTGTTCGTGGCGCTGTAGTTCGCAACCCGGCGCGACTGGTCGTCCTCGAAAGCCTGCAACCGGCGCAGGATCTCGCCGACCGGGATGCGGCGGGTGTCGGCGACCGTGAGCGCCTCCTCGACGCTCTCGGCCCCGTCGAGCCCGACCGCCAGGTCCCGCTCCAGGCGGAACACGAAGGGCTCGGCGGCGTCCCTCAGCTCGAGTTCGTAGCCGTTGCGGGTGCGGCGTCCGCCGAAGACGAGATCCGACTCGCCGGTCGCCGGGTCGAAGCGCGCCGGCGACCCGATCTGCCGGTCGCTGAATCGGAGCGTGAACGGTCCGCCCTCCGCGGGAGGCGACACGACGATCCGCAGGCTCAGGTCCTCCCCCCTGACAAAGCTCCAGGCTTCGGCGCCCGCGGGAGTGGAGTAAGGATCGAAGGTGACGTCGCCCGAGAACTCCTGGGCGATCAACCGGGCGGCACGAACGGTGGCCGCGTCGGCGCCGGCCTCGCCGGAAAGGCGGAACAGGGAGAGGGAGGCCCCCGCCTCGGCCTCCGCCGCGGCCCGCACCAGCGTCGCGCCCTCGCCGCTCGCGGCTGCCGCGTTCGTCTCGAGCGCGACGAGCGCGTCCGGGTCGAGTTCCCGGATGAGCTGTTTCAGGTCGGCGACGCTCGCGGCGCCGGCCGTCCGATCGGGTCGGAACGCGACTCCGTCGAGGTAGGCGTCGAGTTCCTGGGCGTACAGCGCCCGGACCAGCTCCGGGTCGGGCGGCAGAGGCTCGGTGACGACGGCGGCGTCCGGCTGCGCGCCCGAGACGGCGACCGATGCCCGCTTGAGTGCGAGCGCGTACTCCTGGATGGCCTGCGGCTCGTTGAGGAGTTCCCCCGGCCAGTTGAGCTGAAACAGGGAACCGGCCTCGGCGGTGCGGGCAAGCCCGGCGAGGCGCTCGAGCTCGGCCGTCAGGTCGTCGCCGCGCTCGGCCGGAGGCGGCGGCGCGGCGAATCGAACCGCGTACCAAGGCAGCGCACCCGCGGCCCGGAGCGCTGAGGCTGCCTCGCGCGCGGTCGCGACCGCTGCGTCGCCGTCCAGGTCTACCGGCCACTTGACGACCAGTATCGCTCCTTCGGGCAATGCCGGCAGTGTACTCAGCAACTCCGCTGCAGCAGCCGGGTCGTCGGTCGCCAGACCGACGCACGGGTTGCAGGGTAACTGCGCCAGTGCCGGCAGGGCGCCGGCAAGGAGGAACAGGATCGCGGCGGAGGTTCGTTTGAGCATGTGCGTGGGATCTTCGGGGCGGTTCTGACGAGGCTCTGGCCCGGATAACAGCGAGAGCGGCCTCAGATTCCCGGCGCGGCGGCCCGGCGCCAGAACTCGTCGGCGAGATCGCCCGCGAGGACGATCTCGGGGCGCAGTTCGACGTGGAAGCGGTCTCGCACGGCCCGGTGGGCCGTGATCATCAGATCGAGGACGTCGGCGGCTCGGGCGTTCTCCCGGTTGACGATCACGTTCGCGTGGCGCTGGCTGATCTCGGCGCCGCCGCTGCTCGCGCCCTTGAGACCGCAGGCTTCGATCAGCCGGCCGGCGAAGTCGCCCTCCGGGTTGCGGAAGACGGAGCCGGCGTTCGGCTTGCCAGACGGCAGGCTCTCCCAGCGCCGGCGATTCAGTTCGTTGATCCGCTTGAGCGCCGAGGCGCCGTCGCCCCGGCGGAGCCTGAACTCGGCGCGGGTGACGATCGCTTCCGTTCCCTGGAGACTCGTCGTCCGGTAGCCCGGCTTGAGGTCCGGGGTGGCCAGGGTTTCGACGGGCCGGCCGGGCCGAGCCACGCGCACCTCGGCGAGCACGTCCCGGATTTCCGTGCCGTAGCACCCGGCGTTCATGACGACGGCGCCGCCGACGGTCGACGGAAAACCGGACAGCGCCTCGAGCCCGAGCAGATCCTGTTTCGCGGTGTCCCGGGCCAGCCGGGCGAGGGTGACGCCGGCTCCGGCCCGCACCGTTTCACCCTCGACCTCGACCTGTTCCAGTTCCCCGCGCAGGCGGCAGACGATTCCCCGCATGCCGCCGTCCGGGAACAGGACGTTCGAGCCGTGGCCGTGGAGGTGCAGGACCAGCGCTGTCTCGCGCGCGACGGTCAGCACGTCGGTAAGCGCCGCCTCCGACTCGACTCGCACGAAGAGCTCGGCCGGGCCGCCGATCCGCAGGGTGGTGACGGAGGCGAGGCGCACCGCTACGCGCACCTCGACGCCGGGAATCGAGGCGAGCCGATCCCGGGCTTTCAGGTTGACGCCCTCGGGGGGCTGCAATACGCTGACCGCGCCCTTGTCGATGCTGGCTGTCACGTTCTTCCACGCCACGTCGCCGAGCGTCCGCAGCGGCCAACTCCCGACCTTCGTTCAACCGTCTTACGATCCAGGGGAGCGCCGAACCGGTCGCGCGGGAGTATAGCCACGCGCATTCTCCGGCCATGCCGGCGGGACGGTGCCGTGACCGTCACCAGGGCGTGACGCTCGCAACCCATTGGCACGCCAAGCCTCCACCAGCCAATCAGGAGAAAACAACCCATGAAGCAGGCCCGCGCGAACGCACAGAAGGGAGCCGGCCGGAAGGAGGCCATCTCGGGCGCGCTCACCCAGATCGAAAGGCAGTTCGGCAAGGGCGCGATCATGCGCCTCGGCGAACAGGAGAACCTCGGCATCGAGTCGATCTCGACCGGCTCGCTCGCCGTCGACCATGCAATCGGCACCGGCGGTTTCCCACGGGGCCGCGTTGTCGAGGTCTACGGCCCGGAGTCGAGCGGCAAGACGACGCTGGCCCTCTCGGTCACCGGCCAGGCTCAGCGCGCCGGCGGCACCGCCGCGTTCATCGATGCCGAGCATGCCCTCGACGCCGAGTACGCCGAGAAGATCGGCGTCAACATCGACGAACTCCTCGTCTCCCAGCCGGACAGCGGCGAGCAGGCGCTCGAGATCGCCGAGATGCTCGTGCGCTCGAACGCGCTCGACATCGTGGTGATCGATTCCGTCGCCGCGCTTGTGCCGCGGGCCGAGCTCGAAGGCGAGATGGGCGACTCCCACGTCGGCCTGCAGGCGCGGCTCATGTCCCAGGCGCTTCGCAAGCTGACCGCCATCGTCGCCAAGTCGAGGACGACCCTCGTCTTCATCAACCAGATCCGCGAGAAGATCGGTGTCATGTTCGGGTCGCCCGAGACCACCACCGGTGGCCGCGCGCTCAAGTTCTACTCCTCGGTTCGCATCGACATCCGGCGCATCGCCGCGCTCAAGGACGGCGACCAGGTCGTCGGCTCCCGGGTCCGCGTCAAGGTCGTCAAGAACAAGGTCGCCCCGCCCTTCCGGGTCGCCGAGTTCGACATCGACTACGGCGAGGGCATCTCCCGCGTCGGCGAGTTGATCGATCTCGGCATCCAGCACAAGCGGGTCATGAAGAGCGGCGCCTGGTTCTCCGCCGGCGACGCGAGGCTCGGCCAGGGACGCGAGAACGCCAAGCAGTTCCTGCGCGACAACGCCGACCTCGCCGACGACATCGAAAGCCACCTCCGCTCCGAACTCGGCCTGCCACCCATCGTCGTTGCCGCCTCCGGCGACCAGGCCGCCGCTGCCGGGTAGCGGCGGCCTGGGTTTGGCC
>VXUF01000123.1 GCA_009837085.1 Holophagales bacterium
CTCGTAGACGGTGCGAAACGACAGGTCGGCGAAGCGGCCGCCCTGGAGATCGGTGACGAGGACGAGCTGGTTTCCCTCCAGGTAGAAGGTCTCGATCCGCTGCCGGCCCTGGGAGGAGGTTTCGACCTCGAGTGAGTCGCCGAGAAGGCGGGCGCGGCTGTGGCCGCCGAAGCCGTCGGCGATGTCACGCCCGTCCAGGTAGAGAATGCGATCCTCGCGCTTCGCGTTCCGGATCAGGAGTTGCGGGTCGTCGATGCGGATCAGCAGGACGTCGAGCCGTTCCGCGAGTTCTCGCGCCATCTCGCGCATTCCCGATGGACCGTCCTGTGTGCCGCCTGGCGGTCCGCCGGGGCGGCCGCGGCCGAAACCGCCGCGGCCGAAGCCGCCGCTGCGTCCGCTGCCGGGGTTTGCGCCCGGCGATCGGACCGGCCCGCCCCCGAAGGTCTGGCCGTAGGTCTCCTCGAGCTTCTCGATCGGATCCTCGCTCAGCCGTTCGTCCCGGATCCAGATGCCCGGGATGGCAGCGACCGGGTCGTCGGCCACCGTTGCGGTCGACGTCTCCGGCGCAGCCGCCTCCTGGGCGATCGTCGGGGTCATGGCGGGTGCCCAGAGAAGAACGCCGAGCAGAGCGGCTGCGAACGGGGCCGTTCGGAACCCGTCATGGCGCGGTCGAGCACGCCGGATGTCATCGCTGGTGGTCACTTGGCGAGCGGTTCCTCCCTGCCAATCCTTGCAGGAAACGGGCCAGGCTCCACTACGCCGCCAGCAAGTCCCGTATCCCCTTCAGTACGCACACGGCTCCCAGCGCCAGGATCACCGGGCCGGTGACTCGCCGGAACTGGCGGTCGTCGAACCGGTCGAGAAGGCGCGTTCCGATCCGCGCGCCGGCCACGGCGAGCGCCATGCCGCCGGCGATCAACCACGGGGAGAGCCGGTCGTCGGGCAGCTCCGGCAGGACCGTGCGGGACACCCAGACGTAGTAGCCGATCTTGAGCAGATGACCGACGGTCTGGGTGAACGCCTTGGTGGCGACAATGGTCCGCCGGTCTACCTTCGTTTCGAGGTAGAACGCATCGAGCAGCGGACCGGATGCGCCGGCGAGAAGCTGCGCTGCGGTGACGGTCAGGCCGCATAGCGTGGCCGTTGGCCGGTTGCGGACGTCGAGTCCCCGCAGCGCCGGCAGCAGCCGGGCAATCCAGGGGAAGCTGCCGACGACGATCAGGACCAGCGCCGGGTCGGGCACGAAGGCGATTGACACGAAGAGCAGCACCGCGAGCGCGGCGCCGATGCCGTACCACGGCAGCACGGACCACATCATGCGGTCGCGGAGGAAGAGGAATCTGGCGCCGTTCGATGTCGCCTGCACGGCGCCGTGCAGGATCATCGCTCCGGTGACCGGCAGGACGCTCGCCAGCACGGCCATCAGCATCAGGCCGCCGGCCATGCCGAGCACGCCCGAGATGACCGCGGTGACGAGCACAGTCAGCAGGATCGCGGCTGCGGTCATCGAAGCGCTTCGACGGGGAGAATACTCTTCACTCTCAGGCCCCGCCTCGAGATCCGCACCTCCGGCTCGATCCGGGCTCCTCGGGGACGCGAGCTGTAGTACGTGAGTACGTGCTGATGGCGGAGGTCCTCGTCGATCCGGTCGAACACCTGCTGCATCTCCGTGGCGAGCAGGGCGCGGGGCTGGCCTGGATGAACCCTGAACAGACGTCCGCCAGTACGGCGGCTCAGCCGGCGGACGAGTCTGTCGCGCGGATCGCTCCAGCCGAGGGAGATGACGTAGATCGGCACGCCCACCTGCTCCGCGAAGTCGATGACCTGTGCCGCCTCGGAGCGGCTGTTGCGATCGTTCCCGTCAGTCACGACGACCAGCGCCCGGCGTCCCGGCTCGCTACGGTATTGCAGGAGGGCAAACAGTAGACCGTCGTTCAGTGCGGTTCCGCCATGGGCGAGCAGGCGGTTGAGTCTGGCGGCCAGTTGGGACCGGCTTCCGGTCAGGGGCTGCAGGAGCCGCACGGTGTCGTCGAAGTCCACCAGGAAGGCCCGATCGTGCGGATCCAGGGTGCCCTTCAGAAAGGTCTCGAGGACGACGTGGAGTCGGCGCCAGACCAGTCTCATGCTTTCCGAGGAGTCGATCGCGATGCCCAGAACCAGGGGGACGTCGTGGGACGTATGGACGTTCTCCGCCCGACGCCACTCTCCGTTCTCGCGGATCTCGAAGTCCTCCGGTTCGAGGTCGCTCACAGGATGGCCGTCGCGATCCACCACGAGGATCTGGAGCTGAACGAGCTGCACGTCGATCTCGTTGCTGTGCTCGGCTGCCTGCAGCAGTTCGGCGTCTTCGAGTTCGCGGCCGTTTGTGAGTCTCGCCTTCACGCGGACGAAGTCGCCGACCGAGGCGTCTTCGATCAGCGCGTCAAAAGGGATGGTGCGCGGCGCGTCGTGGTTGGAGCCGTGGTCCGGGTCGTCGAATGACGCCACGAGTTCGCGGCTGCGGTAGAACTCGACGTTCTCGAGGGCCGCGGCTCTTGGCAGCGAGACGCTGGCCGAGACCCGGAACGCCGAATCCCTGCCCGAGCCATCGGGTCGCACGTCCGCGATGCGAACCTCGAAGGGCGAGTCGAGGCGGTTCAGGACGGTTCGGTCCGAGCCGTAACTCACCCTCCGGTTGCCGTAGGCCCGGACTTCCAGCGTCTGTTCGCGCGGCGGATCGTGGAGCCGGATGCGGGCCTTGAACGGCTCCCTCGTGGCGCGTTTCACCGACTCCCCGTCGAGGAAGAACTCGACCGTTCGGACGAATGGGTCGAGGACCAGTGCCCGCACCTCGACGGGTCCGGCGAGCAGCTCGCCGTAGCCGCGGCGAGGCGGCACGATGCGGACCGATGCCGGGTACTCGAAGTCTGGGCGCTCGGTGATAGCGGCACCTGTGGGGAGCGGCGCGCCGTCGGCACGGTCGTAGACCGTGTCGAAGTGAAAGTCCAGGAAGAAGAGATTCTGGGACCGGGTCTGGTGAACGAGCCGATCGCCGCGGCGACGGAAGGTCTCCACCCAGAGCCAGGCGTCTCCGGGCCCCATGGTGACGACCTCGAGCGAGCCGTCGACCATGAAGGCACGAGTCGCGTTGCCGACCGCGTCAACACGGGCGACGGCGTCGACCGGACTGCCGTAGTGCTCGCCCAGCGCATTCTGAAGCAGGACCGCCTGTCCGCGCGATTCGATGACCAGGCTCCGGCGCCGTTCGGAGAGACCATGGGCGAACTGCCGGAGCCGAGAGGGTAGGAAGTCCAGGTCCCCCAATCGCGCCTCCACGTCGTGGACGGGGTCCTCGCTCAGCTGGTTGTTGCGGACCCAGGCGCCCCCCAGGCCGAAAAGGACGGTTTCATTCGCGCCGAGCCCTGGGCCGTCGAGCGCCGCCTGGGGCTGCGCAGGAGCTGCGACGACAACCGCGATCACGAAACCCAGGAGAGCGGTTGCCGGGGCGGCTGGGGCACGGGAGGGCGCGGCGGCAAACAGTCGCATGCGTGCATGCAGGTTAGCTTGAGAGCGTCGCTCGACGGGGACGGCAACGTCCCCACGATGCTCCATCCGCCTGTATCCTCGACGGTTCATGAAGACATACATCCTGCGTCGGTTGCTGGCGATGGTGCCGACGCTGTTCTTCGCCAGCCTGATCGTCTTCGTGTCGATGCGGGTGATCCCCGGCGACGTGATCGACCTGATGCTGGCGCAGAACGATGTCTCGACCAGCCTGGACCGGGAAGCGCTGGAGGCGGCGATGGGCCTCGACCAGCCGATGGTCTCCCAGTACGTGCGCTGGGCGGGCAACGCGCTGAGCGGCGATCTGGGTCAGTCGCTCTGGCGGAGCACGCCGGTCCTGGAGCAGATCCTGGAGCGGCTGCCGGTGACGTTCGAGCTCGGCCTGCTGGCCCTGGTCATCGCGCTGTCCGTCGCAGTGCCCGTCGGCATCCTTTCGGCGACGCGTCAGGACTCGGCCGTCGACTACACGGCGCGCTCGTTCTCCCTCCTGATGCTGGCGATTCCCGGCTTCTGGCTCGGCACCCTGGTCATGGTGTTCCCGTCGGTGTGGTGGCGCTGGGCGCCGGAGCTCGAGTACACGCCATTCCTCGTCGATCCGATCGCGAACCTGGGCCACCTGCTGGTGCCGGCGATCCTGCTCGGTCTGTCGATGTCCGCCGTGACGATGCGGATGACCCGGACGATGATGCTGGAGGTCATGCGCCAGGATTATGTGCGCACCGCCCGCGCCAAGGGACTGCGCGAGCGGGCGGTGGTCATCCAGCACGCGCTGAAGAACGGTCTGATCCCGGTCGTGACCCTGATCGGGCTACAGGCGCCGCTGTTGATCGGCGGCACCGTGGTGATGGAGCAGATCTTCGTCATTCCGGGCATGGGGCTGTTGCTGCTCGAAGGTGTCTACGAGCGGGACTATCCGGTGATCTCCGGCGTCTTCCTGGTCGTCGGCGTCGCGGTGCTGCTGATCAACCTGCTCGTCGATCTGAGCTACGGCTGGCTCGATCCGAAGGTGCGCTACGGATGATCGGGTCGTGACCACCGTCGCCGCGGCCGCTCCGGACGCCCTGCCGGTGCGCGAGCAACCGCGCTGGTGGCGCTTCACGGTCCGCCTGTTCCGGACCAAGCCGCTGGGTGCCGCGGGCGCGGTGGTCTTCGCGATCTTCCTGTTCTCCGGCATCTTCGCCGGCGTGCTTGCTCCCTACGGCATCAACGAGACCGACCTGGCGCACCGGCTGGAGCCACCGTCCCGGCAGTTCCTGCTCGGCACCGATCATCTGGGCCGCGACCTGTTCTCGCGGGTTCTGATGGGCGCCCGCCTGTCAATGATCGTGGGTTTCTGCGCCGCCGCACTGGCGACCGTCGTGTCGATCCTGATCGGCGTGCTCTCGGGCTACCTCGGCGGCTGGTTCGACATGCTCACGCAGCGCGTGGTCGATGCCTGGATGACATTCCCCGACCTGGTGCTGCTGATCGTCATCGTCTCGGTGGTCGGCCCGGGAGTCAGCCAGATCGTGATCATCCTGGGCCTGCTCTACGGCATCGCCGGATCCCGCATCGTGCGCGGCGCGGTGACCTCGGTGCGCGAGCACGTCTACACCCACGCCGCGCAGTCGGTCGGCGCCGGGACGTTCCACATTCTCCGGCGGCACATCCTGCCCAACGTCATGCCGGTCGTCATCGTGCTGTTCACGACCCGCGTCGGCGCCGTCATCCTGTCGGAGGCGGCGCTTTCGTTTCTGGGTCTGGGGGTGCCGCCGCCGGCGCCCACCTGGGGCGGGATGCTCTCCGGCGACGGCCGCACCTACCTGTACCTGGGACCGTGGCTGGCGCTGGCGCCGGGCATCTGTCTGACCGTCGTCGTCTACGCCGCGAACGTCTTCGGCGACGCGCTGCGCGACCTGCTCGACCCGCGGATGAGAGGAACCTGACGTCATGCGAGAACGCCTTTCCCTGATCGGTCCGCTGGCCCTGATCCTCCTTCTCGGCGCCTGCGCCGACGCGCCCCCCGCCCGTTCCCCGTCGCCTGCCGGCGGCACAGACATGGGAGCCGATCTCTCGTTTGAGCCCGGCCCGGCGCCGGTGGAGCCGCCCCGCTACGGCGGCGAGCTGAACGTCGGCACGGTCTACGTCACCCTTTCGGCGCTGTCCTGGGACACGACGGACTGGAACTGGAAGCAGAACCACGACACGGGGATGCTCTACGAGCAGCTCTTCGTCGCCGATCTCGATCAGGCGGCCGTCCGGGGTGGCGATCAGCGCTTCGTCTCCGAGGCGTACATGTCCCCCGAGACGATCCGCGGCGAAGTGGCCGCGAGCTGGGAATGGGAAGACCCCCTGACCCTGGTCATCGAGGTCCGGCGCGGCATGATGTTCCCGGACAAGCCCGGCGTGATGGCGGCGCGGGAGCTGGACGCCCACGACGTGGTGTTCAGCTACGAGCGGCTGCGCGACAGCCCGAAGGCGATCCCGACCTACTTCGACCACATCGACCGCGTCGTGGCCAGGGACGACCACACGGTCGTCTTCGAGTTCGGGGAGTTCAACGCCGAGTGGGACTACCGCTTCGGCTACGGCTACTTCTCGGGCATCGTGCCCCGGGAACTGGCCAACGTCGACGCCAAGGACTGGCGGAACGTCACCGGCACCGGCCCGTTCGCGCTGGAGCGGTTCATCCCGGGAAACTCCCAGACCTACGCCCGCAGGCCGGACTACTGGGACCGGACGACCGTCGGCGGCCAGACATACGAGATTCCCTTCATCGACAAGCTCACCTACCGCACGATCAAGGACGAGGCGACTTACCTGACCGCGATTCGCACGGGCAAGCTGGACGTCCTCGAATACATCCGCTGGATCGCCGTCGACCACCTGAAGAAGACGACCCCGGAGCTGCGTTGGTCGCGGTGGCTGTCGACCGGCGGCACGTTCCTGGTCATGCGGGTCGACCAGGAGCCGTTCGACGACGTGAGAGTGCGGCGGGCGATCAACCTGGCGGTGAACCAGCGCGAGATCGTCGAGCTGTTCTTCGGCGGCAATGCGGAGCTGTTCGCCTACCCGCAGCATCCGGCGTTCGAGGGCTACTTCGAGCCGCTCGAGGCGATGCCGCCGTCCGTGCAGGAGCTGTTCGAATACAAGCCCGAGAAGGCGCGCCGCCTGCTGGCCGAGGCGGGCTACCCCGACGGCTTCAGCTTCAAAGCGCAGGTGTCGGCCAATAACCCGATGCGGATGGAACTGGCGCCGCTGCTCGCGAGTTACCTGGACCGGGTCGGCGTGACGATGGAGATCGAGGTCGTGGAGTACGCGGCCTACCTGTCGATGATGACCACCCGCACGCACGGCCCCGGCTACCTGATGGCCAGCGGCCACGTGAACCCGACGACCACGCTCCGCAAGAACTTCGTTACCGGCCAGACCTGGAATCCGTCGATGTGGTCCGACCCCGAACTCGACCGCCGGATCCACGAGATGTTCCTGACCCGCGACGAGGCGGAGAGGCAGCGGATCGTCAAGCAGATCACGAAGGAGATGCTGGACGAGGCGCCCTACCTCTGGCTGCCCGTGCCGTACATCTACACGGCCTGGTGGCCGTGGGTGAAGAACTACGGCGGCGAGCTGCGCGCCGGCGCCGTGCGCCCGGGTCCGATCTACGCGCGGCTCTGGATCGACCAGGAGATGAAGCGGGAGATGGGCTTCTGAGAGCCGTCGCGGAGCCGCTGCTGCGGGTCGAGAACCTGAACGTCGCCTTCCGGTCCGGCTTCGGCGAGCGTCCGCCGGTGCGTGCGGTGAACTCGGTCTCCTTCGAGGTCGCTGCCGGCGAAACGCTGGCGATCGTGGGGGAGAGCGGTTCCGGGAAGAGCGTCACCGCGCTCTCGATCCTGCGCCTGATCCCGGAACCGGGGCGGATCGAGAACGGCCGGATCCTGTTCGAGGGCCGCGACCTGCTGGCTCTCGACGAGGCCGGCATCCGGGCGGTGCGGGGCAACCGGATCGCGATGATCTTCCAGGAGCCGATGTCCTCGCTCAATCCGGTGCTCACGATCGGCCGCCAGGTTGCCGAGCCCTTGCGCCTGCACCGAAGGCTCAAGCGGCGCGAGGCCCTCGATCAGGCGGTGGACCTGCTCAGGTCGGTCGCGATTCCGGATGCGGAGAAGCGGCTCGGCGACTACCCGCACCAGTTCTCCGGCGGCATGCGCCAGCGGGCGATGATCGCGATGGCCCTGGCGTGCCACCCCCGCCTTCTGATCGCCGACGAACCGACCACCGCGCTCGACGTCACGGTTCAGGCGCAGATCCTCGAGTTGCTCAAGGAACGTACCCGGGAGACGGATTCGGCGCTCATCCTGATCACGCACGATCTCGGCGTGGTCGCCCGCTACGCCGACCGGGTGGCGGTCATGTACGGCGGCCGGATCGTCGAGAGCGGGCCGGCCGCGGCGCTCTACGCGGATCCGCGGCATCCCTACACTCAGGGACTCCTGCGCTCGGTGCCAAGGCTCGAGGGCGACACCGGCGGCCGTCTCGAGTCGATCGAAGGCCAGCCGCCGGACCTTTCGGCCCTCCCCGCGGGCTGCGCCTTCGAGCCGCGCTGCCCCAACGCGCATGAGCGCTGCCTGGAAGCGCCGCCGCCGCTCGTCGCGCATGGTGCTGCCCGGGCCTGGGCCTGCTACCGAGCCGAAGAGGAGCCGGCGGCCTGACCGGCGCCGGAAGCGCATGATGACGACGGACGTTGCCGTGGATGCATCGGCTTCCCGGTCTTCTCCCGGGAGCGAGGTGCTGCTTCGGGTCGAGGGCCTGAAGGTCCACTTTCCCGTCACGGAGGGAGTTCTCATGCGACGGCGCGTCGGCTCCGTCAAGGCGGTCGACGGTGTGTCGTTCGAACTCCGACGCGGCGAGACCTTCGGCCTCGTGGGGGAGAGCGGCTGCGGCAAGTCGACGACCGCGCTCGCGATCCTCCGGATGCTCGAACCGACCGCCGGCCGGATCGTGTTTGGCGGCGAGGACGTGACGGCGTACAGCCAGAAGGAGTTGCGGGGCGTCAGGCGGCGGATGCAGATGGTGTTCCAGGACCCGTTCGGCTCGCTGAACCCGCGCATGCGGGTGGGAGAGATCGTTGGTGAGCCGCTCAAGGTCCACGGCCTGGCCGGCGACCGCCGGCGCTACCGCGCGCGCGTCGCGGAGCTGCTCGACATCGTGGGTCTGCTGCCGGCGATGGCGAACCGCTACCCGCACCAGTTCTCGGGCGGCCAGCGCCAGCGGATCGGCATTGCCCGCGCGCTGGCGCTCGAGCCCGATCTGGTGATCTGCGACGAAGCGGTGTCGGCGCTCGACGTCTCGATCCAGGCGCAGGTGCTCAATCTCCTGATGGACCTGCAGGAGCAGCTCGGGCTGACCTACCTGTTCATCGCCCACGATCTGGCGGTGGTGCGCCACATCAGCGACCGGATCGGGGTGATGTACCTGGGGCGGATCGTTGAAATCACCGCTCGGGACGAACTGTTCGAGCGGCCTCGCCACCCGTACACGGAGGCGCTGCTCGCGTCCGTGCCGACGCCGGATCCGGTGATCGAGGCGGCGCGGCCGCACCGGCTGATCGCCGGCGAAGTGCCGAGTGTCCGCAAGCCGCCCCCGGGCTGCGCCTTTCACCCGCGCTGCCCGAAGGTGCTCGACCACTGCGACCGCGCGGAGCCACTGCTCGAAGCGGTCGGCCCGGCGCGGGTCGCATGCCACTTGTACGCGGATGCGTTGCCGGCCGCGGGCGGCACGGGTTGAGCTGGGGGAGGCTGGCGACTTGACGACTTCGCCCGAACCTCGACGGAAGTTCTACGGTTGGCCGATGGTCGGCATCGGCTTCCTGACCTACGGCCTGGGCATCGCTCCGGCTTACTACGGCCTGGGCATCTTCGCGTCGTCGCTGATCGCCGATCTGGAGCTGACGCGCCAGCAGATCGGCCAGATGTTCGGGGCGTTCACGTTCACGTACGGCCTGGTCAGTCCGGTCGCAGCGGCCGTCATCCGTCGCTGGGGCATCCGGGCCACGGTGACCGCGGGCGCGCTGTGCGCCGCCAGCGGCTTCTGGGTCGTGAGCCAGGCCACGAGCGCGACGGAGATCTACCTCGGCTACTCGCTGGTCGGCGGTGTCGGGATCGGTTTCTCGACCCTGCTGCCCGCCCAGGCGATGCCGGTCTTCTGGTTCCGCAGGTACCGGGCGCGGGCGACGGCGATCATCCTGTCGGGCGCCGGAGTCGTCGGTTTTCTGTGGCCGCCGGCGGCCGGGCTCGTGCTCGAGGTGTGGGACTGGCGCGTCGGCTGGCAGATCGTCACCGGGATCTCCCTGCTCGTCGCCGCGATCGCCGTTCTCTTCATCCGGAACCAGCCGAGCGACATCGGCCAGCGTCGTGACGGACTGCCGCCGCAGGATCCTGACGATCCGACTCCGGTGGGGCCGGGCCGCCGGGCGGAGTCATCGGTGGTGGGGAGCGGCACCGATGTGGCCGGCGAGCCGATGCCGAAGGGTGCCCTGATGTGGGCTCTGCGCACCCCCCAGTTCTGGATCGCCACCTTCGCGACGGCGGCGAACACCGTGCCGTGGCGAGTCGTGTCCGCCCACGGCGGCCTTCATCTGGAAGACCTCGGATTCACGACACTTGCCGCATCGACGATCCTGGGCGTGCGGGTTGGCGCCAGCCTGTTCGGCCGGCTGACCGGTTCGCTGGGGGACTTCATGTCGCCGATGCGCGTGCTCGCGCTGGCCCTTCTGGTCAACGCGGTAGCTCTGTCGGTCTTCGTGTCGGCGGGTTCAGCGATCGTGGCCTATCCCTGCGTCATCGCGATCGGCGTTGCCTACGGCACCGCCTACACGAGCGAAGTGGTCGTGTTCGGCTTGTTCTTCGGGCGGGCGGCGTTCGTGGGAACGACCGGCATCCGGATCGGCCTGATCGGCGTCATCGGCGCTCTCGGACCGATCCTGGCCGGTGCCGCGGCGGACCGCACGGGTTCCTATGCCGGCACGCTCTGGACCCTCGGTGGCCTCGCGGTCCTGGGGGCGGCGTCGATCTGGTTCTGCCGCCCTCCGGACCGGCCAGCATTCGTGGGGCAACCGCAGGCCGGCGAGTACACTGGTCCCGCTACCGCAGAGGAGAACTGACATGGGCAAGCAGAAGATGCCGATCGCCCTCTTTGCCGTGGTCGCCCTGGCGTCGGCGCCGCTCGTCGCGCAGGCCGGAGAATCCGGCCTGGAACGAACGCCCTGGGGAACTCCGGATCTGCGCGGCGTCTGGGACTTCCGGACAATCACGCCGCTTGAGCGGCCGGAGGAGCTTGGCGAGCAGGAGCGCTTCGGCAGCGCGGAGGCTGCTGCCGAGTTCGAGCAGCGGACGCTGGCGCGACGGAACAAGGACCGTCGGACGTCCGACGGCCTGTCGGCCCAGGCCGACGTCGCGAACGCCTACAACCAGTTCTGGTGGGACTACGGCGACAAGCTGACCGAGGACCGCCGTACGTCGCTCATCGTCGATCCCCCGGACGGCCGGATTCCCGAATTGACGGAAGTGGCACGACGCCGCGTCGCGGAACGGACGGCGGCGCGTCGCCGGCCGGCGCACGGCCCGGAGGACCGCGGCGTCGCCGAACGGTGCATCCTGGGCTTCAACGCCGGACCGCCGATGAGTCCGAGCGCCTACAACAACAACGTCCAGATCTTCCAGACCGAGGACACGGTCGTGTTGCTGGTCGAGATGGTCCACGACTCGCGGGTCGTGCCGCTCGACGGGCGGCCGGCCCTGGCGGAGGACGTGCGGCAGTGGCGGGGCGACTCGCGGGGGCACTGGGAGGGCGACACCCTGGTCGTCGTGACGACGAACTTCACCGACCAGACCAGTTTCCGGGGTTCGGGCCCCAACATGCGCCTGACCGAGAAGTTCACGCGGGTGGGGGAGGACCGGCTCGTCTACGAATACACGATCGACGACCCGGAGTCTTTCGCGGGTCCCTGGACGGCGGTCATTCCGATGAGCAGGAATCCGTTGCCCATGTTCGAGTACGCCTGCCACGAGGGGAACTACGGCATGTTGAACCTGCTTCGCGGCGCCCGGGCGGAGGACGCGGAAGCCGAGTCGGCCGCTGGGGCGGCGACGTCGGGCGGCTGAGCTCCGCCGTCGGCCCGCGCGCGTTGCCTTGACGATCGCGACTGTCGGCCTGCTCCATCCGGGAGCGATGGGCGTCACCGTCGGCGTGGCGCTGCGGGACCAGGTCCGCGTCGTGTGGGCGTCCGAGGGACGGAGTCGGGAGACCCGTGCCCGGGCCGCGGGCGCCGGTCTCGAGGATCTTGGCACGCTCGCCGCGTTGACCGAGGCGGCGGACGCCGTGCTCTCGGTCTGCCCTCCCCACGGCGCCCTGGCGCTTGCGGAGACGGTCGCCGCGACCGGCTTCGACGGCCTCTATCTCGATGCGAACGCCGTGTCGCCCTCCACGGCGCTCGAGATCGCCGGCGCCGCTGCGGCGGGTGGAGCACGGTTCGTGGACGGCGGCATCGTCGGGCCGCCGGCGGTCCGGCCGGGAACCACGCGGCTCTACCTCTCGGGAGACGCCGCGGCGGAACTGACCGCTCTGTTCGAGGGCTCGGCCCTTGAGGCCATCGATCTCGACGCGGATGTCGGCGCCGCCTCGGCGCTCAAGATGTGCTACGCCGGCTTCACCAAGGGCAGCGCGGCCTTGCTGCTTTCGCTGCGTGCCGCCGCCAGCGCCTACGGCGTAGAAGAAGGCCTTCTCGGTGAATGGGGCCGCTCCCAGCCGGGCCTGGAGAAGAGAAGCGTGCGTGCCGCGGCCACGGCGGCGCCCAAGGCATGGCGATTCGCGGGCGAGATGGAGGAGATCGCTTCGACCCTCGAGGCGGCGGGGCTGCCGGATGGGTTCCATCGCGCCGCGGCGGAGGCCTACGTGCGGCTCGCCGGCTTTCGTGGGGAGCCGGAGGGGGTGGCGGTCGAGGAGGTCGTCGCGGCTTTGCTGCAACCGGCCGACGGCGCGTAAGGAACAACGAAAAAGGGCAGCCCCGAAAGGCCGCCCTCGTTCCGCAGGCTGTCGACCTGAAAGGTCGATCGCCTACATCATGCCGCCCATGCCGCCCATGTCGGGCGCGGGCGGGGCTTCCGGCTTCTCTTCCTTGATCTCGGAGACGAGGGCCTCCGTGGTCAGCATGAGGCCGGCGATCGACGCGGCGTTCTGCAGCGCCGTCGTGGTGACCTTGGCCGGGTCGATGACACCGGCGGCGATCAGGTCCTCCATCTCGCCGTTGGCCGCGTTGTAGCCGACCGAACCGGTCTGCGCCTTCGCGTCGCGGACGATGACCGAGCCCTCGACGCCGGCGTTCTCCGCGATCTGCCGGGTTGGCTCTTCGAGCGCCCGCTTGACGATCGAGATGCCGATGCCCACGTCGCCGTTCTCGGTCAGCCCGGCGACCGCTTCGATCGCGCGCAGCAGCGCCACGCCGCCGCCCGGCACGACGCCTTCCTCGACGGCGGCCTTGGTCGCGTGCATCGCGTCCTCGACCCGAGCCTTCTTCTCCTTCATCTCGGTCTCGGTCGCGGCGCCCACGCGGATCACGGCAACGCCGCCGACCAGCTTCGCCAGCCGCTCCTGGAGCTTCTCGCGGTCGTAGTCGGAGGTCGTCTCCTCGATCTGGTTGCGGATCTGCTTGACCCGGCCGGCGATCGCGGCCTGGCGGCCGGTGTCGCCCGACTCGGTGACGATCGTCGTGTCGTCCTTGGAGAGGACGACCTTCTTCGCCTCGCCGAGGTCCTGCCACTGGACGTTCTCCAGCTTGATGCCGAGGTCCTCGGTGATCACCCGGCCGCCGGTGAGGATCGCGATGTCCTCGAGCATGGCCTTGCGGCGGTCGCCGAAACCGGGCGCCTTGACCGCGGCGGCCTGCAGCGTGCCGCGCAGCTTGTTGACGACCAGGGTGGCCAACGCCTCGCCCTCGACGTCCTCGGCGACGATCAGCATCGGCTTGCCCTGCTTGGCGACCTGTTCGAGGACGGGAAGCAGGTCCTTCATCGAGCTGATCTTCTTCTCGTGAAGGAGCACGACGCAGTTCTCGAGCACGCACTCCATGCGGTCGGCGTCGCTCACGAAATAGGGCGACAGGTAGCCGCGGTCGAACTGCATGCCCTCGACCACCTCGAGTTCGGTCGCCAGGCCCTTGGCCTCCTCGACCGTGATCACGCCGTCCTTGCCGACCTTGTCCATCGCCTCGGCGATGATCTGGCCGATCTCGGCGTCGTTGTTCGCGGAGATGGTGCCGACATTGGCGATCTCCTCGCTGTCCTTCACGTCCTTGGCGAGGGCGTGGATGGCGTCGACGGCGGAGCCGACCGCGACCTCGATGCCGCGCTTCAGCTCCATCGGGTTGGCGCCGGCGGTCACGTTCTTCGCGCCCTCGCGCAGGATCGCCTGCGCCAGGACCGTCGCGGTGGTGGTGCCGTCACCGGCCACGTCGGAGGTCTTCGAGGCCACCTCGCGCACCATCTGCGCGCCCATGTTCTCGAGGCCGTCCTTCAGTTCGATCTCCTTGGCGACGGTCACGCCGTCCTTGGTGATCGTGGGGGAGCCGAACGACTTTTCGAGGACGACGTTGCGGCCCTTGGGGCCGAGCGTCACCTTGACCGCGTCGGCGAGCTTGTTGACTCCGCGCAGGACCGCGCCGCGCGCGTCCTCGGAGTAGACGATCTGCTTTGCCATGAATCTGCTCTCCAGTTCCGGCCTATCCCACGACCGCGAGGATCTCGTCCTCGCGCAGGATGACCATGTCTTCGTCGTCGATCTTGATGTCGCTGCCGGAGTACTTTCCGATCAGCACGCGGTCTCCAACGCTGACGTCGAGCGCGGAACGCTCGCCGTTCTCCTGCAGTTTGCCGGGGCCGACGGCGACAACCTCGGCCTCCTGCGGCTTCTCCTTCGCAGCGTCCGGGATGATGATTCCTCCCCGGATCTGCTCCTCCTCCTCGAGCCTCTTGACGAGTACCCGGTCATGAAGCGGACGTACACTCACCAGCGATTTCCTCCTGTTGGATTGGTGTCGATGGATGTGGTCTTTGTGGTCGGGACGAAGTACGTGTTAGCACTCGCCCGGAGCGAGTGCTAACAATAGAGACATGGCGGCCCGCATGTCAACAGTCCAGGACATTCGGTGTGCGGCCGGCCTGCGGCGCAGGCGGTAGAGTCTGCCGGTCCCGCTGACACGGTCTCGGGTGCAGGGACCGGAAAGGAGACTCGACCGTGATCTGGCCTCGAGAAAGAAACGGCGGCCTTCAAGACGGAAGCAGAAGCGTTGCGGCCGTCCGGGCTGCTCTGTTCGCCGCGCTGGTGGCGGCGTTCGTCTGGCCGGCAGGCGGCGCGGCCCAAGGCGCGCCGACCGCCGCCGCCGTGCCGGTCGAGGAGTTCGAACTCGACAACGGCATGCGCTTCCTGCTCGTTTCCCGCCCGGAACTGACGACGGTGGCCGCGGCGTGGGTGGCTCACGTCGGTTCCGCCAACGAGCGGCCGGGGATCACGGGCCTCGCGCACTTCTTCGAGCACATGATGTTCAAGGGGACGCACACGATCGGCACCAGGGACATCGAGCGCGACCTCGAGATCATCGCGGAGCAGGAGGCGGTCCAGGAGAAGATCCGCGCCGAACTGCGGGAGCAGCGCCGCCGCTACCGCCTGGGCGAGATCGACGATCCGTACGATCCCGCCCACCGCACCGACACCCTGAACGCCCTGCGCGCGGAGTTCCAGCAGCTCGTGGAGGAGCAGCGGGAACTCATGGTCAAGGATGAGCTGGACAAGGTCTATACGGACGGCGGCGGCACGAGCCTGAACGCCTTCACCAGCAACGACTTCACGGTCTACATCAACCAGTTGCCGGCGAACCGGCTGGAACTCTGGTTCTGGCTGGAGTCGGATCGCCTGCTGAATCCGGTGTTTCGCGAGTTCTACGCCGAGCGCGACGTCGTCTATGAGGAGCGGCGCCTGCGAACCGAGTCGACGCCGACCGGCCGCTACGACGAGCAGGCGGACGCGATGTTCTGGCAGTCCCATCCGTACAGTTGGCCGGTCATCGGCTGGGCGTCCGACCTGGAGGTGATCAGCAAGTCCCAGGCCGACGAGTTCTTCGCCACCTACTACGCGCCGAACAACCTGAGCGCCGTGCTGGTCGGGAACTTCGATCCGGCCGAGGTGCGGGAACTGGCGGAGCGCTACTTCGGCCGCCTCGCACGGGCGGAGGGCGCTGCGCCGGACGTCGTCACTCTCGAGGCCGAGCAACTGGCCGAGAAGCGGATGACTGCCGAGTGCGACTGTCAGCCCCAACTCCAGGTGCGCTACCACGCGGTGCCGTTCGGCCACGGCGACGGCTACGCGCTCGATGTCGTTGCGGGGGTGCTCAACGGCCGCACCGGACGTCTCTACGAGCAGATCGTGGAGGGCGCGCAGCTCGCGTCGAGTGCCGCTGCCTTCTACGAGGCGAGGAAGTACGCCGGCGTCTTCAACCTGCGCGCCGAGACGAAGGGCGACGCCACCCCCGAGCAGCTCCTCGCCGCCTGGGACGGGATCGTCGCGGAACTGATCGCCGAACCGGTGCCGGAGGACGAACTGGCCAAGGTGAAGAACCGGGTCTCGGCCGACACCTACCGGCAGCTCCGGGATCCGTTCTTCCTGATGATCCAGTTGGCGATCATGGACGCGCTCGGCGACTGGCGCTACCTCAACACGGTCGCGGAGCGGACGAACGAGGTCACCGCGGAAGACGTGCAGCGGGTGGCGGCGAAGTACTTCGAGCCGTCAAGTCGCCTGGTCGGCCTGTACTACCGGAAGGAGGGCACCGAAGCGACGGAGACGCCGTCCGAGCTCGAGACCCTGCCGCCGGAGATGCGGACGGCTCTCATGTCCCAGGCCGAGGCGATCGCCCAGATCGAGGATCCGGCCCAACTCGAGACGGTCCTCCAGCAGATGGAGGCCCAGTCGGCCCAGGTGCCGGAAGAGATGCGCCCGGCGCTGGACTGGATGCGGGGCGTGATCGAGGGGCGGCTGGCCGAACTACAGGCCGAATCCCCAGAAGAGAATGGCGAAGGAGGTGAGCAGTGAGCGGACGCGTCCTTGTGAGAGTTCTGGTTCTCGTCGCTCTCTGCCTCGGCCCGGCGTCGTCGGCCGGCGCCCAGGGCGCCGCCGAGATCGTCGCGCACCCGAGTGAACTGACCTACGGTTCGTTGGACTTCGAGCTGCCCGAGGCGGACGGTTTTCGCCACGAGCTGGCGGGGGGCGTTCCCGCCTACCTGGTGCCGGACCGTTCGCTGCCACTGGTCGACATCACGGTGCGGTTTCGCATCGGTTCCTGGCTGGAGCCCGTCGAGCAGGCCGGGCTGGCCTCCCTGACTGGCGAGCTGATGCGAACGGGCGGCGCCGGAGAGCTCGAGGCCAAGGCCTTCGACGAGGCGGTAGAGGCGGTTGCCGGGAACTTCTCGGCGTTCATCGGCAGCACCAGCGCCGGGATGTCGATGAACTGCCTGACGACGGTGCTCGACGAGTGCCTCGACCTGTTCTTCTCCATGCTCACCGAGCCCCGCTTCGACGGCGACCGGCTGGATCTGGCGAAGGAGAACGAACTGGAGAGCCTCAAGCAGCGCAACGACGATCCGGTCGATGTCGCCGGCCGGGAGGGCCAGTGGCTGCTCTACGGGCGCGACCATGTGGAATCGCGGTTCGTCACCGCGGCGTCGCTGGACGCGGTAGGACGCGACGACCTGGTGGCCTTTCACCGGCGCTACGTCCATCCCGGCCACATGGTCGTCGCCGCGGCCGGCGACTTCGACGGCGACGAACTCGCGACCAAGCTCTCGGCGCTGCTCGGCCGCTTCGAGGAAGAGGGCCGCGACCGGGCGCCGTGGCCGCCCGAGGCGGCGGCGTACGAGCCGGCGCCCGGCGTCTACGTGGCGCAGCAGGACATCCCGCAGGGGCGGGTGCAGATCGGCCACCGCACGTTCCAGCGTGAAGACTGGGGCCACCCCGACCACTTCGCGCTGTCGATGATGGACGGAGTGCTTGGCAACGGCGGCTTCACGACCCGGCTGATGAAGCGAATCCGCTCGGACGAGGGGCTGGCCTACGGCGCCTACTCCAACTTCCGCATCGGCAGCTACTGGCCGAGCAACCTGAGCATCACCTTCCAGTCGAAGAGCGAGACGGTCGCCTTCGCGGCGAAGATCGCACTGGAAGAGGTCGACCGGCTGCGGACGGAACTGGTTCCGGAGGACGAACTCCAGACGGTCAAGGCGGCGGCGATCGAGACCTTCCCGAGCAACTTCGAGTCGGCCGAGGCCCTCGCTTCGATCTTCGCGCAGGACGAATTCCTGGGCCGCCCTCACGACTACTGGCGAACCTACCGTGCGAAAGTCGAGGCGGTGACGCCGGCCGACGTCAGGCGGGTGGCCGAGCGGCATCTCCTGCCCGACCGGCTGGTCATGCTGATCGTCGGCGACTGGGAGACGATCGAGCCGGGCGACGCGGACGGCCGGGCGACGATGGCGGAGATCGCGGCGAAGATCGGCGGCGGCGTCACCATGCTGCCGGAGCGGGATCCGGTGAGTCTGGAAACGGTGAGCCAGTGAAGCCCGACGCAGCGGTCGGGGCGGCCTGAGCCCGATGATGGCCGCGCTCGACGGGTTCCTGGAGGTCGTCGTCGGCTATGCCTGGGGCATGCCCCTGGTCGTCCTGCTGATCGGCTCGGGCGCGTTCTTCTGCCTCTACGTGCGGCTGCGGCCCCTGCTTCACATGGGGCACGCCACCGCGGTGACCCTGGGCAAGTACGACTCACCCGACGATCCGGGGCACATCAGCCACTTCCAGGCCCTGTCGACGGCGCTGGCGGCCACGATCGGTGTCGGCAACATCGGCGGCGTCGCGATCGCGGTGACCCAGGGTGGCGCCGGCGCCGTGTTCTGGATGTGGGTGGCGGCCGTCGTCGGTATGGGCACGAAGTTCTTCTCCTGCACGCTGTCCCAGATCTACCGCGGCCGGGACGAACGGGGCGCGCTCCTCGGCGGCACGATGTACACGATCGAACTCGGTCTCGGGAAGAAGTTCAAGCCGCTGGCGATCATGTTCTGCACCTTCGGCCTGTTCGGCTGCCTGCCGATGTTCCAGAGCAACCAGGTGGCGGAACTGCTGAACGCCCAGTTCGGACTTGATCCGATCCTGACCGGCGTGGGCTGCGTGGCCCTGGTGGCCCTGGTCGCGTTTGGCGGCGTCGAACGGATCGGCGCGGTGACGGGACGCTTCGTGCCGGTCATGTGTGTCCTGTACCTGGGCATGGCGCTCTGCGTCCTGTTCGTGCGCTCGGACGTCGCGGTGGAGGTGTTCGGCCGCATCTTCCGCGAAGCCTTCACCGGCACCGCGGCGGCGGGCGGCGCGATGGGGATCGGCTTCCAGCAGGCGATGATGATCGGTGTTCGCCGAGCCGCCTTCTCGAACGAGGCGGGTCTCGGTACGGCGCCGCTCGCGCACGGCGCGGCGAGGACGAACGAGCCGGTGCGCGAGGGCCTGGTGGCGATGCTCGGCCCCTTCATCGACACGATCGTCGTCTGCTCGCTCACCGCGTTCGTCATCCTCTCCAGCGGCCTCGAAACCGTCGGCGACATCACCGGCGTGTCGCTGACCGCGGACGCGGTCGAGAGCGCCCTGGGTGCACCAGGCCGCGCCCTGCTGGTGCTGATCGTGATGATGTTCGCGATCTCCACGATGGTCAGCTACTCGTACTACGGCAAGCGCTGCTTCGCCTACCTGTTCGGCGCGAAGCGGGACGGGCTCTACACCTGGTTCTACCTCCTCGGCATCTTCGTCGGCGCCTGGTGGAGCGCGAGCATGGTGATCAACATGATCGACACCGCCCTGGCCATGATGGCGGTGCCGAACCTGATCGCGACGCTGCTCCTGGCGCCCAAGGTGAAGGCGGCGGCGACCGACTACTTCAACCGGCTGCGGGCGGAGCGAAGAGGTTCTTGAGCGCCCCGGCGGGCGGCGCCATGGAACGAGCGGCGGTCGCCGTTGCGGTCTGCCTGGCGTTTGCCGTCGCTCCGGCGCAGGCGATGGACCCGTGTGAATCCGACTTCGGGTCGGCGTCTGAGGACCGCCTCATCGGCAGGCCTTTGGCGTGGGACTTGCCGGCGGTTGGGAAGTGGCGCGTGTCGAGACGTGCCGCCGGCGGCCGCATCAGGGAGGGCTGCGGTCTCGGAGTGATCGAGGCACCCCTGGGCGCGGTGCGGAATGTCGTCGACACGGCGGCCGACTTCGACCAGTTCATGCCGCGCGTCCTCGAATCCGATGTCGAGCCGGTCTCGCCGGGCGTCTACCTGAACCGCCAAGTCCTGGACATGCCGTTTCCGGTGGAGGATCGGCGCTACACCGTCCGCGTGGAAACCGGGGCTGTCGAGACCGGTGCGGGTATCGGCTGGCAGGCGCGATGGACGTACGTCGAGGGCTCGGGGAACGTGCGGGCGAGCAGGGGCTCCTGGACCTTGATTCCACTCAGTCCGGAGCGGACCATCGTCGTCTACCGCCTGCTGACCGATCCGGGCGGACGCCTGCCTGCGTGGATCGTCGACTACATCGCGCCCCGGGCGCTGCGGCGCGTGCTGGCGGCCGTACGGGAGCGAGTGCTCGGTCGGAAGTAGCTCGGCCCTTTCAGCCCTCGCCGAGGACGAGGACGACGTTCTGGCCGCCGAAGCCGAAGGCGTTGACGAGTGCTACACCGGTCGGGTGGGCGCGGGCCCGGTTCGGGACGTAGTCCAGGTCGCAGTCCGGGTCCGGACGGTCGAGGTTGATCGTCGGCGAGATCACACCCTCCTCGATCGTCTTGACGGCCGCCAGGGCCGACACCGCTCCGGCCGCGCCGAGCATGTGGCCGACCTGCGACTTGGTGGCGGTGACCGCGACTTCCGAGGCCCTGTCGGCGAGAGCCTTCTTGATCGCCAGCGTCTCCGCCACGTCGCCGAGCGGCGTCGCGGTGCCGTGGGCGAAGACGGCGTCGACCTCGCCGGGGTCGGTGCGGCTCGACTCGAGGGCCCTGTTCATCGCGGCCGCCGCTCCGGACCCGTCGGGACGAGGGGCGGTCAGATGGTGAGCGTCGGCGGTGACGGCGCCACCCCGGACCTCGGCGTAGATCCTGGCGCCTCGTTTCTCCGCGTGGCGCTCGGTTTCGACGACGAAGGCGACACCGCCCTCGCCGAACACGAAACCGTCACGATCGGCGTCGAACGGCCGGCTTGCGGCCTTCGGCGTGTCGTTTCGGGTTGAGAGGGCCTGCAGGCGCGAGAAGGTGGCGATGATCAGCGGTGTGATGCCCGCCTCGGTGCCGCCTGCGATCACGGCGTCGACCTCGCCGGAGCGCAGGAGCCGGTAGGCCTCGAGCAGCGCGTAGTTTCCGCTGGCGCAGGCGAGGGTCGAGGTCGTCGTCGGTCCGGTCAGCCCGAGCTCGATCGAGATCAGGCAGGAGACGGCGTTCGGCATCACGTCGGTCACCAGGAAGGGATTGGCCTGCTGCGGTCCCCGCGCGACCAGCCGACGAGTGCCGGTCTCCATGCTTCCCAGGCCGCCGCCGCCGGTGTTGAAGGTGATGCCGCAGCGGTGCGCGGTGGCGGGTTCGATGGCGAGTTCCGCGTCGGCGACGGCCTGCTTGGCGGAGGCCACGGCGAAGTGGGTTGCGCGCGCGAGGCGTCGAGCCGCCTTGCCCTCCAGCCACTCCCTGGGCTCGAAGTCACGCACCTCGCAGGCGATCTTCACCTTGAAGCCGTCGGTGTCGAACGCGGTGATCGGCCCGGCGCCCGAGTCGCCGGCCTTCATCCGGCGCCAGAAGGTGTCGACATCGTTGCCGACAGGGGTCACGGCGCCGAGTCCGGTGATCACGATCCGGCCGTTGTCCGTCGCGGGCATCGCGCGAGGATAGCGCCGCTCCCTGCGCTACGCTCGCCGTTCGCCATTCAGGAGCCCTGATCAGGGAGTCGAGCATGAGTCGAGAGCCAGTCGTTCGGTTCGCCGCGGCGGTCGTGGCGCTACTTGCCGCGATGGTCCCGTTCGGGTACGCCCAGGCCGGCGAAGACTTCGTCCCCGTCAGCGACGCGATGCTCGAGGATCCCGCGCCTGGCGACTGGCTGCACTGGCGCCGTACGCAGAACGGCTGGGCCTACAGCCCTCTCGACCAGATCGACCGGGAGAACGTGGGCGAACTCACGCTGGCCTGGTCGCGCGGACTGGAGGAGGGCAGCCAGCAGGGGACGCCGATCGTCTACGACGGCGTCATGTACTACCCGAATCCGAGCAGCGTCACCCAGGCGATCGACGCGGCCACCGGCGACCTCCTCTGGGAGTACAGGAGGCCGATCCCGAGGGACATCGCCACCTACGTCGGCGGGCTGGAGACGGTGAACCGGAGTCTCGCGATCTACGGCGGTCTGATCATCGACACCGCGAACGACGGCTACGTCTACGCGCTGGACGCGGTGAGCGGCAAGCTGGCCTGGGAGACTGAGATCGTCGACTACGAGGAGGACCCGGCGAGGCACTCGACCGGGCCGATCATCGCCGCGGGCCGGGTGATCTCAGGTCGAAGCTGCCGTCCGCACCGGGGTCCCGAGGCGTGCTTCATCGCCGCCCACGACGCGACGACGGGCGAGGAGCTCTGGCGTCGACCCTTGATCCCCGGACCGGGTGAGCCAGGTAACGAGACGTGGGGCGACCTGCCGTTCGAGAACCGGCACCACGTCGGGTCCTGGATGGCACCGAGCTACGACCCCGAACTCGAGCTTCTGATCGTCGGCACGTCGGTCACGTCGCCGGCGCCGAAGTTCCTGCTCGGCGGCCACGAGAAGCGGCACCTGTACCACAACTCGACCCTGGCGCTGGAGGTCGCGACGGGTGACGTGCGCTGGTACTACCAGCACCTGAACGACCACTGGGACCTGGACCACCCCTTCGAGCGGCTGCTGGTCGATACCGCCGTCGCGCCCGACGCGGAGGCCGTCGTGTGGCGGAATCCGCGGATCCAGGCGGGGGAGACGCGCAAGGTCGTGACGGGCGTCCCCGGCAAGACCGGTCTTGTCTACACCCTCGACCGCGAGACGGGAGAGTTTCTGTGGGCGCGGCCGACCGTGCCCCAGAACGTGATCGAGCGGATCGACGGCGAAACGGGCGCCGTGGTCGAGAACCCGGAGGTCGTCTTCACCGAACTGGAGCAGCAACGGCTGATCTGCCCGTCACTCCTCGGCGGCAAGGACTGGGAGGCGGGCGCCTACAGCCCGCTGACCAACACGATGTACTACCCGCTCCGGAACCTCTGCTCCCAGATGACGACCCGCGTCGGCCGCGGTGCCATGCACTACGCGCTCGTCAACGAGACGCAGTTCGCGCCCGGAAAGGAGACGCTCGGCACGGTCTACGCGATCTCCGCCGAGACCGGCGAGACCCTGTGGCTCCACGAGCGCCTGCCGGTGACGATGTCGCTCGCCGCGACCGGAGGCGGCCTTGTGTTCGGCGGCGACGTGGGCGGCCGGTTCTGGGCGCTTGACCAGGAAACCGGCGAGGTGCTCTGGGAAATCAACCTCGGCTCCTCGGTGACCGGATTCCCGGTCAGCTACGAGGTCGACGGTCGCCAGTATGTGGCCGTCGGCACCGGCGCGGAGGGCGGGTCGACGTCGACCTACCGGAGGCTGACGTCGGAGCTCCGTCCGAGTTCGAACAACACGCTGTTCGTGTTCGCGCTGCCTTGACCTCAGCGGGGTGCGCTACGCTCGTTCCACCCACGAACAGCGCGTACCAGGAGGTCGAGAATGAAGATCCGAGCCCTCTCCCTGTGTGCAGCCGCGAGCCTGCTGCTCGTGCCGTGCCTCTCCGGCGAGGACATTCCGCGCACGCCGAGCGGCAGACCGGACTTCTCGGGCAACTACGACGTTTCCTTCCTGACGCCGCTGGAGCGGGACCCGCGGTTCGGCGAGCGCCAGTACTTCACCGAAGAGGAGGCAAAGGCGATCGCCAACGGAACGGCGGCCGCCAATGCCCGCGACCTGGAAGTCCGCGACCCGAACCGTGGCGTAATCGCCGGCCTGTCCGAGGATGGTTTTCGTGGCGTGGGCGGCTACAACCTCTTCTGGCTCGACCGCGGCACGGCGGCCTTCAAGGTCGACGGCAAGTACCGGACCTCGGTGCTCACCGATCCGCCGAACGGCCGTCTTCCGCCCCGAACGGAGGAGGGGCAGGCGCGCTTCGACACGCTGCCGCTCTTCGGCTACGAGAACACCGGCACGGCCTGGTGGCTTGAGAACGGCGACGATCCCTACGACGGGCCGGAATCACTCACGCTCGGCAATCGCTGTGTGTTCCACCAGGGGTCGACGATGCCGATCGGCCCCAGGGCCTACAACAACCTGAAGACGATCGTCCAGACCGACACCCACGTCGTGATCATGATCGAGTGGATGCACTGGGCCCGGATCATTCGCCTGGACGGGGAGCACCCGCCGGAGGACTACCGCTCCTACGCCGGGGACTCGGTTGGCCGTTGGGAAGGCGACACCCTCGTCATCGAGACGACGAACCTCCTCGGCGACTGGGGCTTCCACCGGGCGGGCGCCCGGGTCGTGGAGCGGCTGAGCCATCTCGACGAGGACAACCTGTTCTACGAGTTCACGGTCCATGATCCGGAGTTCACGACGCCCTACAGCGGATCGCTGCCGTGGCCGCGGACCGAGGCCCAGCTCTACGAGTTCGCCTGCCATGAGGGGAACTACTCAATGGGCAACACGCTCCGCGGCGCCCGCTACCTGGAGCAGGAGTACGGCAAACAGCACGGGCAATAGCGGGGCGCGTGAGGCTCCGGGAGAGGCCCGAAAACGGTGCCGGTGGCGGGGTTGACCCCATCCGCCTAAGGTGACAGGGTTCGCCCATTCGCTCAGACAACTCGGCGCTTCGCCGAAGAGGAGTATGACCAGCGTCATGAAACTCGGAACCAGCGTGTCCTCTCGCATCGCCGTGGCCGGAGCCGCGGTCCTCGCCGTGGCGGTCGCCCCGCTTGCGGCCCAAGACTTCGAGCCGAACCGGCTGTCCGACGGCAAGCCGGACCTGAACGGCATCTGGCAGGCCCTGAACGAGGCGAACTACGACCTCGAGTTGCACATGGCGCGCGCCGCCATGCAGTTGCGCGAGGGTCCGCACGGTCCGCTGCCCGCGGCCGAGGTTCTCAACTTCGGTGCGGTCGGCTCGGTGCCGCCTGGCATGGGCGTGATCAAGGGCGGCGGGAAGATCCCGTACACGGACGCGGCCCGGGCGCTGAAGATGGAGAACATGGCGAACTGGTCCACGCGGGACCAGGAGGTCTTCTGCTACCTGCCGGGCGTGCCGCGGGCGACCTACATGCCGCAGCCCTTCCAGATCTTCCACAGCGAGAATGCGATCTTCATCGCCTACCAGTACGCCGGCGCGGTCCGGGACGTCTACCTGGAGGATCCGAAGCCGGCGCAGATCGACAGCTGGATGGGCATGTCGTACGGCCGCTGGGACGGGGACACACTGGTCGTCGAGGTCAACGGCCTGCTGGCCAAGGACTGTGCCGAGCGCCCGGAAGACATGCCGGGTTGCGGCGGCTGGCTCGACCGCTCGGGCAACCACTACAGCAACCAGTTGACGGTGGTCGAGCGGTACACGCTGTCCGGCCCCAACCACATTCACTACGAGGCGACGCTGACGGACCCGCAGACGTACACCGAGCCGTGGACGATCGAGATGCCGCTCTACCGGCGGATGGAACCGAACGCCCGGCTGATGGACTTCCGCTGTGTCGAGTTCGTGGAAGAGCTGATGTACGGCGAGTACCGGCGGAACCCGCTGCCGCGGATGAAGCTGGTCGACTAGGGAGAGAGCATGCGCGAATCCGGACTTCAGGTTGCCGTAGCCCTGCTGGCGCTGGCCGGATTCGTCGCGCCCGCGCTGGCGGCCGGCGACGAGGACATCCCTCGCACGGCCTCGGGTCGGCCCGACTTCACCGGGCACTACGATGTCGCCACGTTGACGCCGTTGGCACGGCCCCCGGCGTTCGGCGACAACCTCTTCCTGACCAGGGAAGAAGCGGAGAAGAGGGTGCGGCAGGCCGCGCTCTTGCGGGCCGCGAGCTCGCGGGACAGTGATCCGGACCGCGAGGCGCCGCCGGACGGCGGCGACGGCTCGCCGGGCGCCGCGGGCAACGTCGGCGGCTACAACTCGTTCTGGATCGACAACGGCACCGACGTGTTCGAGATCGACGGCAAGTTCCGGACCTCGATCATCACCCATCCGAAGAACGGCCGGCACCCGGCGCTGACCGAAGCCGCCAGGGAGCGCAGTGCCGCCCGTCGCGGCTTCTGGCGCGCCAACACGGGCGAGGCCTGGTGGCTCGAACGCGGCGGGGTCGGACCGTACGACGATCCGGAACTGCGACCGCTGGCGGAGCGTTGCCTGCTGGGCTTCAGTTCGACCGCCGGGCCGCCGATGCTGCCGGCGCTCTACAACAACGTGAAGCGCATCGTCCAGACCGAGGACCACGTGATGATCCTGGTCGAGATGGTTCACGACGCGCGCGTCGTCCGGATCGGCGGTGAGCACTCGCCGGCCGGGGAGCGTCGCTGGCTTGGCGACTCGATCGGCTGGTGGGAGGAGGACACCCTGGTCATCGAGACGACGAACTTCGGTGACCGAACGGGTCTCCGCGGTGGCACGCGGGACATGCGTACGGTGGAGCGATTCTCGGTGAACGACAGGGACAGCCTCCTGTACCGGTTCACGGTCGAGGACCCGAACACCTGGACCGAATCGTGGAGCGGCGAGTACGTCTGGCCGCGCACGGACGCACTGCTGTACGAGTACGCCTGCCACGAGGGCAACTACGCCCTCGGCAACATCATGCGCGGCGCCCGCCTGCTGGAGGCGGACGCCCTGGCGGCGGCGGGCGCGACGGATTCCGGAGAGTGACTACCAGCCGATCCTGCTAGAGTCGGCTTCCCCCACTTACACCACAACCGAGGAGTGAGAGACACCCATGAGTAAGCGAGCCATGATCATCACGGGGATCAGCCTCGTCGTCGCTGCGATCGCGGTGGCCGTGCCCCTGGCGGCGCACCACGCGTTCGGCGCCGAGTTCGATCCCAACCGTCCCCTGCTGCTGAAGGGCCCGGTCGTCAAGGTCGAGTGGGTCAATCCGCACACCTGGATTCACATGGAACACACCGAGGAAGACGGCACGAAGCACGTCTGGATGGTCGAGGGCGGCACGCCGAACACCCTCCTGCGCCGCGGCCTCTCCCGGGATGACCTGACTGCCGGGACGGTCATCATCGTTGATGGCTACCAGAGCAAGGACCGCTCACGGCGCGCGAACGGCCGTGACGTGACCTTCGAGGACGGCAGCAAGATCTTCATGGGTTCCTCGGGCACCGGCGCGCCGCGCGACGGCCGCGACCCGACCGAGCCGCCTCGGTAGGTCACTGGTGCGCGGGTCGTTGCGCGGGCCCTCTGGCCCGCGTTCGGCCTCGTATCAGTCCGCCTGACGCCTCAGGCGCGCCGCGTGCCGCCTGAGGCGTTTTGCCGCCGGGACGAGTGAAGAGGCGGAGGAGAACAGCCCGCCCAGCAGCAGGACGACCACGACGATGTCCCAAAGGGGACGCCGGTGGTAGAAGCCCGGGAAGTCGAGCCGGTGCAGGCCCTTGTAGAGCCAGCGGTCGAGCCGGCTCCGGCGCTGTTCGCGGTGGACGATGCGACCCAGCGCCGGGTCGAGGTAGAGCCATGTCCGGTCCGGATCGTCGAAGCGAACCCGCAGGACCGGCAGGGGCAGGAGGCGGTGCCTGCGATCGTCGTAGTAGGCATCGTACTCCTGGAGTACCGTCGCGTCGATGACGTTCGACTCGGGGACTGCGGCCGCCGCGGCCGCCAGCAGCTCAGGCTGGTCGAACCGCCGCGGAGTCCCGTCTTCGAGTGAGACGAGGCGCTTCTCGAAGGGCTGAACGGCCGCGAGGAAGGCGAGGGGACCGCTCGCGTAGGAGTCCGCATAGGAACGGTCGTCGCCGGGAGGCCGGTACGCCAGGGCGAGAGGTTCGCCGGCGAACTGGAGCAGGTCGAGCTCGCGAGGCGGGAACGATTCCGAGATCGACCCGGCCGCGGTGCGGATCGAGTGCGGCTCGAGGCGGTGAAGTGGAACCGCTCCACCGGCCACGGCGGCCTGCTGAGCGGGACTCGTCGTCCTCCCGGCCTGCCAGCCGAAAGGGTCCATCGACAGGGCGCCGCTCAGCACCCAGGTGAAGGCGGTGGCGCCGAACGCCAGTCCGCTGTAGTGGTGCCAGCGCAGCATGCCCCGGTACGGTGAGCGCCTCCGCCTGATCCGCATCAGCCCTATGGCCAGCCCGGAGAGGGTCAGCGCGCAGCCCAGGCCCGCCGTCCAGACGATCAACTGGTACCAGAACGCGCTGTGGGTCCTGAGGGGAGTGAAGTAGAGCCAGTGGAAGACGGCGCCCGCGGTGCCCCAGAAGCGGGATCCGGGCGTCGTGGCCATGACTACCTCGGCGGTGCGGTCCGAGACGTAGAGCACGTCGTTGGCCGCGCGGACACGGTGTAGCGGCAGCAGAGCCCGTATCTGCAGGGACCACTGGTCGGGACGGGTCAGGTACGCGTCGTACGTGAGGGTGGCTGCCGTCGGCGGCGCCGTGACGTCGTTTCCGGCGACCCAGGAAGAAGCGATCTCGAGCGCCTGCGTTTCGGACACCTGGAGCAGCGGGCTGCCCGAGTCCGCGTACACGGCAGTCCAGCCGCGCGCCGTGCGGAGCCGGTAGACCGGCCGCTCGCCGGCCATGCCGAGCCGGACCTGGACCGCGGAGAGACCCTCGGCGTCCAGACGCGCCACGGTCACGGCCTGTGCCGGGCCGACCTGCACGGCGTCGAGATCGAGAGGCGGCAGCCGGTTCAGGCGTTCGCCGGGATCGAGCGCCGGCATCCGCGCGTACATCATGACCAGCGCCGAGGCGAACCAGACCACGAACAGCAGGTTGCCGGCGATGCCAAGCCAGCGGTGGAGCAGTGTGAGGGCGCGCCGCAACGCGGTCGGGCCTACTGCCGGAACTGGTTCGGGTCGTTGGCCCAGTACTGTGCGTGGCACCCGGCGCAGGCGAAGTAGACCTGCTCGCCAGTGTCGAACACGCCCTGGACGTCGCGCGCGTCGGCCGCCTGCATCGCGGCGTCGCCAGCGTCGATCAAGTCCCGGCACCAGGCGATCCAGTCCTCGTCGTCCATCTTGCGTCGGTCCATCATCAGGAGGTTGCCCGACTCCGCGACCGTGACCGCGGCGTTGCGAACGAGGAACCACTCCTCGTCCGTCCGAGGCTGGATTTTCTCTTCGCCCTCGGCGCTGATGATCCAGCCGACCGAGGCCCAGAGGTGGTCGGCGGCCGGTTCCATGACCGACGCCATCAACAGCCTCGTGCCGGCGACCTCGCGGAACGGCGGTCCGGCCTCCTCGGCAGCGCAGGATGCGAGCGTCACCGTCGCGAGGGCGAGCGTCAGGGCCGGGAGCTTGCGGGGGCCACTCATGACGGGCGGGGAGTGTACCGGACGCCCCTCCCTCAAACGGCAGTCCTCCACACGTCGCCGTGGGCGGTGATCCGCACCGCGGTCGGCGACGCCCAGTGAGTCCCGACGACCGTGATGCCGGTATCGCTGAAGCGCTCGCAGAAGCTGCGCCGGGCCGCGATCGCGGCGTCACGGTCGATGTCGGCAATCGAGCACCATTCCGGGTGCGCGCATTGGCAGGGGTGGTGCATCACGTCACCCGAGATCACGCCTTCCTCGCTGCCGGAGGAGACCGCGATGCTGCAGTGACCCGGTGTGTGGCCGGGGGTGGGGAAGAACTGGAGCTCGGGGTTGATCCGGTGGTCACAGTCGACGAGGTCGACCAGGCCGGCCTCGAACACAGGCGCCACGGAGTCGCCGAAGACGTCGCCCCAGTTGGCCTCCCCTTCATCCCTCCAGTACTCGAACTCGGGCCGAGCCATGACGTAGCGGGCGTTGGGGAAGGTGGGTACCCACTCGCCGTCGACCTTCATCGTGTTCCAGCCCACGTGGTCGATGTGCAGGTGGGTGCAGACGACCAGATCAACCTGCTCGCGAGGGAAGCCGGCGTCGCGGATCTGCTGCAGGAATGGACCGTCGAGCTCGTTCCATGCCGGCAGGGCGCGCTTCTTGTCGTTGCCGACGCAGGTGTCGACGACGATCTTGAGCCCCTTCGACTCGACCAGGAAGGCCTGGATGATCATCTTGAGCCGCTCGCCGCCGGGCGTCACGAAGTGCGGTTCGAGCCAGTCGAGGTCGGGCGCCAGGTTCTCCGGCGTCGCGTCCGGCAGCAGGAAGGACGCCGGCACCGGGTAGTCGATCTCGATGATCGGGGTGATCGAGACGTCGCCGATCTTGATGCCCATGTTCTGTCCTCTTTCCACCCGTCAGCGGGTGAGCCAGGCGAACTTCTGCGGCTTGCGCTGCGCCTTCGGGTCGATCAGAACGTTGACCAGAGCCGGTCGATTGGAGGCCAGGGCCTTGTCGAGCGTCGGCCCGAGGTCGGCGACCTTTTCGACGCAGTAGCCCACGCCGCCAAAGGCCTCGATCACGCGCTCGTAGCGGGCGCCCAGGGTGTACGTGGACGTCGGCAGGGGCTTGCCCGGGATGTACTCGCTGACGCCGCCGCCGATGCCGTTGTTGTTGATGACGACGAAGGTGATCGGCATGTCTTACCGGCAGGCCACCTCGACCTCAATGCCTGAAAAGCCGAACGCC
>VXUF01000148.1 GCA_009837085.1 Holophagales bacterium
GGCGAGATCTGCGTCTACTTCGCGTTCACGCTGACCACCGGCTTCGTGTCCTGGGTGCCCTTCCTGCTGCCGGCGTGGCTGACGGGGCTGCTGCTCCACCGTTCCCGGCGTGACGACCGTCGCTGCCGCGCGAAGTACGGCGAGTTGTGGGAGCGCTACACGAAGCGGGTGCGTTACTCGGTGCTGCCCTTCATTCCGTAGGAGTGGATACGAAAAGGGCGCGACTGTCGTCGCGCCCTTTAGAAGACTTGGTAGCGGGGGCAGGATTTGAACCTGCGACCTTTGGGTTATGAGCCCAATGAGCTACCAGACTGCTCCACCCCGCGTCAGGACGGAAAATCGTGGCACAGGCTGAGGGGACGTGTCAACCACTCGGACGCTCCGGTAGTGGGACCGCGGCTCGTGTAGGCTTCTTTCGTGTCGGCGACGCCTCCAGACGGGCGGGAACGGCTGCGGGAGCGCGTGGATCGTTGGCGCGAGAGGGCTCAGCGTTCGCTGCCGACTCTGATCGGCGTGGGGCTGATCCTGGCTCTTCTGTTCCTGGCGAGGGCGGGCTCCGAGAGCTACTCGGGGTTGGCTGAACTGGCGGAGCGCGAGGCCGAACTCGAGATCGACCTCGCGGAGACCCGGCTGCGCGTGGATCGACTGCGGCGCAGGGTGGAGTTGCTCCAGGACGATCCCGTCGTGCTGGAGCGATTGGCGCGCGAGGAACTGGGCCTCGTGAGGCCGGGCGACACGGTTGTCGTCCTGCCGCAGACGGACGACTGACTCCGACTTCCCGACCGGTGTCCGCGTGGCGTGAACTGGGCCGCCGCATTCGCCGCGGCCGGGACTATCGCGAGTTGGCTGACGCGGAGAGGGCTGCCGTCGTCGGTCTGCCGGTGCGGGCGGCGGCGGTCGTCTTCGAACTGCTGGCGGAGGACCGGGAGGGGGCGCAACTCGTCGTCGTGCCGAGCGAGAACGAGGTCCTGGCCTGGACCGAGGCCGCGGGACTGCTGCGTGGGCCGAACCGGGCCCGGCTCATCCCCTTCCCGTCGCCGGCGTTGACGCCCTACCAGCAGGCGGAGGCGTCGTTGCTCGTGCGCGCGCAGGAAAGCACGGCCTACGATGCCCTGCTCGGGGCTTCGAGAGTCACCGTGGTTTGCACGCCGCGGGCCCTGTTCCACCGCCTGGCGCGGCCGGACGCCTTCCTCGGGTCGGTCATCGAACTCGAGGTCGGCGGTCAGGCGACGCCCGAGGATCTGCTGCCTCGTCTGCTGGCCCACGGCTACCGGCGGAGCGATCTCGTGGCGGCGGTCGGCGCGGTGGCGCAGCGCGGCGGCGTGTTCGATCTCTTCGCGCCCGGCGAGCCCCGACCGGCGCGTCTCGACCTGTTCGGCGACACGGTCGAGAGCATCCACCGCTTCGATCCGTCCACCCAGCGTTCCGAAGAGCCGATCGAGTCGCTGCGGATCCGGCCCCTGACGCCCTTCGTCGCCGGCCCGGAGCAGGCGGTTGGCCTGTCGGCGCTGCTGATGGAAGAACGGGACGGCGACCTGTCGGACCGGGCCCGGGCTCAGTTGGAGGAGATGGCGACGGGGGAGCCCTTCGACGGCTGGGAGAAGTACCTGCCCCTGCTCGAGCCGAGCACGAGCCTCGGCGAAGTGATGGCGGATGCGCCGGTGGTCGTGGTCGATCCCGAACGGGTGAGCGGTGAAGTCGAGCAGCATGCCGGGCTGTTGTGGGAGGAGTACGCACGGCGTTGCGACGACGGCGAGATCGTGGCCGAACCGGAGCGATTGACGGTGCCGGCGGACCAGGTGCTGGAGCTCGTGGAGCGGGCGGCGTTCCGGGTCGGCGGGACGCTGGACCCGGCTTCGGGAAAGGGGCGCTCTCGGGTCGACTTCGGCGCCGCCGAGACGGACGTGTTGATCGATCAACTTCCCCGTTTCCCTCGCGAAGTGGAAACGGCCGCCGCGCGAGGCGACGACCTCTGGCTGGTGGCGCGCTCGGAACGGCACGAGGCGCTCCGCCAGACGCTGGGCCGCCGCGAGATCGACTGGGACGGCGGCGCGGTGCGTCTGGTCGACGGCGAGCTGGGGCGGGGCTTCAGGCTGCCGCACGCGGGTCTGGTGCTCTACGGCGAGGGTCAACTCTTCCGCCAGAGGCTCTCCACGAGTCGCCGCCGCCGCCGGATGGGTCCCTTTGTCTCCGGCCTGCGCGACCTGCGCGTCGGCGAGTTCGTGGTCCACGAAGATCACGGCATCGGGCAGTTCCTGGGGCTCAAGACGCTCGACGGTCCGTCCGGCGAGGGACCGGCGGTTGCCCGCGACCCGCGGCGGCAGCAGCAGGCGCGCGCGGTCGAAGTGATGGAGCTTCTCTACTCGTCGGGGAGGACCCTGCTCCTGCCGCTCACGCGCCTGGACGAGATCGAGCGCTACAGCGGCATCGACGGCATCGCGCCGCGTCTGGACCAGTTGGGCGGCAGTAGCTGGGCGAAGAAGAAGAGCCGGATCCGGCGCAGTCTCAAGGCGATCGCCACCGACCTGCTGAAGCTCTACGCCGAGCGCCGGCTCGCGCAGGCGGTGCCCATGAGCGCGGACAGCGACCGCCAGCTCCAGTTCGAGAGCGCCTTCCCCTATGAGGAAACGCCCGATCAACTGGAGGCGGTGCGGACGATCAAGGAGGACCTGGCCCGCGACCGTCCGATGGACCGCCTGCTGTGTGGCGACGTCGGCTTCGGCAAGACGGAAGTCGCGATGCGGGCGGCGTTCAAGGCGGTCGACAACGGCTTGCAGGTCGCGGTCCTGGCGCCGACGACGATCCTCGCCGACCAGCATCTGCGGACCTTCCGGCGGCGATTCCAGGGCTTCGATGTCGAGATCGAGATGGTGTCCCGGTTTCGCTCGGCGGCCGAGATTCGGGCGATCCGGGACCGGCTCGCCGCCGGTCGGATTCACGTCCTGATCGGCACCCACCGGCTGCTCAGCCGCGACATCGACATGCCGTGCCTGGGCCTGGTCGTGATCGACGAGGAGCAGCGCTTCGGCGTCGCCCAGAAGGAGCGGCTGCGCGAACTCCGGCGCAACGTCCACGTGCTGGCGATGTCGGCGACGCCGGTGCCGCGCACCCTGCAGCTATCCCTCGCCGGCGTGAGGGACCTGTCTCTCATCGAGTCGCCGCCGCGCGACCGGATGGCGGTCGAGACCCGGATCCTGCCGTTCTCGGGCGACCTCGTGCGCGAGGCGATCGAGTTCGAGGTGGAGCGCGGCGGTCAGGTCTTCTACGTCTACAACCGGGTGGAGGACATCGACGGGATCCTCCGCTATCTGCGCGAACTGGTCCCTGGACTGAAGATCACCGTCGGCCATGGGCAGATGGACGAGGCGGAGCTGGGCCGGCGCATGCGTGCCTTCACGGCCGGTGAGTACGACCTGCTGCTGGCGACGACGATCATCGAGAACGGAATCGACATTCCGAACGTGAACACGATGCTCGTGCACCGCGCCGACCGGTTCGGCCTGGCACAGCTCTACCAGTTGCGGGGCCGGGTGGGTCGCAGCGATCAGCTTGGCTACTGCTACCTGCTGGCCCCGCCGGATACCGTGCTGTCGGAAGAGGCGCGCAAGCGGCTCGTGGCGATCCGTGAGTTCACGGAGCTCGGGGCGGGATTCCGTATCGCGGCTCGCGACCTGGAGATCCGTGGCGCGGGTAACCTGCTCGGCGCCGAGCAGAGCGGTCACATCGCGGAGGTCGGGATCGAGACCTACATGAAGATGCTGGAACACGCGATCGCCGAACTGCGTGGCGAGGCGCCGTCGGAGGTTCCGTCCGCGACGATCAGCCTGCCCGCGGCGATGTCGATCCCGGAGGACTACATCGGGGAGATCTCTCTGCGGCTGGAGATCTACCGTCGCCTGGCGGACGCAGCCGAGGATCCGGCGATGCTGCTCGCGGAACTGCGCGACCGCTTCGGTCCGCCGCCCGAACCCGTCCATACCCTGATCCAGGGGGCCGAACTGAAGCGGATTGCGGAGGGTGTCGGCGTCCAGGCGATCGCCCACCGCAACGACCGGCTGACGATCCGGCTGCGCCGCGACGCGAAGGTCGACGTCGAGCGGTTGATCCGCTTCGTATCCGAAAGGGAGGGCGCCGCCGTCACGCCGGACGGCGTGCTGACGCTGCCGGACGTCCCGGGACGGGAGTCGATGGAGATCTCGCTGCAGCTCCTGGAGCTTCTGTCGGGCGAAGCGCAGCGGCGCCTGGGTGCGGTGGAGACGGTCCATTGAGGCGGTTCTCCGCCGGGCTGTTGGCGGTTCTGGGTCTGGCCTGTGCAGGCGGCCTGCCGGAAGGGGTCGTCGTGCGGATCGGTGGCGAGGAAAAGAGCTACGAGGACTTCGACCGCTACGTCATGGGCGTCCTCGACGTCGGCGCCTCGCGGTCGAGCAGCGAGGTGCTGTCGCGGCTGTTCGAGCGGTTCGTCGACGACGAGCTCCTGTTGCGATGGGCCCGGGACCGGGGACTCGCGGACGAGGCGTCGACCTCGCACGAGGCCGCGGCCTCGCTGCTCGCTGCTTCGCCGCCCGAGGTCACTTCGACGGATGTCGAGCGCTACTACGCGGAGCACCGGATCGACTACGAGCGGCCCGCCAGGGCGCGGCTGCGCCAGATTCTCGTCGAGGATCGCGCCAGCGCGGAGCTGGCGGTCGCTGAGCTCGAGGCCGGAGTCGACTTCGGCGAGGTGGCGCGGATCCGCTCCATCGGGCCGAGCGCTCAGGACGGTGGCCTCCAGGGCGAACTGTCGCGGAGGGACCTGCCCGGAGCCTTTGCCGACATCGTGTTCGCGCTCGAGGAGGGGGAGTGGAGCGAACTGCTGGAGGCGGACTACGGATTCCGCATCTTCCAGGTCGAGCGGTTCCTGCCCGACGAGACGCTGTCGCTCGAGGCGGCGGCGCCTTCGATCCGCTCACGGCTGGTCGCCGAACGGAGCGAAGCGCTGATCCGCCAGGCGTTGGAAGAGGCGAGGCGGGAATACAATCTGCAGGTTGCGGTTTCACGATTACCGTTCGAGTACAGCGGCCCCTACATCGCATCCGCAGCCGAGTGAGGAAGACGACATGAGCAGAGAATCCCGCCGCAGTCGCGGCGCCGACTTGCGATGGGCAGCCCTGGCGACTCTGGTCGCGGCGTTGGTTGCGCTCCCGGTGGCCGGGCAGTCTGAGCCGGGTGGGGATAACCGCGTCATCCTTCGGGTCAACGACCGGATCGTGACCCTCTACGACTACCAGCGGGCGCTTGCCGAGCAGATCCGCCAGATCCGGAGTGCACCCGGTCTCACGGACCTGCAACGGCAGGAGCGACTGGGGGAGGTCGGCCGCATCATCATGAAGGCCATGTTCGAGGAGCAGTTGATCCTCTCCCGGGCGGACCAGCTCGCCGTCGTCATCGACGAGAGCGATGTCGAGCAGCAGATCCGGGCGACGTGGGAGCGGTTCGGCAT
>VXUF01000024.1:0-5161 GCA_009837085.1 Holophagales bacterium
CTCGGTCTGGCGGCGCTCGGGGGTGGCGTCGGAATCGAAGAGCCAATCTTCTAGCTCGACTCTGGCGGGTTGGGGGCGCGCGGGGTCGATATCGAGGTCGGCCCACAGCTCCTCGATCGGCCTCCAGTTGCAGAGAAGCCAGCGGCTGTACTCGTCGGGGAGGTATCCCTTCGATTCCCACTGGGGGCGGGGCGGGAAGAGCTTCGAGTCGTTCGTCATATGGAACTCGCACGCATACCGGATGCCCCAGCCGTCTGGGCCGTCGTCGCCGAGGAGGACGGAGTTCCTGTAGATCTTCTCCAGGACTTCTAAGTCGCGTCGCGACTCGATCTCCAGGATTGCCCGGCTCTTGGGGCTGAGCTGAACGACCTGCTCGCGGCTGTACGGGACGGCGAACTCGTTCGCCCGTTCCCAGTCGGTCAGGTTGCGGCGCATGAAGACTGTTCGGAGCGAGGAGGTGGTCCCGCCCTTCTGGGCGATGACGGGGTTGAACTTGTAGCTGCGGTGAATCGGGAAGATTCCGAGTCTGTTCTCGAAGCCGAACAGCCACTCCCAGGCGCAGCGCTCGAGGAATAGGTCGCGCAATGCGCGGGTGCCCTGGTCGGAGTAGAGGCCGGAGGGCACGAGGAAGCCGAGCCGGCCGCTTTCCTTGAGCAGGGTGTGAGTCTGTTCCAGGAACAGCTTGTAGAGGTTCAGGTCGGCCGACCCCTGGTGTCTAAAGGGGTGCTTGGCGTCGGCGTAGCCTCTCGAGCGTCGCCGCGCCTCGCGCCAGTGATCGTGCAGCTGCAGATTTGCCTTGCCGCGAGCGGCGGCGAAGCGGCGCTGGCTCTTGTCGTTCTCTTCGGGGTCGCCGAACGGCGAGGCGGCACAGGTGACGAAGTTCGATTGAGCGCGGAAGCGGGCGTTGTAGGCGAGCCAGTCGAGTTCGAAATCCGCGTCCTCGCCGAAGTAGCCGGTTTGCCGCTGCAGGGCTTCCTGTTTGCCGTAGGAGCGGTAGAGGGGGTCGATGCTGGAGAAGAACTCCTGTGACTTCGGTTTGGCGATGTCCCACGGCGGGTTGCCCAACATCGCGTGGAAGCCCGCTCCCTCTTCTCGGAAGACATCCGGGAACTCCAGTTCCCAGTGAAAGAAGCGCATCTCGGCGGCGACACGTTCGGCCACGGCGCGCGTCTCCGGTCCAGGGTCGGTGAAGCTGCTGGGCAGGGGAGCACACTCCAGTTCGTCGGCTGGCCAGAACCAGCAGGCGCACCACAGGTCCATCGCATTCTTAAGCGAGCGCCACTGGTCGGAGGCGGTCAGCTTGTCGCGGTAAAGGCGGGCGCGTTTGGCAGAGTCCCGGATGGGAAGCTGGTGTATGTACTCCAGGCGTTCGAGGGCGGTGCCGTGGGCGGCCGCCGCCTGTTCGAGCAGGTCTTCGTGGAAGAGGGTGCGGCCCTCCAGCATGTGGCGCAGGTCAGGCGTCAGTTCGTTCTTGACCCACTCCTTTATCGCCTTGGTCTGGGCGCCCTTCTGATAGTGGACGCCGTTCGAGTGGTTCTTGTCGCCGGCTTCGCGGTTCTTCCAGGCCATCGCGGGGTAGTGCTGGAACTGGTCGAACCAGGCGCCGATGAGGGAGTTGCCGCAGCGGATCTTGTGGTCGAGGAAGGAGAACGGGAGGTCCCGGTCCATCGTCTCGATCCACAGGGAGAGCTGGCAGAGGGAGACCGCCAACGGGTCGACATCGACGCCGTAGATGCAGCGTTCCACTACGTAGCGCCGCAGGACGGCGCGTAGCCGCGGCTCGAAGTCGTCGGCGTCGGGTGGGCAGGGGATCAGTTCGTCGCCCGGTTGCTCAACGCTGGTGGAATCCGTCTCCCCTCCATCCTCCAGGCCGAGGAGGCGGACGAGGGAGATGTCGCCCCGTTCCTCGATGCGGCCGTGATGCCGCAGGGAGGCGTAGAGCGCGTCGGTCAGGAATCGGAGCGCCGCCAGCGGGAAGCTGCCCGAGCCGCAGGCCGGGTCGCAGACCTTAAGGCTCAGGATGTCCTCGGGTCGCTTCGGGGTCCAGTCCGCGGGCGGGGCTTCACGGTCGGGCTCGCCGTCGTCGTCGAGCGGCGGGTCGTAGGCCAGCGGGCGAAGGGTGCGTTGCACGGTTGGCACCGTGAGGCCGGGCCGCGTGTAGAAGCTGCCTGAACCCTTGCGAGTGCCGCCCCAGCGGACGAGGTACCACTCGTCGGGCAGGACGACGCGGTTGACGAGTTGGGCGGCGCGCTTGCGGAGTTCGTCTTCGTGGGAGGAGGGGACGAGCGTTGCTTGCGACTTGGAGCGGCGTCCTCGTTTCTTGACCAGTCCCGCGGTGAGGGCTGCGTGGCGGGCCCAGGTCTCGGCGCGGGTGCGGATGGTCTGGCGGAGGTCTGGGGTACCGTCGGGCTCGGGCTCGGGCTCGTCGCTTCGCGACTTCGCGCTTGATGCCGGCGAGGACGCCGGCGCACCCAGTGGTGGTGCGTCGTCGGCCTCTTCCGCCTCTTCGGAGTCCTTGCTCGCGGCGGACTTCTTCATCGCCGCGAAGAGGCTGCGCAGGGCCTTAGCGTCCATCTCTTCAAGACGCCGCAGAGGTAGCGCCGGCTGCTCGCCGACGGCCAGGAAGATGATCGAGTCGTCGCGCGGCGCCGTCTTGAGTTCGTAGTCCAGCAGGCCTTCATAGAGGACGCCGATGTACTCGGTCGAGAGATCGGAGAAGTCGACCGGCGCCGCCACCATGCGGCTGGCTTTGCCCTGGCGGATGCGGATCTGGGTTCGGGTAAGGCGCTCCAGCATCTCGTGGACTTCGGCGTCGGACAGGAGCTCACGAGCGGTCTCGAAGACGGCCAGGGCGCGCGAAAGGCCGTCGTCGGCGGTGGGCGATCCGGGTGCGAACAGGTCGCCGCCGTAGGCTGGCACCGCCAGGTCGGGATGGTGTGAGCCTCTGCGTACGAGCTCGAACAGCGCCAGCAGTCGTGGCCAGGCGCCGTAGCTCTGGGTCTGCGAGCGTCCGGCCGCGGCTCGCCGCCGCAGTGATTCGTGCAGGCCGCCGAGTCCGTAGCTGTCGTGGTACACGGCGTCGTTCCGTGGCAGGAGTCCCCGCGCCTCGGCGAAGAGGATGACCACGAGGCGCATGACCACGCGGCAGGCGGCGCGGTAGATCTCGGCCTTGTTGACGCTTGCGCACTCTCGTGCGAGGGCGTCGCCGTGGCCCTGGATCAGGCGTTCGACCGCCTCGCGCACCCGTTCGCCGAGTGCCTCGGAGAGTTCGGACTGGCCCTTGCGGCTGTCGCGGACTGCGCGCAGCAGGGGCGGGTCGGCGCCTTCTTCCTCGGGTGTCCAGAGGGGCGGTTGGATCAGCGTGAGCAGTGTGTTCAGGGCCGGCGTGGGAGCCCCTTCGGCGAACCAGAGGTCAGTGTCCCACTGGCACCAGGCGTCGAAATCGAGGCCCGCGAAGAGGAGCCGCCACTGGCGGCCGTTCGTGAGCAGGGCGAGCCGTTCGCCACCGGCGCGTAGCCAGCCGAGCGCGCGGCTCGTTTCGCGTCTTCCGCGGCCGATGCCGACTTGCTTGTCCCCGGTGACGAAGACGGGGAGGACCGCTCCGTTCGGGCCCAGCCAGAGGTGGCTGGGGCGGACGCTCTCGCCGGTCAGTGCGCGGCGGCTCCAGTTCGTCGGAACGCGGCTGCCGCGTAGCCAGCCGGCGTCCGCCTCGCTCGCTTCGAAGCCGCACAGGCGCTCCAACACGAACGTGACGAACTCCGTGCGGTCGCGAGTGCTGGCGGAGCGGGTGTCACGGAGCCGGTCGGCCCGTCGGCGGGTCTCGCTTTCCAGCCAGGGGTTGAGCGGGCGCGGCTCCGCGAAGGCGGCGATCTCACCCTGGCGCTGCGCGTCGAGGAGCAGACCGCCGTGGCGCAGGTCGTTCCAGCCCGGCAGGCTCAAGGCAGACGCACCTCGATGGCGACGGGAAACGCCTGCGCCTTCCCGGCGAGCGCGTGGCGCTTCGGCAGGAGTCGGTCGACGATCCGTCGGCGCTCGCGCTCCAACTGCTCGCGCGCCTCTTCGTAGTGGCGCCGCCGGTGCGCGATCTCGCGTTGCATCTCCTGGATGGAGTTGGCGATGCGCTCCAGGTCGCGGCGCTGATCGAAGAGCAACCGCTGCTGTTGCTCACGGCGTAGCTTCTCGATCTCTCGTTCAAGCCGCTGGGTGCGGGTCTGCTCGATCAGTTCGGAGACTTCGCCCTGGCGGCTGCGGTAGCGCTCGTCCTCGCGTTTCAGGGCTTCCTTGCCGTCGGCTTGCAACTGTTCCCGCAGCGACTCGGTGAGGTCTTCAGCGTGGCGGGTCACGACGGCTTCCAGATCGCTTTCGACGTCAAGGAAGATCGTCCGTGCCAGATCCTGTTCGGCTGGCGTCGATACGGGTGCCGGCCCGCCAGGCGAGCCGTTGCCGGTGTTTGTGTGGGGGCCACGCGCGGAAGCGGCCAGATTGCGCGCGGGAGCGTGACGCTCACGCTTGCCCAAGACGCCGCCTCGAACAGGAAGAGTGACTGTCCGCACCCAGTGGTGGAAGGTCTCGCGGAGTTCGTTGACGGCGAGTTCTTCCAGACTGAGCAGGATCAGGGCATCTTCGCCATGAGGCACGCCGCCGCGCCGCACGGTCCAACGCGCGGTTTCCGCGAGGCCGGGAAGGCGGCGTTGGGTGAGCACGCGCAGCGCCCGCTCGATCATTGGATGCGCCAGGTGGAGCAGGGCGACCTCGGGCCGCGGAGAGAACACGCCACGACCGCCCACCTGGCGCAGGAGGGAGTCGGGATCGAAGGCAAGAGACCGGACCCCGCCCAGAATGCCGCCGGTGCTCTGCTGCCTCACCGACTCGTCGATCGTGTCGCGCCAGCTCGGGAGGTCGGGGCGGAGGAGGCGCCAGAAGTCACCTCCGGCCGGAGCGGGGCCGAGTTGCGGCCGACCGCCGTCCGCGGCCATGGCCGCTTCGAGCGTGTGCCGGAGCGCTGCGGGATCGAAGTCGATTTCGGTCGCCAGATCCTCCAGGAGCCGGGCAGTGTTCGGTTCGCTGGCGTCCGCGCCCTCGTGAGTGGGCGCGGAACCCGAATGCTCGGCCGGCCCGAGAAGCCCCGGAATGCCTTGGCTTCGCACCTGGCGGATCTCCC
>VXUF01000024.1:5171-5405 GCA_009837085.1 Holophagales bacterium
TCCAGGTCGAACTGGACCCTTGCCAGGTCTTCGCCCTCGATCAGCCGGCGGTGAGCGGCGACATCGAAGAGTTCGTTCACGGAACCTAGGTCTTCCCGGATCTCGTTCGCTTTGCGGATGACGTGGTCGAGGAACTGGAGATCAGGGTCGGCGTCGCTCAGGAAGTGATGCACGGTCACGTCGCGAGCCTGGCCGTAGCGGTCGAGTCGGCCGTTTCGCTGCTCGAGACGGGAG
>VXUF01000113.1 GCA_009837085.1 Holophagales bacterium
GGCGAAGCGCTAGGAACGGGCGTCGGACGCACCCGCCCGCTACGACGCCCGCCCGCTCCGCCGCCTACTCGAGGATCGCCTGGTAGGTGAGACGGCGGCTCAGCGACCGGACGTCCGGCCGCCCCGGTCCGAAGTGCTGGATCATGCCGACGAAGACGAGGTCTTCCTTCGGGTCGATCCAGAACCAGGTGCCGGCGGCACCACCCCAGTAGTACTCGCCCTTCGAGATGCCGTCGGCGGCGACCGGGTCGAGGACGACGGCGAAGTCGAGGCCGAAACCGGTGCCCGGAGACATCTCCTTGAGCTCGCGGGGCAGGTGGTTCAGGTGCATCAGCTTGACCGTCGAGGGCGCCAGGATGCGCACGCCGTCCAGTTCGCCGCCGTTCAGCAGCATCTGGGAGAAGCGCATGTAGTCCATCGTGGTGGACACCAGGCCGCCGCCGCCGGAGAGGAAGTTCGGCGGATCGAAGTAGCTGCGGGAACCACCGAAGCCTTCCTGGGCCATCAGCTTGCCGTCGGCGTCGTGCGTGTAGACCTGGGCGAAGCGGTCAGCCTTGTCCTCCGAGACGTAGAAGGCGGTGTCGTTCATCCCCAGGGGGCCGAACAGCCGATCGTCGAGGAACTCGTCGAACCTCTGGCCGGAAAGCACCTCGACCAGGTAGCCCTGGACATCGACCGCGACGCTGTAGTGCCACATGGAGCCGGGCTGCTGCCTCAGTGGGATCTTCGACAGCTTGTCGATCATGTCCTTGAGCGTCGAGTCGTTGTCGAGGACGCCAGCCTCCTGGTACAGCGTGTCGACCTGGGACTGGGAGAAGATGCCGTAGGAGAGACCGGCGGTGTGCGCCATCAGCTCGCGGATGGTCATCGGGTGGTCGGCCGGTTCGGTGATCGGCTGGCCGTTCGGCCCGTCTTCCCTGGCGACGACCAGGCCCTCGAACTCGGGGATGTAGCGGTGGACCGGGTCGGAGAGCCGGAACCTGCCCTCCTCGTAAAGGATCATCAGCGCCACGCCTGTGATCGGCTTGGTCATCGAGTAGATGCGGAAGATCACGTCCTCGGTCATCTCGGAGCCGGCCTCGATGTCGCGGTGCCCGAAGGTGCCGAAGTGCGCGATCTTGCCGTGGCGCGAGATCATCGTCGTGATGCCGGAGAGCCGACCGTCGTCGACCAGGCCCTGCATCGCCTCGTTCAGGCGATCAAGCCGCTCGCTGGACATGCCGACCTCCTCTGGTGCTACGCGCGCCAGGTCGCGAGGCGCCTGGGTGGGGACATCGGCCCGCGTCTGGTCGCAGGCGACGAGACCGAGGCTCAGGAAGGCGACGGCGAGGAGCGCGGTCAGCAGGCGGAACACTTGGGCGGAACGAGTCATGGAACTCTCCCTTGACGGACGGTGAACCTGGACTTGGAGAAGCGGCAAGACTAGCAGTCTGTAAGGTCTCCGGGGACTTCACCTATCGGCGTGCCGGAGGCAGCGTGTCGACGGGTGTCGCTGTTACGATCGGTGACTTCCCGATGGAGAAGACGATCGACAGGCCCAAGCTCGCGCGGGACATCATGGTGACCAAGCTGGTCACGGTGCATCCACGCACTCACGTGTTCGACGGCGTGGCGGCGCTGCTCCGGCATCGGATCACCGGCGCGCCCGTGATCGGTGAGCGCCACCGCTATCTCGGGATGCTGTCGGAGAAGAGTTGCCTGACGGTCCTCACCGTGACGGCGCGCGCGGCGGACGAGCGCGGGCTGGCCGCGAGCCGACGTTCGCGGGCGCGGGATTTCATGGCGAAGCGCCTGGTCACGCTGAGGGCCGGCATGCCGGCGCTCGAGGCGATCGCCCTGCTGCTGAAGAACCGGATCTCGGGCGCGCCGGTGGTGGACCCGGGCGGCCGCTTCCTGGGCGTCTTTTCCGAGAAGTTCTCGATGGACGTTCTGCTTGGTCTGGCCTACGACCAGTTGCCGGCGGCACCCGTGGACGCGTTCATGAACACGGACTTCGGACGGGTGATCGACGGCGGCGAGCCCTTGCTGGAGATCGCGCAGCGTTTTCTCGACACACCGTACCGGCGCTTGCCGGTGGTCCGCGACGGCACGCTACTGGGTCAGGTCAGTCGCCGGGATGTGCTCGCGGCGGAGCATCATCTGACATCGGCCCTCGACGGCCGGCGGTCCATCCTGCGGGAGCGCAGCAGCGAACTCGGTCTGGAAGATCTGGCGGCGCCGGAGGAAGAGATGGACCCGACCGACTTCGAGCTCGATTCGACGGACGCTTCCGCGTTCATGGACCGCAAGGCGCGCACGATCGCCGAGGACACGGACCTGCTGACCATCGCGCGTATCTTCAAGAGCACACCGTACCGGCGGCTACCCGTGCTCCGGGGCCGGAGACTGGTGGGCCAGATCAGTCGCCGCGACGTGCTCGCGACCACTCACGGTCTGCTGGTGCGCGCGCCACAGCCCGGCCAGGCGCTCCTCTACCTGAGCGCCGTCGTCGACTCCGGCGAGCGGCCGTCCCTGTCCTGAGCGCCGTCCGTTGGTGATCAGGTCCTGTCGCGTCTTGCCCGAAGGAGGAGACATGCTGTTCCATCTGCCCACCGAACCCCCGAGAAGGGCGGTCTGGTGTCTGTACGGACTGCTCGGTCTTGCGGCTGTCCTGCTGGCCGCGGCGCCGGCCGTTGCGGCCGACGAGGAAGACGAGCCGACGTTGGTCGAGCCGGCGCCGCCGCGGCCGGATGGCGAGGGGCAGGGGCCGTTCGACCGCCTGATTCTGCGCGGCGTGATGGTGGTCGACGGCACTGGCGCGCCGCCGATGGGACCGGTCGACATCGTCATCGAGGGCGACAGGATCGAGGAGATCAAGAGCCTCGGCATGGCCAATACGGAGATCGACGAGAGCAGGCGCCCGAAGGACGCCGACTTTGAGCTCGATCTCTCCGGTTCCTGGGTGCTGCCGGGCCTGGTCGACCTCCACGTTCACACCGGCGGCGTGCCCAAGGCGCCGCGTGCCGAGTACGTCTACAAGCTGTGGCTGGCCCACGGCATCACGACGGCGCGCGGCGTGCCCACCGGGCCGCTCGAGTGGGACCTGAGCGAGAAGGAGCGCAGCCAGAAGAACGAGATCACCGCGCCGCGCTTCGTTTCCTATCAGCGTCCCGGCAGCGGCAAGGAGTGGAAGGACCGGGACATCCGAACAGCCGCCGACGCCCGCGAGTGGGTGCGGTACGCCCACGAGAAGGGCGTGGACGGTCTCAAGCTCGGCGCGTTTCCGCCGAAGATCATGGCGGCGCTGCTGGCCGAGTCGAGGAGCCTGGGCATGGGATCGACCGCCCACCTGGACCAGATGGGGGTCGCCAACATGAACGCGATCGACTCCGCACGGCTCGGGCTGGTCGGGATGACCCACTTCTACGGCCTGTTCGAGTCGATGTACGCGGGTGCCGACGTGCAGCCCTGGCCGGCCGAGATGAACTACATGGACGAGCAGTTCCGGTTCGGCCAGGTCGCCCGGCAGTGGAGCATGGTCGAGCCGGGTGGGAAGCGCTGGAACGACCTGCTGGAGGAGTTTCTGGAACTCGACTTCTTCATCAACCCGACGATGACGATCTACTCTGCCGGCCGCGACGTGATGCGGGCGCGCAACGCCGACTGGCACGCGGACTACACGCTGCCCAGCCTGGCCGAGTTCTACGCCCCCAGCCGCCTGGACCACGGTTCGTACTGGTTCTATTGGACGACCTGGGACGAGGTGGCCTGGAAGAACTTCTATCGGGTCTGGATGCAGTTTCTGAACGAGTACAAGAACCGCGGCGGCCGGGTTACCGTCGGGTCGGATTCAGGGTTCATCTACCAGACCTACGGTTTCGGCACGATCCTCGAACTGGAGATGCTGCAGGAGGCAGGCTTCCACCCACTCGAGGTGATCCGCTCGGCGACGATGCACGGCGCCGAGGAACTGGCGAAGGCGAGCGGCGCCGAGATCGAGTTCGGGATCGTGCGCGAGGGGATGCTCGCCGACCTCCTGGTTGTGGGCGAGAACCCGATCGCCAACCTGAAGGTGCTGTACGGAACCGGCGCCGTCCGCCTGAACGACGACACCGGCCGCCCCGAGCGGGTCGGCGGCGTGCGCTACACGATCAAGGACGGCATCGTCTATGACGCGAAGAGACTGCTCGCCGACGTGGCGGATATGGTTGCCGCCGAACGGATGAAGCTCACAGCTCCGCCTCAGGAGACGACCGGAGGCGTCCAGCCCTAGGAGAACCCAAGATGAAGAACGTGTTCGCAATCCTGACCGTTGCCCTCCTCCTCGCCGCGCCGCTCTCGGCCGGCTCGGACGCCAAGGTGCACGCCGATGTCGTCTACGGCCACAAGATGGGCATGGCGCTGACCTTCGACGCGCTCGTTCCCGCGGAGCAGAACGGCGCCGCCGTGCTCTTCATGGTCAGCGGCGGCTGGTTCTCCCGCTGGTCCGACCCGCACCGGATCGTCGACGGCGAGGGCGGCCGCGCCGGCGCGGTCGGCGATCTCCTTGACCACGGTTACGCCGTGTTCATGGTCCGCCACGGCTCGGCGCCCCTGTTCAAGGTGCCCGACGCGGTCGCCGACGTGCGGCGGGCGGTGCGCTACATCCGCCTGAACGCGGACGACTTCGGTGTCGACCCGGACCGGATGGGCGTGTTCGGCGGCAGCGCCGGCGGCCACCTGTCGCTGATGCTCGGCAACGCCTCGGACGAGGGAAACGCCGGGAGCAAGGACCCGATCGAGCAGACCGGCAACCGGGTGGCGGCGGTCGTCGCCTACTTCCCGCCGGTCGACCTGCAGGGGATTACCGGGCCGAACGACCGCTTCCCGGCCCTCGACTTCGACCCGGCCAAGGCCGCCGACATCTCGCCGGTGCTGTTCGTCAGTGAAGACGACCCGCCGACGCTGCTGATCCACGGCGACCAGGACCAGCTTGTGCCGCTCAGCAACAGCGAGCGGATCAAGGCCGCCTTCGACGAGGCGAACGTCACCTCGAAGCTGATCGTGATCGAGGGCGCCGCCCACGGCTTCCGCGGCGAGGACGGTCAGCGCGCTTCGAGTGCGCTCGTCGCGTGGTTCAACGAGCACCTGGGGGTGTCGTCCGACTGAGCTAGCGCGGCAGAGGTCCAGAAGCCGGCGCTTTCGCGCCGGGTGCCGGTACCGTGGGCCAGGAGGGCC
>VXUF01000155.1:0-24101 GCA_009837085.1 Holophagales bacterium
CTCCTCTGACGGTTCTGCCGCTCTCTCCGTCTACGGGCTTCCGGTGTTGGAGTTGCCCTCGCCATCGGCCACTGCGGCGAGCACGTACTGGAGGCTGTCGGCGAGGATGGCGTAGAAGCGGATGAGCCGTTCCAGGCGCTCGAAGACGACCTCGCCTCCTGCGTTCGGCGGGAGTGCCTTCTTCATCTCTTCCGCGCTTGCCTGGCGGACTCGGTACCGATCGGCTATCCGCAGCAGGAGACCGGGCTCCTCGTTGATCTGGAAGTAGTCGCGGCGGTCACCGGGGCGGGTCACGCGCTGGATGACTCCCATGTTCTCCAGCAGACGGGTGTTCGTGCTGATACTGGCGCGGCTGACCCGAAGCCGCTCGGCCAGATGGTCGAAGCGGACCGGGTCCGGCGAGAGGATGAGCAGGCCGACGAGGCGGCCGGCGATCCGGGGCAGGCGATCCTCCTCGTGCGCCAGGCCCATCGCTTCGATGAAGCGCTCCTCGGCGACGTGCAGGCTGAGGTCCGCCGCCGCGGCGGGCTCGGCGGATCGGTCCGGAGCGGGAGTCGGTTCGGAGACGGTCATGAGTCAGGGATGTTGAATCATCCGGTTTGTTTTGTCAAGACTGAACAAGATGAAACTGATGAACGAAGCGATCTTGGGGCGGCGCGAGCTAGGCTGGTGACGATGCGGTCCTCGCAGCGTCGCTCAAGTCCCCGATTCCTGCCCCTGCTGCTCGGCCTGACGATGCTCGTCTTCGCCCTGCTGCAGATCAACGACCCGGATCCGCTGATCTGGGTGACCTACTACGCCGCGATCGCCTGCGCCTGCACGTTCGCCGCGTACCGCTCGCTGCACCGTGTCGTCTTTCTGACGCTCGTCGCGATCACCGGGGCGGGGGTCGCCCTCACGCTTCCGGGGTTCGTCGACTGGCTTTTGAACCGTCCGACCAGCGACCTCTGGGCTCCGATGTCGACCAGCCGGATGTACATCGAACACAGCCGGGAGTTGCTGGGTCTCCTGATTGCCGGTGGCTTTCTGGTGGCTGCGCACCGGCTTTCGCGGTCTGCTACTCCTCCGGTGCCGCAGCGCTCATCATGAAGCCCATCATCATCTCGTCGGTGGAGGGCTGGCCGAAGCGCACCGTGCGACTCGAGTCGAAACCGTAGCGGGCCGCCTTTTCGGCGGAGTTGTCGTACCAGGCCGTGTACTCGATGCGCGTGTCCTTGGGGATGCGCTTCAGCTGGTCGTAGTAGTAGACCGTTTGCCAGGAGAAGTCGAACTGTGGCACGTCGAGCAGCACTTCGGTCGTGCCGTCGGGATAGAAGGCCTCGAAGCGTGCGGCCTTCCCGCGCATGTGCATGTGCGGCATGAGCGCGATGATGTCCGTGTCGTGCCGCGCGACCGTGGAGTAGGGGCCGACCTGGTGATTGCCGTCGTTCGGCGGAATCGCGAAGGTGAAGTTCATGATCGGACGCAGACCAGAGCCGAGCGAACGGGTGACCGGCTTGTCGGCGAAGATGAAGCCGATCGACGACTGGTCCCAGACGCCGGTGCCGGCGCCGGCTTCCTTGTGGTAGTGAATGTCGAAGGTCACCCGCGAGCCCTTCCGGAGCAGGAAGCCGTAGCCCTCCGGGTAGCGGTTCGCGTCGCTGCCGGAAGAGACGCCGCCCATGTAGCTGCCCGCGTTCTCAGGTGCTGGGGCGATCTCATCCTGGTTGGGGAACGCGGGCGGCGGCGGCAGCTCGCCGTTCTCGTCCGGCGGCAGCAGGTGGAGGTTGAAGTGGTGGATGATCTCGCTGTCCGGCTTGCACTGGAAGGCGACGACCCAGCGGTCCTCAGGCAGATCCTCCTCGGTGAGAACGTACGAGAAGGCGGCGTAGAGGTCGCCCACTTCGTCCTCGACGAAGTAGGGCTCGGGCATCGTCACGACGAGGTCGGGCTCGCCCACGACCCAGCCGCCGGTGCTCGGAAACTCGCGCGGCGGCGGAGCATCGGCGGCGTCACCGGGGGCGGCGCCGCTACCGGCCCAGTTGAGCAGCGTCTCGATCTCGGCCGCGCTGAGCACTCGTTCGTTGGCGAAGGTGCCGTCGTGCTGCGGGTGAGCGTCCCAGGGCGGCATTTCCCTGGCCGCCACCGTCCGCGCGATCGACCGGGCCCAGGGCCGCACCTCGGCGTAGGTGGTCAAAGCCATCGGCGCCCTCATGCCGCCGTAGTTGGCGCCCGCCGGGCGATGACAGTCCTGGCAGTGCATCTGGAGCACGGGCAGAACGTCGGCGTAGAAGGTCGGCGCGTCGCGGTCGGCGGCCATCGCGGGCGTGGCAGCGAGCGCGAACGGAAGGACGAGGCAGGGGAGGGTTGAACGCTTCATCGCGCTCAGCCTACCAGTGCTCAGGCGGTCGCCAACTGGCGCTCGGGGTGCATCTCGTCGACGTCGACCCCGACGATCTTCGAGACGCCGCGTTCCTCCATCGTCACCCCGTAGAGCGTGCTCGCAACCTGCATCGTCAGCTTGTTGTGGGTGATGACGAGGAACTGGGTCTCCGCCGACATCCGCTCCAGCATGTCGACGAAGCGCAGGATGTTCGCGTCGTCGAGGGGCGCATCGACCTCGTCGAGAATGCAGAACGGGGATGGCTTGGTCTGGAAGAGGGCGAACAGCAGGGCGATCGCCGCCAGTGCCTTCTCCCCGCCTGAGAGCAGCATGATGTTCTGGGCCCGCTTGCCCGGCGGCCGGGCGGTGATCTCGATGCCGCAGTCCAGCGGGTCGTCTTCGTCCATCAGGCGCATCTCCGCGTCGCCGCCGCGGAAGAGCTCGGTGAAGGTTCGCCCGAAGCTCTCGTTGACCTCGCTGAAGGTGGCGACGAAGCGCTCGGAGGAGGTCCTGTCGATGTCGCGGATCGTGCGCTTCAGGCTCTCGACCGAGGACGCCACGTCGGCGCGCTGTCCGGCCAGGAACGTGTGGCGCTCCTGCTGCTCGTCGTACTCGTCGGCAGCCAGGACGTTGACCGGCCCCATCCGCTCCAGCAGCGTGCGCCGGCGTTCGAGCTCCTCGGTCATGGTTTCGATGTCGGAGGCCTCGCCGTCAGGCGTCGCCGGCGCCTCCTGCGCGGCCAGTTCACGCCGGAACTCCTCGCGGTACTCCCGCTCCAGGTGTTCGGCGTCCTGACGCTGGCCCGCCTGCCGCACGCGCAGTTCCTCGATCCGGTCACGCAGTTCGTCGCGTTGGACGCCGAGGTCGCGCATCCGGGCATCCAGCTCGCGCCCGCGACCCCTCTCTGCCTCGAGGGCCTCCTGGGCGCCGGTTGCTTCGTCTCTGGCGCTCGTCCGCTCGGCCAGGGCGTCGTCGAGTTCCCGTCGCGCCCGGGTGGCTGCGTCCTCGAGTTCAACGAGACGCCCGCGCAGCCGCTCCTGCTCGGCCAGCCATTCCTCGTCGGCCTCGCGCAGACCCGCGTTTCGTTCCTCGAGTCGCTCCGTTTCGTTCCGTTCGGTGGCGGAGCGCTCCTCGATCAGTTCGAGTTGGCCCTGGCGGCCGGCGCCCGCCGTGACATGCTCCTCGCGTTCTTCCCGGGCCCGTTCGACGGCGGCGGCAGCTTCCTGCACCGCCCGCTCCAGACTGCGATGAACCGTCTCCCGGGCCTCGATGTCGGCCCGGATCTGCGCCTGCCGGCTCTCGGTCTCGGCGATCCCGCGGGTCAGTTCCTCGCGCTCGGCCTCGGCCGCCTCGCTCTCGCTCGCCTGCACGGCGCGCCGTTCGGTGATGTCCTGGAGCCTGGCCTTGGCGACGGCCAGTTGCTCCCGCAGCACGGCCGCGGCCTGCTCGATCCGTCGACCTTCCAGGGCGGCGTCGCGGACGCTTCCGGCGGCGGCATCGATGTCCCGACTCAGTGCCGTGCAGCGTTCCTCCAGTTCGTCCGACCGTCGAACGAGGTCGTCGAGCTCGCGCTGGCGGCCCAGGGCGCCTGGCGCCGCGCCCTCGCCGCGGACGGTTACGCGGCCAGCTTCGATCCAGAGCCGGTCGCGGCACAGGAAGGCGACGCCCGGGTTGTCCGCCGCCAGGCGTTCCGCCGCCTCGGGGCTCTCCACGAGCCAGGCGGGCTGGAGCGAGGCGCGCAGATCCTCGGGAAGCCCCAGCGCGGTCCACACGTCGCCGACGATGTCCGGATCGCCGAGTTCCGGTAGGGGCTTCGCCGGGTCGGCCGGCCGGAGAAGCGTGACCTGGTGGTCGAAGCCAGTGAGCGCGCGGGCTATGGCCACCGCGTCTTCGTCCCCGGGGGCCAGGATCGCATTGCGCAGCGGACCGAGGAAGAGGTCGAGGCTGTCTTCCCAGCCCGCTGGAACGTCCACTTCGTCGCCGAGGAAGCGGGGCTCCGAAAGCTCCAGCTCGATCAGCGCGTCCCGGATTCCCGCCCGCAGTTCCTCGTCTCGCCGACCGAGCTCCCTCAGCACGGCCGCGCGCTTCTGGGCTTCGACCAGCTCCTCGCGGCGCGTTTCCAGTTCGGCCTGAGCGGTTTGACGCTGGTCCCGGCTCGCTTCCAGGGCCGCGGCGGCCCGCCGCGCGGCCCGGGTCTCGGTCGTCAGGGCGACATCCAGCGTCTCTACCTTGGCGGCCACGCCCTTGACGTCGACGTCGATCGAGCGGAGGGCCTCCTGGCTCTGTTCCAGGGTTTTTTCGGCGCGGTCGCGGCGGTCGACCGCCTTTTCGCTGACGATGCGCTCGGCAACCAGGCGGCTTCGCAGCTCGTCGATCCCGACCCGCGATGCCGCCTGTTCCTCGAGCAGATCCCGATGTCGGCTACGCGCATCCTCGATTGCGGTATCGGCCTCGTCGATCCGCCGGCGATCCTCGTGGACCTTCGCCAGCGCTTCTTCGCGCTCCGAGAGGAACATCTGCCGGCGTCCGGCGAGGACGGCGAGCGCCTCTTCGGCCGTTGACAGTTCGCGGTGCCGCGTCTCCGCATCGCGGGCGCCTGCCTGGAGCCTCTCGGCGATCTCCGCTCGAGTGGCGCCGGCGCCCTTGATCAGTTCACTTCGCCCCTCGATCGTCGCCAGCAACGTGGCCTGACGTTCGTGCGAGCGGACGGCCTCTTCGGTACGGGCGTCGATGGCGTGGCGGCATTCGGCGAGTGCCGCGTTGCCGCGGGCGATCTCGGCCAGGAGCTCCGCCTCGCGGTCGGCCTCCTGTCCCAGAGCCGATCCGAGCTCCTCGAGCTCGCCCTTTAGCTTCGCCCAACGCGCCAGGAGAACGGCGTCGAGCAGTTCACGGTAGGTTTCCCTGCGTTCACGGTGGCGCCGGGCGGCATTCGCCTGCCTCTTGAGGGAGCGAAGACGGCGCTCGACCTCGGAGATGATGTCGTCGAGCCGGAGCAGATCGGCGGTCGCGTCCTCGAGTTTCAGGCTGGCCAGCCGCTTGCGGTTCTTGTAGCGGGTGATGCCGGCCGCTTCCTCGATCAGCTTGCGGCGTTCCTGGGGCTTGCCGGAGAGGATCATCCCGATCCGCCCCTGCTCGATCACGGAGTAGGCGCGGATGCCCAGACCCGTGTCCATCAGGATGTCGCGGATGTCCTTCAGCCGTGCCACCCGGTCGTTCAGGCGGTACTGGCCCTCGCCGCCGCGGAAGATCCGACGCCCGATCGTGATGCGGCCGTCCTCGGCGTTCTCGACGCTGCCGTCAGTGAGGAAGGTGAGGCTGACTTCGGCCATCCCCAGGGGCTTGCGCTGGCCGCTCCCGTTGAATATGACTTCCTCCATGGAACTGCCGCGGAGCGACTTCGGGCTCTGCTCGCCGAGCACCCAGGTGATGGCTTCGGCCAGATTGCTCTTGCCGCAGCCATTCGGTCCGACGATCGCCGTGATGCCACGGGCGAACCGGCTCGTCACCGGGTCGACGAAGGTCTTGAAGCCGTTGACTTCAAGACTCTCTAGTTTGAGCATCGTGCGTAGGGCGGCGAATCGGGCTGGTTGAGCTTTGGGGAACATAACAGGGTTCATGCATAAGTCACAAGTGGTTGTGCCGGCATCGGCGCGTGTCCACAACATGTGGCGTCGCCGCCGGGCCGCTGATACGCTGCCGCGGCCGTGAGTGCGCTGACAGTCAAGAGGATGCTCTTCGACGCGCCGCAGATGGCGCGGATGATGCGGCGGATGGCGTTGGAAGTGGTTGAGCGCGCGGGGGGCACCGACTCGCTGATGCTGGTCGGCGTGCGCACCCGCGGCGTGCCGCTGGCCGACTTCATCGCCGCCGAGATCAGGCGCACGGAAGGTGTCGCCGTGCCGGTCGGGGTGCTCGACATCACCCTCTACCGGGACGATCTTTCGACCATCGCGCCACAGCCCGTGGTCAAGGAGAGCGTGATGCCGGTTCCGATCGACGACCGGATCGTCGTGCTCTGCGACGACGTTCTCTACAGCGGCCGCACGATCCGGGCGGCGATGGACGCCCTGATCATGGACTACGGCCGGCCGCGGGCGATTCGCCTGGCGGTGCTGATCGACCGCGGCCACCGGGAACTGCCGATTCACGCCGACTGCGTCGGCGAACACGTACAGACGACCGACACCGAGGTGATCAAGGTCTCCTACGCGGCCACCGACGGCGGCAAGGAGCTGGTCGAGTTGCTCGAGCGCGAGGGGTGAGCGAACCGGTCTGGCAGCGCGGCGACCTGCTCGGGGTCGCCGAGTTGTCCGAGACCGAGATCCTCCACGTTCTTGACACCGCGGAGTCGTTCGTCGAGGTCGCGGCACGACCGATCAAGAAGGTGCCGACCCTGCGGGGCAAGACGGTCATCAATCTGTTCTTCGAACCGTCGACCCGGACCAGCTCGAGCTTCGAGATCGCCGAGAAGCGCCTCTCCGCCGACAACATCAACTTCTCGACCTCCTCCTCGTCCCTGTCCAAGGGCGAAACGCTGCTGGACACGGCCCGGAACCTGGAGGCGATGGCGCCGGATCTCGTCGTTATCCGACACGCCCACCCGCGGGTGCCGCACGCGCTGGCGGAGCGGCTCGCCTCCGGGGTGATCAACGCCGGCGACGGCGCCCACGAGCATCCGACCCAGGCGCTCCTCGACGCCTTCACGATCCGCCGCCGGAAGAGCCGCGTGGAGGGCCTGAAGATAGCCATCGTGGGTGATGTGGCCCACAGCCGGGTCGTGCGCTCGAACGTCCTGTGCCTGACCAAACTGGGCGCCGAGGTCACGGTCGCCGGTCCCCGCACGATGATGCCGGAAGAGCCGGAGGCGCTCGGCGCCAGGGTCGTCTACTCGCTGGAGGAGGCGATCGAGGGCGCCGACGTGGTGATGATGCTGCGAGTCCAACTGGAGCGCCAGGCGCGGGCCGCCTTTCCCTCGGAACGGGAGTACTTCGAGTTCTTCGGACTCACCGCGGAGCGCCTGCGTCACGCGCAGGAGGACGCGATCATCATGCATCCTGGGCCGATCAACCGCGGCATCGAGATCGCCAGCGAGGTCGCCGACGGACCCTGGTCGGTGATCCTCGAGCAGGTGGCGAACGGCGTCGCGGTGCGAATGGCGGTGCTCTACCTGCTGGCCGGCGCGAAGAGCGGCGAGGACGGAACACCGTGAGCGGATCGCTGGTGATTCGCGGGGGCCGGGTCGTCGATCCGACCCAGGCACTCGACGGCCCGGCGGACGTCCTGATCGAGAACGGCACGGTGACGGCCTGTGGCCCCGGTCTCGCGAGGCCGGAGAACGTGCCCGAGCTCGACGCCGCCGGGCTGGTGGTCGCGCCCGGCCTGATCGACATGCACGTCCACCTGCGCGAGCCGGGCCAGGAGTACAAGGAGACGATCGAGACCGGCACCCGGGCGGCGGCAGCGGGCGGGTTCACCGCCGTCGCCTGCATGCCGAACACGGACCCGGTGAACGACGATCCGTCACTGACCGAGTTCATGCTCAAGCAGGCGGATCGGGCAGGCTGGGCGCGGGTGTACCCGATCGCGGCGGTCAGTCGCGGGCTCGAGGGCCGCGAGTTGACCGAGTTCGGGGCCCAGCGCCGGGCCGGCGCGGTCGCGGTCTCGGACGACGGCCGTCCGGTCTGGAGCGCCGCCCTGATGCGTCAGGCGCTGCGATACGCCCGGCACTTCGACCTGCCGGTGATCCAGCACGCCGAGGAACTCGCACTCTCGGGCGACGGCGTCATGCACGAGGGACGCTTCGCGACGCGGCTCGGCGTCGAGGGAATCCCCGCCGCCGCGGACGACGTGATGGTCTCCCGCGATCTGCTGCTCGTGGCCGATACCGGTGGCCGCTACCACTTGGCGCACATGTCGACCGAGCGCAGTCTGGATCTGATCCGTGCCGCCAGGGCCGATGGCCACCGGGTCACCTGCGAGGTCTCGGCCCATCACCTGCTGCTGACGGACGAGGACGTCTTCGACTCGGGGCTGGACCCGAACTTCAAGATGCACCCGCCACTAAGGAGCGCCGCCGACCGCGACGCCCTGGTCGAGGGCCTGGCCGACGGCTCGATCGACGCGATCGCGAGCGATCACGCTCCCCACCATCCGGACGAGAAGGAGCTCGACTTCGTCGGCTCGCCGAATGGCATCGTGGGGCTCGAGACGACGCTCAGCCTCTGCCTGGACCGGCTGGTGAGGAAGAGCGTGATCGACCTGGCGCGCCTTGTCGATCTGCTGTCGACGGCGCCCGCGCGGATCCTCCGCGTAGCCGGCGGCAGCCTGGCGCCCGGGTCGCCCGGCGACGTGACCCTCATCGATCTCGAGCGCGAGGTCGAAGTCGATCCGGCGACGTTCCGGAGCAGGTCGCGGAACACGCCGTTCGCGGGCTGGAAGCTCCGCGGCGCGCCGGCCGGCACCGTGGTTGGCGGTCGGTCGATCGAGCTGCCGTAGCCGCCGGGGCGCTACCCGATGCTGCGTCCGCCGTCGATGTCGAGGCAGACGCCGGTGAGAAAGACCGCGTCGTCGGAGGCGAGGTAGGCGACGGCGGCGGCAACGTCGGCGGGTTCGGCGAGCCGGCCCAGCGGGATCGTCTTCTGGAGGACCTCCCGACCCGCGTCGTCCAGCTTCCGCCCTCCGGAGGGGCCCTTCATGAAATCGGTATCGGCGGCGACGGGGTTGACCGCGTTGACGCGAATGCCGTGAGGCGCGAGTTCCGTCGCCAGCCCCCGGGTCAGGGTGATGACCGCTCCCTTCGTCGCGTTGTAGGCGGTGATCAGCGGTCGCGGACGGAGGGCGCCGATCGACGCCGTGTTCACGATCACTCCCCCTCCGCGTTCGAGCAGTCGCGGCACGCCATGCACCACGCCCAGGTAGACGCTCTTCGTGTTCACCTCGAAGACCCGGTCGTAGTCGGCTTCGGCAAGCTTCCAGAGCGGCCTGGCCCGGTGGCAGTAGCCCGCGTTGTTGACGAGGATGTCGATGCCGCCGAACGCGCCGCAGGTCCGCTCCATCAGCCGCCGCACGTCGTCACTCTTCGATACGTCCACCGTTTCGAAGAGCGCCCTGGCGCCGCGCCTGGCGAGCTGGGCCGTTGTCCTTTTGCCCTTGCCTGAGTCGATGTCCGCGAGCGCGACGGCCGCGCCTTCTTCGGCGAGCCTTCGTGCGATGGCGCGGCCGAAACCACCGGCGGCACCGGTCACGACCGCGACCTTTCCGGCAAAGCGGGAACCGGCGCGCATGCTGTCGTTCTTGCTGTTCGAATCGTCCATGCTGAGTATCTCCCCGGGTTTCGGGCGGCTACGCTACCCGGGTTCGGCGCCGGACGAAGCGAGATGATGAAAGAGCGAGCAGCAGGCAAGCGGCGCGTGGTCGTCGTCGGCGCCGGCAACGCGGCGCTGTGCGCTGCCCTGGCGGCCCGGGAGGGGGGCGCGTCGGTGACTGTGCTGGAACGTGCGCCGCGGGTCGAGCGGGGAGGAAACAGCCGCTTCACGATGGCCGCGATGCGCTTTGTCTACGACGGCCTGGACGATCTGCGCGAGGTGGCTGGCGGCCTGAGCGAGGAGGAGGTCGAGGCCAGCGATTTCGGAAGGTACCCGGCGCGGCGGTTCATCGAGGACCTCGAACGGACCGGCGGCGGCCGAGCGAGTCCGGATCTGGTCGAGGTCCTGGTGGCGGAGAGCCGCCGGACGCTGCGCTGGATGCGTGGCCACGGGGTCGAGTTCGTTCCGCTCTATGCGGGCCAGGCGTTCGAGGTCGACGGCAAGCGCCGGTTCTGGGGCGGCCTGACGTTGCAGGCGCGGGGAGGCGGCCCCGGCCTGGTGGCGGCCCTCGAGCGGGCGGCGGAGAAGGCAGACATCGAGACGCGTTACGGCTGCCGGGCGGTGAGCCTGTGCCTGGAGGAGGGCGGCGTGCGCGGGGTCGAGGTCGAGGAGGGGTCGGCTCGGAACGCCCTCGAGGCCGACAGCGTGGTCCTCGCCAGCGGCGGCTTCGAGGCGAACGGTGACTGGCGGCGCCGCCACCTCGGCGAGGGCTGGGAGAAGGCCAAGGTCCGGGGCTGCCGTTACAACACGGGAGACGGCATCCGCATGGCCCTGGAAGCCGGCGCCGGACGGGCAGGACAGTGGTCCGGCTGCCACGCCGTGGCGTGGGATCTGAACGCGCCCGAGGTCGGCAATCTCGAGGTCCGTCACCGCTACCAGAAGCACAGCTATCCGCTCGGCATCGTCGTCAATGCGAGGGGAGAGCGCTTTCTCGACGAGGGTGCGGACTTCCGGAACTACACCTACGCCAGGTACGGCCGCGAGGTGCTGGAACAGCCGGGCCGGTTCGCCTGGCAGGTGTTCGATGCGCGGGTCGCTCACCTGCTGCGCGACGAGTACCGGAAATCCCACGCGACGCGGGTCGAAGCCGACTCGCTGCCGGAACTTGCCGCGCGCCTCGAGGGTGTGGACGCCGAGGCGTTCCTGCGGACGGTGGGCGAGTTCAACGCCGCCGTGCGCCGCGAAGTGCCTTTCGACCCCAGCGTCCGCGATGGCCGCGCGACCCGCGGTCTCTCCCTCAACAAGTCGAACTGGGCCAACCCGCTCGAGGAGCCGCCGTTCGAGGCTTTCGCGGTGACCTGCGGCATCACGTTCACGTTCGGAGGCCTGTCGATCGATCGCCGCGCGAGGGTGCTCGACGAGGACGGACGGCCGATTCCGCGCCTGTTCGCGGCGGGCGAACTCGTCGGCGGCCTCTTCTACGACAACTACCCCGGCGGCTCCGGACTCACCGCGGGTGCCGTGTTCGGCCGTCTGGCCGGCAGGGGGGCGGCGCGGTTCGATGCCTGAGCTTGCCGCCGACGGCAGCGTTCGTCTCGGGAACGTCCAGATCCACGGTTCGCGCGGGCGCGTGCGCTACGTCGAGGTGACCTCCGCGAGACTCCGGCTTGGCCTGGCTGCCTTGATCCTCGTTGGTTCTCTCGTGGTCAACGCCGCTCTGGTCGCGCCAATCGTCGTGCGTTCCCAGTTCTCAAGGGCCGAGCAGGTCGAGGTGTTCGAGGAGCACCGGCGCCTGGCGGCCCGCTTCGAGGCGCTGGCCGGACGCTACTCGGAGGTCCGGCAGCAGGCGTCGGAGCTGGATAGCCGACTGTGCAAGATCGTCCTGGCCTACGGTGTCGGGGCGCCAGCGAACGAAGGTTGCGGCGAGGCCGTCGATGTCCTGGAGGAACCCGCCCTGACTCTGCGGCAGGGCCAGGTGGTGCTGATCGAATCGGGCGTCGAGGAGGACGTGGAGCGGCTGACCGGGCGCATCGAAGGGCGCCTGCGGGCGTCGCTCGAGGTCGAGCAGGCGGAGCCCGAACTCGTCGAGTTGACGCCGTCCGCGGTTCCACTCCGGGGCGACGACTTCGTCCTCGTCGGCCCGTTCGGACAGACCAGAAACCGGGTCACGGGAGCGGAAGAGTTTCACCATGGCATCGATCTCGCGGCTTCCGCCGGCGCTCCGGTACTGGCCACCGCGGCAGGTCGCGTGACCTATGCGGGGCGGGGCGCCGCTTTGGGCCGATCCTGGACTCGCTACGGGCGTATCGTGGGCATACGTCATGGTGACCGGTTCATCACGCTGTTCGGGCATCTGGATACGACGGAGGTTCGCGCGGGAGAATCGGTCAGCCGGGGACAGCGCATCGGCACCGTCGGCGCGACCGGATGGAGCGTGGAGCCGAACCTGCACTACGGTGTGCTGCGCCGGCGCGGCGACGGAGGGTATGTCGCCGTCGATCCCCGTATCCACATCCTGGACTACCGCTGGAACGAGGAGGGCTTCATCGCCTCCGATCGGACGCGGGCGGATCCCCTGACGTTGCCGGCAACCTTGCGGAGATAACAGGAGGAACGCGTTCATGGGCTATCGAGCAGTCATCTTCGACCTGGGAGGAGTCGTCTTCGGCTCCCCGTTGCACGCCATCCGACGGTATGAACAGGAGAACGGCATCGAGGAGAACTTCGTCAACCGCCTGGTCGTGGCGGCCGGGCCGGGAGGATCGTGGCAGCGGATGGAGCGGGGCGAGCTGGTCATGGGCCCAGGCTTCTTCGCCGCCTTCGACGAGGATGTGATGGCGGCCGATGCCTCGGTGGCTGAACGTTTCTCGGCCGAGGAGATGATGACGGCGATTGCGGAGGAGTCGAAACCCAGGCCGCGGATGATCGACGCGCTGCGGCGCTTGCGCGCCCGCGGCTACACCGTGGCGGCCTTGACGAACAACTGGGTGAGCGAGGAAGAACGGGAACCGACGGATGCCGAAGAGGCAGCCATGCGGGCCGAAGTTCGTGCCCTGTTCGACGACTACGTCGAGTCGAGCGTCGTCGGTCTGCGCAAGCCCGATCCCGCGATCTACCGCCTGGCCTGCGGCCGGATCGGCGTCGAACCGCGCGAGGCGGTGTTCCTGGACGACATCGGCTCGAACCTCAAGAGCGCGCGGGCGCTCGGCATGACGACGATCAAGGTCGACGACCCGGACGACGCGCTCGCGGAACTCTGGCGAACGCTGGCTACTCCGGCAGGGTGAACGTGAGATCGAGCGTCGCGGCGAGCCCGTCGAGCAGCGTCACGCCGGATCGCATCGTGCCGAGACGTTCGTGCCAAGCCTCGATCGTGTAGGTGCCCGCGGGAAGCCCGGGAATCTCGAAGGAACCGTCCGGTCCGGTGACCGCGAAGTAGGGGTGGTTGAAGACGGCGAGGTAGCTCGACATCCACGGGTGGACGTCGCACTTGATCCGGAATGCGGCTTCCTCGTCCGTGAACGAGAAAGTGGCCTGCTTGATGGCGGCGGGCATGGCGCGGTTGAAGGGGCGGTTGACCTCGGACAGCGAGTGGACGTTGTGGAGCAGCTCGTCCGAGTTCAGCACCTTGAGCTCCTGGCCTACCATGATGCCGGCCACGCGGGGCGTGTAGCGGCAGCCCTGCTGGTCGATCACGGGCGGCGCGGCAGGCGGGTAGGGGCCCTGTGGAACGTTGTCGGCGACGTAGACGAGGACATTCGCCAGGCCGGCCTGCTCGTCAACCGCGAGCAGCTCGGGGTACACCGGTTCCGTGTGCTTGGCGGCGCAGGCGGGGTCGGCGTCCATGTTGAGCGGGCGAAGCTCCGGCACCTCGCCGTCGAAGCGAACGACACCGGCGATCGTGCTCGTGCCCAGGGGTTCGGCGGGCAGCGCTTCAGCCGCCGGCGCGGCATCGCCGCCGGACCCTTCGGACGCGCCGTCGCCGCAGCCGGCGAGCAAGAGGAAGGGCAGGACGAGAGCCGCCGCGAGGAACGGGCGGAGGGATGGAGTCGGTGGACAGGTCATCTGTCTATTCTACGGGTCCTCGCGTCCGTTCGGCCCGTTTCCTTGACCCGGATAGGGGCCGGTGTTAGCTTCCGCGCGATCCGTGGCCCGGCCGGCCCTTGAGGGCACAGCCGCCCTAATTCCAGGCCCTCGATGGCACAGAGTCAGGACAACACTCAGGAACCCGTCGCCGGGCGTGCGCCGCTGATCGTCGGCGGCTACGACTTCCGTTCCCTGACGGAAGCGGTCGCGGTGCCGGTCGAGCGCAAGACGCCGATCGGCTGGTGGTTCTTCTTCCTGCCGTCGCTGGCGATGCTGGGCCTGTTCGGGGTTTCGATCGGCTGGCTGTTCTGGGAGGGCACCGGCATCTGGGGCCTGAACAACCCGGTCAACTGGGGCTTCGCGATCGTCAACTTCGTCTTCTGGGTCGGCATCGGCCACGCCGGCACGTTGATCTCCGCGATCCTCTTCCTGTTCCGGCAGAAGTGGCGCACGTCGATCAACCGCGCCGCCGAGGCGATGACCATCTTTGCCGTCATGTGCGCCCTGGTGTTCCCCGGCATTCACGTCGGCCGTGTGTGGGTCGCGTACTGGATGTTCCCGCTGCCGAACCAGATGGACATGTGGCCGAACTTCCGCAGTCCGCTGATCTGGGACGTCTTCGCGGTGTCGATCTACGGCACGGTGTCCCTGATGTTCTGGTACGTCGGCCTGATCCCGGACCTCGCGACGATCCGCGACCGCGCCAAGACGCGAATCAGGCAGATCGTCTACGGCATCTTCGCGCTGGGCTGGCGCGGTTCGCATCGGAACTGGCTCCACTACGAGCGGGCCTACCTGATGCTGGCCGGGCTGGCGACGCCGCTGGTCCTCTCCGTCCACTCCGTCGTGTCGATGGACTTCGCGACCGCCCAGTTGCCGGGCTGGCACACGACGATCTTCCCGCCCTACTTCGTCGCCGGCGCCATCTTCTCCGGCTTCGCCATGGTGATGACCCTCATGCTGATCTGCCGGGTCCTGTTCAAGATGGAGGACATCATCACGATGCGCCACCTCGAGAACATGGCCAAGATCATGCTCCTCACCGGCTGCATGGTCGGCTACGCCTACGGCATCGAGATGTTCATCGCCTGGTACAGCGGCAACCCCTACGAGCAGTTCGCCTTCGCCAACCGGGCCCTTGGTCCCTACGCCTGGGCCTACTGGATCATGGTGAGTTGCAACGTGCTCACGCCGCAGCTGTTCTGGTTCAAGAAGATGCGCAACCACATCGGCTGGCTGTTCATCTCCTCGATCCTGATCAACATCGGCATGTGGTTCGAGCGTTTCGTCATCGTCACCTCGTCGCTGCACCGCGACTTCCTGCCCGCGAACTGGGACTACTACCAGGCGACTTTCTGGGACTTCGCTTCGCTGATCGGCAGCTTCGGCCTCTTCTTCACGATGTTCTGCCTGTTCGCCCGGTTCCTGCCGCTGGTGGCGACGGCGGAGGTCAAGACCGTGCTGCCAGAGGCCGATCCGCACCAGGGCGAGGAACTGGTCCGCGTGGTGCCAGCCGGCTCCGCGGCAGAGCCCACGCCGCAAGCGGCGCCGGCCGGCGGGGGAGGCGCCTGACATGGGCCTGATGACCCTGGACGTGCCGGAAGCGTCGGCGGGCTACAGCCACTACGGAGTGCTGGCCCGCTTCGAGACCGCCAAGGCCCTCTACCGGGCCTGCGAGGCGGTCCGCGACGCCGGCTACTCGAAGTGGGACGCGCTCACGCCGTTCCCGGTCCACGGTCTCGAGAAGGCGATGGGGCTGAAGCCGTCCAAGCTGCCGTTCCTCGTGCTGGCCACGGGGCTTTCCGGCGCCGGGCTCGGCTTCGCCCTGCAGAGCTGGGTCCACATCCTGGGCTACCCGCTGATCATCAGCGGCAAGCCGCTGTTCACCTGGCCGGCGTTCGTGCCGGTCACCTTCGAACTCGGCGTGCTCGGCGCGGCCCTGGGAGCGGTGCTGGGCATGTTCGCCTTCAACAAGCTGCCCACGTACCACCATCCCCTGTTCCGGTCGAAGAGCTTCGCGAGGGTCACGGACGACGGCCTGTTCATCGCCATCGAGGCCTGGGACCCGAAGTACGACGACCGGGAAACGGCCGAGTTCCTGAGCGGGCTCGGCGCCGTCGAGGTGGAGCACGTGCCGATCGACGATCCGGCCGAAGACGGTGAGCCGGGAGGCGCCGGCTGATGGCCCACGGACCGCGCGTCGTTCATCTCGATCAACTGGTCATTCGGCCGGGCAGCGGCTGGGCGCGCCTGCCGCTGATCGCGGGCGCCGTCGGCGTCGTCTTCACGGTCCTGTCAATCGTGCTGGCGATGGGCTCCAAGGAGAGCACGAAGCAGTTCTTCCACTCCTGGCTCGTCGCGGTCGTCTTCTTCCTCTGCATCGGACTCGGCTGTCTGTTCTTCGTGCTGATTCACCACGCGACGAAGGCCGGCTGGGGCGTCGTGGTGCGCCGCCTGGCCGAGAACCTGGCCTGCACGGTGCCGGTGCTGGCGGTCCTGTTCATTCCGGTGGTGGCCCTGGGCATGTACGACCTGTTCCACTGGACCCACGCGGACGCGGTGGCGCATGACCGGTTGCTGCAGGTCAAGGAGCCGTGGCTCAACGAGACGGGCTTCTGGATTCGGACGGTGATCTACTTCGTGGTCTGGAGTGGGTTGGCCCTCTACTTCCGGAACGCGTCGCGGCGGCAGGACGACAGCGGCGACGAGGCGCTCTCCCACCGTATGGCGCGATTCAGTCCCGTTGCCGTCGCACTGTTCGCGGTGACGCTGACGTTCGCCGGCTTCGACTGGCTGATGTCGCTGGAGCCGCACTGGTACTCGACGATGTTCGGCGTCTACTTCTTCGCCGGTACGGTCGTCTCGGCGTTCGCCGCGCTGACCGTCCTGACACTGGCGTTCGAACGGTCGGGCCACTTCCGGGGCGTGGTCACCGGCGAGCACTTCCACGATCTCGGCAAGCTGCTGTTCGCCTTCACCGTGTTCTGGGCGTACATCGCTTTCAGCCAGTTCTTCCTGATCTGGTACGCGAACATCCCGGAGGAAACGAACTGGTTCCTGAGCCGGCTGCACGGCACGGCGGACAACCCGGCGAGCTGGCGCCCGGCCACCTTGCTGCTGGCCATCGGCCACTTCGCCGTCCCGTTCTTCTTCCTCATGCCCCGGACGATCAAGCGGAATCGCACCCTCCTGCTGATCGGGGCCCTCTGGATGCTGGCCATGCACCTCTGGGACGTGTTCTGGCTGGTCATGCCGAACCTGCACCGGGAGATGACGTTCAGCCTTCTCGACGCGACTTCCCTGCTCGGTGTTGGCGGCCTGTTCCTCGCAACGGCGGGCTGGCTCCTGAGCCGCGGTTCGCTGGTGCCGTCCCGGGATCCGCGCCTGGTCGAGTCCCTCGCCTTCGAGAACATCTGAGGCGTTCAGGTTCGTATCGTCCGTCAGCCGTTCGCCTTGTTCCACCCGCCGGTCCTTGCTACGCTGCGCAGCGTTCCAGGACCTCTGCAACACTCCCCCGTCTAAGGAGCATCGACATGATTCCGAAGCAGACGATCCGCGTCTGTGCCGTTCTTCTCGCCTTCGCCCTGGCTTCCTCCTCGGTTGCGCTCGGCGGCACGATTGTCGGCAAGGTCACGTACGAAGGCCGTACCCCTCCGCAACGTCCGATGAGGATGGACGCGGACCCGAAGTGTGCCGAGAAGCACAGCGGCACGGTCCTCGACCAGACCTTCATGATCGGGGACGGCGGCGCCTTCGCCAATGTCTTCCTGGTGATCACCGAGGGCCTCGAAGGGAAGTCCTTCGATACGCCTTCGCAGCCGGTGGTCATGGACCAGAACGGTTGCATCTACACGCCCCGCGTCATGGGCATCCAGGTCGGGCAGCAGTTCAAGGTGAAGAACTCGGACGGCCTGCTGCACAACGTGCACTCGCTGTCCAAGGACAACCCCCCGTTCAACCGGGCGATGCCGGCCAGCGTGACCGAGGCCGACTACAGCTTCGACAAGACGGAGCGCTTCCGCATCAAGTGCGACGTCCATCCCTGGATGACTTCCTGGGTGACGGTCGTCGATCATCCGTTCTACGCGGTGTCGGGCGCCGACGGCTCCTTCCGCATCGAGAACGTCCCGGCCGGCACCTACACGATCGAGGCCCGGCATGAGTTCGAGAGGTTCAAGATCTACTCGGAGACCGTCGAGGTCGGCGGCAGCGGCGAAGCGACGGTGAACTTCGTCTTCAAGCCGGAGTAGACGAGGAACCCTCAGCAAGTAGCTAGAAAGGAGCGGCGTCCATGGCGGAGCCCGTTCACGCTTCACCTGCACACGACGAGCATCATCACGAGCAGAGCTTCTGGCGGAAGTACATCTTCTCGACCGATCACAAGGTGATCGGCGTCCAGTACTCGGTCACGGGTCTGGCGTTCCTCTTCTTCGGGTTCGTCCTGATGATGGTGATGCGCTGGAATCTCGCGTATCCGGGCGAGCCGATCCCCTTCATCGGCTCGCTTCTCGGCGACAACCGGGCGCCCGGCGGCATCATGCTGCCGGACTTCTACAACGAGCTCGGCGCCATGCACGGCACGATCATGGTGTTCCTCGGTGTCGTGCCGCTGGCGGTCGGCGGTTTCGGCAACTTCGTCATGCCGCTGCAGCTCGGCGCCCCGGACATGGCCTTCCCGCGGATCAACATGATCAGCTACTGGTGCCTGTTCATGGGCGGCGTGACCATGTTCGCCAGCTTCTTCCTGCCGAACGGCGCTGCGGGCAACGGCTGGACCTCTTACTCGCCACTGGCCGACATCGCGTTGAATGGCCAGACGGCCTGGCTGATCGGGATGATCTTCCTGATCACGTCGTCTCTGCTGGGCGCGATCAACTTCATCACCACGGCGATCCAGCTCCGCGCGCCCGGGATGACCTGGATGCGCCTGCCGTTCTTCTGCTGGGCGCAGATCGTGACTGCCTTCCTCCTGCTGCTGGCCTTCCCGCCGCTCGAGGCCGCGGGCGTGCTGCAGTTGATGGACCGGGTCGCGAACACGAGCTTCTTCATTCCGGAAGGGCTGGTGGTCGGCGGAGAGGTGCTCGACCGGAGCGGAGGCGGCAGTCCGCTGCTCTGGCAGCACCTCTTCTGGTTCCTGGCCCATCCCGAGGTCTACGTCCTCATCCTGCCGGCGATGGGGATCGTCGCCGAGGTGATCGCGAACAACTCGCGCAAGCCGCTCTGGGGCTACCGCTCGATGGTCTACTCGCTGATCTTCCTTGGCTTCATGAGCTTCATCGTCTGGGCGCACCACATGTTCATCACCGGCATGGGTTCGGTGATGTCCACCTTCTTCCAGACGACGACGATGATCATCTCGATCCCGTCCGTCATCATCCTGAGCGCGCTGTTCATCTCGCTATGGGGCGGTTCCATCCGCTACAACACGCCGATGCTGTTCGCCCTCGGCTTCCTGCCGATGTTCGGCATAGGAGGACTGACCGGGCTACCCCTTGGTCTCTCGGCGGCGGACATTCCGCTCCACGACACCTACTACGTGATCGGCCACTTCCACTACGTGGTGGCGCCCGGAACCCTGTTCGCGCTGTTCGCCGGCGTCTACTACTGGTTCCCCAAGGTGACGGGGCGCAAGATGAACGAGTTCCTGGGCAAACTCCACTTCTGGCCCTCTCTCGTCTTCATGAACGGGGTGTTCTTCCCGATGATGATCCAGGGCCTGAACGGCGTCTCGCGGCGGCTCGCGGACGGAGGCATCAGCTACGACTTCGCGGGCGAGGTCGCAGGACTGAACCGGATGATGTCCGTTTCGGCCTGGTGCCTGGCGCTGGCACAGATTCCGTTCATCATCAACTTCTTCATGAGCATCCGGAACGGCGAGAAGGCCGGACGCAATCCCTGGAACTCGACGACCGTCGAGTGGCTGGCGCCGTCGCCGGCTCCGCACGGCAACTTCGACCAGCCGATCGAGGTCGTGCGCGGGCCGTACGAGTACAGCGTCCCGGGTAGCGACAAGGACTACGTCCCACAGGCCGAACCGGCCTCAACCTGACCGTCCGAGGACCTCAAGAGATGGAAATCCCCTACACGGTAGAGGCCCACCCCGAAACTGGCCTCAACAACGGCAAGATCGGGATCTGGCTGTTCCTGACGTCGGAGGTCATGCTGTTCGGGGCGCTGTTCGCCACGTTCATCATGCTGCGCATCGGGTCGGACGGCAACTGGGCGGCGATGCAGGCGGAAGCGGAGCTGAACATTCCGCTGGCGACGGTCAACACCGCGGTGCTGATCGCCTCGAGTCTGACGATGGTCATGGCCTGGGCGTCGCTGATGCGCGGACAACTCGGCCGGTTCAAGCTGTTCGGCTGGCTGACCGTCGGCTGCGGTGGCATCTTCCTGGTCATCAAGTACTTCGAGTACACGGCGAAGTTCGATCACCACCACTATCCGGAGTCGAGCACCTTCCTCGCCATCTACTTCGCGATGACCGGGCTCCACGCCCTGCACGTGATCGGCGGCATGGCCTGGAATGCCTACTTCACCGGGCCGGGGTCGAAGGTGTTCCACACGAACCGGCAGTGGCTGACCGACCGGGTCGAGCACTCCGGCCTCTTCTGGCACTTCGTCGATCTCGTGTGGATCTTCCTCTTCCCCGTCTTCTACCTGCTGTAGCGGACGCCTGTCGCCCTGAATCTCTGGCCAACCCTGGAGCGAGTCGCATTCCATGAGTGAACACGTCGATATCGACAAGCAGGTCCGCATCTACTTCCTGGTGTTCGGCGCCTTGATGGTGGGCACTGCCGCCACGGTTGGCGCGTACTACCTGGACGTCTCGGTGCCGGTGGCCCTCACCATCGGCCTGTTCATCGCCAGCGTCAAGGCGTCGCTGGTCGCCTGCTTCTTCATGCACCTGATCGACGAGAAGAAGATCATCTACTGGACGCTGGCGCTGACGGTGGCCTTCTTCATCGCGCTGATGGCGTTGCCCATCCTGACCTCGGTCACGGACCAGGTCGGGGACTTCGCCGAAGTCGAGGCGCACGAGCCGCACTGACGACTCCACTGATCGAGTCATGAACCTGAAGGTCATTCACATCGTCTTCGTCGGCAGCGCCATCCTGCTGGCGCTGTTCTTCGGTGGCTGGTGTCTGGCGCAGGGGAGCGCCTACGCGGTAGGCGCCGTTCTGTCCTTCGCGGTCGCGGCGGCGCTCGTCTGGTACGGCATCTGGTTCTGGCGCAAGATCACGACGCCCGAGGAGGAGTGGGCCCGCCGGCGGAAGCTGTTCCGCACCATCCCTGTTGCCGTGGCGGCCTGGCTCTTCGCTTCCGAACCGGCGGCCTGGGCCTGCTCGGTCTGCTACGGGGCTGCCGAAGGGACGATGATCGACGCGGCCCGTGCCGGCGTCTGGTTTCTGCTGGCGGCGGTCTTCGTGATGCAGGGTGCTTTCGTCCTCTTCTTTCTCTATCTCCGGCGCCGCGCGCGGCGCCTTCGGACCGACCCGGTGCCGCCCTGGTGGAGCACCGTTGAGGAGCCTGTCAAGTCATGATGGATGCCATGTTCCCGGCCGCGGCGTCGGAGCACGCCGGCCGGATCGACAACATGATCGACGCGGTGCACTACCTGATGCTCGCGCTCTTCATCGTCTGGGGCGTGTTCTTCGTGTACGTGCTGATGCGCTTCCGCGCCAGCCGCAACCCGAAGGCGGACTACGTCGGCGTCAAGAGCAAGATGAGCACCTACGGTGAGGTCGCCGTGGCGATCGCGGAGGGGATTCTCCTGCTCGGCTTCTCGATCCCGATGTGGGCGGAGCGTGTGGACGAAGTGCCGCCGGAGTCCGACGCGACGGTGGTGCGGGTCGTGGCTCAGCAGTTCGCCTGGAACGTCTGGTATCCAGGGGCCGACGGCGAGTTCGGCGCGCAGGACCTGTCACTGATAGACGAAGCGACCAATCCGATCGGCCTCGACCGCGACAGCGAGGCCGGCGCCGACGACATCTGGACCGTCAACCAGTTGCACCTCCCGGTCGACAAGGCGGCGATCATCCACCTGTCGTCCAAGGACGTGATCCACAGCTTCAACCTGCCGAACATGCGGATCAAGCAGGACACGATCCCGGGCATCTCGATTCCGGTCTGGTTCGTTCCCACCAAGACGACGGCCCAGATCCGCGAAGAGACCGGCAACCCGGACTACGTCTACGAGATCGCCTGCGCCCAGCTCTGCGGCAACAGCCATTACTCGATGCGCGGCTTCCTGACCGTGCACACCGAGGAGGAGTTCCAGGCCTGGCTCGACGAGGAGGCGTCCTACCTCACTGGCAGCGACGACGACTTCTTCGACTTCTAGTTCTAGAACACGGGACCGCTGGGTGTGCGGCACCCGGAGTCTGTGGAGGAGGCGCAGTCCGGGGTGCTTCAGGAAGACCGTGCGTTCGCCAGCGTTCAGACGGGCGTTGCATGCAGGACGAGGAATAGAACGGAGGGCTCAATGATGCGGAATCAGATCGCGTGGACGATGCTCGGGGCCACACTGATGACCGGCGCTGGCCTTGTGACTGCGGCACCACCGCCAGCGCAGCACAGAGTGCTGGTGCAAGAAGGCGCCCCCCTCAGTATCGGCCGCTACTCGGCGGCCTACCAGTCGCGCGGTCAGTACTCGCGGGAGGGTATTCGTCACGAGGTCGTCGTAGAGAACGTGACGGATCGGAAGATCGTCGCTTATCAACTCGGACTGTTGTCGTTCAACATCTTCAACGAGTTCCAGGACCGTCTTGGCGGCTACGCGATCAAAGATGTCGTTCCCGGCGGCACGGAGGAAGGGGCGTGGCTTGCGAGCGCTCTGGCCGAGTCCTCCTTCTACACTGGTGTGGCCTACGTTTCAAAGGTCAGGTTCGACGACGGCGAGGTGTGGCAGGCCGATCTGGAAGAGGTAGCGGACCAAGTGCGAGAGATCGAAGAGAGCTTTAGTGTCGAGTCGTTGACTGGAGGCCGGGACTAGTCTCCATGCACCGTCGGCATCTTCACGGGTGAGTCGGGCCTCGTGTCGAGGCAACCCCACCACTCTGGGCTGTCGGTGGGCCGGGACTTTCGGCGGCCGGTATCTGGCGGCGCGACGCCCGGGGGCTTCCGGCCCATGTGCTCGTCGGTCTAAGGCGGAGCCTCGTGACAAGAAGCGCCGTAGCGCACAAGGAGCGACCGGCGGACAAGACCGGCGTCGTCTAAGTTGCTCCGATGGGAAGCGGCCGTTCAGACTGAGCCGAGCTTCCGTTCTGCGGCGGACCACAGGCCGTCGGCGTTCAGTGCAAGTTCGGGCCGGTTGTGTGACCGCCACTTGCCGTTCTCCGGTGCGTGGACGGCGACGGCGTCCAGGACGGCGCCGACACCTTCGAGTCGCCAACCGGAGACCGGGACCAGGGGGTGAGAAGGGAGGAAAGCGCCGGTGGGGTGTTCAGGTGCCTCCCGGTGGTCCGAACTCGCGTTCGATCTCCGCCCACAGGTCGTCTATGTCGAGTTCGATCTCAGCGAGGGTCGGCGAGCGCCACTTCCCAGCCTTCGGCGTGTGGACCGCGAACGCCTTTTCGGTCAGGACGAGGAACGTGACGTGGCGCCCTGATGGATCCACGATCCAGTACTCACGAACTCCGGTCTCCGCGTAGAGGTTTAGCTTGTGGACCTGGTCGCGGCTCGCGGTCGACTGAGAGAGAATCTCGACGACGAGATCGGGCGGACCTTCGACCCAGTCTCGCACGATGCCGCGGCGTTCGCGCGAGATGTAGAGGACGTCAGGCTGCACGACCGTGTGATCGGCTAGGTGGACGTCCATCGGCGCCGCGACGGCCAAACCGCCGCTGCGGCGGGCCGCCTTCTGCAAGTGCGATGCGAGATGGGTCGCCAGATACTGGTGAAGGAAGACGGGGCTGGGGCTCAGGTAGAACCTCCCCAGGATCAGTTCGCAGCGTGGTTCGTCGGGTAGGGCGGAGTGGTCGGCCCGGCGGTAGGGGCCGAGCGTCCCTTGCAGCGTCGGCGGCGGCTGGTCGAGCAACGTCACGGACATGCATGGGAGTATACGGGCGCGATCAGGGCCTGCGTCTAAGCCAAACTGACTGGGACTACGAGGGGCGGGCGCGCACCCGTGTAGTCTCAAGGTCCATGACCGCGTGGACACCCCTCTGGGGACGCCGCGAGCTGCTGAAGGCGGCCTGGGTAGGACCTTCGGCGGCGGCCGCCGCGCTTGGCGGCGCCTACGCCGCAGCCAGACAGGAACCCGACGAAGGCGAGGTCGCGGGGCAGCTGGACGAAGCGGCACTTGAGGCATACCGGGCGGGCTTCGCCGCGCCGCCGCTCGAGCGGGT
>VXUF01000155.1:24111-29164 GCA_009837085.1 Holophagales bacterium
GTGCGGATCGGTTTCGTCGGCGTCGGCCTTCAGGGCGGCAGCCACGTTCGGAACTTCCTGCGAATCGACGGGGTCGACGTTGTTGCGATCTGCGACATCGACGAGCCGCGAGCGGAGGAGGTCGCATCCTGGGTAGTCGATGCCGGAGGAGCGCCGCCGGAGCTGTACACTCGGGGCGATACCGACTTCAGGCGCCTGTGCGAACGCGACGACATCGAACTCGTGTTCAATGCGACTCCCTGGCGGTGGCACGTTCCGGTTTGCGTGGAGGCGATGGAAACCGGGAAGCACACGGCGGTCGAGGTGCCGGCCGCGATCACGCTCGAGGGCTGCTGGCGTCTCGTCGAGACCGCCGAACGCACCGCGCGGCACTGCGTGATGATGGAAAACTGCAACTACGGCCGCAGCGAGATGATGGTCCTGAACATGGTGCGCCAGGGACTGCTGGGTGATCTCCTGCACGGCGAGGCGGCTTACATTCACGACCTGCGGTCGATCAAGTTCTCCGATCGCAACGAGGGACTGTGGCGCCTGCAGCACTCGGTGGAACGGAACGCGAACCTCTACCCGACCCATGGCCTTGGGCCGGTAGCCCAGTGCATGGACATCAACCGGGGCGATTGCTTCGACTACCTCGTCTCGCTGTCGAGCCCGGCGAAGGGGCTGGCGCTCTACGCGGCGGAGCGGTTCGGAGCCGACGATCCGCGGGCCAGGGTCCGCTACGCCCTCGGCGACATGAACTCGAGCCTGATCCGGACGCGGCGCGGGCGCAGCATTCTGCTGCAACACGACACGACGACGCCCAGGCCGTACAGCCGGCTCAACCTGGTGCAGGGTACCCGCGGCGTGTTCGCGGGATTCCCCGACCGGATCTTCATCGAAGGCGAGGCCGAGGGGCACGAATGGAGCGACGTCGAGCCGTACCGGGAGCGGTTCGAACATCCGTTGTGGGCGGAGCGGGCCGGCGATGCCGAGGGCGCCGGTCACGGCGGCATGGACTACCTGGAGGACTACCGACTGGTCCGCTGCCTGCTCGAGGGCACACCCACGGACATGGATGTCTACGACGCGGCGGCGCTGTCCGCGCCGGTCGAGTTGAGCGAGCTCTCGGTCGCTCGGGGCAGCGAGCCGGTCGAGTTCCCCGACTTCACCCGCGGCGCCTACCGTACCCGGCCGCCCCTGGGGATCGTCGCCTGAGAGTCGCCTATCTTCTGCCCGGCGCCGCCCTATACGGCGGCGTCAAGGTGGTCTTGCAGCATGCCCGGGCGCTCCGGGGCCTCGGAGTCGACGCGACCGTCCACTCGCCGGATCCATGCCCGGCCTGGTTCGACGGGGCGGACGCCTTCTACCGGCAGGTTCGGGCCCTCGACGGGCGATCGCTGCCGCGGGTCGAGGTGGCGGTGGGGACGCTGGCGTCGACGGTCGCTCCGGCGATCGAGGTTGCCGAGCGCCTGGCGTGTCACCTGTGCCAGGGCTACGAGCCGGCCCACGACACGCTGTCTCGCGCCGAGCGCGACGCGATGTTGGCGGCGTATGAGTTGCCGGCCCGGAAGCTCGTCGTGTCGCCACACCTCGTCCGCACGGTCCGCGAGCGGCACGGCGTCGAGGCTCACTGGATTCCGCAGCCGTTCGAGCCGGAGCTGTTCCGACCTCCGACGCGGGAACGCGAAGACGACGGCCGGCTGCGAGTCCTCGTCAGTGGCCACTGGGATCTCGAAGTCAAGGGAGTTGCCTGGTGCCTGGGCGCACTGCGGCCGCTCTTCGCGGGGAGCGGTCGCCGGCTCGACCTGGTGCGCCTGTCGCTCGACGCTGATGCCGAGGAACTCGCCTTCTGGCCGGAAGCGGAGCGGCACCGTCACGTTCCACCCGTCGCGGTTCCGTCGCTGATCCAGGGCCTCGACCTGTGTGTCGGGCCGTCGTCGCCGCTCGAAGGTTTCGGCCTGCTCGCGCTCGAAGCGATGGGCTGCGCTCGTCCCTGTGTTCTGACGGACATCCCTTCCCACCGCGACCTCGATCCGGAAGACCGGGCCTCGATCAAGGTGCCGTTCGGCGACGCGGAGGCGCTTCGCGACGCGGTGGAGCGCCTGTGGCGTGACCGGGATCTGCGGCGGCGTCTCGGTAGCGTGGGGCGCACGATCGCCGAGACCTACACGGAACGCCGCACCGGTGAAGCGCTGATGCGGGCTTTCGACGAGTAGCGGCGGTCCTCGCCTCAGACGAAGATCGAGACGTAGAAGCCGGCCGTGGTCAGGCTCTCGCGGTCGGGCGTAAGCGAATCGGGAAGCGCGTCGATGCGCTCCGGCAGCGGAGTGACCTGGGCGTCGATCCGGTAGCGGTCGAAGCCGGCCGCGTGCAACCAGTCCTCGAGGGTGCGCCGGGTGAAGAACCGGACGTGGGTGGCGCAGAGGAGTCCCATGGGGATGTAGTCCCACCGCCCGGATATCAGGTCCTCGACCACCGAGTAGTGGCCGACGTTGGGCACGGAGAAGACCATCCGTCCGCCAGGACGGAGCCAGCCGGCGGCTCTTTCCAGGAACGCCTGACCGTCGGTGAGGTGTTCGAAGAGTTCGAAGGCGACGATCGCGTCGAAGGTCTCGGCGGGTTCCACGGTTTGGACGTCACCCCGGATCACCCGGTCTAGCCGGCTCTCGGCTGCGAGCGCCGCTTCGGGATTCAGTTCGATGCCGACGGTCCGGCAGCCGAAGCGCTCCTTGATCAGGGCCGCCGTCGCCCCGCGGCCGCAGCCGACTTCCAGGACGGAGGACTCGGCCCCGAGATGCGGGGGCAGGAGCGGCAGGACATCGGCACGTTCGCCGCCGTAGTAGTCGATGAACTCGTAGCAGAGGCCGGCTCGCGGACCGGGTAGCCGGTCGCCCCCCGCCCACCCGGCAACGGGCGCGGGAGACAGCCGCGCGGCGGGTGAGTTACCATAGCTGGGAGATGGGACGGCCGCGGTGGTGGGGTTGGGTGCCAGCCATGCGGTCTCGGCCTGTTCGAAGTCCGCCAGCGTGAAGAGGTCGCTGCTTGCTTCCGGGCCGGTTGTCGTCAGGTCGGTGGCGTAGACGGCGCCGTTGCCACCGTCACGGCGGTGCGCCGCGAGTTCTTCCCGCATTCTGCTCAGAGACTTGCGGCCAATCAGGACGCGACAGGACTTCAGGACGAGAATTGCTTCCGCATCATCGGGCGGCCTGGCCGGCAACCTGGAGACGACCTCGACCTCGCCAAACACGGCCCGCGCCTCGCCTACCAGCCAGCGGCGGAGGTACCACCACTCGGCGGACGCGTCGGCCTCGGCGTCCCAGGGAAGGACCAGCAGGAGCATCAGACGATCGTAGCGACCGTTCGCTACAGGCGGACCATGACCTCGTCGTGGAACTGCTGAACGACCCGTTCCTGGGTGGCGAGGGAGGGCAGCAGCATGAGCTGGTCGAGACCGGCGTCGGCGAGAGTGCGGACCTGTTCCCGTACCTCCTCAGCCGTACCCGCAAGGCAGGAAGCACGGATGAGATCAGGGGTAACGAACCTCTCTTCTTCCGGCAGGGAGTACGTGCAGTGGCCGGCGTGGACGCGCAGGTGGCGCCCTCTCGCCGGCGTCTGCTCGACGAGCGCGCGGTACTCGTCCCAGACCGGTCGCACGTGCGGCGGCGGCTCGCGGTCGAACTGGTGCTGCTGGTCGTACAGGTAGTGCAGGCCGGACAGCACGAAGGGGCCGCACTCCTCGATCACGCGCGGCGACGTGAGATCCTCGCCGGGCTCGAGGATCACGGCCGTGGTCAGCGAGCAGGTGTAGAAGCTCTCGCGGTCAAAGTCCCGGCCGGCAGCCTCGGCGCCGCGGCGGCAGTTCTCGATGGCGCGGTCGAACAGCGAGGCGTTCGGCGGAATCGACATGACGAGGCCATCGCCGACTTCGCCGGCCAGTCCCTGGCTCTTGAGCCCGAAGCCGGAGACGTACATCGGGATGCGCGGTTCGGTGGCGATGAAGCCCTGTTCCTCCATCAGGAAACGCAGCGGCTCGGTGCGCCCGCGGAAGGCGAAGTCGACCTCCCGGCCGTCGAGCAGCGCCCGCACCACGCGCAGGTACTCGCCGAACTCCTTGACGCCGACCGGGCGGTGCCCCATCAGCCGCAGCGCCGTGTTGCCGGCGCCGATGCCGAGGAAGGTACGGCCCGGAGCGATCCGGTTGATCGTCGCGATGCTGTGCGCCGTCACCGGCGCGATCCGTGTGCCGGTGATCGCGACGCCGGTTCCGAGCTTGATTCGGCTCGTGCGTTCCGCCGCCAACGCCAGCACCGCGTAGCAGTCCGACCAGATCATCTGGCTGTCGGCGATCCACGCATGGCTGTACCCGAGCGCTTCCGCCTTCTCGATGTAGCCGATGTCGTCGATCTTGCTGGCGACGCAGACGCCGAAGTCCATGGGGCCGGCAGTGTACCGCCGGCGGCGTCGGATGCACCCGCCCGGTCTGAGCCGGAGGAGAGGGTCCCGGCGGACGCGGCATCTGCGCGTCGTTGCGATGCTTCGGCGTGCTGCCGCCCGATCCGGTCGCGAGTGGAGGGGATCCCAGGGGACGCTCGCGCCCTCTTGGTGGACGGGCAGTCCGCGCTCGCTGTTGTCGGCTGCGTTTCGCGTCGGCTGCGGTTCACGGAACGGCGGCGGAAGTCACTTGCCTCCGACCCCCTGGGACCCCTCCACTCGGAACCGGACTGGGCTGGGCGGCGTCGGCAGGCGGTCGGCCTGGAACTCGTTTCTTCGCGCGCTAACATCCTCCTGATCCAGAATGTGGAGACTCAGGATTCGGGACGGATGAGACGCATGGTTTCGGTAGTGACCAGAGTCGTGGCTTTGGTCGTGTGTGTCCCTGGTCTCGCTTCATTTGGAGGGGGACTGGCCCAGGCCGCGACGCCGCCCGACTTCGAGTCGGAAGTCCTGCCGGTGTTGAAGAGCCGGTGTTTCGCCTGTCACGGACCGCTGAGACAGCGGGGGAGTCTGCGGCTGGATTCGCGGCCGGCGATGTTGATCGGGGGTGGCCGGGGGGCGGCGATCGTTCCTGGGG
>VXUF01000034.1 GCA_009837085.1 Holophagales bacterium
GGGATAGAATGCCCGCCCGTCCCGGCGATCGGGGCGGGCCTTGCCAGTCAGCAGAAAACAGGAGCCGAGTCGATGAGCCAGCAACAGGTTCAGGTCAGCGAAGAGAAGGCGCGCGCGGTCGCCGAGGAATCCCGCCAGAAGGAGTGGAAGAACCCTTCCTTCATGAAGGAGCTCTTCCTGGGCAACTTCCGCTTCGACCTGATCAGCCCCTATCCCTCCCGCGACGAGTGGCGGCCGGAGTTCGAGTCGTTCTACTCCGCGCTGACGGACTTCCTCCGCGACGAGGTCGATCCGGTCGAGATCGACGTGTCGGAGGACTACCCCGACCACGTGATCGACGGCCTCGCGCGGCTCGGCGCCTTCGGCATGAAGATCCCGACGGAGTACGGCGGCCTCGGTTTCGACCAGGTCGAGTACGCCCAGGTGATGGAGCTGATCGGCTCGTTCGACGGCAACCTGACGGCTCTGCTTTCGGCTCATCAGTCGATCGGCGTGCCGCAGCCGGTCAACCTGTTCGGCACCGAGGAACTGAAGCGGAAGTACCTGCCGCGTTGCGCCGCGGGTGAGATCTCCGCCTTCGCCCTGACCGAGCCGGAGGTCGGTTCCGACCCGGCACGGCTCTCGACCTCGGCCGTGCTCGACGGTGACTTCTACGTTCTGAACGGCACCAAGTTGTGGTGCACGAACGGCACGAAGGCGAAGCTGCTGGTGGTCATGGCGATGGACCCGGTGACCGAGAAGATCAGCTCGTTCGTCGTCGAGACGGACTGGGAGGGTGTCGAGGTCGAGCGCCGCTGTCACTTCATGGGACTGAACGCTCTCGCCAACGGCGTCATCACCTTCGACAACGTGAAGGTGCCGAAGGAGAACCTGATCGGCAAGGAGGGCAGGGGGCTCAAGATCGCCCTGACGACTCTGAACGACGGCCGCCTGTCGATTCCGAACAGCTCGGTCGGCGCCGCCAAGTACTGTCTCAAGGCGGTGCGCGAATTCGGCAGCAGCCGGATCCAGTGGGGCGTGCCGATCGGAAAGCACGAGGCGATCGCCCAGAAGATCTCGGACATCGCGGCCTACGGCTTCGCGATGGAGGCGATCGTCAAGCTGGCCAGCCACATGTCGAACGACAAGCGGCTCGACCTGCGGCTCGAGAGCGCGGCCTGCAAGGAGTGGAACACCTGGCGCGGCTGGCAGATCATCGACGAGACGATGCAGGTGCGGGGCGGCCGCGGCTACGAGACGGAATCGTCCCTCCGCGACCGCGGCGAGGATCCGGTCGGCATCGAGCGGATGATGCGGGACTTCCGGATCAACCGCATCTTCGAGGGCTCCAGCGAGATCATGCACCTGATCATGGCCCGCGAAGCGGTAGACAAGCATCTGCAGGTGGCGGGCACGTTGATCGACCGGCGAGCGGGCACGGGCGCCAAGCTTCTGGCGCTGCCGAAGATCGGCCTGTTCTACGCCTGGTGGTATCCGACCCGGTGGATGGCCTGGAGCCGCTGGCCCCGCTACGCCGGTTACGGAAAGTATGGAAAGCACCTTCGCTTCATCGATCGGGCGGCGCGCAAACTCGCGCGCGAGAGCTTCCACGGGATGCTCGTCTATCGCGAGAAGATGGAGCGTCGACAGATGTTCCTCTTCCGGCTCGTCGACGTCGTCAACGAACTGTTCGCAATGGCTGCCTCGGTTTCCCGCGCCCACTCCGAGGAGCAGGCCGGCGCGGTGGATGCAGCTCACTCCGCTGCGCTTTGCGACCTCTTCTGCCGCATGTCGCGGCGGCGGGTGAAGCAGCTTTTCCGGGAGCTTTGGCACAACGAGGACGACCTGAAGTACCGGACCGCGCAGGATGTGATGGGAGGCCGGCACATCGGTCGCGAGAAGCTCCTGGACGACCTCGATCCTTCGGCCCGGGCTCCGCGCCAGGCCGCGGCCGCCGCTTCCTAGGGAACCGTGTCGACCCCCGCGAGGAGGGTAGAGGCCGGCCCGCCGGCCGAGCCGGCCGGACACCGCGTCGGCCTGGTCAGTCTCGGCTGCGCGAAGAACCACGTCGACAGTGAGGTCATGCTCGGAGTCCTCGACGGGCAGGGCTTCGAGCTGGTCGCGGACCTGGACCGGGCCGACACGGTCATCGTCAACACCTGCGGCTTCATCGACGAGGCCCGGGAGGAGTCGATCGATGCCATCCTCGACGCGGCGGCCCGCAAGGCGGACGCCAGCGGACCGGTCCGGCAGGTGCTGGTCGCGGGCTGCATGGCCAACCGCTACGGCCGGGAACTTGCGAAGGAGATCCCGGAGATCGACGGCTTCGTCGATCTCGATTCGCTGAGGCAGGTCGGCGCCCTGGTGCAGCTCGGCGGCGCCCCGGCCCCCGAGCCGGCTGCCTCCCATCTGGTGTTCGACCACCGCGACTCCCGGCTGTTGACCACCGGGGGCTACGCGTACGTCAAGGTCGCCGAGGGCTGCAACAACCCGTGTACCTTCTGCGCCATTCCCGTGTGGCGAGGCCGCCTGCGCAGCCGACCGGTCGAGAGCCTGGTGCTCGAGGCGCGGGACCTGGTCGAGAGGGGCGCCCGCGAGCTCGTGCTGGTAGCCCAGGACACGACTCGTTACGGCGAGGATCTGGGCTATGGCCGGCACGGTCTTCTGCGCCTGGTGGAGGCCCTGCTCGCCGGGACGGACGCGGACTGGATCCGGTTCCTCTACGCCTATCCGACCACCCTCGACGAGTCGCTGCTTGAGCTCATGGCGAGCGAGTCGCGGGTGGCGTCCTACCTCGACATGCCGCTGCAGCACAGCGACCGGGAGATGCTGCGGGCGATGCGCCGGGGCGGAACGGCCGACCGCTACCGGCGGATCTTCGAGCGCGCGCGCGAACTCGACCCGGAGATGAGCCTGCGGACGACCTTCATCGTCGGCTTTCCCGGCGAGGACGAAGCCGCGTTCGAGCGGCTGCTCGGGTTCGTCTCCGAAGTCCGCTTCGACCACCTCGGTGCCTTCGCCTACAGTCCCGAGAGCGACACGCCGTCGGCGTCACTGCCGGACCAGGTGCCGCGCCGGATCGCGGAGGAACGCAGGGCGCGCCTGCTGGAGTTGCAGCGGAGCATCGCGCTGGAACGCCGCGGGCGACTTGTCGGCAGGACCCTGCCGATGCTGATCGAGGGACCGTGTGAAGAGACCGACCACCTGCTTCAGGCGCGGCACCAGGGGCTGGCGCCGGAGGTCGACGGTCGCGTCCTGATCAACGACGTCGCCGGCGACGGACCGGGGATTCCGGGGCTGGGCGGGTTCACCGCCGGCCAGATCGCCGACGTGGAGATCACCGACGCCTTCGCGGACGACTCCGTCGGTCGCATCGTGGGCTTCGACGCCGCCCCGTCAAGGGCCGGGTCGGTAGCCGCGGAGGCAGGTTCCTGATGCAGGCGATCCGCGACGCCATCGCCTCGACCGAGTTGCCGCGCGGGGTCATCGCGACGATCGGCAACTACGACGGCATCCACATCGGGCAGCAGAGCGTGCTCGACATGGTGACGGGCCGCGCGCGCGAGCTCGGGGCGCCCTCGGCGGTCATTACGTTCGACCCCCATCCGCTGAGCGTCGTCCGTCCGGACGACGCGCCGCCCCGGCTTGTGACGCAGGCACAGAAGGAGGATCTGCTGCGGGAAGCGGGCCTGGACTACGTGCTGACGATCGGCTTCACGCATGAGTTCTCGAACACTCGCGCGCGGACGTTCGTCCGGGACTTCCTGCACGGGAGGCTGGCTGTCGCCGAGCTCTACGTCGGCTCGCACTTCACGTTCGGCCGCCGGCGGGAAGGCGACATCGCGCTGCTCAGGAAGATGGGCGCGTCTCTCGGCTTCGCCGCGGTGGAGATGGACGAGGTTCGGACCGCCGGCGAGCGGGTTTCCAGCAGCCGCATTCGGAGTCTGGTTCTCGACGGCCGAATCGAGGAGGCGAACGCCCTCCTCGGCCGCCCGTACACGATGACGGGCGCGATCGCCCAGGGTGACCGCATGGGCCAGCGGCTCGGTTGGCCGACGATCAACCTGGCGCCGGAGAACGAGCTCTACCCCCACAACGGCGTCTACGTGACCAGGGTGTACTTCCCGAGCTTCGAGGCGACCTTCCGGTCGGTCACGAACATCGGGACCCGGCCCACCGTATACGAGAACTACAGGCGGGTGATCGAGAGCCACATCCTCGACTTTTCGAGCGACGTGTACGGCGAGCAGGTGCACCTCTCCTTCTGCCGTCACCTGCGGGAGGAGAAGCTCTTCTCGTCCATGATGGACCTCTCCGCCCAGATCGGCCGCGACGCCGATGCCGCGCGGGAGTACTTTCGACGTACGGACTAGTTAACGGACACGAGGAAACGAACCGATGGCAAGCGAACAGATCTTCAACGTGGACAGCCAGAGCTTCGAGGATCAGGTACTGGGGTCGGAGACTCCGGTGCTGGTCGACTTCTGGGCGACGTGGTGCGGCCCTTGCCGGATGGTGGCGCCGATCCTGGACGAACTGGCCGGCGAGTACGACGGACGCCTCCGCATCGCCAAGCTCGACGTCGACCACGCCCAGGACGTGGCGGTTCGTTACGGCGTACAGGGCATTCCGCACTTCATCCTGTTCAAGGATGGCGAGATCCTGGGCCGCATGACCGGCGCCGCGCCGAAGATGCGCTTCGAGGCCTTCCTGAACGACCACGTGTAGGCGTAGGCGTGGCGTGTTCGCTGTCGCGACCGTCTGACCTTCGCACCCGCCGTCCAGGGTCGCGTGGGGGTGGGTCCCAGCGGACGTTCGAGCACCGGAGGAGAAGGGAAACGTTGGCTCTCACTTCACTCCGCTCGCTTCGGTCCGGCGTCAGTCTTTCCGGCGACGTTGCGCGTCGCTCGCTTCGAGCCCGCTGGGACCCACCCCCACGCGGCCCTGGACGGCTGGACGTCGTCGGGCGGTGCGCGGATAGCGGTCTGCCAACCTGCGTTTTGGCGTGATGGTCTGGCCGCGCAGCGAGCTGCTGGGGGACCTCCTTGCAGAGGAGAGTGCCGAGGCGCTTGTGGTCATGGCGGGGTCGAGCCGTGACCCGGATCTTCAACCGTTCGTCGGAGGTGCTCGACTGGGAGACGCCTGCGTGGTGG
>VXUF01000059.1:0-17289 GCA_009837085.1 Holophagales bacterium
TCAATCGCCTCGCCGGTCTGCGTCCACCATCCCTCGTCGGCGGGATAGGGCAAGGCGCGGTGCTGGCGGAGGTTCTACGCGACGGTCGAAGCCGGTTCGAAGTCCGGCGCGGCCTCCTGCGCGGCGGTGCAGGCCGCGAGCGCCAGTGACAAGCCGAGAATGAAGGTGCTTGGTCGCATCGGGGCAGTCTAAGGTGCGATCCGCGTCAGTCGATCGTGCCCAGGTACTGCCAGATCGCTTCGAACTGTCGCGCCGCGTCGCCGTCGAAGACATCGTAGAGCCCGGTGTAGCCGTCTTCGTCGACGAACTGGGGCATCTTCGTGCCCGGCAGGATGCGCTGGGGATCGCGGAGGAACCAGTCGAAGAACGGGCGCCGCAGGCGCCGGCGGACGAGGTCGAAGTTGATCGCCTCCTCGGCGCCCTCGCCGCCCAGCGCCGGTTCGTCGCCCAGGGCGTGGCAGGCATGGCATCCGAGGCGGTCGCCGCGGATGAGGTCGCTGCCGACCGCGGCCAGCTCGGCGTCTACGGGTTCGGGCTCGGGCGGCGACGCGGCCAGCCCGTGCTGATGGTGCAGCCCGACCGCGAAGAGGTCGGTCTCGTCGGGGGAGGCGGTCGCTCGCACTTCCGGGTGTGGGCGCGGAAGGTCGGCGGGGTGGCCTGCCAGGTAGTCCGCCAGCCAGTCTCCGCGGAACTTCTCGCCGGCCCAGGTCAGGTCCGGGGGAGCGTGGGTCGGCCCGGCGTCAGGGGCCGGCGGCCCGGAGGCGGGCGCGCCGTCCCTGCTGTGACAGACGAGACAACCGTCTCGCCGGATTCGGCGTTCCGCGTACTCGGCCAGCACGACCCGGGCGAGAGACACGGCGTCCTCGGCAACGAGATCACGCGCCGCCCGCCGGGACCGGCCCCGGTCGAGCGCCGTCGAGCCGGCGTGTCGGAGGGACGCCGGAGGCACCGGCTCCTCCGGGAGATAGTCGTTGCCCCAGGTGAGACGCATCGAAGCGTCGCCGCGGGCCGGACTGCTGTAGACCAGTTCGATGGGGTTGAGGCCCTTGTTCAGTCGCACTTCGCTGTCGATGGAGGCGGGTGCGCCGTCGGCCGGCAGGGTGTCGCGCTCGAGGACGACCTGCCCACCGATGCTCAAGCGGACGCCGCCGTTGCCGCGGATGGCGAAGCGAAAGGAGTCGTTCAGGTCGAGTTCGATCGCGCCGCGGAAGGTGGCCTCGAAGGCGCCGGGTTCCAGGAACGGGCTCGACGGCTCACCCTCGGGTACGTAGAGCGCGGCCAGCCGCGCGACGCGGGCGTCCGTCGTCTCGCTGGCGCGTGAGCGGAGAACGAGCTCCAGGCCGGGCCGGTCGAAACCGCCCGCGGCCGCCTGCGTGAGCTGTCCGGACGCCGGGCCGACGCACGTCGCCGCTAGCAGGGGCAGAACGGCGAATCGGCGAAAGCGCACGATGAGTCCGGCGCCCCCTTCAGTCGACGCCCGCGAGGATCTCGGCGCCGCCCCGGGGGCCCGGTTCGTGGATCGTGCCGTGAACGAACTCCCGGATCCGCGCGCCGTCCCTGCTTCTCAGGTTCATCTCCAGGTGGAACTGCTGCGCCGGCAGGATGTCGGGGATCTCGATGAACACGGAGCGGCCGTCCTCCGAAAGAGTGGCGGACGGGATCGCGAGATCGTCCTCACCCACGCCCTCGCCGAGGACGTGGTAGTCCTCGGAGCCGTAGCTCGCCTGGCGCAGGTACTGCCAGATCCGCATCGAGTAGTTGCCCGGGTCGACGGCCGCGTCCGGGTCGAGTTCGGTGTTGAAGCGGACGACGATGCCGTCGCGGGCGGTCTCGTAGGCCACCGGGATGCGCAGCGGCTGGTCCGTGCGCCGCACGCGGTAGAAGCCTCCGGGCTGGGTGCGGTCGCCGGCCCAGGCGAACAGGCCGCAAACGTAGAGATGGTCGTCGGCGGGGTTGAAGCGGCCCCGGATCAGGCCGGTGGGCGCGGCCGTCACAGGCAATTCGGTGACCGCCGCCTGCCGAGGCGGGCCGTCGCCGTCCGGGAATGGGACCCGGGCGAACGCCTGGTCGAAGAGCACGGAGAACATCTTGCCGTTGCCGTAGGAGAGGTAGATCAACGACTCGTCCAGCTCGCCCCAGCGGTCGCTCCGCACCCATACCGGCGCTGACGGGGAGCGGTCCACGTCGTGGTGAATCCAGGTCGCCGGTTGTACGAAGTCGTCCGGATCGCGGTCGGGCTCGCGCCAGGCCCGCATGTAGCCGTGGAACGTCCCGGGTTCGACCCAGTTGATCCGGTTCTCGGGAATCCAGTGACCCTCCTGGTCGGTCACGATCACGCTCCCGTCCGGGTTGACCACCAGGCCGTTCGGGGCCCTGAAGCCGTTGGCGACGATCTCGGTCGAGGAGCCGTCGGCCGCGACCTTGAGGATCGTGCCGTGTTGGGGCACTCGGGCGTCGAAGTCGTGGCCGGCGCCCTTGGCGTAGTAGAAGTTGCCGTCCTTGTCGGTCTCCAGGCCGACCGCGAACTCGTGGAAGTGGGCCGAGGCCTGGGCGTCGTGGTTGAATGCCTCGTAGTGGTCGGCCTCGCCGTCGCCGTTCAGGTCGTGAAGCCGGGTGATCTGGTCGCGCGAGGTCACGAAGATCTCGCCCCCGCGGGTGTTCACGCCGAGCGGTTCGTACATCCCCGTGGCGAAGCGCTTCCAGGTGATGGCTCCGATCTCTTCGCCGCCCAGCCCGTCGACGAGCCAGACGTCGCCCATCCAGGTCGCAACGACCGCCCGTTTGCCGCCGTCCAGGAAGTCGAAGCCACCGAGGCGCATCCAGGCACGGTAGGGGTTCTCAAGCGGCGTCGTGATCGCCTCGAGTTCGAAGGGACCGCCTCGACGGCCGAGGACCCGACTCTCGGTCGTGACTGTCTCGGTCCATTGCGCCGGTCCACCGCGGGTCAGTGGTTCGAGATCGGCGGCTAGCTCGACCCCGGCTGCCCTCGCCAGGAAGCCCGCGTTCGACCGGCCGCGCCGCCCGATTACGACCTTGAACCGGACCGGTTCGTCGCCGGCCTGAACTCTCAAGCGGAGGTCTTCGCCGTCGCCCTCGACCCACCGGACGGCTGCCGGCGCGCCGACCAGCGCCGCGATGGTGGGTCCGCTGTGCTCGCCTCGCTCAGGCGCGTTCGGGCGCGGCATGCGAAAGCCGGCGGCCTCGCCGTCGCTCCAGGCCCGCCCGTTCGGCTGGTGTGCCAACTGCACGACAAGGTCCGCGTTCCGGGGCCCGATGTCGAGTGTCCGACTGAAGAGCCCGCCGCCTTCCGAGGCGCCGAGTTCCAGGACCTCCGTGGCGCCGACCCGGTAGTGCAAGACAATCTGGTCGCCGTGCAGGTAGTGGCCCAGCCAGTGGGCCGCGGCGCGGTCCTGCGGCCCGAAGCGTCTGCCCCCGCGGCCGGTGATGCGGGTGTCCCGGAAGTCGTCGCCGGCCCGCGACCAGCCCGGCGCGTCCGGATTCGTAAACACCATGTCGCCGACGATCGCCGGCTCCACCACATGCCTGCCGTTGTAGTTGATCGAGTTCCAGTCCATGAAACCGGGCCCTGTCCAGCCCGCCGCCCAGCGCAGGGTGTCCGTGTCGAAGAGCAGGAACTCCGTGCCCTTGGCGACACCTCCCGGACCCTCGTCGACCCTGATGGCGATCCCCTTGTTCGCGTTGTTGCCCGGCTCGACGATGTAGGAGTGGACTTTGAAGGGCCCGTAGTCCATGTCGGACCACGGGTGGCCGGTCAACTCTTGGGCGCCCAGCGCGCCCGCCAGCACAACGGCGGCTGCGACCGTCAGGCCGGCGGCGGTCAGGTGTCGCATCGGGCGGAGGATAGCCGGGTCAGAGCCCTTGGGCGGGCATGAGCGTTAGCCCGCCGTGCGCCACGAAGTGGCGGAAGTCCCGATCACGCGTAACCAGTGGCAGGTCATGGTCGAGACACGATTGGCAGATCAGTGTGTCCGCCAGGTTGGCTCGGAGCCCCTTGGCCAGAATGGCGGCTCGCAGCCGCGCTGCGCGCTCCCAGTAGCCGGGAGTAACCTGCAGCAGCGGGAGTTGGCTGATGAGGGCCTTGGTGTCTTCGTCCGCAGTCGGGCTGCTGAGGAGTTCCGTCAGTACCACCGGGGGCAGGACGCCGATGCACAAGATCAGCGTCTCCTGGACCGCGCTCACGTCGGCTCCTTCGGCGCCTTCCAGGTAGGCGATGAGCGAACTCGTGTCGAGTGCGATCAAGAACTAGTCTTCCCGGAGGCGCTTGAGGTCGAGATCGAACCGAACCTTCCCGCGGAGTGCGCGCAGCTTGCCGTAGGCGTCCCGGGCGGCAACCAGGTGCAGGCCCTGGCGGACCGTTTCCGTGATCCCGGAGCCGCTCACGTCACGGGCGCGTCGTAGCAGGGCGTGGGGCACGTGAACCGTGATCTTCTGGAGGGCCCCGTCTTCGCTCGTTCTTGTGCTCATGAGCGCAAGATACCATAGCTCTTGCCATAAGTCGTTACGGCATAGTTCCTCAATCGCAGCGTGGAAGCCTCTCGGGTTGACGTCGGCGCGGTCGGAAGCTACCTTCACGCGCACCATGAAGAAGGCAACACTCTGGATCGTCGCCGCTGTGACCGGTCTTGTCCTGCTCGCTATCGGCTACGGAGCTGGCTGGCTCGTCCACGCCACCGGTGTCGGCCGAACGGTGCCGCTCGAAGAACTCTCGGAGCGGGAGCGGGCGTTCGCGGAGCGGATGCAGAACGTCGACCTGGTCGGCCACTTCACGATCGAGGGGATCGAGGGCCTGGAAGATGTCGAGGGTGTCAGCCGCGACAAGAACCCGGAGCGTTACGAGATCGCAAGCGTCTCTAAGCTCGAGGGTGAGGGCGACCGCTGGCGCTTCGACGTCCGGGTCGTCTACATGACGGTCGACGTCACTCTGCCCGTCGTCGTGCCGATCGTCTGGGCCGGTGATACTCCGATGGTCAGCATCACGGACTTCGAGCTACCGGGCCTCGGCGACCAGTTCGGGGCGCGGGTCTTGTTCTACGACGAGCGCTATGCCGGGACCTGGGACCACGGGCCGTACGGCGGCCTGATGTACGGGATGATCGAGCCGGCGGGGACCGAGTAGCCGCTTACCAGGTGTCGACGTTGCGGCGCTTCTTGCCGTCGCGGACCGGGGGCGGCGGCACGGAGTCGAGAGAGCGGGCGATCCAGCGCCGCGAGTCGGCAGGGTCGATCACGTCGTCTACGGCGAACGAGGCGCCGGCGGTCAGGGCGCTGCCCCGTTCGTAGGCGGCGGCGACCAGTTCTTCGTAACGGGCGCGGCGCTCCTCGGGGTCCTCGATCGCCGCCAGCTCGTTGCGGAAGCCGAGCTTCACCTGACCTTCCAGGCCCATGCCGCCGAACTCGGCGGTCGGCCAGGCGACGGTGAAGAACGGTTCTTTCAGGTCGCCGCCGGCCATGGCCTGGGCGCCGAGCCCGTAGGCCTTGCGCAGCACGATCGTCAGCGACGGCACGGTGATGTTGGCGCCGACGACGAACAGCCGGCAGCAGTGCCGCACCAGGGCGGTGCGCTCGATCTCGGGGCCGACCATCATGCCGGGCGTGTCGCAGAGCACGAGCACCGGGATGTCGAAGGCATCGCAGAGCTGGAGGAAGCGGGCGCCCTTGTCCGAGCCGTCGCTGTCGATGGCGCCGGAAAGGAACTCGGGGTTGTTGGCCAGAATGCCCACCGGCCGGCCTTCGATCCGGACCAGGGCGGTCACCATGCCCAAACCGAAGGAGGGACGCAGTTCCAGTACGCTGCCCGTGTCGGCCAGGGTGTGGATCACTTCCCGGATGTCGTAGACGCGTAGGCGGTTCTCGGGCACGATTCGGCGCAGGAGCCGCTGGTCGGGGCAGTCCCAGTCGTCGGTGCGGCCCTGGAAGTAGGAGAGGTAGCGCTTGGCGGCGTCCACGGCTTCCTCCTCGTTCTCGACCGCGATGTCGACCACTCCGTTCGGCACCTGGACGTCCATCGGGCCGACTTCTTCCGGCCGGAACACGCCCAGACCGCCGCCCTCGATCAGGGCCGGGCCGCCCATGCCGATGCTCGAGTCGGCGGTGGCGATGATCACGTCGCAGCAGCCGAGCAGCGCCGCGTTGCCGGCGAAGCAGAAGCGGGAGGTGATGCCGACGATCGGCACCAGGCCCGAGAGTCGCGCGAAGGAGGTGAAGGTCGGCGTGTCGAGCGGCCGGTAGGTCTCGTCGCTGCGCCCCTGGCCGGCCTTGGTCGTCGAGGCGCCGCCCTTCCGCTTGCCGCCCGTGCCGGCGCGGCCGCCTCCGCCCTCGGCGAACAGCACCACCGGGCGCTTCCATCGGTGGGCCAGCTCAAACATCCGGTCGGTCTTCGGGTGGTTGCTCGCGCCCTGGGTGCCGGCAAGGACGGTGTAGTCGTACGCCATGACGACGCAACGGGAGCGGTCGTCGGGGAACAGTTCGCCGTTGATCGTGCCAACGCCGGTGACCATGCCGTCGGTCGGGAACTTGCGGATGACCTCTTTCTTCGCGAGGCCCGTGCCGGGAGTGAGCACGAGTTGCCCGTGCTCGACGAAACTGCCCTCGTCGCAGAGGCGCTCGATGTTCTCGCGCGCTGTCCGCTGGTTCGTGTTGCGCCGTTTTCGGACCGCCTCGGGCCGGGCGTCGTCCAGGGTCACCGCGTGGCGCTCGAGCACTTCGGCGAGATCGGGCCGGACGGCGTCGAGGTCGATGTCACCCTCTTCGTTGCCGGTCGCGGCCGCCACGTCGCGTTCCTCGATCAGGGCGAGGACATGGCCTTCCCAGACCGCGTCGCCGACAGCCGCTCGGAGATCGCGGAGCACGCCGCCGACGTCCGAGCGGATCTCGTGTTCCATCTTCATCGCCTCCATGACGAAGAGGATCTGGCCCTGCGCAATCTCCTGCCCGGGTTCCGCTTCGAGGCTGAGCACCGTGCCCTGCATGGGCGCCCGTAGCGCGGTGAGCCCCTCGGGAACCGGCGTCGAGTCGACGGGCGGCGGTTCGACGGTCTGTAGACCCGCCGAGGGAGTGCTCGACTTGCCGTGATCGAGCACGGCGAGCGGATCGACCGAATCGACCTTGACGCCGGCAAGGCCGCGTCCCTCGCCGTCGCCGGTCTTGACCGCCTGGCAGGGCCGATCGTCAAAGACGGTGGCGGCCTCGACCAGTTCCGGCAACCGCTCGTCGACGAAGCGGGTGTGGACGTTCCAGGCCTGAACCTCGGCGTGTTCCAGAAGCGCGCGCAGGAAGGAAGTGTTCGTGTCGATGCCGTCGGTCCTGAAGTCTCCGAGGGCGCGGGAGGTCCGCGCCAGCGCGGCGCGGAGATCGGGACTTGGGGTGCGACCCACGACCTTGGCGAGCAGGGAGTCGAAGCGTGGATTCGTCTGGTAGCCGGCGTAGCCGAAGGTGTCCGTGCGCACTCCCGGTCCGGAGGGCGGCTCAAAGGCGGCCAGGGTCCCTCCGCCCGGGACCACGCGGCCGTCCGCGGCCATCGTCTCCATGTTGACCCGGGCCTGGACCGCGCAGCCGCGCGCCCTGGGCGGATCGTCCCGACCGAAGCCCAGGTCGGCGAGCAGATGGCCGCGGGAGAGTTCGAGCTGCAGGTGGACGAGGTCGACGCCGAACACTTCCTCGGTCACCGTGTGCTCGACCTGGAGCCGGGCGTTCGCCTCGATGAAGTAGTAGCGCGGTTCGGTCCGGTTGCCCGTTTCAACCAGGAACTCGACCGTACCCAGATTGCGGTAGCCGGCCGCCGAGGCGAGAGCGACCGCCGCCTCCCGCAGTGCGCCGCGCACACCGTCCGGCAATGCGGGCGCGGGCGCGATCTCGATCAGCTTCTGGTGGCGGCGCTGCAAGCTGCAGTCGCGGTCGCCGAAGTGGCGGACCGCACCGCTGTCGTCGGCGGCGACCTGCACTTCCACGTGGCGCACGCCGGAAAGCAACTGCTCGACGAACACGCTACTCGTGTCGAAGGCGGCGCCGGCCTCGGAGGTCGCCCGCCGGTAGGCGTCATCGATCTCATCGGCCGTTCGGACGACTCTCATCCCGCGGCCGCCGCCGCCGCCGACTGCCTTGATCAGCATCGAGGCGCCGTCCGGCAGTCCGTCGAAGAACGAGCGGGCCTGTTCCAGGGTCACCGCCTCGGAGACTCCCGGAACGACCGGAATGCCCTGGCGCTCCGCGAGGTCGCGCGCCCGCGCCTTGTCGCCGAACAGCTCCAGCGCTTCTGGCGGCGGGCCGACGAAGCGGATGCCGGCATCGATGCAGGAGCGGGCGAAGCCGGCGTTCTCGCTCAGAAAGCCGTAACCGGGATGGATCGCGTCGCAGCCGTGCTCACCGGCGACGCGGAGCAGTTCCTCGCCGTGGAGGTAGGCGTCCGGGCCCGTGCCGGAGAGCGCCACCGACTCGTCCGTCCTCGCCGCGTGGAGCGACCGCGCGTCGTCCTCGGAGAACACGGCGACGGTCGGGATACCGAGTTCCGCCGCGGCGCGGGCTATGCGGACCGCGATCTCGCCGCGGTTGGCGATCAGGAGCTTCATCGAAACCACACGAACATCTTCGACCCGGAAGGCGGTTCGGAAGGGCCGCTATCCTACGCCCCCATGAAAGTCCTTCGCACGCCCGACGAACGCTTCGCCAACCTTCCCGACTTCGACTACGAGCCCCGTTACACCGTCGTCCCCAGGGGTGACGGCGAGGGTGAGGGCATCCGGATCCACCACGTGCAGGCGGGACCGGCGGACGGTCCGCTGGTCCTTCTCATGCACGGCCAGCCGACCTGGAGCTTCCTCTACCGCCGGATGATCCCGGTGCTGGCGGAGCGGGGGATGCGCGTCATGGCGCCCGACCTCGTCGGCTACGGTCGGTCCGACAAGCCGACCGAACGAGAGGACTACACCTACCAGCGTCAGGTCGACTGGCTCGGCGCCTGGCTGCGCAGCAACGGAGTCGAGCACGCGACCCTGGTCGGCCAGGACTGGGGAGGACTGATCGGACTGCGGCTGGTGGCGGACGATCCGGCGCGCTTCGACCGCGTGGTTGCCGCGAACACTGGTCTGCCCCTGCCGATGAACGTGCCGCAAGAAACCGTGGAGAAGATCGCGAAGTTCCGCGCCGAGGCGCCGACGCCGACCATCATGGAAATGCAGCAGCAGATCTCGCAGATGGGTGCCGATCCGGCGATGAAGTTCGCGTACTGGCAGAAGTGGACCTGGGAGACCGAGGACATTCCGGTCGGGATGCTGCTCGCGGGCAGCGTCGACGGAGTGACCCTCACGCCCGAAGAGATCGCGGCCTACAACGCGCCCTTCCCCGATCCCTCCTACAAAGCGGGGATTCGCGCCATGCCCAGCCGGGTCCCGATGCTGCCGACCGACCCCTCGGTGCCGGCCCAGATCGAGGCCTGGAAGGTGTTCTCGGAGTGGACCAGGCCGTTCCTCTGCGCCTTCGCCGACAACGATCCGGTGACGGGCGCGGCCCGGCGGCCGTTCGAGGAGCGTGTTCCTGGCGCGAAGGGGCAGTCGCATCGAACGATCGAGGGTGGCGGGCACTTCCTCCAGGAAGGCCGGGGCGTGGAACTGGCCACGATTGTCGCCGACTTCATCGACTCGACGCCGGCCGAGGGGTAGCTGGGAGTGGCGATCAAGCGACGCACGGCGGTCCAAGGTGCGCAAGCAGGTGCCGCCCGGGTAGTGGCCAGGTTCCGCTCGGCGATCAAGCGACGCACGCTCGTACTGGGTGCACTGGTTCTCGTAGCACTGACGGTGTCGACGGCCGCGGGGATTGGCGCCTACCTCCGGTTTGCGCCCCGGCCGCCGGACACGACGGAAGCGAGACTGCTCGCCGGCGGCGGCGGCGAGGTCGACCACTGCGACCTGCCGGTCCTCGACGGCTCGGGCCTGACCGCCGACGAGATACCGATCGCCTACACGCCCGGTTGTGAGGGCTACACGGAATGGCCGCTTCCGGTGCTGGCCGCCTGCACCGAGCCGCTTGCCGACGACGCGCCGGACCTTCGTGGCCTCTGGCTGGACCCCAACAGCGGGCACCTTGAACGCGTCGAACAGTGCGGCGATCGCGTCGTCGTGACCGCTGCGGGTCTGCTTCACGACATGCGGGCCGACGGCACTCTGCGGAATGGAGCCAACGACGTGAACCCGAGCTGCCTGCGGATCCGCAACCGCACGCGCTATCGGGACGGCGTCCTCGAAATGGACGGCTACGGCATCCCCTGGATCCGGGTCGAACGGTGGATAGAGGGCGACGAGCTGCGCTGGACCCATCCCCAGGCCGGCAGCCACCGGATGCGCCGCATCTGCCACGTGCCGGCAGACCGCGTGACGCGCGAGCCCTACTGAACGGGGAGGGCGTCGGGCCCGCCCTGAGCTACGATGCCGTGATGCTGGGCACGACCCTCGATGCCTCGGCCTACCTCGACCGCCTGCGGACGGAATTGGCGAGGATCGACGCGGCGGCGCTGGAGCGCTGGGCGGACTTCGTCTTTGACGCGTGGAGCCGGGGCGGCACGCTGTTCCTGGCCGGCAATGGCGGCTCCGCCGCGGCGGCGAGCCACCTGAGCGTCGACCTGGGCAAGGGCACCGTCGCGACGGACCGTCTGCGGGACGAGTCGCACCGCCGCTTGCGGGTGATCAGCCTGACGGACAACGTGCCCTGGATCACCGCGGTCGCGAACGACCTGGACTACGAGCAGGTCTTCGTCCAGCAGTTGATGAGCGCTGCCGTCCCCGGCGACGCCCTGATGGTGTTCAGCGGCTCGGGAAACAGCCCGAACGTGCTGGCCGCCGTGGACTGGGCGAACCGCCATGATCTCCGCACGTTCGGGCTCACCGGGTTCGACGGGGGCCGGCTGAAGGAACTCCAGCAGGACGGCGTTCACGTTGATCTGGACGACATGGGCATGGTGGAAAGCGTCCACGTGTGCCTGTTCCACTGGGTCGTCGACGACGTCTACGCCCGCACCCAACAGACCGGGCGCTACGCCTGAGGACGGCGCCGTGGACTCCTCGTCGACGGGCCGGCGGATCGACCTATTGGGCCGGGGCGCGACCTGGGCTCACGACATCGCCGGGCCGCCCGGCGCGCCTACGCTGCTGCTGCTGCATGGGCTGGCGGCTACCGCGCTCCTGAACTGGTCGACGAGCTTCGCCGCGCTGGCGCGCGGCTTCCGCGTCGTCGCGCTCGATCACCGGGGCCACGGCCGCGGGATTCGGCGGATCGGCGCCTTCAAGCTGGAGGACTGCGCGGACGACGCGGCCGCGCTGGCCGATCGCCTGGGCGTGGAGCGGGTGATTCCTGTCGGCTACTCGATGGGCGGCGCGGTGGCGCAGTTGTTCTGGCGCCGGCACCGGGACCGCACCGCCGGTCTCGTTCTCTGTGCGACCAGTTCGCGTTTCGGCGGACCGCGGGCCAAGCGGGCCGCTTCGACGCTTGGACCGCTGCTCTCGCTCGCGGCCCGCGTGGCGCCCCAGTCGATGTGGGACAGCATGGGTGAGCGGATGCTCGAGAACGTCCAGGATCCCGGCCGGCGTCTGGCTTTGAAGGAGCAGCTCTCCCCGACGGAGCCGGCTTCGGTGATCGAGGCCGCCGCCGCGCTCGCGCGCTTCGACTCCAGCGACTGGCTGGGCGACATCGACGTACCGGCCGCGGTCGTGATCACGCTGCGGGACGAGCACATCCCGGCCCAGTATCAAGAGGCGATGGCGGCTGCGATCCCGGGCGCGGAGATTCACCGCGTAGATGCCGATCACTATGCCTGCGTGGCGAGGCCGCACCTGTTCGTGCCTGCCCTCATTGCGGCCTGTCGCTCCGTGGCGCTGCGCGGCGTGCCAGTGCGGGCCGTGGCGCCCTGAAGGCGGCTCTAGCAGCGCGGCTCCAGGCCGTGGCCTTCTCGACCGACCGGTCCATCAGGTCGTAGACGACCGGGACGACCAGGAGCGTCAGCAGCGTCGAAGTCGCCATGCCGCCCATGATCAGCACCGCGATCGCGGCGCGGCCCTCGGAACCGGCGGCCTGGGAGAACGCGACCGGCAGCAGGCCGAAGATCAGGGAGAAGGCGGTCATCAGCACGGGCCGCAATCGGGCCGGGCCTGCTTCGAGAATCGCGTCCCTGCGGCTCTGCCCGTCCTGGCGGAGTCGGTTGATGTAGTCGATCAGGAGGATGCCGTTCTTCATCACCAGACCCATCAGCACCAGCAGGCCGATGCCGCTCATCATGTCGAGCGGTTGGCCGGAGAGCTTGAGCGCCAGGAAAGCGCCAATGAAGGAAAGCGGCGCCGACATCATGATCGTGACCGGATGGACGAGCGAGTTGAAGAGCGACGCCAGAACCATGTAGATGGCGACCACGGCGAGCACGAACGCGAACAGCAGGGACAGGCCCGTCTCCTGCATGATCACCGTCGTGCCGCTCGGCACGAGCGTGTTCGGAGGAGCGAGACCGATCTGGCGGCCGTACTCCTCGATGCGGGCCGCGAGTTCGGATTGGGCGACGCCTTCCGCGCCGTTCGTGGCGATCGTGATCTCGCGCGAACGGTTCTGCCGCCTGATCTGGACCGCGCCCTCGCCGAGCTGGATGTTGGCGACGTTCGTGAGGGGCGTCAGTTGGCCGGAAGCCGTGCGGATCTGAATCAGATCGAGCTTCCCCGGTTCGTCCCGGTACTCGGGCAGGACCTGAACGCGGACGTCGTAGCGTTCGCCGTTCTCCTCGAAGGCGCCCAGTTCCTCGCCGGCGAGCAGGGTGCGGATCGTGCGCCCGATGACCGTGGCCGGCACCCCGAGGTCGGCGGCGCGGTCCCGGTCGACATCGATCTCGATCTCGGGCTTGCCGGTCTCCCAGGACGTGCCAACGTCGACGAAGGAAGGATCCGTTCGCATCCGCGCCACCAGCCGCTCGGAGTACAGCTCCAGGTCGGCGATGCGGGGACCGCGGAGACTGTAGGAGACGGCGCGCGTTCCCGTCTGATCCTCGCTGCCGGCGATCCAGCTGATCGGCGACACGACGATCTCCTCGGCTTCGGGGACCTCCCCGAGCAGCCGGTCGCGGACGCGGTCCATGATCGCCGCCTGGCTGAGTTGGCGGTCCCGTTTGTTCGTCAACTGGACGTAGATCGAGGCTCGATGCGGCTCCTGGCGGCTGCCGCCGCCGATCGTGGCGAAACGGTTGCTCACATCCGGGTCTCCTGCGATCAGCTCCTCCGTGCGGCGGGCGGTCTGGGACGTCACGGCCAGCGGAGTCCCGACCGGCATCTTCAGGTTGACGTTGAACTCGCTCCGGTCTTCGGTGCCGAACAGGTCGAACGGAAGCGTGAACGCGACGAGGACGCCGCCGACCATCGCCGCCACGGCGACGGCGAGCGTCAGGGCCCGGTGCCCGAGCGCCCGCCGCAGGACGATCTTGTAGAAGTGGTCGAGTCCGTCGAGGCCGCGGCCCAGGGTGCGGCTCACCGGATCGCGTCCCTGGGTCGCCTTGAGCACCCGGCTGCCTAGCATCGGAGTCAGCGTCAGGGCGAACAGGCTGGAGACGCAGACGGCGATCGTCATCACCATCCCGAACTCGTAGAAGAACTGGCCGACCGTGCCGCTCAGGAAGGCGATCGGCACGAATACGGCGCACAGGGCGAGCGTGGTCGAGACGACCGCCAACATGACCTGGCTGGCGCCTTCTTCGGACGCTTCGCGGCGCTCGTGGCCCCGCTCGATGCGCCGGTAGATGACCTCCAGCACGACGATCGCGTCGTCGATCACGACGCCGATCGAAAGAGCGAGCGCCATCAGCGTCATCACGTTCAGGGTGAACCCGGCCAGGTAGAAGAACGTGAACGAGGCGATGACGGAGGAGGGGATCGCGAGCGCCGAGATGAGGGTGGAACGCGGGTTGCGCAGGAACAGCAGCACGACCAGGACCACCAGGGCGCCGCCCCAGATCATGTTGGAGAACACCGAGTAGATCGAGTCCTCGATGAACACCGCCATGTCGCGGGTGATCAGGACCTCCATTCCCGGCGGCAGGTCCTGCCCCAGCGCTTCGACCTCGACACGTACCGCTTCGGCGACGACGACCGTGTTCGCTCCGCTTCGTCTGCGTACCTCGAGCGAGACGCCGCGCTGACCGTTGAAGCGCGCGATCGAGCGCTCCTCGGCCAGACCGTCCTCGATCTTCGCCACGTCGCGCAGGTAGACCAGCCGGCCGCCGCGCTCGGCGGCGATCAGGGCGCCGAAGTCCTCGACCCGCTTGACCTTGCCGGACGTGGTGACTGTCCATTCCCGTTCACGCCCCTCGACGCGGCCGCCGGCGGTTTCGGCGTTCTCAAGCAGAAGCGTCGAGCGCACGTCGTCGATCGACAGGCCGTAGCCGGCGAGTCGAACCGGGTCGAGCCAGATCCGGACCTCCCGCCGGCGGGAGCCGATGATCTCGATGCTGCCGACGCCCGGCAGTCTCTCGAGCCGGTCCTTGACGGTGGTTTCCGCGAGTTCGGACAGTTCGCGGACCGAGACCGGGCCGCCAAGCATGACGGAAAGGATCGGAGTCGCGTCCGGATCGAGCTGGGTGACGACCGGGTCCTCGACGTCGAGCGGCAGGTCGGCACGAACCGGGGCGATCTTCTCCCGTACGTGCTGGGCCTTCACGTCCACGTCGTAGTCCGTCTCGAACTCGACGAAGATGTGGGAAATCCCCTCCGATGAGACCGAACTGAGGTCGCGAATCCCCTCGATCGTGTTGATCTGCTCTTCGAGGACGTCGGTGACCTCGGTTTCGACCGTTTCAGGCGAAGCCCCTTCGAGCACGGTAGTGACCGTGACGAAGGGGAACTCGACATCCGGGTTCAGATCGACGTTCAGCCGGTTCAGGGACACCAGGCCGAGAGCGACGAGCCCCACGTTCAGCATCAAGGCGAAGACCGGCCGCCGGATCGACGTGAGCGGCAGGTTCAGCATGATGTCGGCAGCGCCGTCCCTACGGCGACGTCTCGGACACCGCGGCGGACGTGGCGGTCTCGCGGCCCGCCTCGAGCGGCGGTGGTTCGGTGACCTCGATCGGTGCTCCGTGGGCCAGTCGATCGATGACCGGTCCGATGATCAGGGCGTCGCCGGCCTCGGCGCCGCTCCTGATTTCGACCCATCGCTGACCGGTGGCGCCGACGGAGACTTCGATCTGCTCGGCGCGGCCGTCCACGGCGCTGAACACGTAGGTGCGTCCGTCGCGGTTGAGAACCGCGCTGCGTTCGACGATCACCGCGCCGTCGCGGGTCCGCGGCCGGATCTCGGCGCGGACGAAGGCGCCCGCCTTGGCCTCCGGTGTCTCCCCGGGCACTGGGACTCGCACGCGGTAGGTCCGCGTCTCCTGATCGATTCGAGCGTTTACCGCCGCGATCGTGGAGGGAAGGGGGTCCGCCGCGCCCTCGACGATCAGGACTGCCGGGTCGCCCACCTGGACCGGCGCCGCCGCCGCGGCCGGCACGTCGAGTTCCGCCGCGAAGCCGCTCAGTTCCTGAATCGTGACGACGACCGAACCCGGACCAACGATCGCTCCCTCGTGAAGCTGACGTTCGACCACGTGGGCGTCGTAGGGGCTGATCACCGCGGTCCGGGTCAGATCCTCCGCGGCGCTCCTCACGGCGGCGAGTTCCTGCTCGACCCGGGCCTTGGCGACCGCAAGCTGGGTCCGTTGCCGGTCAAGCTCCTGGGGTGGGGCCACCTCCTGCTCGGCCAGCCGCTCGACCCGCTCGAGTTCCTGCAGCGCCTGTGCGGCCTCGGCCTGGGCCAGGGCCAGACCCGCACGCGCCCGCTGAAGATCGATCCGGAAGGGAACGGGATCGAGTTGCAGGACGACGTCGCCCTCCGCGACCTGATCGCCCACGTTGAAGTAGACGGCCGACAGTCGCCCCGAGAGTTCGGGGCCGAGTTCGGTCAGGCGCGGCGCGACGACGGAGCCGGAGGCCGTCACCAGGGCGTCTACCTGGCCGTACCGCACGCGAGTGGTCGGTGCGGTTTCGCTGCGAAAGGCCGCGACGGTTCCGGACGTTTCTGTCTGCCCGGCGGCCCGCTTGGCGCCGACGCCGTTGCAACCGAAACTCGCCAGGCACAACAGGAACAGCGCGCAGGCTGCGAGCGTCGCGCCACCGGCCTTCCCGTTCGTGGTGTCCATGGCAGTTGTACCCCCTCAGGCTGGTACGCTGCCGGTTGCCGCTTCGCGAATCATACAAGCGCCGGAGGACTCACATGCGCCTCGCCTCTCCCAGGGTCACGACTCCCGGCTTCGTCGTCTCGATGGCGGCGCTGGGCATGTTCGCCAGCGTCTCCTTGCCACTTGTCGCCGAGGAGTTCGATCATGTCCACCTCGTTGCCCCCGACACGAGGGCGGCGGCGACCTGGTACCAGGAGCTCTTCGGCGGCCGGCTGGGCAAGAGCGGTCCCTTCGACGCCGTGTTCTACGGCAACGACATCCTGAAGGTCAGGGAGGGGGAGCCGACCAGCGGCAGCGGCGCCACGTCCCTCGATCACATCAGCTTCTCGGTGGCGGACGTGGCGGCGACCCTGGAGGAGTGCGAGGTCGCGGGCGGCAGGGTGGTCGGCGCCGCGCGGTACGTGGAGGCAGGCGGATTCACCTTCGGTTTCTGCGAAGACCCCTGGGGCACGCGCATCGAAGTGATCGACGACATGGACCACGGCGGCGCCCCCGGTCTCCACCACCTTCACGTGTTCTCTAACGACGCGACCGCCACGGCGGCCTGGTACGCCCGGCAGTTCGGTGGTGAAGTCGTTGCGTTCAAGGGCCTCGCGCCGCTCCAGTCGATTCTCTACGACAACGGCGGCGACGAGACCTGGCTGGTCGTCACCCAGGTGCCGGGCGAGCGGATCGGCACCGACGGCACGGCGGTCGATCACATCGGCTGGCACACCACGGAGTACGACCCGTGGCTCGAGAGGTTGCGTGCCAACGGCGTGAAGTTCGTCGAAGAACCGCGGGTGCTGGACGACGGGCACAGGATCGCCTTCGTCGAGGGGCCCGAAGGTACGAAGATCGAGCTGGTGGAGATCCTTGCCGGGGGATCTCATTGACGCCTCCCGGGGGCCGCCTACTGAGCGTGAGGCGACGACTCGCCTGTTCGGCCGTGGCGCTGGCGGCGGGCGGACCGCTGGCGGCTCAGGAAACCGGCGTGGCGGTTGAACCGGCCCGGTTCCACCACGTTCACCTCAACGTCACCGACGTCGACCGTTCGGTCG
>VXUF01000059.1:17299-28659 GCA_009837085.1 Holophagales bacterium
GCGCCCTGCCGATCGAGTTTCGCGGGGTCGCGGACGCGGTGTTCACGGAGCGGTCCTTCATCCTGTTCAACGAAGTCGCGGAGCCGCCTGACGGCAGCCAGCGGAGCGGCATCTGGCACTTCGGTTGGGGCGGCGTCGATCTGCCCAGCCAGTACCGCTGGCTGTTGTCCCGCGGCGTCGACATCCACACGCCGATCTACCGCCTGGGCCGCGGACATGTCATCTATGTGAACGGACCGGACCGCGAGATGATCGAGGTGAACACGATGGGCCACCACCGCTTCGCTCACGTCCACCTGTTCGCGGCGGACGTGAACGAGACGGCCGCCTGGTACGAGCGGCACTTCGGACTGCGGGCACGGCGCACCGCCGAGGGCAATCCTCGTCCGGTTGGGCCGGATGCCGAGTTCGCGACCTGGGAGGAGTTTCACCGCGAGCACCGGGCCTGGTCGAATGCCTTCCGCACCGACAACGTCAACTTCATCGTCTACAACCTGCCGGACTACGAGCCGGTGGCGCCGTGGTGGCCTTCGGAGGCTCCGCCGCTCCTGGAGACGGAGCCCCAGCGCGGCCGGGCGATAGACCACTTCGCCTTTTCCTACCGCGACATCGAGCCGGTGTTCGAGCGGCTGCAGGCGGCGGGAGTCGAGATCGTCGAGCCGATCACGTACCGGCCGGAACTCGACATGCGGAGCTTCTTCGTCATGGGGCCGGACAAGGTGGCGGTAGAGGTGGTCGAGGCGAAGCCGATCCCTGAGGGCGTGTGGGACTGAGTGAGTGGCCAGTAGCTGCTAGAGTCCGGCTGCCGACTCGGAACAACTGGTTGGAAGCTGGAGGCGCGCATGAACCGCTCGATCGCTGCACTTCTCGTTCTTGGCACGCTCGGACTGACCTCCGTGGCGGTCGCCGCCGACAGTGGAGAAGCGGTCACCTTCCACGAGGACGTGCTGGCCATCTTCCAGGAGAACTGCCAGACCTGCCATCGCCCCGGAGGTGACAACGTCGCCGGCATGGTGGCGCCGATGTCGCTGATGACCTACGAGGAGGTCCGGCCGTGGGCTCGGTCCATCGCCCGCCTCGTGCAGAGCCGTGAGATGCCCCCGTGGGACGCGACGGACCACACCGCCGGCGTGTTCCTGAACGAGCGGACCCTCACCCAGGAGGAGATCGACACGGTCGTGGCCTGGGCGAAGCGCGGCGCCCCCAAGGGTGATCCCTCGAAGGGTCCGGCGCCGCGTGAGTGGGAGGACACGGGCGGCTTCCTGATCGGCAAGCCGGATCTCATCGTCTACATGGAGGAGCCGTACTACGTGGGCGACGACGTGGAAGACGAGCAGCCGAACTTCTTCATCACGCTGACCGAAGAGATGCTCCCCGAGCCCCGCTGGCTGCAGGCGATCGAGTACCAGCCGGACGCCGATTTCGTCCATCACATCACCGGCCGGGCGTTGATCCCGAACGAGGACGGCGAGGTCGACGTGCTCAGCGAGAACACCTTCTCGCTCGGCTCGATCGCCGCCGGCGAGGACCCGACGATCTACCCGCCGGGCTTCGGCAACCTGCTGCGCGCCGGCATGGTCGTGCGCCTCAACGTCCACTACCACAAGGAACCCGGTCCGGGCTCCGGCGGCTACGACCGTTCGGCGGTCGCCTTCAGGTTTCACCCGGTCGGTGCCGAGGTCAGGCACAAGGTGACGTGGAACACGATCGGCGCCGGTGCCTTCGAGATCCCGCCGGGCCACGGAAGCTGGCGCGTCGGCTCGTCCCGGATCTTCGAGAAGGACACCGTGCTGCTGTCGCTCCATCCGCACATGCACTTCCGCGGCCAGAGCATGAAGTACACCGCGTACTACCCCGGCGGCGGCACCGAGGTGCTGCTCGACGTGCCCGAGTACGACTACAGCTGGCAGACGAACTACATCTACCGGGAGCCCAAGGTGCTGCCCGCCGGCACCCGGGTCGAGATCGAGGCCGTCTACGACAACTCGGAGACCAAGCTCGACGAGTACCCCTTCCTGGACATCGGCCGCGCGGTCGATTGGGGCGCCCAGAGCACCGACGAGATGATGGCCCCCTTCCTGGCCTGGACCTACGTCGAGCCGGAAGACGCGGCCGCGATCCGCGCGGCCGGCTCCGCCGGATCGACCGGCGGCGGCGAGTAGCGACGGCGAGCACACCCGCCTGCCGAGGGCACGGTGGGAGGGGTCCAGGGGACGTTCGCGAGGTGCCTGTGCAGTTCTTGCCGGGACTCTTGATCTGCGTGGCGTTCTGCGATGCGGCCGCTCCTCAGGATGGCCCAAGGCCGGGAATTCACGAGACGGTCGCCGCCTATCTGGAACAGAGCGCCTACGAGGTCGCCCTGAGTGCTGAGGGAGAGCTCGAAGGGCCTGCGAAAGAGTGGTTTCGCGCCGAGGCGACCGAAGCCCAGTTCGTGTTCATCGGTGAAGAGCACGATGTCCGGGAGGTCCCGACTCTGGTGGGCGCTCTTTGGCGGGAACTCGCTCCTTTGGGCTATAGGCACGTAGCGATCGAAGCTGGTCCCTGGCTCGGCGACAGGCTCGACAGGTTCGCGAGGTTTGCCGATCAACAGGCCCTTTCACACTTCCAGGGGGCAACCTGGCCTCGTTTGCCGAACAACAGCGTGCCGCCGATCTCGGAGGAGGACGTTGCCTTCTACGAGGAACTTGGCAGCGTCAGCGGCCCCCACCGCAAGTCCGCGGCTCCCTTGATCTGGGGACTGGATGCCGAGTATCGAGCCGCTCCGTTGCTGAAGAGGCTGGCGGAGTTGTCCCCGCGGCCCTCCAGGCGACAGGCGGTACAGTCCTTGCTGGAGCAGGTAGGGGCTGCGGAGAGAAGCGGCGACTACAACACTGGTGCGTTTCGAGGTGCCATCGAGCAAGTCATACAACAGACGCGAGCCAGGCCGAAGACCGAGCTGCGCTACATACTCGATGCGCTGCGTTGGCGAATCTCCGCGCCCCCGGAGCACGCGAGCGACAACCTCAAGAAGGAGCTCTTCCTGCGTCAGTACCGAGCTGCGAAGGAAGCAGGCGACTCGAGGCCGCGCGTGATGTTCCGGCTCGGCGCTTACCATGCCGCCCGTGGGCTGATGCACGACTTCGGCACGTCTACACTCGCGAACTTCGTCGCGGAACTGGCGATCGCCGAGCGAACAGGGATGCTGAACCTTGCGATCGTCAACTGCCAGGATACGTCTCCCGCGAACTTTCCGAGACCTTGCACCTGGGAGCAACAGAGAGCGCTACGACCGTTTCGCTCCGCTGCCGTAGCGGACTGGACTCTGTTCGACCTTCGGGGCCTGCGCGCACCGCTAAGGCAAGCGCGACTGAACGGACTTCAGTCCTATCCGGATGGGTGGGAGTACTGGGATCTCGTCATGTCCTTTGACGCGGTGGTCCTCTTGGGCCGTTCCGAGCCAAGCCGGCTTCCGGGCGAGTAGGGAGCAAGAGCACCAGCCCATGCCGTCCAACGCACTCAGCCGCCGGACCCTGCTGCGAAGCACCGGCACGAGCGTCCTCCTCGGCGCGGCCGGTGCCCCCGCGCTCTTGAACACCGGCCACGCCTCCGCACAACCCAGCCAATCCACACCCGCCACGGACTTCGACGAAGTCTACGACCGTCGCGGCACTGACTCGTCCCGCTGGGACGGCCCGATCGAGCAATACGGCCCCGGCATCGTGGCCGCCATGGGCGTCTCCGACATGGACTTCCGCGCGGCCCCCTGCGTCACGCGTGCACTCGCCGAGCGCTGCGCCCACGAGAACTGGGGCTACATACGCCGCTCCGACTCCTACGCCGAAGCGGTCGTGGCCTGGAACGACCGCCGCTACGGCGTCGAGATCGATCCGTCCACCCTCGTCTTCACGACCGGCGTGCATCCGGGCATCGTCGCCGCGCTGCGGACCTTCTCACCCCCGGGCACCCGCGTCCTCATGACGACACCCACCTACGACGGCTTCTACGGCGACCTCTGGTTCACACGCACGGTCGCAGATGACAGCGAGATGGTCGTTGACGCGGACGGCCGCTACTCCATCGACTTCGACGACTTCGAACGGCGCGCCCAGCGTTGCAACACCTTCCTCCTCTGCAACCCGCAGAACCCGACCGGCAACCACTGGTCCCCCGACGACCTGACCCGCCTCGGCGAGATCTGCCTGAAGCATCGCTTAGTCGTCCTCGCCGACGAGATCCACTGCGACTTCGTGACCCGCGGGAGCAGCTACACGCCCTTCGCCACGCTCGACCCCGAGATCGTCGCCAACAGCCTGACCTTCAACTCCGGGACCAAGTCGTTCGGGCTCTCCGCGATGAGGCTGGGCTGGTACTACAGCACCAACCCCGATCTGCTGGAGCGGGTCAAGGCCAACACGCGCGCCGATCTGAACCCGCTCGCGCTGGTGGCGATGCGGTCCGCGCTCGAGGAGGGCGCCCCGTGGCTGGATGAACTGATCCCCTACATCGACGCCAACCACGACTTCGCCGCAACACACATCCGCGACAACCTGCCGGGTATCCGCTACACCAAGGCGCAGGGCACCTACCTCGCCTGGCTCGACGTGGCGGAGTTCGCGGAGCGGATCGGGGCCGCTGAGACCGCCGCGCGCGAGAGCGCCGAGGCGGTCTATCCGGTGACCCCCGAAGCGATCGTGCAACGGTGGTTCGCGGAGCGCGCGGGGGTGTTCCTGAACCAGGGTCCCTGGTATGGCACCGGCGGGGCTGGACACATGCGCATGAACCTGGCCTCTTCGCGCAGGATCGTGGAGTTGGCGTTGAACAACATGGCCGAGGCGCTGGCCGAGGCCTGATTGGTCGGTTTCGGGAATCGTCCGGAGATACAGGGAGTCGGCCAGCTCGGTAACCCTCTCGCCAGGACGGATGAGGCGGTTTCGGTCATGTTGACTCCTCGGCCCCGGCAAACACCGGAAACGGGTTCGGGAGTTCTGCCCATGCCTCGCTGGCAGCGGCGGCGAGGCGTTCGTCGAGCAGGCACGCGTCGAGGCGAGCGCGCAACGCCGCTTCCTGCATCCGCTGGCCGATGAAGACGAGCTCCTGGGTGCGGTCGCCGAAGCGCGGATGCCAGCCCGGCTGTTGGTCGGGCCGCTGACCCTCGGGGTGCGCCCAGTGTTGGCTCGGCACGGCCGCCCACCACATCCCGCTGGGCTTCACTTCGCTGACGCCGCCGGCTTGAGCCCACTCGTAGGCGACGCGATGGTCGGCGGCTACCCAGAAGAAGCCCTTCGAGCGGAGCACGCCGCGCCAGTTCGCGTCGTCGTGCAGGAACTCCCACAACTTCTCGGCGTCGAACGGCTGCGGCGTGCGGTACGTGAAGCTCGAGATTCCGTATTCTTCTGTCTCCGGCGTGTGCTCGCCCTGAAGTTCTCGAATCCAGCCAGCGGAGCCCGCTGCCTTCTCGTAGTCGAACAGGCCCGTGTGGAGCACGCGTTCGAGCGGGACCTGTCCGTGTGTCGTTCTGAGAATCTCCGCGCCAGGGTTTAGCGCGTTCACGATGGCCTCGACTTCGAGAGCCTGATCGGTGCTCGCGAGATCGAGCTTGTTGAGCACGATGACATCGGCGAACTCGATCTGGTCGATGAGCAGGTCGGTCACCGTCCGCTCATCATCCTCGCCCAGCGACTCGCCGCGGTCCTGTAGCGCCTCGGCGGCGTTGTAGTCCCGCAGGAAACTTGCCGCGTCCACGACTGTGACCATCGTGTCGAGGCGCGAAACCTGACTCAAGCTGACGCCGTTCTCGTCCTCGAAGGTGAACGTCTGCGCGACCGGAATCGGCTCCGAGATCCCCGTGGACTCGATGAGCAGGTAGTCGAAGCGTTTCTCCCGGGCGAGCTGCGAAACCTCGGCGAGCAGGTCGTCCCGCAGTGTGCAGCAGATACAGCCGTTCGACATCTCGACCAGCTTCTCCTCGGTCCGCGAGAGTTCCGCACCGCCGCGCTCGACCAACGCCGCGTCGATATTGACCTCGCTCATGTCGTTGACGATCACCGCGACTCGCCGCCCCTCCCGGTTGTTGAGCACCTGGTTGAGCAGGGTGGTCTTACCCGCCCCGAGGAATCCCGACAGAACGGTGACGGGGAGCCGGGGATGGTTGGAACGTGCTTCCTGGTTCACGGGCATCGAAGTCCTCATCTGGATCATTCAGGGATCGGAGGCATCCGGTCCTGAAGTCGAGTCGACTTACCGAACGAGCGCGTTCTCCGCCGCAGATACTGCGCGGCGATGACCACGGATGTCACCGAAAAGACGAAGACGCCGCTACAAAGGCTGATCATCACCAGGTCCCAGGCAGGTCGGTGATTGATCAACAAAGTGAAGTCCAGCGTGTGTAGCCCGTTGAAGATCCAGCGCTCCAGCCGCCGCCTGTCGGTCAAGCGCTCGAGAATCTGGCCGGTGGACAAGTCGATGTGAAACCACGTGGCCTCTGGATCATCGAACTCGACTCTTAGCGCTGGCAGTGGGCGGTGACGGTTGTGATGGGAGTAGTAGTAGAGATCGTAGCTGTCCAACTGCTGCCAATCCCGAATACTGCTCCCGGGAATCAGGTTGCCGATGCGGCCGTGGATTCTCTGCGCCAACGATTCTGTCTCGCCTGGAGCGAGCAGGTGCTGGACTTCCTGTGCGGAGCCGTGCAGGGAGACATGGGACCTGCCGCCAATCCAGTGCCATGCAATCTCCTTGACCGGGAATCCCGCGTCCTTCCTGATCAGTTCCCGAATGTTCTCGGCTCGTGAGTAGGCGGGAGCCGATCGCGAGGCGCCATCCTGCTGCTGGTAACGCTGCCTCTGCTCGGAGAAACTGCTGTTGGACTCGAACACGTCCCAGGGGCCCACTGACATCAGGCCGCTAAGGAGGAACGTCGACAGGAACACCAACGCGAGCAAGCCCAGAACATGGTGGTACCAGGTCATGCCCCGATAGGGCGACCAGGAGCCGTTCTGGTACTTGCGTCGTGGTCGCAGGCGCATGAAGCCGATGATCGCGCCGGTGATCACCGAGACCAGACCCGCCAGCGAAAGGACGACAATGACCTGCTCCCAGAGAGCGCGGTGCTCGCGCAACTGCACCGGGTAGATCCAGTGCAGATTCGAACCCAGCCAGTTCCAGATGCGCTCGCTGCGCCGGGTGTCACGTACAACCTGACCGGTCAACGAAGAGACATACAACTCGCTGCCCATGCCGTCCTCGATCGACACCCTGTGCAGTGGCCGGTAGGGGTGCAGACCATCGGACACGGACCACTGGTCCATGTGCAACTGCTCCAGATGCTTGCCGGTTACTGCCTCAGTGGAGTGTTGCGCCTCGTAGAAATCGACTGCCGCCGCCACGGCTGCTTTGGCCGGCAGTTGAGCGACGCCCGCGCCGGTGTCGGCATACATGCCCATCCAGGAGCCGCCTTCCAGCTTGAGAAGATAGACGGGCCGGCCCGCACTGCTGGTCAGCAATAGCTGCTCGATACCGGCCTCGGAGTCGGCGAGGCCCAGTGGCCATTCGAGACCGACGTTGACGCGATCGGCAGCGAGCGGTTCCAGCCCGTCGTAGTACTCGTCCCTGGTCAGCTCGGGGAAACCCACGTACATCATCACCACGCCGCTGATACACCACATGGCCAGGAACACGCACATGCCAATTCCCAGCCACCGATGACTGACGTAAAGCAGCCTTGTAAGTCTCATGGTGCGCCCGAGTTTCGACGGGCTTCAAGCGCCGGTCCAGTGAATCCGACAGAATCGTTGACTAGAAGAAGTCGTAATCCAGGGTCAGGCTGACCGTGCGGGGCTTGCCGACAAGCCAGGTATTGGGCCAGTAGTACGCGGAAACGGCGTAGAGCTCGTCAAACACGTTGTCGACGCGCATGGCGACGGAAAGGTCCTCATTGAAGCGCCAGCGTGCTGAGGCGTCAACGACCGTGTACGAGGGAATCGGGTTGTCAGGATGTGCACGCTCGCCGACATAGCGGGCGTCAGCCGAGAACTGCAGCTTCCCGAGAGGAGCCCAGACGAGCCCCAGGTTGAAGGTCTCTTCAGGCACCTCTCTCGGTGTCTCGCCGGTATCCGTTTCCGCATCCAGAAGGACCCCGGTGGCTGTCAACGTCACGGCATCGGCCAGCGCCGCTGTGAGGCTGAACTCAATACCCCGGGAAGTCTGCTCCGGGATGACGATCACGTCCTCCGGGTTGAGCGAATCCGGATCGTCTTCAATCAGGTTGTTCTTGACGATGTCGAACAGGGCCGCGCTCCAGGACAGACGCCTGTCCAGGAGCTGTTGCTTGATGCCGACTTCCACCTGCTCGCTCGTGATGAAATCCACTTCCCGATTCCTGGCCGAGGTCTGCACGATACTGTTGCTCGGGTGGGTCGCGCCCGTGGTGTACTGGCCGTAGAGCACGGTATCGTCGCGCAAATCAAGGGTCAGTCCCGCCCGGCCCGTCAGGGCGTCCACGTTCTGGTCGAAGATCGGCGGATTGCTCACATCTTCGTAGTCCGTCTCGACATCCTCGTGGCGCAGGCCCAGGACGAGCGTCAGTGATTCGGTGAGGCCAATCTGGCTCTCGGCGAACACCGCGAGTTGGGCGACGTCGGAGATGATCTCCGTTCTGTCCTGCGCGTCGGTGATGTCCGAGAACGCGCCGGGGTTGAAGTCGAAGGCGTTGACGACGTCGAAGTCGTTGTTCCAGTCGACGCCATTGGGGTTCGCGCCGCCGAAGTTGGTTGCCCGCGCGAAGGTGAGGTCGTTGGTCTCGAAGCCTATCGAGGTCTTGACCTGGCGCGTGTCGCTTCCGGAGTCGAGCACGAAGTTGGTACGGAATCCGTCGTGTTCGATGTCATGGGCGATGACCAGGGGTGAGGACCGGTTCACCGTGGCTGAGGGCCGGTCGTACTGGAAGTAGTCGAGCGTCTTCCAGAAACGATCGCTGGTGAGCCGGTACAACTCCGACTGCATGGACAGGCGTTCACTGATGTTCCAGTCGGCTCTGAGGCGGGCAACCCCATCCTCGTAGCGGACCCGCCCGTCCGTGACATCGAAGTTGCTCTCGATCAACTCGGTTGGGAAGGCCCCGTCGACCAGTGGCGTCCCGAAGTACCGCATGGGTTCCTGGTCGCCGTGATCGTACCGGCCTGTCAGCGAGAAGTCGTCGGTGACTTGCCACAGGAGCGAGGCGGAGATCATCTCGGTCTTGCTGTCACCCCTGTCCACCCAGTTATCGGACTGGTTGTTGCTGTAGTCGAGCCGGTAGGCGACGTTGTCGGCGAGGCCGCCGGTCAGGCCGAGTCCGAGAAAACGGGTGTCATTCTCGCCGACGGATACCCGCAGGTCGCCACTGGGGTCCTGCCGGGGTCGCTTGGGTATGACGTTGTACGCGCCACCGATGCCGCCTTCACCGTAGAGCACGGAGGCAGGGCCCTTCAATACCTCGATGCGCTCGACGCCCCAGGTGTCGAAGGGAAAGGTGAGCGTGTTGAATGCGTTGTAGTAGTTCGTGCCGTCGAACATCTTGGTGACAGTGCCCTGACCACGAAAGCCCCTGGCGGCCATGTTCTGGCTTCCATTGCCCGGGTGTCCATCGTTGGTGAAGCCGGCGGAGCGGGTGACGGCCTCCATCACGCTCGTATCCAGGCGTTCACGGATGGTGTCGCCGTCTATGATGTCCACTGTTGCCGGTGTCTCCATGACGGTCAGTTGCAGCCGGCTGCCTGTCGTGCTGGCAGGGTTGACTGCCTTGCCATAGACCGTGATCCGATCGGTCACCGTGGTTTCGTCCTGGGGTTCACCGTCGGCGTTGGAATCGACCGCGTCGGCCTGTTCACCCTCGCTCGCTCTCTGGAGAGACGCGGTGTTGTCCTCGGCACCCAGTCCCGCGGTTGTAGCCAGAACAGCGAGCAGGAGCGCCGGGAGTAGCTGAAACGGGTTGAGTGGATTGTCCTTGTATTGCATGGGTCTTTCTCCTGTGATCCAAAAAGTCATGGTGTCGCCGGCGAGGCCGACGCTGAGTGATTGCTGCGGCGGTTGAGCTGCGAGGTGGAGTTCGGGGCCTTGTTCAGCCGACTCGCCAGGCCGTCGCGCGGCCTTGTGCGTCGAGCGCGGCAAGCGCGCGTCCATCTGGTCGCCAGTACACGGCGCCGACAACGTCCGCGACAGGCGCGATTCCTACTGGATCGCCTTGTCCGTTGCGCCCAAGGGACCACACGACGACCGCGCCATCCCGGGCTCCGGAGGCCAGGCGCCTCCCTCCGCGAGCGAAGGCGAGCGTTGTAACGGTCTGAAAATGAAGTTCCAGAACGCCGGGCCGTGTGCCTTCGGGGCCGTTTCCCTGGAAGCTCCAGACCGTCACCGCGTCGCCTCCGCCAGTGGCCAGGAGGGTGCCTGTGTCATTGAAGGCCAGGGCGGACGGTTTGCCGGGATAGCCCGACATCATCGAGTCCTGCTCCGTGGAACGACGCCAGAAGTGCACCGAGTTGTCCTGACTGCCGCACGCCACAATGTCGCCGTCCGGGCTCAGTACCATCGACACCAGGGAGCCTTTCCACTCCAGCTTCTGGCGAACCGTCCCGGTGGACGCGTCGAAGAACGTCACCCGGCCGTAGCAGGCCGTCGCCAGTTCCTCCGCGCTGGACCACGCGACCGCGCTGACGGTGCTGGGATGAGCGTGGAATCGCCGGATCTCGGTTCCATCGGCGCCGTACGCGTGGACCTCCCGGGAGCAGGAGGCGGCCAGGCGCTGGCCGTCCGGCGACCACGCCACGTTCTCCACCCAACCGCTTCCGACGTCGATAGCGTGGTCGACCCGACCATCGGCGGCACTCCAGACCAGGACTCGGCCATCCTGGCCGGCCGTTGCGAACGCGGCTCGGTTCGGCTGCATCGCCAGCGCGAGCACTCCACCTTCATGGGCTTCGCGCTGCGCCCAGATGGTGGCGCCGGACCTGCCGTCGAACGCGTAGACGCCACCCGCGGCATCTCCGACCACCAGCGCCTCACCGCGTGGGGTCCACCCACCGGCGATGGCGTAGTCACCGACCTCGGCGGCCCAACCCGGGCGAAGAACGCCCTTCGGACTGCCGTCGTTCAGATCAGGCATGCCTCGAATCCCAGCCGCATCGACCGCTCGTCGAGGTTGCGGCCAATGAAGATGAGCTGGTTGCGCCGGGGCGTGTCACCCCATGGACGATCCGGCTGTCCGTCGAAGAGCATGTGAACTCCCTGGAAGACGAAGCGACGCGACTCGCCTGCGAGGCTGATGAACCCCTTCATTCGAAAGATGTCCACGCCGCGTTCACGGAGCAGTTCGCCCAGCCACGCGTTGAGCCTGCCGGGGTCGACGT
>VXUF01000152.1 GCA_009837085.1 Holophagales bacterium
GGTGGACGGTGAGCGATCCTCCCTCTTCCCGGATCATGCTCTCGACCCGATCGACGCCCTCGACTTCCTGGATAGTCTCGAGACGTTCGAAGACGCGGACGGCCGACTCAAGGCTCCCGCGGCCCTCGGGCAGGCGAACGGAGAGTTGGACCTGGTCGGCGATCGGCGCCTGGCCGGGGCCGCTCGAAGCGACGAGGAACAGGGCGGCGATGACGCTCAGGACGACGGCGGTGACGACGCCCGTGATCCAGCTCGCCGGCCGGCGCAGCGCGGAGGCGAGCACGCCCGCGAACAGGATCCGCGTGGGATCCGGCGGCACCTGACCGCCGAAGCGTTCGCGACGTTGACGCAGCTTGTCCAGCCGACGGATCGCGGCCGGTGCGGCGAGGTGCCGCGCCAGCAGGGGCACCAGGCCGATCGCCACCAGGAGGGAACCGAACAGCGGTAGCAGGATGGCCAGGGACAGGAGCCCGATCATGTTCTGCATCAGGGTCGATTCCAGGTCGATGATGACGGCCGGCAGGAAGACGATCGCCGTCGTGACGGAAGCGGCGACGATGGCGCGGCCGGTGCGGCGGATGCCCCCGGCCGCGGCGTCGTCGGGACTTCTGCCGCGTTCCAGGCGCCGCTGGACGGACTCGAACACGACGACGCTGTTGTCCACGATGAGTCCGACGCCGATCGCCAGCCCGAAGAGCGTGAAGAGGTTGAGCGACAGACCGGCCACGTAGAGAAAGGAGAGCGCCACTGCCAGACTGACCGGCACGGCGACCGCGACCACGGCCACCGCACGCCACTGGCGCAGGAAGAGGAACAGGACCAGGAGTGCGATCCCGAAACCCGAGAGGCCGAGGTTCCGTAGCCGGTCGATCTGCGTCTCGACCAGTTCGGCTGCGTCGAAGCTGGGGAGCAGGCGGATGCCGAGCGGGGCGAACTCCTCGTTGAGTTCCGCGATCCGACGCCTGAGATCGCGGCCGAGCCGCACCAGGTTGGCGCCTTCCTCCTGGAACACGATGACGCCCACCGAGGGCTCGCCGTCGACCCGGTACAGCATCTGACGGCGGCCGGAGCCGATCTCCACCTCGGCCACGTGGCGGACCAGGACGGGAAGGTCGGGAACCACCCGCACTTCGCCCATCGACACCGGGCCGGCCGGCCGGCCGTCGAGCATCACCGCGGTTCGTCCGGCCTCGTCCTCCAGGCTGCCGAGGTAGCGGAGGCGTCCCGCCGCGCCGCGCACCGCGGCGGTCACCTGTTCCGTCGTCACGCCGAGGGCGGCGCAGCGGTTGGGGTCGACCCACACGGTCAACTGGCGAGAGGCCCCACCGCCGAGCGTCGCCTGGCTGACTCCCGGCACCGCGGCCAGCCGGGGCGTGATCATCTCGTCGACCAGGTCGTACAGAGCGTCCCCGTCGTCGGAGCCGGTCACCTGCAGGATCATGGCGAAGCTCGAGAACATGCTGGTGTCGTCGGCCTGCACGTCCAGGAAGGCGTCGCGCGGCTGGGTCCGGGCGAGATCGGCGGCGATGCGGCGCATCTCGAGTTCCCGCACCTTCAGATCGACGCCGCGTTCGAAGCGGACGGTGAAGCTGCCGCCGGCGCCGCTGACCTCGCCCCAGGTCTCGGCCACCCGGGGCAGTGTGCGGACCCGGGCCTCGAGCGGCATCAGGATCTCCCGCTCGATCGTCTCCGGTTCGCTGCCGGGTCGGAAGAAGCTGACGTAGAGCGAGTCGCCCGTGAGAGCGGGGAACAGTTCGACAGGCAGTCTCTGCCAGGCGAACCCACCGAGCATGACGAGAGCGACGAAGAACATCGTCACCGCCAGGGGACGGCGGATGGCGAGCGTGTCGAGACCGGCTCTCACGGCGTGTTCCGGTTCAGGCGTCCGCGGTCCGTCGGCGGCGCCGGGTCAGCCTCAGAGAGTCGAGAATCAGGTACAGGCAGGGCAGCACCAATAGCGAGCCGACAGTCGAAGTGACGATGCCGCCGATGATCGTGTAGGCCATCGGGCTTCGCAGTTCGGCTGCCTCGCCGGCGCCGACGGCGAGCGGCAGCAGGACGAGCACCGTGGTTAGGGTCGTCATCAGGATCGGCCGCAGCCGGATCGCGGCGGCCCGTGCCAGGGCGGCTCGCCGCTCGAGGCCGGCGGTCATCAGCCGCCGAGCCGTGGCGATCAGAAGGACGGCGTCGTTCACCGCGACACCCGCGAGCACGATCAGCCCGAGCAGCGCCATCACGCCGACCGGCCTCCCCATCGGACCCATCGTGCAGGCGACTCCGACCAGGGCCAGCGGGATGGAGAACAGCACGGTGAGCGGCTGCAGGAGGGACTCGAACGTCCCGGCCAGCACCATGAGGACGAGAACGATCGCCAGGATGCCCGCGAGCCGCAGTTCGGACGTGGCGCGCTGCCGTTCCTCCTCCTCGCCGGCGAGGCGAACGATCAGACCGGGGGGAAGCTCGGTCGTCGAGATCGCGTCGTTTGCCGCGGCGATGGCGCGCGGATAGTCGCTGCCTTCCGCGATCCGCGCTGTCACCTGCGCCACGCGGCGCTGGTCGCGGCGGAAGACCTCGCGCGCTCCCTCCGTCGGCACGAAGCGCGCGACCTGGCCGAGGACGAGATCGGCGCCGGCGCTGCTGGTGAAGCGCAGTCCGGCAAGCTCCTCGGGCCGGGGTTGGGGCAGGGAGAGGACGACGTGGCGCTCCTCGTCGCCGACGGACAGAAGCGTGACCCTGCGGCCGTCGAGCGCGGACTGGAGCACCCGGGCGATCGTCTCGAGATCGACGCCCAGGCCGTCGGCCATCGCCCGGTCGAGTTCGATCCGCAGTTCGGGCGGGCCGCCTTCGAAGGACGAGCGCACGTTCCAGAGTTCCCCCTGGGCGGCGAGAGCGTCGCGGAGGCTGGTCGCCGCGGCTCGCAGATCGGCCAGCGACTGACCGGCGATCTCGACGATGATCGGCGGCCCGGACGAGCCCAGGGCCTCGGCCAGTGCCGACGTTCCGACCTCCCATTCGATCTCGGCGTCGGGCAGATCAGTGAAGTTCGGCGACAGCGCGGCCACGAGCTGGCTGCCGGTGGGGCCCTCGGCCGACAGACGCACCAGGAGCCGGGCGGTGTTCTCCTCGGTCAGTTCGGTGGTGACCAGCCGGTCGTCCTCGGGCAGCCGCCCGACCTCGGCCTGGATCGCCTCGAGGTGCTCGCCTGCAGCCTGACGCACGGCCTCTTCGAGCGTGGATACCGCGGCCGCCGTTGCTTCGACGCGCTGACCGGGCGGCCCGACCATGCGCACCGAGAACTGCCGCGGGTCGGCCGGCGGCAGGAGTTCGCTACCCAGGCCGAGCAGGACGTTGACCGCGGCCGCGGCGGCCAGCACGGCGGCGCCGACGACGAGCCAGCGCAGGCGGAGGAGGAACAGGACGAATCGCTCGAGAGCGCCGAAGGCCCAGCCGAGCGGACGCGCCTCGCCGTCGTCCGGATCGGTCGCCGGGGCGTCCGCGACTGCAATCGCCGCTTCGCCGCCATCGCTCGCTCGCTTGGCGCGCGGCAGGAACCAGCGCGACAGGGCCGGAATCAGCATCATCGCGACCGCGAGCGACGCGACCAGCGAGGCGGTGACGGTGAAGGCGATGCCCTCGATCAGTCGCGCGGCCAGTCCCTGCACGAAGAGGACCGGCAGGAAGACGACGCAGGTCGTCAGCGTCGAGGCGGCGATCGCTCCGGCGACCTCGCCGGTGCCGCGGGCGGAGCTGTCGGCCGCCGAAGCCCCGGGACGGTGGCGGCGGTGGATGCTCTCGACGACGACGATCGCGTTGTCCACCAGCATGCCGGCGCCGAGCGCCAGACCGGCCAGGGTGATGATGTTGAGCGAGTGGTCCCAGAGGCGCATCGCAAACAGGGCGACGAAGAGGGAGACGGGCACGGCGGAAGCGACGACCACGGTCGGACCGAGCGAGCGCAGGAACAGGGCCAGCACGACGACGGCCAGGGCGATGCCGACCAGAGCGGCGTTCTGCAGGTCAGCCATCGCGTCCTCGACGAGGGCGGCGTCGTCGTTGACCATCGACACCTGCACCCGGGGCAGGTCGAGTTCCAGGTTCTCGAGGGCCGCGCGCACGGTACGGGAGACCTCGACCGTGTTCGCGCCTGCCTCCTTGAACACCTGCAGGCCGACGCCTTCCTGGCCGTTGACTCGCACCAGGTGGTCGATCTCCCCGTGGACGACTTCGACCTCGGCGACATCGGAGACGCGGATCGGTTGCCGGACTTGGTCGCCGCTTGTGCCGGCCTGTGTGCGATAGCGGATGACGACCCGCTCCACGTCCCGCGGGTTGCGGAAACGGGAGATGCCGCGGACCAGGAAAACCTGGCCGCGATCCTCCAGCGTGCCGGCGTCGATGTCGACGTTCTCGGCGACGAGGCGCTGCTCCAGTTGGCTCAGGGTCACGCCGAACGCCTGCATGCGGTAGCGGTCGACCCGCACGCGGACTTCCAGCTCGCGGCCGCCGAGCACGCGGACTTCAGCGACGTCGGCGAGTTGCTCCATGGCTGGCGCCACCTGGCGTCGCGCCAGGCGGCGGAGTTCGGCGAGATCCGGGCCACCAGGGTCGGAGGCCAGGCCCAGGGTCATGACCGGCGACTGCCTGGGGTCTAGCTGGCGGACCAGGACCTCGTCGACTTCGGGGTCGGCCGCGACCGGGTTGATCGCCTTCTGGACCTCGATCAGGGCCAGGTCCATGTCGGCTTCCCAGTCGAAACGCACCGTGGCGATCAGCCGGCCCGTGCGGGCGACCTGCTGGACCTCGCGAATGCCGCGCACGGTGAACAGACGCTGCTCGACCTGTTCGCCGTAGAGCCGTTCCATCTCGGTCGGGGGTCGGTCTCCGGAACGCACCGCGACCACGATCGTCGGCGAGCGCAGGTCGGGGAGGAGGTCGATCGGCAGTTCGCGCCACGACATCCAGCCCACGAGGGCGAACGCCAGGGCGGTGACCGTGACCGCTACCGG
>VXUF01000135.1 GCA_009837085.1 Holophagales bacterium
TTCGAACCGGCTTCGACCGTCGCGTAGAACCTCCGCCAGCACCGCGCCTTGCCCGATCCCGCCGACGAGGTCTGGTGGACGCAGACCGGCGAGGCGATGGCCTGGCGCAACCGGAACCTCCACCAGGTCGTGCCGACCGTGAACGTCTACCGCGACGGCCCGGTCAGCGAACTGGCGGCTCGCCCGCTGGCTGCGATCGCCGACTACCCGGTCGACACGCCGGACGGCGAGTTGACGTTCGACGCCTACCTGCACGGCGAACACTCGACGACGATGGGCATCGTCATCCTCCATCGCGGCGACATCGTGTTCGAGCGCTACCCGCGGATGCAGCCCCACGAGAAGCCGATCTGGTGGTCCCTGACCAAGGTCTTCCCGGCGACCCTGGTAGCAATCCTCGAACTTCGCGGCCTGGTCGACGCGACGCAGCCGGTCGACCGCTACGTGCCCGCGCTCAAGGGCTCGGACTTCGAGGGCGTCACGGTCCGCAACGTGCTCGACATGGCCTCCGGCGTCGACTGCCCGGACGGCGACTACACGGACCGCAGCACCTGCTACTACCAGTTCGAGGCCTCGCTGGGCGACGCCGTGCGGAGCGAACGCACGCCGGACGACCCTTACACGATGCTCTCGAACCTCCGGGTCGGCCGCTGGGCCGAACAGGGCAAGGGCTTCGACTACTCGGGCACGAACACCTTCGTGGCTGGCTGGCTGGTCGAGGAAGTCACCGGTATGCCGTTCCAGGACGCGCTGAGCCGCGAGGTGTGGACGCGGATCGGCGCAGAGGCGGACGCCTCGATCTACGCCAACCGGTACGGGATCGCGCTGACTTCCGGCGGTCTGCTGGCGCGTCCCCGGGACATGGCCCGCTTCGGGCTCCTGTTCACGCCGAGCTACGCCAAGGTCTCATCGGAGCCGATCGTGCCCGAGAAACACGTCGACCTGCTGCTCCATGGCGGCAGGCCGGACCTGCTCGAGAACGCCCGCTTCGGCGGCAGGCCGCCCGGCGTCAGGCACAACGTCTACCAGTGGGACCTCGTGTTCACGAACGACGACATCTACAAGGGCGGCTGGGCCGGCCAGGGGCTGCTCGTCAACCCCAGCCGCGACGTCGTCGCCGTGTGGGTCGGCTACACCGCCGCGGACTCCGACCCGGACACCTATCCGCTGCTCCCGCGCGTGCGGGCCGTCCTCGACGGCGTGTTCGGCGAGCGGTGAACACGGACCGCCGAGTAGTCGCCGTGTTCGCGCCCTACTTGCGCGCCGCCTGGCAGCGGGCGAACTCTTCGCCGACTCCCGGCAGTTCGGCCTCCAGCAGCGGCAGCGACTCGATCGCCGGACCGGCGCCGTGCTGGCCGGCGGCGAGCCTAGTGCTCAGGTTCGCGAAGGTCTCGAGCAGGGTCTTGGCGGTGCGCGGCGTCACGACCCGGGCGCCCATGCCAAAGGGCGGTTGCGGGTCGCTGACGGACTTCTGGACGACCGTGACCGTTCCGTCCTCGTCGCCCGGCGAGAGGAACCAGCGGGTGCGCATGCAGAGCACGCGCTTGCCCTTGAAGGCAGGCGTCTGGTCGTCGGCGCCGACCATGTCGCCAACAACGCGGCCGTCGTCGGTCCGCCACCACGCCGCGCTGTTCATCGAGATCCGCCGGGTGATTCCCTTGCCGGAGACGCGCTGACGAAGGGTCTGAAAGGGTGCGTCGAGTGGCTGCGCGGTTTCTTCAGTGCACATGGCCTGCCACTCGGGGCACGCCGCGGCATCGTCGAGAAGGGCGATGACCGCCGACATCGAGCCGGGCACCGTCATCTCGGCGCGCACCAGGGGGTAGTCGGCGTTCTCGATCGGACAGGATTCGACGGTGACGGGACCTTCGGCCTCCAGGGGTTCGCATGCGGCGGCGGCGGCGGACGGCGCGGCGAACACAGAGAGCGCAGCCACGGCGAACAGTGCCCGGAGGCCGGCGCTTTGCGCCGGATGCCGGCGGGGACGCCGGCGCACCCAGTAGTCCCGGAATCGTTGAAGCATGGTCCTATCCTCCGGTCTCGGGTTCGGGTAACGCAAACGCGATCAGTTCATCGGGGATCCGGCGATTGCGGGCGCCGCCCCCGGCGACAACGATGTATTGCCGGCCCTCGTACATGTAGGTCATCGGCGGGCCGTGCAGCCAGACGTCCGTTCTCACTTCGGCGAGCAGTTCGCCTGTCGCCTTGTCGTAGGCGCGCAGGAGACCACCGCTGCTGGTGCGGGGATTGTTCTCGTCCGGCAGGGCCACGAAGCCGATCAGGAGCGTGCGGGTAACGAGCAGGCCGCCGTCCGCCGGCATACCGAAGTAGATGGTGCCCATGTCGCCGAGGTTCAGGTGAGCGATGGCCGGATGGTTCTTCGGGCCCGGACCGACAGGGATGCGCCAGAGGTGCTCGCCGCGATTCAGGTCGATCGCGGTAATCGTCCGGTACGGCGGCTTCGTCAGGGGCAGGCCCTGTGGCCCACCCGTGTCGACGTAGTCGATCACGTAGCGCCAGTCCGGACGGCGCGCCGCATCCGGCTCGATCAGCGACATCCCGGTGGGCCGGTTCTGCGACTCGACGAAGAGCACAGCGGTCCTCGGGTCGACGGACGCTCCGGGGTGGTTCGCGCCACCGGCGGCCCCCGGGACGACCAGCACGCCCTCCTTGCCGCCCTCACCCTTGACGATCAGGGGCGGGAACATGGGCGCGAGCACCAGCTTCTCCGCGATCTTCAGTGCCTCTTCGCGCAGTTCCGGCGTCCAGTCGATCAGGTCATCCTCGCTGACGCCCTGCCGCTCGAAGGCAGGTGGCTTCGTCGGGAACGGCTGCGTCTCCGACAGCTTCTCGCCCGGCACCGTCGACTTGTGATTGACCGGCCGGTCCTCGATCGGCCACACCGGCTCGCCGGTGGCGCGGTCGAACACGTACGTGAAGCCGGTCTTCGAGACTTGCGCGACGGCCTTGATCAGCTTGCCGTCGACGACGATGTCGAGCAGGTTCGGGGCCGAGGCGATGTCGTAGTCCCAGATACCGTGGCGGACGGTCTGGAAGTGCCAGATGCGTTCGCCCGTCTCCGCATCGACGCAGACCAGGCTCTCGGCGAACAGGTTGTCGCCCGGCCGGTCGGCCCCGTAGTAGTCGTTCGACGGCGTGCTGGTCGGCAGGTAGACGTATCCCAGTTCGTGGTCCGCGCTCATCGACGTCCACACGTTCGCGTTGCCGGCCGTGCGCCAGGACTCGTTCTCCCAGGTCTCGACGCCGTACTCGTCGTCCCGGGGGATCGTGTTGAAGCGCCACTTGAACTCGCCCGTGTGGACGTCGTAGGCGCGCACATGGCCGGGCGGTGCGTCGCTCCTGATCGAGTAGTCGAAGATCTTCGAGCCGACGATCACGCTGGTGCCGACGACGATCGGCGGCGCGCCGTGCGTGACGTGGCGGATCGCGTAGTCGCCCGGCCCCAGATCCTGCGCCAGGTCGACCACGCCGTCCTCGCCGAACGCGCGGTCGGCCAGTCCGGTGGCGGCGTCGATCGAGACGAGCTGGCGGCCGATCGTGGCGACGAACAGGCGCTCTTTCTCGCCGTCCGACCAGTACTCGATGCCGCGAGCGCCGACCGGCCGCATCGTGGTGCCGCCGCGCTCCCAGGTCTTCGGGTTGTAGACCCATTCCTGCTCACCCGTCGCCGGGTCGAGCAGGGCCACCTGGCCCAGGCTGGTCGGCGCGAACAGGCGGCCACCGATCATCAGCGGCACGGAGCGATAAAACCCGGTGTCGTAGCCCGGCAGCACGTCCAGCGGTACCTCGTGGTCCGCCGTGCGCCAGCGCCAGGCGACCTCGAGCCGGCCGAAGTTCGAACCGTCGATCTGGGTCAGCGGCGAGTAGCGGCTCGAGGCGTGGTCGCCGCCGTGATGTTGCCACTCGCCGTAGGCGGAGCGACCCTGCTCGCCGGTCTCGGCCCCGGCGGCGGCGGCAACGAAACCGATCAGCGCCGCCGCGAACCCACAGGCCAGACCGACCTTCGCGTTCGAAGTCCTCACGCAGCAGAAGCCGGCGCTTCGCGCCGGATGCCGGCGGGGACGCCGGCGCACCCAGTTTGACATCCTTCGTGCTCCTCCGAATGCGCTAACCTACCGCACACCAACTCCGCTACAGAAAGGCACTTCCTCATGCCCGAACAAGACCTGAGCCGCCGCAGCGTGCTCGGCGCCGCAGCGGCCGGCGCCGGCTGGATGATCGTCCCCCGCCACGTCCTCGGACGCGGCGAAGAGGCGCCCAGCGACAAGCTGAACATCGCGGCCGTCGGCGCCGGCGGCAAGGGCCGCAGCGACGTCGCCGGCGTCGCCAGCGAGAACATCGTCGCGCTCTGCGACATCGACTGGAAGCGCGCCGAGGAGACGATGAACGCGCACCCTGATGCTGCCCGCTACCACGACTACCGCGAGATGTTCGACGCCCACGGCGAACTCGACGCGGTGCTGGTTTCGACCGCCGACCACACCCACGCCGCGATCACCGTTGCGGCTCTGGAACGCGGCCTCCACGTCTTCACGCAGAAGCCCCTGACGCGCACGATCGGAGAGGCGCGGATGGTCGGCAAGGCGGCCCGCAAGGCCGGCACGGCGACCCAGATGGGCAACCAGGGCCACGCCGCGGAGGGCACGCGCCTGATCCGCGAGTGGATCGAGGGCGGCGTGATCGGCGAAGTGAACCGCGTCGAGTACTGGACCAACCGGCCGATCTGGCCGCAGGCGATTCCGCGCCCCAAGGAAGTCCACGAGGTGCCCGACCATGTCAAGTGGGACCTGTGGCTCGGCCCGGCGCCGGAGCGCCCCTACCACCCCGACTACTACCACCCCTTCGCCTGGCGCGGCTGGTGGGACTTCGGCACCGGCGCCATCGGCGACATCGCCTGCCATGCGATGGACGCGGCGTTCTGGATCTTCGACCTCCGGGACCCGTCATCGGTCCATGCCGAATCGACGCCGCTGTTCAAGGAGTCGGCCCCGGCCGCCACGCGGATCACCTTCGAGTATCCGGCGCGAGGGAACCGGCCGAAGATGACGGTCGTCTGGCGCGACGGGAACCTCACGCCGGCGATGCCCAAGGTGTGGGAGGGCAAGTGGCCGCCGCGCAACAGCGGCCAGTTCTTCGTGGGCACCGAGGGCGTGATCGTCGCCGACATCTACGCCGGCAGGCCCACGATCTACCCGTCCAAGCTGCACGAGAAGATCACGAAGAACCCGCTGCCCCAGGTCTACGAACGGACCGAAGGGCACTACAAACAGTGGATCGACGCGATCAAGGCCGGCACGACGAACCCCGATGGCTCCAACTTCGCCGATCACGCGGGTCCGATGACCGAGACGGCGCTGCTCGGCAACCTGGCGGTTCGTAGCCAGCAGGAGATCGTCTGGAACCCGAAGAAGCTGAAGGTGACGAACGGCGTCGAGGTGCCGCGGGAGTACATCCAGCCGACCTATCGGGACGGCTGGACGCTGTAACCGTTCGCGCGGCAGAAGGTCCAGAAGCCGGCGCTTTCGCGCCGGATGCCGGCGGGGACGCCGGCGCACCCAGTTTCTGCGGCGCGAAGGTCAGCCGGACTGCTGGACGGCGGCGACCGCGGCGTCGCGGTCCGCCTCGATGCCCACGATCAGGCTGAAGCCGGAAACCTCGAAGAGTTCCTTCACTTCGTCGTTCAGGCCGCAGACGGCGAACTTCCCCTTGCGCGCCTGCAGTTGGCGGGCCACGACGAGTACGACGCGGAGGCCGGCGCTGCTCATGTAGCGGGTGCGGCTCAGGTCGAGGACGACGGCCTCTCCGCCTTCCGCGATCTCGGACGTCATCGCCTGCTCCAGGTCCGGCGCGCTCGAGGCGTCGACCCGCCCTTCCGGCACCCAGACGGTCACGTCGCCAACCGTCTCGCCCCCGATCGCCGACTTCCCGATCTTGATGCTCTCGATCACGTACACACCTCTCTGCGTCTTGTTCGCACTCAGTAGAACGGATGATGCGCCGTCGCCGTCGCGGCGGCAATGTCCTGAACGGACTTCTGGATCGCCCGGCCCATGGCCTGACCGATCAGATCGAAGCCGCGCACCAACTCGATCCGGGCCGCGGCGTGACGCAGTTCCTGCGCGCTCAGGATGACCTGGAAGGCGTTCGACGCATCGGCCAGGCAGATGAGGGCGACATCTCTGGGCGCGGGAATCCGGTCGCTCAGGAGCACGTCGAGGATGCGCAGCTTGACCTCCCGCTCTTCCCGGTCGTCGACCATCGGATAGCGGCGGCTGCCAAACACCCACAGGAAGCTCCGATCCTCTACCCGGAGGATTCCCCGTTCGACGAGGCGCGCGAGGGCCGCCTCCTGGACCTGCTTGCTACGGGCCGAGAGACGCACCACCCAGGTGCGGGCGTCGGCCTCGTCGGCGGCCTCCGCGATCTCCGCCAGCGGACCGTCGAGTATCTCCTCGCCTACCGGCGTCGGATCAACGACGACGAGTCGCTGGAGGTCGCAATCCAGGCGTCCACGCAGCGCGAGGTCCATCAGGATCGCGCCGGCGAGCAGCAGCTCCATCACGTTGGGCGCGACACGCTTCATCGCACCGGAATCGTCGTCCAGGAGAAGAAGCAGAATCTCCTCCACGAAGGTCAGGTGGGGGCTCTCACTCACGTGGCTATGGCGCTCGCAGTTCGTTTCACGGAGAGGTCATATCCGCCGCGGAATCCTACAGGAAGGACGCGCTCTCCTAGATTCCCGCCGTGTCCACCTGACCCGTCGGTTCCTGGCTGTCGCTGCTGACGATGACCGTGAGGACATCCGTATCGTGGTACTGCTGGTGCTGCACCGAGGTCGACACGTGCCGCAGCAGCCGCAGCGACAGCTCGTTCTCGATGGGGACGGGAGCATCGGGCGCCATGACCACCAGCCGGTCCTCGATGTTGCTTCCACCAGGTGCCGCGATGAACTCGAGTTCGGCCGTCTGACGGTCGACTCTCGCGACCACGAGAAGGCTGCGCTTCCGGCCGCCCTCCTCCTCGTCGAGGCCGGCCAGGCTGAGCAGCGCCTCTTCACCGGCCGACCAGAGGCGATCGCAGGCCTCGGGCGTCCACCGCGCCCGTTCCGCCAGGGTCCGGAGAAAGCCGCCGATCCGTGGAGCCGACTTGGGCGTAACCTCCACCTCGAGCCGGCGCCGGCGTGGGCCGGTCGATTCGAGAAACGCGGTCAGGACGATGGCGGTCAGGCCGCCGGCGGTCATGCCGTTGCCCAGGATCGAGGCCACCCAACCGCCGAGCTGGTCGCTGAAGATCAGGTCGTTCTCGAAGCCGACGCCGATCCAGAAGGACACGCCGATCACGAGCGCCTTGCGGTAGTCGATCCCCCCGTGACCGGCGATGCGGGCCCCGAGCACGAACAGAATGGCGATCAGCACCAGTCCGTAGGCGCCGACGACCGGACCGGGGATCGCTAGGACCAGGGAGAGCGCCTTGGGCAGAAAAGCCAGGCCGAGGAAGATGATCCCGATCCACATTCCTACCCGGCGCGAGGCCACGCCGGTGAGTTCGGTGACCGAGATGCTGCTCGAGTACGTCGTGTTCGGCACGGTGCCGGCGATTCCCGAGAGCAGGTTGCCGAGTCCATCGGCGGCGCCGGCGCCCTGCACAGCCCGGTAGTCAGGCGCCCGCGGCGTCCGCCAGGAGACACGCTGAATACCGACGGCATCACCGATCGTCTCGACGGCCCCGATCAACGTCACGATGACGAAGCCCGGCAGCAACGCCCAGAAGGCCGGCCCGAAGGACAGGTCGAAGCCGGGCCAGCCGCCGGCCGGGGCACCGATCCACGCGGCCGCGGCCACCTGCTCGAAATCGTAGAGCCCAAGCGGCACGGCAACGATCGAGCCCGCCACGACGCCCGCGACCGGCGCCCACAGCCGCCCGATCCCCCTGGCCCGCAGGCCGAACCCGGCCATGACCGCGATGGCCACGACGAACGTGATCGGACCGGCTGAACGAGGCGAATCATCGGGAACCAGGGTCAACTGGTTGAACATGATCGGCATCACGCTGACCGAGATCAGCATGATGACCGTGCCCGTGACGGTCGTCGTGAACAACCTCCGCAGCAGCAGGAGCCGGGCGGAAAGCAGGAACTGGAACAGGGACGAGACGATGACCAGCTTGGCGAGCAGCATGGGTCCGCCCTGACTCAGGGCGGCGATGCTGACCGCGATGAACGCCCCGGAAGTGCCCATGAGCAGGATGTAGCCCGCGCCGATCCGCCAGAGACGTACCGCCTGCAGGATCGTGGCGACGCCGCTCACGAAGATGGCCGCGAAGACCGCCCAGGCCAGATACTCGTCGCTGCCCCCGGCGGCCCGGACGATGATCGCCGGCGTCAGCACGATGCCGGCGACGCAGAGGGTCGCGTACTGCAGGCCCATCGTCGCGGCGAGAGCCGTCGGCGGCCGGCCGTCCGCCTCGTACCGAACGCCCGCGCCCGGACTCTTTACCGAGGCGGTCATGCCCGGTACAGCGGCGCGTCGGGCCGCCACGGAGACCTCTGGCCGGTGTAGACCGGCGGGCCGTTGCGGAAGTGGGAGGCCTCGTCGAGCGTCTCGACGAAGGGCATCTGCCGCGGGTAGAGATCGCCGTCGCCGCGCGGCCGCGGCCCCGCCTTCGAGACGTGGCCCCAGAGCGGGTGGCCGACGACCTCCTCGGCGATATGCGCCGCCTCGATCAGCTTGTCGAGCCTGTAGCCGGTCTCGATTCCCAGCTCGTGGCAGAAGTCGACGAAGTCCTCCGTCGGCACATGGCCCGCGGCGCGGCCGTTGCCGCAGTAGGGGCAGCCCCCCATGCCGCCGATCGAGGTGTCGAACTCGCGCACGCCCAGCTTGAGCGCCTCGTAGTAGCTGACCATCGCCGCCCCTCGGGTGTTGTGCAGGTGGCAATGGAAGTCCGTGATCTCGGGCCAGCGCTCACGGATCGCGAGGAGCGTCTCCCGCACGGTGTGCGGCATGTTCCAACCCATCGCCTCGATGATCGCGCAGCGGGTGACCCGGAAGCCGGCTTCATGCCAGCGGTCGATCATCAGCGCCAGCAGGTCCATCCGTTGCGCGAGCGTGAACGCCCCCTCGAAGTTCGATCCGAACGGGTTGCCGATCGCCACCGCGCCCGTCTCGGCCCCGCGGGCCCGGGCCTGTTCGATCACCCCCGGGATGCGCTCGATCTGCTGCTCCTGGGTCGCGTTGTAGTTGCGCCGGGCGAAGGTGTCGCAAAGCTCGACGTGGGTGCCGAACCTACGCTGCCGGACGTCGAGCTTCGGGTACCAGCGGTCGGCGCGGTCGAACCCGATCTTGTTGAAGATCGCGGCGGTGTAGCGCACGCCCGGCTTCGGCACGAAGCGCTCGGCGATCTCGTCGATGCAGGCCATCTGCGGAGTCCACTTGGGGTGCGCGTAGGAACCGATCGAGATCACCCTGGCTCCGGTCTCGCCCAGCGCGTCGAGCAGCCGCAGTTTGTCCTCGACCGGAATGTCGGCGCTCTCGATCTGCAAGCCCTCTCTCATCGTGTCGTCCGTGATGGTCACGGACTTCGGTAGCTGACCCATCGCCTGATTCCTCCGCCTGTCTGGTTGCCGGCGATCCGTGAAGGGAACGGGTACCTTATCGCCGCGAAGGACGACCGACCGCGGCGGTCGCCGATTCCGCTGTGGCAGGATCGATCCGTGCGAGGACGCCTGCTCCCCTACCTCGTCCTCGCCGTGGCAGCGACGGCCGTGCTGCTGCCCGGAATCGGCAGCCGCGACCTGTGGAATCCGGACGAACCGCGCTACGCCGAAGTCGCGCGGGAGATGCTGCTCGAGCCGCGGGCGATCGAGCACTTCCTGGTGCCGCGCCTGAACGGCGAAAGGTACGACCACAAGCCGCCGCTTCACTTCTGGAACATCGCCCTGTTCGGCGCGCTTCGCGGCGGCGTCGACGAGGTGGCGGCCCGTCTCCCGTCGCTCCTTGCCGGCATCGGGTCGGTACTGGTCGTGTTCGCGCTCGCTGGCCGGCTGTTCGACCGGAGGACTGCCTGGCTGGCGGCGCCGATCTTCCTGACCTCCGCCCTCGTGATGTGGAACGGGCGAGTCGGTCAGATCGACATGACCCTGACCTTTCTCGAGCTACTCGCCATCCTGTTCTGGACCCGGAGCAGGTCGTGGGCCGCGGACGATCCACCCGTGCGTCCCCGCGGCCACCTGGCCAATCTGCCGTTCTTCGCCTGCCTGGGTCTCGCCACTCTGGCCAAGGGGCCGGTCGGGCTGATCGTGCCGCTCCTCGCGGTCGTCACTTTCCTCGCGTTCGAGCGTGACCGGGCAGGCGTCGCCGATCTCCGGTTGGGGCGGGGCCTGCTGCTCTGGGCCGCGATCGTCCTGGCCTGGTTCGGGCCAGCCGTGTGGATTGCCGGAAAGTCCTACTTCGATGCCCTGATCCTCGACCAGACCGTGTCACGCTACGCCGAAGCGACCTACCACCCGCGGCCCTGGTACTACTACTTCCGGACCCTGCCCGGCACGTTCGCGCCCTGGACGCTGCTGGTCCCCGTAGCGGTCTACGCCGCCTTCCGCGTTTCTCACCGCGACTCGGCCGGCCGCGAAGCGCGGGCGGTTCGCTTTCTCCTGATCTGGATCGCCAGCACCTTCGTCTTCTTCAGCGTGTCCGGCGGCAAGCGGACCGTCTACCTCCTGGCGCTCGCTGCGCCGCTCGCGATGCTGGTCGCCTACGGCGTGCTGGCGATCCGGGATCACTGGCCTCGCTTCCGCACGGCCTTTCTGATCTCGGCGGCGACCGTACCGCTGCTGTTCGGCGTCGTGGCGGCCGCGGCACCAGTCGCGGCGCGAGACCTCCCCGACGGTTCGATCCCTGAAGGAGCCGTCGCCTCGCTGCAGGCGGTTGCGGCAATCCCCCTCGCCGCGGGTCTGATCGGTCTGTACCTGGCTGCCAGACGGCGGCCGGACCTGCTGGTAGCCTGCCTTGCGGCCGGCCTCGGCCTCACCATGTCGGTGACCGCCGTGCGGTTGCTACCGCTGGGTGACGCCTTCAAGTCGGCCCGCGCCCTCTCCGGCGACCTCGTCCGGTGGGCGGAACCTGGCGAGCCGTACGCGATCTATCCTGTTCCCGATGCGGGATTCCTCTTCTACACCGGCCGGTTTGCGGTCGACCTCCACGGCGGCACCCTGGCCCACGACCAGGGCGACGAGGAGGCCTTGCGACGTTACGTCGCCCGCACGGATCGGCCCGTCTGGCTCTTCGTCGAGCGGGACAACCTGGAGCGCCTGTCGCCTCCGCTCGACCTGGTCGAGGTCGCGCGCGACCACGATCCTGAGCAGGGGCACGTCCTGCTGACGACTCCGGAAGCGGCCGCCCGTGTTGCCGCGACCTCCGGGACCGAGCGATGAACGACAGCCGGCGGCTTGCCGACCAGGGCCTGTTCCTGTTCCGGCACCGGAGCCTGTTCGTCGTGTTCCTGCTGCCTGCCGCCGCGCTGGCGGTGCTCGAACGCCGGTCAGAAGTGCCGCCGGCGGACCCGGGACTCGGCTGGCTCGCGCTATGCCTCGCCGTTTCCCTGCTCGGGCTCGGCGTGAGGTGGGCGGCGCTGGGATCCGCGCCTCCGGGTGCTTCCACCCGAAGCCGCAGGGCGCCGAGCGCCAGCCGCCTGAACGTGACCGGCATGTACTCGCTCTGCCGGCATCCGGTCTATCTCGGCAACCTCTTCGTGCTGATGGGCTTCGCGCTCGCCCTGAAGTCGTGGTGGTTCGTCGTCATGGCATTGCTCGTCTACTGGCTGCTCTACGAACGGGTGATCGCCGCCGAGGAGCGATTCCTCGGCGAGCGGTTCGGCGTGATTCACCGCCGCTGGTCGGAGCGAACGCCGACCTTCTGGCCCCGGCCCCGACTATGGCTGCCCCCGGAGATCCGTTTCAGTTGGCGGACGGTCGCCCTCCGGGAGTACAACTCCCCGCTGCTCATCGCCTCGATGTTCCTGTTCCTGCGGATGGTCGATCAGGTCGTCGTCGGCGGCCTGGGCCCGGCGGCGTGGCTGACGCAGGACGTCGGCCTCGTGGCGGGAGTCCTCGGGCTGGTGGTGCTGGTTTCCGTCGCGCGACAGGTGCGCAAGCGCAGCCGCTCGGGCCACTAGGAATCTGCCTCGGAACCGATTCGTTGCAGAATCGGACGACGAGCCCTCAGATGACCGCCCGAACCAGGATCGCATCCGTCCTTGCCGCGTCGCTGCTGGTCGCAGCAGCCGCCGCGCAGGACACCGCGAGTCCGCGGCCGCTGGATTCCCGATTCATCCGCTGGCTGGAGCGGGTCGGCCCGCTGATCAGCGACGAGGAGCGCGAGTTCTTCGTCAACCTGCCAGAGGACTACCGCCGCGAGGCGTTCATCCAGGCTTTCTGGAAGGCCCGCGACCCGGATCCGAGAACACCGCTCAACGAGCTCCAGGTCCTCTGGGAAGACCGGGTCGACGCCGCGCTCACGCAATGGGGCACGCTGGAGGACGCACGCGCCCTGTTCTATCTGCTGAACGGGCCGCCGGGGCGCTTCATCCTCCCGGACGGTCGGACCGCTGCCTACTGCCTTTCGCGGACCAGCGAACTCGAGATCTGGTTCTACGGCGGCAGCGACCGCACCTCCCGCCACTTCGTCGTCATCTTCCTGGCCACGAGCCGGGGCAAGCCCTACGTGTTCTGGCACGAGAGTCCCGTGCGCCGCCCGACGTCCCGTCGCGGTCTGCCCACCACGAACATCACCGTCCTCTGCGCGGACGAGTGGTTCGGATGGTCCGCACAGGCGGTCCAGCGCGATCTGGCCAGCAACGGCGTCATCGAAGAGGTGTCCGCCGCTCCCGAGCCGCCCGATGAGTGGCTCGCGACCTTCGCCGCCTTCAACACCGACGTACCGGAGGGCGCCCCCCGTTTCGACATCGACATCGAATGGGACTATCCGGGCCGCAACCAGACGCGCACCGTCACGCACGGCCTGGTGATGGTGCCGGGGCCGAGCGCCGGCCGCAGGACCTTCCAGGAACGCGAGTACCACAGCTTCCACATGACCGGCGAGGTCATCCGCGACGATCATCTGTTCGAGACGTTCCGCTACCGCTTCGAGCTACCCGCGAGCGGCAGCGCCGAGGACTCGATCCCGCTCGTCTTCACCCGCTACCTGCGTCCCGGCGAGGTCCAGATCCGGCTCAAGATCGAGGATGTCTTCGGCCAGCAGTTCGCCGTGGTGAACGAGATGATCGACGTTCCGAACCTCGAGGAGGCGCAGTCGCTGCGGAAGAGCATCCTGGAGACCTTCCCGGCCCTCGCTGAAGCCAACCAGGCGGCGGCACGCGGCGAACGCCTGCTCCGCCTCGTCCCGCCGCGGGACGAGCGCCTGCGGGTCGGCATGGTGCGCTTCTCCACCCATGCGATCGGCGACTTCGACGCCGTCGCCTTCTCCCTCGACGGTCGCGAGATCCTGCGCAAGCGCCGACCGCCCTTCGGAGTGGAGCTGAACCTGGGCTCGCACCCGACCGAGCACCGGATTCGGGTGGAAGGCCTCAAGGACGGCAAGGTCGTCGCGTCGGACGAGATGTCGGTCAACCGCGGCGGCCAGCGCTTTCGCGCCCGGTTCATCGAACCGCGCTCCGGCGAGCAGTACCTGCAGAGCACGCGCGCGTCCGTCGAAATCGCGGTGCCGGACGGGGAGGAGATTGAACGCCTCGAGCTGTTCCTGGGTGAGGAACGGATCGCGACGCTCTACCAGCCGCCATGGGTCCAGCCGGTCGTGCTCGACGGGCCGGACCTGACCTACCTCCGCGCCGCCGCGTTTCTGGCCGACGGCAGCAGCACGGAGGACGTCGTCTTCATCAACAGCCCGAACCCGGTCGAGCGAATCGACGTTCAGTACGTCGAACTCTTCGCTAGCGTCGTCGACGCACGGGGCCGCCCGATTCCCGAGCTGGAGCAGGATCGCTTCCGAATCACCGAAGACGGCGTTCAGCAAACGGTCCGCCGCTTCGAGTGGGTCGACGACACGCCCTTCCACGCCGGCCTCCTGCTCGATGTGTCGGCTTCGATGCGGGACTCGATCGGGCAGGTACGAGCCGCCGCCCAGCGCTTCGTCGACAGCACGCTCGAGCCCAGGGACCGAATGGCGGTCCTCGCCTTCGCCAACCGGGCGCGGGTCGAGAGCCGCTTCACGAAGGACCGGGGCCAACTCGCGCGGGCGCTGGCGGGCCTCAAGGCGACCGGCACGACATCGCTCTACGACAGCCTTGTCTTCGCTCTCAGCTACTTCGACGGCATCAGCGGCCAGAAGGCCCTGCTCCTCCTGTCCGACGGCAAGGACGAGAACAGCTCTTTCACGTTCGAGAGCGCGCTCGAGACCGCGCAGCGTTCAGGCGTGACGATCTACGCCATCGGTCTCCGGGAAGCGGCCGCGGACCGAACGACGCGCCGTGTGCTCGAACGGATCGCCGAGGAGACGGGCGGCCAGGCCTTCTTCATCGACGGCGTCAGTCAACTCGACGCGATCTACGCCCGGATCGAGCGGGAACTGCGAAACCGCTACCTGCTCACCTACCAGTCGACCAGCACCAGGCCCGACAGCGAATTCCGGGTGGTGCGGGTCGACGTCGACGCCCGCGACGCCGAGGTGCGGACGATGTCGGGGTACTACCCGTAGGCCGGGTCGTCAGGCCGCGAGCGCCTCGGCGCCAAACCGCTCCATCGCCTCCAGCGTCTCCCGCACGTCGTCCCAACTCGTCGAGTGGTTGATGATGCAGAGCCGCAGCGAGAGGCTCCCGTGGAGCGAAGTAGACGAAACGAACGCGCGGTCATCCCAGAACAGACGGGCGAGAACCTCCCGATTGACGTCCTCGAGCGTGTCGGCCTTCAGATCGGCGCCTTCAGGGTTGACGCGCATGCAGACGATGCCAAGCGACGACGGCGTCACCAGTTCCAGGGTCCGACTCTCACGAACGTACTCCTCGGCCCGCTTCGCAAGTTCGATCCCGTTCGCGACTGCCCGTCTGAACGCGGACATGCCGAAGGTCTGAATCGACATCCAGATCTTCAGGGCGCGGAACGACCGGCTCAGTTGAAGGCCGCGGTCGTCCAGGTTCGGATGGTTCGCTCCCCAGACCGTGTCCTGGAGAACCGTCGCGCTCATGGCGAAAGGACCCTCAAGCGTGCGGCTGTCCTTCACCAGCAGGCAGCCCACCTCGTACGGTTGAAACAGCCACTTGTGCGGATCCAGTCCGACCGAGTCGGCTCGCTCGATTCCGCTGAGGAGCTCGCCGCCGTTCTCCGTGATCGCGGCGAACCCGCCGTAGGCGGCATCCACGTGGAGCCAGATGCCCTCCGCCTGGCAGAAGTCCGCCATGGCGTGCAGGGGATCGATGGCTCCCGTGCTGGGCGCACCGGCATTCGCGCAGATTGCCATGGGCACGAGGCCCGCGCCACGGTCCTCCGCAACGGCACGCGCGAGAGCCGCCATGTCCAGGCGGAAGTCCCCGTCCGTCGGGATCAGCCGAATGGCCTCACGCCTGACGCCGACGACCATCGCGGCACGCCCCTGGACGCTGTGGCTCTGGTCGCTCATGTACACCGTCGGGCGCTCGGGATCGCCGGCCGCTTCCCGCGCCGCCACGAGAGCGTCGACGCAAGCGGCGGAACCGCCGCTCGTCAGCAACCCGCCCGAACCGTCCGGATAGCCGAGCCAGCGCCGAAACCAGTCCAGGACGAGGAGTTCGACCTGGCTAGGACCGCTGGCAACCAGCCAGGTGCAGGCGTTCACGTTCCAGGCGGAGGCCAGGAAGTCCGCGACCACGCCGGGCCACGTCGGCTCCGACGGAACGAACCCGAAGCAGCGGGGGTGGTCCAGCCGGGTCGTCATCGGGAGGATGTCCTCGACGGCCTGCTGCAGGACCTCTTCGGCCGGGCGGCCTTCCTCCGGCGGGTCCTCGAGCAGCAGTCGCTCGAGGCCTTCCTTGAACTCCCCGTCCCAGGCGCTCTCGCCGGGCAAACTCTCGATCCGGGTCACCGCGAACTCCGCCGCCTTTTCGGCCAGAGCCAGCATGGCTTCCTGCGACATCCGGAGGTCGGAAGGGCGTGACCCCATAGCTGTGGATTCTAGACGCTGGCGCGGTCAGTTAGCGGAATGCCGGGGCGACCTCCTCGATGAACCGGTCGAGGACCTCCTTCTGACGATCCATGCCGCCCAGGTTGAACGCCGGCACGATGAATTCGTGCACTCCGGCGTCGCGGTAGGCGCCGACCGCGTCGGCGATCTCCGAGACGCCGCCGATGTTCGACGGCATTCCCGTGCCGCGTGCCCGCACCTTGGACAGAAACGCCTCGTCGTCGCTCAGGAAGAGCAGTGCCACCGCCGACCGCTCGATCTCCGCCGGCTCCCGTCCCACGTTCTCGCAGTGGGCGTCGAGCACCGCCATCTTGTGCTTGAGGATGTCGGCTGTTCCCCAGACGTTCCACTCGTCGGCATGCTGCGCGGTGATCCGCAGGGTGACCTTCTCCCCGCCGCCGCCGATCATCAGCGGCAGCGGGTCCTGGACCGGCTTGGGCTCGAGCGGCGCATCGACGAGCTGGTAAGCGTCGCCAACGTAGCTCGCTCTCTGCGAACCGTAGAGCGCCTTGATCGTCCGGCAGGCCTCGTCCAGGCGGCGGAGCCGCTCGCCCAGCGTGTAGAACGGGATGCCGTAGGCCAGGTGCTCGTTCTCCTGCCAGCCGGCGCCGAGGCCCAGCACCACCCGGCCGCCCGAGATGTGATCGATCGTCGCCGCCATCTTCGCCAGCACCGCCGGATGCCGGTAAGTGTTGCCGGTGACCAGCGGACCGAGACGCACGCGCGGCACCGCCGCAGCGAGAGCCGCGATCGTGGTCCAGCTCTCCGCCCACGGCGCCGACGTGTCCTCGCCGTTGGGCATGAAGTGGTCGGCGTACCAGATGCCGTCCCAGCCGGTTGCCTCGACGTGCCGGGACATCTCCAATAGTTCGGGCCAGGGCATCGTGGGGGCGGGCCAGTAGCTGAAACGCATTCGCGGGACTCCGTGCTGTCGCGTGGTCGGTGAGGGCGCGTACCTTAGCGCGTGCTCTGAGGTCCGACGTCGACTAGGCCAGCGACGTGGCCACTTCGGCCAACCGAACGCCCAGGCGAGCCGTCCGAAGGCGGATCTTCGCCAGCGGAACAAGGGCCGAGGGACGCATTAGAGCTCCCCGAACGACCGGGCTCAGCGGGAAAGCGCCGCCGGGCGTCGACACGCGCTCGAGCCACGAAGGAAGCCGATCCGCCGCCGTGTCGCTGATCACCCGCACCGCGGCGAAGGGTATGCCGGCGCGCTGAAGCACCCGGGCCGCCGCCCAGGTCTCCATGTCGACGGCGGTCCGGGGCTGAGAGCCGCTGCTCCGCCACAGCGCCTCACGCGACGAGGCGGTGACCACCAGACCGGAAGCGGTGACCAGAACGCCCGGACGGCAGCCTCGCGCCGCGGCCGCCCCGACCAGGGTCTCGTCGACGCCTATGGACGGCTGGTCCGGCGCCATCACGGTCCGGCCGACGACCAGGTCGCCCACCTCGAGGTCCGGCGACAGGGCGCCGGCGATGCCGAGCCAGACCACCCTGCCGCAGGCGCCTTGGGAGGCCAGGCGAGCGCAGCGTTCGGCGGCCCGCCGCGCCGCCCGCTCCCCGACGCCGCAGACGGCCACCTGGACGGGCCGGTCTCCGATGCGGCCCCTAACGGCAGCGGGGGCAGCGCCATCACCGACGCGCGAGGCGCCCTCGACGCGGCGCAACAGGGCCGAAGCCTCGGACTTCATCGCGGCCAGGTAGACCGTATCTCCTCCAGAGGCCGGCGGGGACGCCGGCGCACCCAGTGTGGGACGCCCCGTACCGCCCGCCGCCGTCACCGGCGCGGCCCGTTCACGTAGCCGTTCTCCTCGAACCACCGCACCGCGCGTCCGAGCGCCTCCCGGATCGGGCTCTGAACCAGGCCGAGTTCCCCGACCGCCCTGCCCGCATCGAAGAACATCCTGTGGCGCGCCATGCGCGCGCTCTCAAGCGGGACGCGGGGTTCGCCGCCGGCCAGCCGCGCCCAACCGGTCGCCAGGGCCGCGGCGCCGACCGGCAGCCAGTGCGGCAGCCGCAAACGGGGCGCCCGGAGCCCCGTGATGTCGGCCAACATCCGCAGCATCTCGACCAGGGTGACGTTGCGGTGCCCGAGAATGTACTTCTCGCCGACGCGACCGTGCTCCGCGGCCAGCAGGTGGCCCTGGGCGACATCGCGCACGTCGATCAGGTTGAGCCCGGTGTCGACGTACGCCGGCATGCGCCGGGCCAGGAAGTCGACGATGATCCGGCCCGTCGGCGTCGGCTTGACGTCCAGCTCACCGACCGGTGTCGACGGATTCACGATGACGACCGGCGCGCCGGCCGCGGCCGCCTCGACGGCGGCTCGCTCGGCCAGGTACTTGCTGCGCTTGTAGTGCCCGATCATCGCCGCGATGCTGACGGGAGTCGTCTCGGTCGCGGTGCGGCCCCCGGGTTCCAGGCCAAGCGCGCCAACCGAACTCGTGTAGACGATGCGCCTCGCTCCCGCCTCGGCCGCCGCCGCCAGCAGGTGGCGGGTGCCGTCGACGTTCGAGGCGTAGATGTCACGCGGCCGGCGGGCGAACAGCCGGTAGTCGGCGGCGCAATGGTAGACCTCGACGCTACCCGCGCAGGCGGTCCGGAGACTCGCGGGATCCCGCAGGTCGCCCTCGACGATCTCCACGTCGCAGCCATCGAGGTTGGAGCGGTCTCCGCCCGGCCGCGCCAGGCAGCGCACGCGGTCCTCGCCGCGAGCGAGCAGCGCCCGAACCACGTGCGCGCCGACGAACCCGGTGCCGCCGGTGACGAGAACCGTCACCCGTCAGGGCCGGCCCGCCCGGCCCGACGGCTGGGGCGCCTTGGCCATCATCCCGACAGGTGCCAGGCGGCGAGGCGCAGCGCGTCCTTCGGACTCTTCCGGACCTCGCGCACGACCGATGCTTCGAACCCCGAGTGCATCGCGCAGTTCGTGCACAGCGGATCCTCGCGCGACTCCCAGTAGTCCCAGTCCGTCTCCTCCCAGAACTCCTCGTAGGTCGCGTAGTGGCGCTTGCCGATCAGGTAGCAGGGACCCTTCCAGCCAAGCGGCGTTCTCGTGACGGTGCTCCAGGGCGAGCAGGAGTAGTCCCTCAGGCCGGCCGCGAACTCGAGGAACATGGGGGTCGAGGTCAGCTTGTACTCGTCCGCGATCTCGAGAATGCGCCGGAACTTTTTCTCCGTGTCCTGACGCGTGAGAAAGATGTCGCGGTCCACCGACTCGTACTGGTAGCCGGGTGAGATCAGCATGCCGTCGATGTCGAGGTCGCGCAGGAACCGGCACAGCTCCTCGACCTCGTCGATCCGCGTCTCCTTGAACACGGTCGTGTTCGTCGTGACGTGGTAGCCGCGCTCCTTCGCCGCGCGGATCATCTCGATCGCCTTGTCGAAGACGCCGTCGCGGGCGCACACGAAGTCGTGGGTCTCGCGCATGCCGTCGAGGTGCACGTTCAGCGTCAGCCGCCGGTTCGGAGGCACCCGATCGAACACCCTGGTGTCCAGGAGCAGGGCGTTCGTGCAGAGGTAGATGTGCCGCCGCCGGGCGATGATGCCGGAGATCAGCTCCGGGAGTTCGGGGTAGATCGTCGGCTCGCCGCCGCAGATCGAAACGACGGGAGCATCGCTCACGCGTACCGCCTCGAGACAGTCCGAAACCGGCAGCCTGTCCCTGAGCTTGCCCGTGTGCCTCTCCACCGCGCAGCCCAAGCAGGCCAGGTTGCAGGTGTAGAGCGGCTCGAGCATGAGCACGAACGGATACCGGCACCTGCCCAGGAGCGCGTTCTTCGCCTGGTGCCTCAGGTTGTCGGTCACCATGTGGAGCGGTGTTCGCATGGGTCTCGGCTCAGATCCTTTCTCAGAAGGGTCCGTTCGCGGGCATCGCGTCAGGCTCCGGCACGGCCAGCCGTCTGTAAGCGGCCAACGCCTCGAGCGGGAAGTACTGCGCGTAGCCGTGGTAGCGGAGGTAGAACACTCCGGGGAAGCCTACGCCGGTCCAGTCGCGGTCGTACCACGAACCGTCGTCGCGCTGGCGCTCCTGCAGGAACGCCACGGCGCGGTCCAGCGCCGCCACGGTGAGCGCTACGTCGCCGTTCCAGGGCCGCGCTTCGAGCCAGGCGATCAAGCCCATCATCGCCCAGGCCGTCTGCGAAGCCGTACTGCGGCCGCGGCCCCGGAAGGCCGGATCATCGTAGGAGCGAAGCGACTCGCCCCAACCGCCGTCCTCGTTCTGCGCCGCGAGTAGCCAGCGCCACCCAAGCCGGCACGCCCGGCTCAGGCGTTCCTCGGGCCGGCCGCCGGTCCGCGTCGCCAACGGCGCCAGCGCGGAGAGGGCGAGCCAGGTGCCGTAGATGCCGTTGGCGCCCCAGCGCCCCGGCCAGCTCCCATCCTTCTCCTGCTCGCGAAGCAGGTAGTCCGTCGCGCGTCGGACCGGTCCATCGCCCGGATCGTGTCCATGCGCCAGCAGGGCGCTGATCACCCGGGCGGTGATGTCGGGGGTGCTCGGATCGATCATCGCATTGTGGTCGGCGAAGGGGATGAGGGTCAGGACCTCCTTGTCGCAGCAGCGATCGAAGGAGGCCCAGCCTCCGTCCGGGTTCTGCAGACCAAGGAGCCAGCGCTTCCCGCGCGCCGCCGCGGCCTGCTTCCGCGCTTCCAACTCGCCGGCCCGGTCCCGGACCGCGGCCAGAACCAGCAGGACTTCCGCCGTGTCGTCGCAATCGGGGTAGTGATCGTTCCGGTACTCGAAACACCAACCCCCCGAAGCGTCCTGGAGGCTCTTCTCCCGCCAGTCGCCAGCAACAGTGATCTCCCGCTCGAGCAACCACTCCACCGCTTCCTGGATGGGCGCGTCGTTCCCGTCCATGTCCGCCGCGAGCAGGGCGCCCACCGACAGCGCCGTGTCCCACACCGGCGACAGGCAAGGCTGGAGCCGCATCTCTCCGGCCTCCTCGATCTCGAACCGTTCGAGTTCCCGCAGTTGGCCCTGGACCAGCGGATGACTCTCCTCGTAGCCAAGGCAGCGGAACGCGATGACCGCGTTGACCATGGCAGGGAAGATCGCACCGAGACCGTCGGAGCCCTCGACGTGGGCAACCAGCCATTCCTCCGCCTTCTTCAGGGCGGGGCGACGCCACCCGGGCACCGGGCCGATGACCTCCACCAGCTTGATCAGACCGTTGACGCCGGCGAACACGAAGGACCAGAACGACTCGTAGAGGGTCGCCCGTTTGCGTCCGGGCCTGGAATCCCCCTGAAGTTCGTCGAGCGTCAAATCGAGCGGCACGCTCGGCTTGAGGGCCCAGATCACCGACAGCGGCACCACGATCGTCCGGGTCCAGGAGGACATCTCGTGAAGGTTGAAGTAGAACCAGCGCGGCAACAGGATGAGTTCCGGAGGCACCGCGGGCGACCGCCGCCAGGTCCACAGCCCGAAGATCGACAGGTAGAGCCTCGTGTACGAGTTGCACGCGCGCAGTCCGCCCGCCCGCAGGATCGCCCGGCGCGCATCGGCCATCCGTGGCGATTGAGGATCGTCGCCGGCAAGTTTCAGGCACAGGTAGGCCTTGACCGAGACGCTCGGGTCCGTCGGGCCGTCCGGGTAGATCGCCCAGCCGCCGTCCTGCTGCTGCTGGCCGCGCAACCGCTCGCAGCACGCCGCGACGCGCGGGTCGTCGCCGCGGCCCAGGAAGTGAAGCAGCAGAACGTACTCCGACTCCAGAATCGTGTCGCCCTCGAGCTCCGCGCACCAGTGACCGTCATCCCGGCGCTGGCCCAGCAGATTGCGGACAGCCGCGTCGATCATCAGGTCGATGACCCTCGGCGGCGGAGTTGGAGACGACTCCGGGCGCTCGTGGAGTCCTCTGGTCAGGCTGGCCAAGCTGCGTAACCTAGTCCGGCGGTTCGGTTCCGGTCAACGTCGCATTTCGGGCTAGAAGCTGTACTTCATCCCGAAGCTGACACCCCACATGCTCAGGTCATCGCTCGACATCACATAGGTGACATCCGCTCCTCCGGGGCTGCGGCTCGAGTGGTGACTCCGCAGCTGGTCCCAGGGCAGGCGGCCGGTCTCGAAGTCGCCGTACTCGACGAGGCGCGCCTTGACGCCCAGTGTCACCGAGTCGCTCACCGAGAAGTCGACACCCGCCAGCACCTGGTAGGCGGACACGCTGTCCTGGAGCTTGGTGTTCGCGATGGTCGTTGTCCCCGCGACGATCCGCCGCAGGCTCTCCTCCTCCGGATGGCCGGCGAACGTGGTGATCGCGTCAGGATTGCTGTTGCGCTTCCACCGGTTGAAGTAGTCGATCGAAGCATCCGCCGTGCCGAGGCCGAGGCCCACATACGGTGAGACTCTCGCACCCGGAGCGAAGTCCCAATAGGCATTGGCGAAGAAGCTCTCGTACTGCACGGTTTCGATCCTGGTCTCCGCGATCTCGAGTTCCTGCTGCGCCTTGTCCACCGTCACGTCGTCGGTCGCCGCCAGATCGGCGGTCGCGTCGTAGGAGAGCGCCGAGTGGGTGTACTCGAGTTCGGCGCGAATGTTGCCGAAGCGATAGCCGACTGCGAGGCCGCCCATCATCCCGGAGGCGTTGCCGCCAATGTCCGAGGACCATGCCGAAGGCGGCGGATCGCAGCCCGCGTTCGTGCCGTCGATCGGCACGAGCCAGCCGTCGCACGTGGTCGCGACGTCGTTGTCGGTACCGTCGATTGTCATGGAGGCGCCGTTTCCGTGGCCGAGTTCCAGGCCGATGTACGGCCCGTTCTGCGCGGCTAACGGTACGGCGGCCAGCAGCGCCAAAGTCGTCGGCAAGCCGAACAAACGCAACGTATGCGGTCTCATTTCATCTTCTCCTCAAGTTCCTCCAGGTCGAACCGTCGTCCTTCGGCCGACGCCACATAGGCTGCGTACAGCACCCGCACGACCTCCAGGCCCAGTTCGCCGTCCGACTCCGCGGTCTCCCCGTCCAGCAGGTTGGCGGCAAAGGCCTGGCACATGCCGAGTTGACCCGACGTCCAGTCCTCGTCCGGCATCGGAGTCGTCCAGCCGGCGCCGGAGTCGATCTTCTCCATGATGTAGGCGTCGTCGAAGACACCCCCGTCGGGCGTGTATGCGCGGAGCATGTCGTTCGGGCTCAGGCTGAGCCGCAGCCGACAGTTGCTCGCAAACAGATCGAGGCTGCTTTCCATTCCGCCGAGGACGTGGTCTCCGCCCCAGGCGATCGCTCGCGAGCCGTCGTCGAAGCCGATCACGGCGCAGCCCCAGTTCTCAACCTCACCCCAACCGCCCGCTATGCGGAGTTCGTCCGCGGCGATTCCGGCGACCGCGCTCAGATCGGCCGTCTCCGCGCTGACCCAGGCAGGTCGCACCGGCTTGCCGGACCGCCGCAGCCCTTCCACTCGCTTCAGGTGAAGCATGGCGCCAAGCGGATGCGCAGCGAGACGGATCAGAGCGCCACCGCCCGTGTGCCGCCAGACCCGCGAGTAGGGAGAGTGAGAGCCGCTGTGGCACTCGCCGCCCCGCATCTCAAGCAGGACCGCATCAGCCTTCTCCAGAAGCCCGAGCGCGCGACGGAAGGCGGGAGCGTAGATCCAGTTCTCGCCGTAGAGAAGCTGCACGCCGGCCCGCTTTGCCGCCTCGACCATCGCCCGCGCATCCGCTTCGGCGACTCGCATCATCTCCCGACGGTCGCGACCGGCAACGTCGGCGTCGCTCGCGTCCTCCGGCAGGTCCTGGCCGGTGTAGGCGGTCAGGGGCTTGGTGCAGATGACGTGCTTGCCGGCCGCGGCCGCGGCCGCGGTCATCTCGCGGTGCAGGTTGTTGGGGACGCAGAGATCGACGACGTCGATCGGAGAATCCGCGAGCATGGCGTCGAGGTCGTCGAACACGGCAGGGACGTCGAAGCGTCGCGCGTAGTTCTCGGCGTGCTCGCGGCGCCGCGAGACGACGCCGGCGACGCTGGCCGAAACGACCTGCTTCCAGCAGCGCGCCCTGGTTTCGGCGAGGAACCCGGCGCCGACGATCCCAACCCGCAACTGCCGCGACTCCCCCATCGACTCGCGGGAGCATAGCCGCCGCACCGGCCTCTGCTACCCTCCGCAACCGATGCTGGACCGGCCCGGCTCGCCGCTCGCCATCGTCAACGCCCTCGCGCTGACGTGCGCCATCCTGCTCGCGGGCGTCTGGGACGCGAACAATCACGGCCACGACGCCGTCGATACGAACGCCACCCACTGCACCGTCGATCACGACGCCGAGGCTTCGGCAGGCGCGAACCACGTGACCGTCGGCACGGCCGCGGCGACGCACGACCATTCCTGCATCGCGTGCCAGCTCGGCCGAGCCACGACCAACCAGGTCGGCAAAGGCCTGGCCCCGAAGCCCATGGACCTTCCGTCGACCGCGCTGAGGTCGGAGGTTCCAGGCAGATTCGAGAGCGGCGAGCACCGGCAGCGGACGGCCCGCGGACCGCCCAAGAGCTGAGTCGACACCGCCTCCGACCCTAGGGTCGGCCTTGCAGCGTCGCAGAGGGGCGCACCGCCGATGGTAGCGGTGTGCTTCCGGGCCGCTGCGCCACGCCCAAACCGACCGCCACCCATTGACTCGAATCGACGACCACAGGACCTTCTCGCATGCACCTCCTTCGACCCAGGAACTCCCTTCTGCTCGCCTTCCTCCTTCTCCTGCCGCTCCCCACGCTTGCGCGGGACGGCGACGTCTCGGGCACCGTGACCGACCAGACCGGCGCCGCGCTGCCGGGCGTGACCGTGGAGGCGGAGAGCCCGGCCCTTGCCGACAGCCCCCGCTCCGCCAGGACGGACGCCGAAGGGCGCTTTGTCATCGGCGATCTACCCGTCGGCGACTACTCAGTCTCCTTCAGCCTCAGCGGCTTCGACACCCTGAATCGGGACGGAGTGTCGGTCTCCGGCGCCGGCGGCGCGACCCTGGATGTCCGTCTGCAAATCGAGAGTCTCATCCAGGAGGTCACGGTCGTCGGCAGCAAGCTGGGCACCGGCCGGCAGGAGTTCGGCGTCAGCGTCGCCCATCTGGGCGCCGACCGCATCGACTCCGACGCGATCATCAACGTCGAGGACGCCTTCCACAAGGCCGCGAACGTCTACGTAGGGGCGCCGGAGCAAGGCGGCGACGAGGTCCGCGGGGTGAACAACAGCGGGCTGGAGTCCGACCACTCCAACGGCACCGCGCTGGCATCGGTCCTCGTCAATCAACTGGCGCTCGCACCGCGCACGAGCGACCACCTGAACCCGTCGCTGTTCGACGCGGAGTCGGTGGAGATCCTCCGCGGACCCCAGTCGACCCTGCAGGGGCCGAACTCCCTGATCGGATCGGTGCTCATCAACTACAACCGGCCCGCGTTCGACGGCTACGACGGGCGCGTCCGGCTCGAGGGCGGCGGTCTCGATACGGAGCGGATCCAGTTGATGCAGAACGTCGAGCTCGTCGACGAGATTCTCTCCGCGCGCGTCGTCCACGAGGACCGCTACATCCGCGGAGCGGTCTCGAACATCGTGAACGACACCGACGACCGGCACCGCACGGACGTCGAAACGACCCGCGTTCTGCTGGCCTTGAGACCGCGGGCCGACGAGAGCCTCCGGTTCGACCTCACCTGGCTCCGCAGCGACTCGGACTCGATCCCCTGGGGCTACCACATGGAAGACCCGGCGCGGGGGATCACGATGGAGGACCGGCAGCAGGTCTGGAACCGCGAGGACGCGTTTCCTTCCAAGATCGACCTCCTGAACCTGGAGGCGCACATCGACCTCGGCGAGCGCTGGGCCCTCGATGCCGTCGTCGGCGCGAGCGAGTTCGACGGCCTGCAGCTCTTCGACGCCGACTTCACGCCCTGGGACATCCTGAACGTCGACGCGTGGAGCAAGGACGACGTCGCGAGCCAGGAGATCCGCGCCTCGTACCGCGGCGCCGGCGTGAACCTGCTGCTCGGCGCCTTCCACTCGCAGTCCGACTTCGGCTACGGCTTCACAGGCGCCGGCTTCTTCCCCGACGGGCTGGGCAACATCGTTCCCTTCAACCGGACGACCAGACTGACCGAGGACGTCGAGCAGACCGACTTCTTCGGACGGGTCGAGTGGGATGCGACGGACCGGGTGCACCTGACCGGGGGCGTCCGGCTCAGCCGGGACTCCAGGGCCAACGTCAACTTCGCCGACAACAACGGCTTCATCACCGAACTGGACGCCGGGACGGACTTCGAACAGGTGCTCCCGTCCGCCTCGGTGACCTTCGACGTGGCCCAGAACACCTCGCTGGGCGCGTCGTACGCACGCGGCTTCAAGGCCGGCGGGTTCGCCTTCGGGCTCCTGCTCGGGCTGGCGGAGCCGTTTGACGAAGAGTTCACGGACAACTTCGAGTTGTTCCTGAGGCACCGCACCGCCAACGGCCGCATGATCCTCAACGCGAACCTCTACCGGATCGACTGGACCGACCAGCAGATTCCGTACACGCCTCCGGGGGGTTTCCCGCAGTTCGATTCATTGGTCGCGAACGCCGGAGAGTCACTTCTTCAGGGCCTCGAGATCGAGACCGAGGTCTTCGTCAGCACCGCGCTGAGCCTGTTCGGGTCGCTCGGCATCTCGGATTCCGAGTTCGTGCAGTTCGTCCTCGACGGCGTGGATTACGCCGGCAGGGCGTTGCCGCAGGCACCCTCGTGGAGCGCCTCCGCGGGCCTGAACTGGCGCTCGCCGGCGGGCTGGTTCGCCGGCGGAACGCTGAGCTACGCCGACGACGCCTACAGCGAACTGGCGGCGCCGGAGATCACGCGGCTGAAGACCCGGACGCTGCTCGATGGCCGGTTCGGCTACCGGCGCGGCGGCTGGGCGCTCTACGCCTGGGGCAAGAACCTGCTCGACCACCAGTACGAACGCCAGTTGTACAACGGCGCGCCGTTCGGACTGCCGGGCGCCTACGGCATCTTCGGTCGGCCGCGATCGGCCGGCATCGGCATCGACTTCAACTGGTAGGAGGCGGGCGCGCCGGCGACATCGCCGACAACCCCTAGGATCCCGGAGAACCGCACTCCATCGAAAAACCCAGCAGGGAAACGGAGAAGACGCCATGCCAGAGAAGCCAGAGGGCCTCGCAGTCACGGGCCTCAACAAGACCTACCCGGGCGGCATCCGGGCGCTGGAAGACGTCGACCTCACCGTCGAGCCGGGCCTCTACGGCCTGCTCGGCCCGAACGGCGCCGGCAAGAGCACACTGATGCGGACCCTGGCTACCCTGCAGGCGCCGGACAGCGGCACGATCCTGCTCGACGGTGTAGACGTCCTGGCGGACCCGGACTACCTGCGGCGACGGCTCGGCTACCTGCCGCAGCAGATCGGGACCTACCCGACGGTGACCGGTCGCCAGCTCCTGGACCGATTCGCCAACCTGAAGGGGCGCACGAACGCCTCCGAGCGGCGGCGCGAAGTAGCAGGACTCCTGGAACAGGTGAATCTCAGCCAGGACGCCGACCGGGCCGTCGCGACCTACTCCGGCGGGATGCTGCGCCGCTTCGGTATCGCGATCGCCCTCGCCGGGGATCCGCGCCTGCTGATCGTCGACGAACCGACCTCGGGCCTCGATCCGGCCGAACGGAGCCGCTTTCACCGGGTGCTGGCCGACATCGCGGCGGACAACGTCGTGCTTCTGTCGACCCACATCGTCGACGACGTCGAGAGCCTGTGCGAACGGCTGTCCATCCTCGACCAGGGCCGGATCGTCGCCGAAGGAACGCCGGCGTCCCTGGCCGCGGAGCTCGAAGGCCGCCTGTGGTCGCGCGTGGTTCCCCGCGGCGAGCCTCTGCCGGAGGACGCCCTGCACGTCTCGGCGAAGCCCACGGGCTCGCTGGTCGTCGTCGAGGCGGCGACGCGCCCTGACGACCGCTGGGAACCCCAGACGCCCCGCCTGGAGGACGTGTACCACGCCGCCATCGCGCACGGCAGCCGGCGGCGGGAAGCGAGGGGCGCGTGAACACCCTGCGTTTCGTCGCCGCCCAGGCGTGGCAGGAGTTCCGGGCCGGCTGCCGCGGGCCGCTGCTGGCGATCGTCTTCCCCGGACTCATCGGCTACGCGCTCATCGTGATTCTCAACGCCGACTACATGCGCGAGATGGGCGCCACCGAGGTGCCGCGCAACAGCCCCCACGTGATCTACCTGATGATGGCCGGACAGGCCGTCTGGATCTTCTTCGTCTGGGCCTGGCTCTTCGGCCTGAACGTGGTCCGCGACCGGAAGGAGGGTCGAGAG
>VXUF01000099.1:0-13967 GCA_009837085.1 Holophagales bacterium
CGACGTGACCGTCGGCTTCACGCTCCGCTTCAACCGGCCGCTCTCCGGCGCTTCGCAGACGGTCGAGGAGGAACTGGGTCTCTTCGTGCAGCCGGACGACTGGACGGTAGCCGCCGACTCCACCGGCGGCGAGGTGCTTCTAAACGAGGTCGCGATCGCGGACTGGATCGAGCGGCTCCCCCGCCGCTTCGAGGCCAGCTTCGAGGTGCCCAGCAGCGCCACGGCCGCCGGCACGTTCGACTTGAGCGCCGGCGCCGCCGAGCGGGGGATCAACGCGCCGACCGTCACTCCCGGAGCGGGTTCACCCGACGACGTAGCCGAGGTACGACTGCGGCGCGCGTTCGAAGGCGAGCTCGACAGCGAGTTCGAAGGCGGCGACGCCGGAGTCGAGGTCGTGGCCTCGATCCGGATCGAGTCGGCCTCGCCCGAGCGGGTTGTCGGCCGGCTGACAAGCACCATCGTGCCGCCCGCCGGTTCACCGCCGGCTGACGCTTCGAGCTGGAGGGTCAGCACCGGACTCCACCGAGAGGACGGCAGCGTCGTCACCAGCCACGGCGTTCCGTTCAACGCCCCCGGAGCGGAGAATCTGACCTTCGAACGACCGCTCCAGCTTCCGCCCGGCACGGATTCGGCGATCGTCCTGGCTGAGAACCTCCGCAATGGACGCTGGGGCTACGCGGTAGTCGACTTTCTCGACCTGGTCGAACAGGCCGTTGAATCCGGCGCCGCAACCCGCACCCGGGCGATTACCCTCCGGCCGGAGGACCCAACGAACCGGCGTGGCCGCGCGACGTTCGTCGCCGAGGTTCTTGACCCCTTCACCGACCAGGTCGAGCGGGTCGTCTTCTACTTCAACGGCAGGCGGGTCGCGGCCCGCAATCGGGCGCCGTACCGGGCGCGAATCGACCTCGGCCGCGGCGACCGACTCGGCCGGGTGGAGGCGGTCGCCTTCGACGCCGAGGACCGGGAACTCGACCGCCACGAACTCCTCGTCAACCAGCCGCCGCATGCCTTCTGGGTCCGGATCACCGAGCCCGAGGAAGGGCCTCTGGCCGGACCGGTGGAGGTCGCCGCCGAGGTCAAGCTGCCGCGCGGCGGCCGCCTGATGGAACTACGCTTCTTCGTCAAGGACCGGCTCGCGGGAACGACGAGCGAGGCGCCGTTTCGCCGTGAAGTGCTCGTTCCGGTAGGCGATCCGGAGTCCTACCTGCGGGTCGAGGCCCAGTTGACGGACGGACGGATCGCCGAGGATGTCCTCTTCCTGAGCCGTCCGGGCCTCTCCGCCCGCATCGGGGTCGAACTCGTCCAGCTCTACGTCGTCGCCACGGATCGCTCGGGACAGCCCGTAAGGAATCTGACGGCTGGCGACTTCTCCGTCTTCGAGGACGATCGCGCCCAGGAACTCGAGTCGTTCCGGATCGCGTTCGACCTGCCGCTCACCCTGGGCCTGGCGATCGACACCTCGAGCAGCCTGTTCCTGCGCATGCCCGACGTGAAGCGCGCGGCCGTCGAGTTCCTCGATTCGCTCGAGCCGAGACGCGACCGCGCCTTCCTCGTCGGCTTCGGCACCGAGCCGCGACTGGTCCGTGCCGCGACCTACAACCTGAACGCGGTGCGCGGCGGCATCGGCGCGCTCAGGCCGCGCGGCCGCACGGCCGTCTGGGGCGCGTTGTCGCTGGCCCTGGACCAGCTCGAGGGCCTGCGCGGCCGCAAGGCGCTCGTCGTCTTCTACGACGGCGACGACGAAGACTCCGACGCCGCCTTCCGGCAAAGCCTCGAGCAGGCGCGGCGGGCCCGGGTGCCCGTCTACCTGGTGCTGATGAACGACGAAGCGGCGCGCACCGACGGCCGGAGCTTCAGCACCCGCACCTTCGTCAGCAAGCTCGAGCGGATGGCGAGGGCGGGAGGCGGCCGCGTCTACTACGTGCGCCACGATCAGGACCTGGAACCGATCTTCGACTCAATCAGCCGCGAGCTCCGCAGCCACTACCTCCTGACCTACTATCCGAAGGAGGAGCCCGGCGGTCCCAACTGGCGCGAGGTCAGCGTGGAACTCGACCGTAGCGGGGTCGTTGCCCGGACGATCGAGGGACGGGAGGTAAGGTAGGAGGAGATGATCCTCACAGGCTCGCGGCGCTGGCTGCTGGCGGCCCTGACTGCGACGCTTGCCGGCACCTTTCCCGGCACCGGCGCGGCGCAGAGCTTGAGTCGCGAGTCGGAGATCGTCTTCCAGATCCCGGGCGGGTCCTCTCAGCAGCTCGACAGGGCGACGGTCGAGGTGCTGGAGAACGGCGAAGTCAGGGAGACGTCTGCAGTCGAACGGGTCCAGGGGCGGTGGCGAATTGTCGTCTACTTCGATCTGCCGGGCTCGACTCCGGAGGGCATCGAAGCCGCGGCGGAAGCGATCGGCGCAGCCGCCGACGGCCTGGTGGCGCTGGGCGAGGTCGAGGTCGTCTCCTCCGACCGGATCGTCGAGATGGTCCTCGAACCCACCGCGGACGCTGCCGAGGTGCGCGCTGCGGCCGCAGCCGTCGCCGGGCAGTCCGGCGACGCCGGAGCGCTGCTGGAACTGCGCCGTGATCTGCGTGCGGCCGCCGACGCCCGCTCCGGAGACCCGGACGCCGACGGTCTGCGCACGGCCGACCTGCTCGAAGGGGTTCTGCTGGAGCTCGACACGTTGCGTGGGCAGCGTGAGAATCTGCTCGAGACCCTGGAAGGCGGTTCCTCCACGAGGGGGCCGCCGCGGGCGCTGATCCTGGTGCGAGATGGCATGGACCTCTCCGCCGACACCTTCGCCCAACGCCTGCTGGGCGAACCGACGCCCGCCTTCGAACGCGCTTCCGTCAGCGAGCAGCGGCAGCAGCGCAGTCTGGCCCGCACCGTCGCGGCCCTCGGCTGGCGCGCCTACCCCATTCACGCGGCGCCTGGGGTCGAAGCCGCCGACGACCTCCTGCCGGGGCGGCTTCAGTCATCAGAGGAGGTCGCTCGCGCCAGCGGCGGCCGCGTCCTTGCCGACGGCGACGAACTGGCGTCGACGCTCGAACAACTGCGGACGTCGTGGCGCATCCGGTATCGCTCGAGCGGCGCCGCGGACGGCGCGACGCATCCGGTCAACGTACGTGTTGCGGCAGGCGACGGCCCACCGGCCGAACTGGCGGTCCGCCGCTGGGCGACGGTAGCCGCACCGACCGACCTGATCGCCCTGCGCGCGAGCCGGGCCCTCGAAGCCATGAACCGGGACGGAGACGATTCCACCGTCGGCGCCAACGACGACCTGCGCATTCGCAGCGTCCTGTTGCCGCAGGGCATCCTGTCGACCATCGGTGGCGCGGCCGCGGAGTTGGTGACGCTTGACGGGCTGGCCACCATCGCCAGCACTCCACCAGCATCGAGTGCCGCTCTCAGGGTCACCGTCTACGGCCGCGGCCTGGATGCGCCCCCCTTCCTGCTCCATCGCTCGGGAACCGGAGGCCGCCTCGACGGCGGCGCCTGGCGCTTCCGCACACTCTTCGACCTGCCCACGGCCATCGACGAGCTCGTCGTGATGGTCGAAGACCTGAGGAACGATCGCTGGCGGGTCGCCTTTCTCGAACCGGGCTCGAGTCCTCTCGACGACCGAAGCGATGCCGAGCTGCTCGCGCCGGACGGGGGCGGGCAGACCGAAGCCGAGATCCTGGCCCAGGCCGAGGCAGCGGCCCGGCGCGCCGGCTGGACCGGCGACGCTTCGCCGGGGCGCCGCGAGACGCTAGGCGATGAGGCACCGGTGGCAAGCCTCGTCCGCCTGCTGCCGCCGCGCGGCCTCAGGTCCGGCCTCAGCGGAAAGCGGTCCTTCGGCACGATCACGACGAGCACCGTCGTCCGCCGGGTCGAGTTCTACCTCGACGACCAACTCGTCTTCGACGACCGCAGGAAGCCCTTCGAGACGAGGATCGACCTGGGACCGGAAGCGGTGCCCCACACGGTCCGGATCGTGGCCTACGATCGGGCGGACCGGTGGCTGAGCGAGGACGAACTGACGATCAACCAGCGGCAGGCAAAGACCGATGTCGGCATCGCGACGGTCGAAGCCCAGGCAGGCGGCCGCTATGCCATCGAGGCGCAGGTGGAGCTCGCGGGGGGCAGGCTCCTCGATCGCGTGGAGTTCTACCGCAACGACCGCCTCTCCGCGACGATGACCCGGCCTCCGTTTCGAACCGTCCTGCCGGGACCCGCGCTGCCGGGCGCCGACTTCGCTCGCGTCGCCGTCTACTTCGACGACGGCACGATGATCGAGGACGTGGAGTTCCTCTCATCCGACACTCCCATCGCCGAGACGACCGTCAACCTCGTCGAGGTCTACGTGGTGGTCAACGACGAACAGGGAAAACCGATCAAGACCCTGACGCGGGAGGACTTCGTGCTGAGCGCGGGCCGCCGGGAGATCCCGATCGAGCGCTTCGCGATCGCCGAAGACGTGCCGCTGGTCCTGGGCCTGGCGGTCGACAGCTCGACCAGCATGGCGCCGCTGATGGCCGACACGCGGCGGGCGGCCGCACGCTTCCTGGGGAACACCCTGACCAAGATCGACCAGGCGTTCCTGGTCGACTTCGACACGCGTCCGCGCCTGATCTCGGACACGACGAGCCGGGTCAGGGACCTGATCGGCAGCCTGAAGAACCTGCGCGCGGACGGTCAGACGGCGCTCTACGACGCGATGGAGTTCTGTCTCGTCCATCTCGCCCGAGACCAGGGCCGCCGCGCCCTGGTCGTGCTGACGGACGGCGACGACTACGGCAGCCAGGCCAGTTACCGGCGGACGTTCAGGACCGCCGGCAACTCCGGCCTGCCGATCTACGTGATCAACATGGTCCTCGGCGAGGATCCATACGGGCGTGGACCTCGCAAGCTCGACATGGAAGCGATCTCCAAGGCGAGCGGCGGCCGGGTGTACTACGTCGGCGGCATGGACGCCGTGCTCTGGGCCTACGACCACATCGGCGAGGAACTCCGCAGCCAGTACATGCTCGGCTACTCGACCAGCGAGCCGCTGACGCCATCCGAGGTCCAGTCCATCAAGGTCGAGTTGCGGTCCAGGCGACCCGACCTTGAGGTGCGGATCGCCGTCGGCCGGGGCCGCGGCTAGGGCTCCGCGATCACCGGGTTCTCGAGCGTCCCCAGTCCGTCGATCTCGATCCGCACCGTGTCGCCGGCGACGAGGAACTTCGGCGGCTTGAAGGCGAGGCCCACCCCAGCAGGCGTTCCCGTGCTCACCACGTCGCCGGGTTCGAGCGTGCACATGGTCGAGATCGTCTCGACCAGCTTCGGACAGTCGAAGACGAGTTCCCGCGTGTTGGAGTCCTGCCTCAGCTCGTCATTGACCCAGGTGCGGATGGCGAGCGAGTTCGGGTCTCCGACCTCGTCGGCGGTCACCAGGTACGGGCCCATCGGACCGTGGGTGTCCCAGCCCTTGCCGAGGATCATGGTCGGCGAACGCCGCTGCCAGTCGCGAACGGACACATCGTTGACGATCGTGTATCCCGCGATCACACCGGCAGCGTCGTCGGCGGCGACGCCGCGGCAGCGCCGGCCGATGACGAAGGCGAACTCACCCTCGTAGTCGACCGCGGAGGACGCGCGCGGGATGTGGATCGCGCCGCCCGGCCGGTTGACGCAGGTCACCTGCTTGTTGAACACGGTCGGGAACTCGGGAAGCTGCTGGCCAGTCTCGGCGGCGTGGTCGGCATAGTTGAGCCCGATGGCGAAGAACTTCCGCGGCTTCGGAACCGGCGCCAGCAACGTCTGGTCGGCGAGCGGCACGCGGCCGGCGCCCGAGTCGGCGGCACGACGGGCCGCGTCCATCGCGTCGTCGCCGCCAGCCAGGAAGCGGCACATGCCGCGCGGCAGGTCCGGCGCGGCGACGGAGAGATCGACAACCGTCTCGTCGTCCGCGAGCACGCCGATCGCGGACCGGCCGTCGCGCAGCAGGGAGAGGAGCTTCATGGGCCGGTCTCTTCCACGGCGGAGCGCGGCAGCGCCAGGGCGATCACCTCGGCCCTCTCTGCGCCGCCGACCGCGAGTGCGATGTACTGGCGTCCGCCGATCGCGTAGGACATCGGCGTCCCGCTCGGAGACGCGTCGAGCTCGATCTCGTGGATCACCTCGCCGGTCTTCTTGTCATGTGCCCGGAGGACCGAGACGTCGCCGCCGCCATCGCCGCCGGTCAACCCCGGGGCGCCGCCCTGGGCCAGGAAGAGCAGCGTCTTCGTCAGCAGCGGACCGGCGGCGGGCGGACCGCCGAGGGGACCCGGATCCTCGCCCGCGATCTCCATCACCTGCTGTCGCGGCCCGTCGCCCAGCGGTCTCATCCACGCGTGCTCGCCCGTGTTCAGATCGATCGCCGTCATCCGACCGTAGGGAGGCTTCGTCAGGGGCAGGCCCTCGGGACCCTGCAGGAAGAAGCTCTCGACGCCGCTCATCCCGCGAACGTAGCGGAAGTTCGAGCGGGCGCCGTCCGGCTCGACCAGCTTGACCACCATCGGCCCCGTGAACGACGGGATGTAGATCGTGGACGTTTCGGGATCGACCGCCGCGCCGTACCAGTTCGCGCCCCCGCCCCAGCCCGGCAGCAGCAGGGTCCCCTGGAGCGACGGCGGCGTGAACAGCGGTCCGGCAACCCACTTGTCGCGGATCGCCTTCGCCGCCTCGTGGAGTTCGGGCGTGAACGAGATGAGCATGTCGTCGCTCTCGAAGCCCTGGTGCTCGTAGGGCGCCGGCCTGGTCGGGAACGGCTGGGTCGGCGAGGTGCGCTCACCGGGGACATCCGTCTGCGGCACCGGCCGCTCCTCGATCGGCCACACGTGCTCGCCAGTCGCGCGGTCGAAGACGTAGATGAAGCCCTGCTTCGTGATCTGGGCTACAGCCTTGATCTCCTTGCCGTCGACCGTGATGTCGACCAGGTTCGGCGCCGCCGGCACGTCGTAGTCCCACAGCCCATGGTGAACGAACTGGAAGTGCCACACTTTCTCGCCGGTGTCGGCGTCGAGGCAGACCAGGCTCTCGGCGTAGAGGTTGTCGCCGAGGCGGTGGCCGCCGTACCAGTCGTTCGTCGGCGTCCCGGTCGGCAGGTAGACGTAGCCCAGTTCCGGGTCGCCGCTCATCAGCGACCAGACGTTCGTGTTGCCGCTGTACGTCCAGGACTCGTCTTCCCAGGTCTCGACCCCCGGCTCGTCTCCCTGGGGAATCGTGTGGAAGATCCACTTCTGCTCGCCGGTCCGCGCGTCGAAGCCGCGCACGTGGCCCGGCGGCATCTCCTTGCGGGTCGGACCGTCGAAGATCGAGGAGCCCACGACCACGGTGTCGCCGATGATCATCGGCGCCGAGATGACCGAGTAGATGCGACGCTGCACCGGCCGTCCGAGCCCCTCGGTCAGGTCGACCCTGCCTCCCTCGCCGAAGCCGCCGACCGGCTCACCGGTGTGGGCGTCGATCGCCCACAGGTACGCCTGATTGGTCGGCATCAGGATCCGCGCCTGCTCCCCATCCGTCCAGTAGCCGACGCCGCGGTGGTTGTAGCCGAGGTTCGTCGGCCGACTGGTGCGCCAGTCCTCCGTGTCGAAAGCCCACTTCTGCTCGCCGGTCTCGCCGTCGATCGCGGCCACCTGGCCGAAGGAGGTCGACGCGTAGAGAGCGCCGCCGACCATGAGCGGCGTCACCTTGTAGGGCCCCGGCCTGAGGAACCGGGCCCGGTCCGCCGCTTCCACGTTGTCGGGGGACTCCCAGCGCCAGGCCACCTCGAGGTCGGCGACGTTGTCCCGGTCGATCTGGTCGAGCGCGGTGTACTTCGTGCTGCCGTAGTCGCCGCCGTAGGACGGCCAGTTGCCGTCGCCAACGCCGTGCTGCGCCCAGGCCGTTGCCGAAGCCAGAGCCAGCAACGCCGGCATCAGCGTCGACGTTGCAAGTCTTCGTTGTGATCTCGTCAAGGGCTTCTCCTTCGGTCGTTTCGCAGCCGCGCGATCATAGCCGCCGCTACACACGGGGTTCGCCGACGTCCTCGTCGGCCCGTGACCGTGGGTCTTCTGACCCACGGACAACCAGGTGCGAGGCCGTAGGACTCGCTCCATCTCCTCCCCTTCAGTACGCGCACGGACGCCCCGGGTTCACCCCGCGTGCCATATGCTTGCCCTTCACCGACCGACCGTTCGGACGCCTCAACGACCAACCCGATGCGCACTGCCACCGTGATCGCTTCGGCGATGGCTGCGCTCCTGGCGCTGGCGCCGGCCTCGGGCACGGGTCAGGACGCGACCAGTGATCCGCGCCTGCCGGAGGCCTCGCGGCGGCTCCAGCAGTACCTCCGCATCGACACGACGAACCCGCCGGGCAACGAGAGCGAAGCGGTCGCGTTCCTCGCGGACATCTTCGAACGTGAGGGGATCCCCTACGAGACCGTGGAGCCCGAACCCGGCCGCGGCAGCATCCGGGCACGGCTGGAAGGGGGTCAGGCCCCGGGCATCATCCTGCTCCACCACATCGACGTCGTGCCCGCCGACCCTCGGTTCTGGAAGCACGACCCGCTGTCCGGAACCTACGAGAACGGCTACCTCAACGGCCGCGGGGCCCTCGACACGAAGGGCCTGGGCATCATGCACCTGGAGGCTTTCCTCGCCCTCGCCCGCTCCGGCCAACCGCTCGAGCGCGACGTCATCTTCCTGGCCACGGCCGACGAGGAGGCGGGTGGGCGGCTCGGCGTCGGCTGGATCGTCAGCAACCGGCCGGACTGGCTGGAAGGTGTCGGAATGGTGCTCAACGAGGGCGGCAGCGGAGGCGTTCGGGGCAACCGGGTCGTCTTCAGCGTCGAGGTGACGCAGAAGGTGCCGATGTGGCTCCGGTTGAACGCGGTCGGGCCCGGCGGCCACGGCTCCAGCCCATCGCCCCGCAGCGCCGTACTCGATCTGATCGAAGCGCTCGAACGTCTCCGCCAGGATCCGTTCGCCCCCCGCATCGTGCCGGAAGTGGGCGACTTCTTCCGGGACCTGGCCGCCCTCCATTCCGGCGCCGGCCACCTCGCCGACCCGGAGCGCCTGATCGAAGCGCCCGAACGTCTCGCCGCTCTGCACCGGACGAACCCGACGCTGTACGCGCTCACCCGCAACACCTGCGCCGTCACGAGGCTCAACGCGTCGAGCACGATCAACGTCGTCGCGCCCGCCGCGTGGGCGGAACTGGACTGCCGGCTGCTTCCCGACCAGGCGCCGCGGGCCTTCATCCACGAACTACGGAAGCGGATCGCTCAGCCGTCCATCTCGATCGAGGTCCTGCTTTCGTTCACGCCGGCCGTGTCCTCAACGGATACCGACCTCTACCGGACCATTGAATCCGTCACCGCGCGCCGCTTCCCCGGCTCCACCGTCATCCCGGCCGTGACCGCCGGCTTCACCGACAGTCGCTTCTTCCGCGACCGCGGAATCGTCGCCTACGGCTTCTCGCCGGCCGTCCTCACGGGCGCCGACCAGGGCGGCGTCCATGGCAACAACGAGCGGATCTCGGTCCGGAACGTCGAACGCGGCTGGCGCACGATGCTCGACCTCCTCGAGACGATCGCCGTCGCTCCCGACCGGCGCAGGACCGGGCCAAGCGCCTTCACGCCGACCGCCGGCGGCCAGGACTGAACCATGATGAAGACCCCCTACCGCCTCGCCGCCGCCGCAGCTCTCCTCCCTCTCCTCCTCGCCTGCGCCGCCGAGCCGTCCGACCCCTTCCTGGTCCAGAGCGACGCCGGCCCCGTCCAGGGCTTCGCGCCCGAGGGCGCCAGCGATGTCGCGGCCTTCCTCGGCATCCCCTTCGCGCAGGCCCCCGAGGGCCACCTGCGCTGGCGGCCGCCCGTAGCCGTCGAGCCCTGGACGGAGCCTCTCCAGGCCAACGAGTACCGTCCCATCTGCCCGCAGGGCCGCGCCCAGCTCACCCAGAGCGAGAATTGCCTGTACCTGAACGTCTGGACGTCGGCCGAGCGCTCCGGCGACGACGCCATGCCAGTCATGGTCTGGATCCACGGCGGCGGCTTCCGCGCCGGCAACGGCCGGCTCGGCGAAGCCCCCGCGACCGGCCGCGGCGCCGGCCTCGCAAGCCGTGGCGTCGTCGTCGTCAGCATCCAGTACCGCCTGGGCGCCCTCGGCTTCTTCGCCCATCCCGCCCTGGCCGCCGAAGCCGCGGCTTCCGGGCAGCCCGAGGGCAGCCACGGCGTGCTCGACATGATCGCCGCCCTCGAATGGGTGCAGCGCAACGCCGCGGCCTTCGGCGGCGATCCGGACCGCGTGACGATCTTCGGCGTCTCGGCCGGCGGGATGGCCGTGAACACCCTGATGAGCACGCCCTCGTCCGCCGGCCTGTTCCACCGGGCGATCGCCCAGAGCGGCTACGGCACCTGGCGGCTGCCCCACCTCAGCGAGCCGCGGTGGGGTCTGCCATCCGCCCGTGACCACGGGGCGGCTCTGATTGCCGGTGCCGGCTTCGATCTCGGGAACGCGCCGTCGGCGGACGACCTGCGCGGCGTCTCCTTCGAGGACCTCAACGCTCTTGGCACCGGCTTCTGGGTGCCGATCACGGGCACCGTGCTGCCGGACGAGCCCGGCATTGTCTTCGCCCGGGGCGAGCAGCACGACGTGCCCTACATCACCGGCGGAAACAGTTTCGAGGGGACCATCTTCCGCGCCTTCGCGACGACCCCCGGCGACTTCTTCGCTACGTTCGGCGAGCGGGAGCAACAGGCCCGCAACCTGTACGGAGCGGACGGTGAAACCGACGCCGACACCGAGCGGATCGCGGCCGCCACCCTGTTCGGCGACCAGCGCTACGTCATCTCCGCCCGCTATCTTGCGGCACAGATGAAGACCGTCTCCTCGCCGGCGCGCACCTACTACTTCCGGTTCGTCCCCGAAGCGCGGCGCGAGGCGTTCCCCGGCGCGCCCCACGGTTCGGAAGTGTCCTACGCCTTCGGCGACCCCGGCGCCCCGGACTCCGAACGCTACCCCGGCGCGGACGGCGCCGCCCTCGCCGACGCGATGGCCGGCTACTGGACCCGCTTCGCCGCCACCGGCGACCCGAACGGCGACGGCGCTCCGGAATGGCCGGAGTACGACGCAGAGAGCGACACCTGGATGGTGCTCGACGCTCCTGGGCCGAAGACAACGCCCGGTGTGCTCAAGGACAAACTCGACTTGCTGGAGGCGGTGTACCTGGAGCGAGTCGGCGGGGAGTAGCGCCAGTGCCGCGTCCCACCGTCCTGCTCTGGGCGGCCGCGCAACTCGCCCCTGCGGCCGCGCTGGCGGCTCAGGGCTCGGAAGCGGACGACGACCTCGGACGGCAGGCCTTCCTCCGCTACTGCCGGGAGTGCCACGGCGAAGCGGGCGATGGGCTGGGGAAGTTCAGCTACACGACCGGTGAGCGGCCCCGGAGCTTCCAGTCGGGCCGTTTCAAGCTGGCGACGACCGAGAACGGGATCCCTTCGGACCGGGACCTGGAGGAGCTCATCCGCCGCGGGATGCCGGGCACCGGCATGTCCGCGTGGGGCCAGGTTCCCGAAGCCGAGATCGCGGCGATGGCGCGGTACACGCGCAGCTTCAGTCTGGACGCCATCCGCAGCGGACTCGAACGGGCGGTTGCCGCGGGCGAGTTGAGCGCCGCGGAGGCCGATGCCGAGTTTGCCCACCGAACGGTCCCGGGTCCGGCGATCGAGATACCGCCCGAGCCTCCCTTCGACGACGAACGACGCGCCCGCGGCGAACGGATCTACCTGGAGGCCTGCGCGTCCTGCCACGGCCCGAACGGCAGGCGGCTTCGCAACGACCCCATGCCGGACTTCGAGGGCAACCACACCCTGCCGACCAACATCGTCGGCGGCGTCTTCAAGGGCGGGAACGGCAGCGCCGACATCTACAGCCGCCTCTACCTCGGCATGGACGGCACGGCGATGCCGGGTTACCGCGACGCGTACAGCCCGGACGAACTCTGGGATCTCGTCCACACCGTCGAACGGATCATCGCCGAGGGAGGCCTGGGCCAGCCGGAAGACGAAGCGGCGATGGCGGCGGCCGCGACAGCGGCCCGAGCAGCGGCAGCAACCTACGACTCGCTCTTCGACGAGCCACGGGACGATGTGGTCACGTACGAAGAGAGAGGATCTTCGCCGATCCTGCTCGGCGTGGGCGGCGTGCTGCTGTTGCTGGTGATCGTGGGATCGGCACTGCTGACGAGTCGCCGATAGCGATACGGGCTCGCCGCTTCGCGGCATCGCGCTTTCTGCCGGCGAGGACGCCGGCGCACCCAGTGTGAGCTCTCAGTGGCTGGCGCGGAAGGCCAGCATGTAGTCGCGCATGCGCTCGACACCTTCCACGGGCATCGCGTTGTAGGCGGAGATGCGGAAGCCGCCGACTGAACGGTGGCCCTTGATCGAGACGAGATCCCGCTCGGCCGCGCCGGCGACGAACGCATCTTCCAGATCGGCGCGGCGCAGCCTGAACGTCACGTTCATGCGCGAACGGCAAGCGCGCGCGGCATGGGAAACGAAGAACTCGCCGCCGTCCCGGTCCAGCACGTCGTAGATCATCGCGCTCTTCGCCGCCGCCCGCTCGGCCGCGGCCTCCAGACCGCCGACCTCGTCACGGAGCCAACGCGTGATCAGCAGGAAGACGTACACGCCGAAGACGTTCGGAGTGTTGAGGCGCGAGCCCTTCTCCGCCTGGCGCCGGTAGCTGAGCATCGTGTGAACGTCGTCGCCGCACCGTTCGAGAACCTCGCCCGAGACGATGACCACGGTCAGCCCGGCGGGACCGGCGTTCTTCTGGGCGCAGGCGTAGAGCAGGCCGTGCCCGCTCACGTCGACCGGGGCCGAGAGAAAGTCCGACGACGCGTCGCACACCAGGGGCGCGGCGCCGACCGCGGGCGGACGGCGGAACTGGACGCCCTGGATCGTCTCGTTCGACGTGTAGTAGACGTAGGCCGAGGCCGGCGGCAGATCGAGTTCTCCGTCGTCCGGCACCCGCACGAAGTTGTCGGCCTTTCCGTCCCAGGCCACGTGGACCCTGCCCTCGCGCCGCGCTTCGACGGCGGCCTTGCGGCCCCAGGATCCGGTCAGGATGTAGCTCGCCGGCAGGTCCTGGCCACGCAGCAGATTGATCGGGACCATCGAGAACTGCAGCGAGGCGCCGCCTTGCAGGAAGAGCACCCGGTAGTCCGCCGGGATGGCAAGCAGCTCGCGCAGGTTGGCTTCCGCTTCCTCCAGAATCGCGTCGAAGGCCGGCGAACGGTGACTGATCTCCAGCACGGAACTGCCGGCGCCCGGCAGCGCCAGCAGATCGCGCTGAATCTCCTGAAGGACCGGCAACGGCAGCACCGCCGGACCCGGTGAGAAGTTGAAGACGCGCTGGTTCAGCGCCTGCTGCGTCGAGGTCTGTCGATCGAGCGTCAGGGTCATGGTGGAAGTCCGTGTGGTTGCCGAACCGGGGCCGGTCGGCGAGCGCGAATCGTACCGGCATTCGGCGTTGTACGCTTCCGGGCATGACGATCGCGGATCCCGCGCCGGCTCTGGAGGGCAACCCGGCGGTCCACCACACCGCCTGCACGCTGGATTGTCCAGACTCCTGCTCCCTCGAGGTGGAGGTCGAGGACGGACGCGTCACCAAGGTGCGGGCGGCGCCGCCGGAAGTCGCGCATCCGCTGACCGCCGGCTTCATCTGCTCCAAGGTCGGCCGGATCTCGCGCCATCTCTACGGCGAGGACCGCCTGCTCCACCCGGCTCTGCGAGAGGGCGCCAGGGGCGACGGCGGCTTCCGGCGGATCTCCTGGGATGAGGCCCTCGACCTGATCGTCGAACGGATGGTCGAGGCGAAGAGGACCTTCGGAGCCGAATCCGTGCTGCCGCTCAGTTACGGCGGCTCGAACGGCCTGCTCACGCGGGACACCGCGGACGCGATACTGTTTCGGAGCGACGGGGC
>VXUF01000099.1:13977-26982 GCA_009837085.1 Holophagales bacterium
CCTCCACCGGCCTCCTCCTGGTGCCGATCCTGCGCGCCGCCCGGGCCCGCGGCGGCAAGCTCGTCGGCGTCGATCCGCGGCGCACGCCGCGGGCGAAACAGGCCGACCTCCACCTGCAACCTCGGCCGGGCACGGACCTCTGTCTGGCCCTGGCGCTCCACCGCGAGTTCTTCCGCCGCGGCGATGCGGACCTCGAGTTCCTGGCCGAACACGCGACCGGCGTCGACGAGTTGCGCCGACGGGCCGAACCCTGGACCTTCGAGCGCGCCGCCGAGGTCACCGGCGTCCCGGTGCGCGACATCACCGGCTGCTACGAGCTCTACAGCACGTCCTCGCCGGCGGTCATCCGTTGCGGCTGGGGCGTCGAGCGGAACCGGAACGGCGGCTCGGCGGTCGCGGCGGTCCTCGCCCTGCCCGCGGTGGCCGGCAAGTTCAAGGTCCGCGCCGGCGGCTACACGATGAGCAACGGCGCCGCCTTCCGGAACGTCGGCTGGCGCGAGCCGTCGCCGGGCACCCGGATCGTGAACATGAACCACGTCGGCAAGGTGCTGACCGACCCGAACGCCATCTCCGGACCACCGGTCCAGGTCCTCTTCATCTACAACGCGAATCCGCTCGCGACGCTGCCGAACCAGGAACTCGTCCGTCGCGGTGTGGAACGGGAGGACCTGTTCACCGTCGTCTTCGACCAGGTAATGACCGACACCGCCGCCTGTGCCGACCTGGTGCTGCCGGCGACGACCTTCCTGGAGCACGACGACCTGGCGATGGGCTACGGCGCGATGGTGCTCCACGACACGAAGCCAGTGGCGCAGCCGGTCGGCGAGGCCCGGTCCAACCTCCGCGTGTTCGGCGAACTGGCGGACCGACTCGGACTCCTGCACGACGATGATCCCCGCTCGGAGGCCGAGTGGCGTCAGGCGGTGCTCGGCGGCCCGCGCCAGCGCCGGCTCGCCGACGAGGGTCTGGTGCTGCCGGAGACCGGCCGCCGGCCGGTCCAGTTCGTCGATGTCTTCCCCCACACGGCGGACCGCAAGGTCCATCTCTGCCCGCCGTCCCTCGAAGCCGAGTCGAGCCGCGGGCTCTACGCTTTCCACTCCGAGCCGGGCGGCGGACGGTATCCGCTGGCGCTCATCTCGCCCTCCGTGCCGCAGACTGTGAGTTCGACCTTCGGCCAGTTGCGGCCCGGACAGGTGCCGCTCGAGATGCACCCGGAGGACGCCGCGGCACGCGGCCTCGGCCGTGACAAGCCGCGGGTGCGCGTATTCAATGACTACGGCGAGGTCCGCTGCCGCGTCCGCCTCAACCCGGACCTCAAGCCCGGGGTCGTCCTGCTGCCCAAGGGCGTCTGGGCCAGGAGTACGGAGTCGGGAACGAATGCCTGCGCCCTCGCGCCGGACACGCTGACCGACATCGGGGCGGGCGCCTGTTTCAACGACGCCCGGGTCGAGGTCGAGGCGCTCTCCGACGTGTCGGTGCGCCGGCCTTGAGCCACAACGTGGTGTCGCAAGCCCGAGTACCGCTCCTTGCCGCCACGCTGGCGTGCGCAGCAGGACTGCCTGCCGCCACGCTCGCCGGTGACGACGGGGCCACGGAGGATGCCGTGTCGTCACCCGACAAGATCGTCATCGCCCACCGCGGCGCCAGCGGCTACCTGCCCGAGCACACCCTGCCTGCCTACGCCCTCGCCCACGGTATGGGGGCCGACTACATCGAGCCTGACCTCGTCCTGACGAAGGACAGGTACCTGATCTGCCTGCACGACATCCATCTGCAGGCGACGACGAACGTCGAGCAGGTCTTCCCCGACCGCGCCCGCGACGACGGCCGCTGGTACGCCGCCGACTTCTCGCTCGCCGAGATCCGGCGGCTCGAGGCCGAGGAGCGACTGCGCGACCGCTTCCCCAGGGGCAGCAGTCGCTTCGCCGTGCCCTCGTTCACCGAGATGATCGAGCTGGTCCAGGGCCTGAACGAGCGCACCGGTCGCAAGGTCGGCATCTATCCCGAACTCAAGGCGCCTGCCTTTCACCGCGCCGAAGGGCTGCCGATGGAGGAGGCGCTGCTCGAGGTCGTCGAGCGCTACGGCTACCGGGGAAGCGAGGCTCCGATCTTCGTGCAGAGCTTCGAGGAGGAGAGCCTCAGGCGCCTGCGTGAACTGGGCTCCGAGCTGCCCCAGGTCTTTCTGATGGCCGAGGTCGAGCAGTACCGGCAGTTCCTGAGCGCCGAAGGCATCCGTGGCGTCGCCGAGTTCGCCGACGGGATCGGGCCGGCCAAGACGATGCTGGAGCGGCAGCCCGAGCTGATCGGCTGGGCGCGCGACGCCGGCCTCACAGTCCATCCCTACACCTTCCGCGCCGACCAAGTGCCGGACCGCCACGGCAGCCACGAAGCGGAACTCGAGCGCTACCTGTTCGAACTCGGCGTCGACGGCGTGTTCACCGACTACCCGGACCGGGCGCGGGCGATTCTGGACCGCCGGTAGCCAGCGAGTCGAGGGCCCGGCGCCGTTCATCCGGTTCCAGCGCCGCCAGCCGCTCCACCTCGGCGTAGAACGCCGGGAAGCTGTCTCCCGACGCCTCCAGCATCGCCAGGAATGCCGGCACGAGGTCGTTGTAGGTCGCGACCGAGACGAGGTCCGCGTTGTTGAGCCGCGACAGCCACTCGCCGAGGTTCGATTCGCCGCCCGCGTCGTCGCCCGCCTCCCGCCAGACCGGAACGAGCTCACGCCGGTAGCGCGAGGGCAGGGCCCGAAACAGCTCCGCCTTCCGGCCGAGCTTCCGCTCATCGCTTTCGTCGCTCCCGTAGATCGATTCGAGTTCGGCTCGCGCTTCGCGCAGGTACCGGTTCAGGTCGCGCCGGCGCCGCCGGGCGCTCTCGAAAGCGGCGAGTTCCTCGTCGCGGCCGAGCGAATGCAGCCACCGGCGCACGCCTTCGACTTCGACCGCGGTGGCGAAGGACTCGTTGAACGCGCTGTCGTCCTTGACGTAGACGACCTGGTGGGCGAGTTCGTGGAAAATCAGGGCCGCGAAGTCAGCCTCGGCGTAGTCGAGAAAGGTGTTGAGCACCGGATCCGCGAACCAGCCCAGGGTCGAGTACGCCGCCACCCCGCCGACGCGCACGTCGTATCCGTCGGCGGCCAGCCGGTCGCCGTGACGCCGCGCCGCGCGCTCGTTGAAGTAGCCGCGATAGGCGGCGCAGCCGGCGAACGGATAGCACCAGGTCTTTGGTTCCAGGCTGAGCCGGGGCGCGGCGACCACGTTCCAGACCTGGTAGGGCCGGCCCAGGTCGGCATAGCTGCGATAGCTCCGGTTGTCCGGGAGTGCGAGTTCCCGGCTGGCGAAATCGCGAATCTCCTGGCTGAGCTGCAGCCGTTCCCGGGTCGCGGCCGACAGGACCTGCGCGCGGCCCGACTCGAGCAGGCGGTCGATCGGTTTCCGCTTCGCCAGGACATCGGCTCCGCCCCAGACCGCCTGGGAGTAGTAGCGGACGCTGCCGCAGCTCGCCACGAGCCCCGCCAGCACCACGGCGGCGGCCAGCGCGAGAACGCGCGGGCGCCGAAACCGGCGGCGAGTCCTCCGTTTCCGCGTGCTAGCCTGCCTCGTCATGAAACTCGCACTTCACTGGCAGGTACTCATCGGAATGGCGCTGGGGCTCTGCTTCGCCCTGGTCTTCGGCGAAGTGGGCTGGATCGGCTGGATCGCCGACCTCTTCATGCGCCTGCTCAGGATGGTCATCGTGCCCCTGATCTTCACCTCGATCGTCCATGGCGTGTCCGGAATCGGCGACGGCCGGTCGATCGGGAGGCTGGGCGGCAAGACCCTCCTCTGGTACGCGCTGAGCAGTTTCATGGCCATCCTGGTCGGACTCACGCTCGCCAACAGCATACGACCCGGCCGGGGTCTCGTCATGCCCGAAGGCGTGGAGCCTCTCACTCCGGAGGATCTGCAGACCCCCAGCTCGATGGCCGACATCATCCAGCGCCTCGTTCCGGACAACCCGGTGGGCGCCGCGGCCGGGGGCGACATTCTGGGCCTCATCTTCTTCTCGATCGTGCTCGGCGCCGCGATCGGGGTCATGACCGGCAAGACAGGCGACCTGCTCCGCGAGGGATTCAGTGCCGGCTTCGAAGCGATGATGAAGGTGACGACGTGGGTCATCCGTCTGCTGCCGATCGGCGTCTTCGCCCTGCTCGCCCGCGCGGTCAGCGAGATGGGCATCGAGGTGTTCCAGCAGGTCGGAAGATACGTGCTGACGATCGCGGTCGGGTTGACGCTGCACGTGTTCGTCGTCCTGCCGCTGCTGTTCAGCCTGCTGGCCCGGAAGAACCCCATCCATCACTACCGGGCGATGGCGTCGGCGATGGCGATGGCGTTCTCGACCAGTTCCTCGGCAGCTACCCTTCCGATGACGATGAAGTGCCTGCGCGAGAAAGTCGGGGCTTCGAACCGGGTGACCAGCTTCGTCGCGCCGATGGGCGCGACGGTCAACATGGACGGCACCGCCCTGCTGGAAATCGTCGGCGCGCTCTTCATCGCCCAGGCTCTCGGTGTCGAACTCTCGTTGTACACGCAGTTGGTCGTCGTGCTGACCGCGCTGCTGGCTTCCGTCGGCGCAGCGGCGATCCCCTCGGCCGGCCTGGTCATGATCTTCATCGTGCTCGAGGCGATCGACCTGACTACGCCCGAGGCCTACGCGCTCGCCGGCCTGATGCTCAGCGTCGACCGCCCGCTCGACATGTTCCGAACGATGGTCAACATCACGTCCGACTCCGTCGGCGCGGCCGTGATCGCCAAGTCCGAGGGTGAGGAGTTGAACTACTAGGGACCAACCGGCGTAGAGTGCGCCGACCATGAGTTCCTCCCAGACCGGCGACAACGTCACGATCACGCTCGGCGTCGAGGAGGAACTGTTCCTCGTCGACCCCGACTCGCGCGATCTCCTCAGCGACCCCGACCCCGGCATCTTCGAAGCCTGCGGCGAAGCCGCGGGCGGCCAGAAGATCGTCCACGAGTTCCTTCGCTCCCAGATCGAAACGAACACCGCTGTCCACGACTCCGTGGCCGGCGTGCGCGAGGGTCTGAAGGCGGCCCGCCGGCTAGTCGTCGAGGCGGCTCGTGCCCACGGCGCCGCGGTCATCGCGGCTTCGGCCCATCCGTTCGCGGCCTGGGAGGCCCAGCTTCCGACACCGAAGGACCGTTACCGACAGTTCGCCTCCACCTACCAGGAAACGGTCCGCCGCCTGGTCATCTGCGGCATGCACGTTCACGCCGGCTTCGGCGACTTCGACACGCGGGTGCGGGTCATGACGGCGCTCCGCCGCTACCTGCCCCTGTTCATCGGGCTCTCCGCCTCGTCGCCGTTCGGCGAGGGCCGCGAGTCGGGGTTCAAGTGCAACCGACTGAATCTCTTCGAGGCAATGCCCCGGACCAGCATTCCCGGCGCGCTCGATTCGCGCGCCGAGTACGAGGCGCTGCTCGGCGAGTACCAGCGCATGGCGTTCATCGCCGACGGCAGCGAGATCTGGTGGGACATCCGGCCCTCCCACAAGTTCCCCACCGTGGAGCTGCGGATCTGCGACACCTGTCCGGCGATCGAGGACGCGATGTGCATCGTCGCCCTCTACGCGTCCCTCATCCGGATGCTGGCGCGGCGTGACCGGGAGGGCGCCCTCCCTCCCGAACCGCCGACCGAGATCATCGTCGAGAACAAGTGGCTGGCTCAGCGCTACGGCATGCTGGCCTTCCTGGGCGACACCCGGCGCGGCGGCCGCATCGACATCGCCGACGAACTGCAGGAACTCGTCGACGAACTCGCCGAAGACGCCAGCGCCCTCGGCTGCGAGCGGGAGCTACGGCACTGCCTGGCGATCGTGCGCGAAGGTTCGAGCGCCGACCGGCAGCTCGACCTCTACCGGCTGCGTCTCGTCGAGGGAGCGAGCAAGGACGAGGCCCTGCGGGAAGTCGTCGATCTCCTCGTGTCGGAGACCGGCGGGAACCTCTAGGCCCGCAACGCGGCGTAGCGGTCGAGGCGCGGCAGGGTCTGATCGCGGCCCTGCGGATGCACCAGCAGGATGACGCGACCGACACCGGCCTCGGCGTACGCATCGAGCACCTCCTGCTGGGGCTTCGCGCCGAAGACGCTGATGGAGATCGTGTCCATGGCGCGTCCGGCCTGCGCCGCGCGGACCTTCAGGTCCTCTATGCCGTCGAGCACCGCCTCGGTCGAGCGACCGATCGGCAACCAGCCGTCGCAGCGATCAACGACGCGCTGGCGGGTGTAGCCGGTGCCGCCACCGAGAAGGATCGGCGGGTGCGGCTTCTGCTCCGGCTTCGGCCAGGACCAGATCGGCTCGAAGTCGACGTGGCGGCCGTGGAACTCGGCCTCGTCCTCGGTCCAGATCCTCTTGAACGCCGCCACCTGCTCTTCCAGCTTGGCGAAGCGGGTCGCGTAGTCCGTGCCGTGGTGCTCCATCTCTTCCCGGTTCCAGCCGCCGCCGATGCCGAACACGAAGCGGCCGCCGGAGAGCACGTCGAGACTCGCCACCGCCTTGGCCGTGGTGATCGTGTCGCGCTCGATGATCAGGCAGATGCCGGTGCCGAGCCGGATCGTCTTCGTGGTCATCGCGGCCGCGGTCAGCGCGACGAAGGGATCGTGTGTGCGGGAGTACTCGGGAGGGAGCTCGCCGCCGCCGGGGAACGGCGTCCGGCGGGAAGTCGGGATGTGGGTGTGCTCCGGGAACCAGAGGGACTCGAAGCCGCGCGCCTCGACCTCGGCCCCGAGCTCATCGGGCCGCATCGCGTCGCCGGTGGGAAACATGAAGATGCCGATGTCCATAGGCGGCGCAGTGTAACGCCTAGAGCAGGCCGTCCAGGTCGGCGCAGACTTCCTCGGCGAGCGACGCCGAGAGCTCAACGACGAATCGTGTGAACGGCGAGCGCGCGAGCCAGACACGAGCCTCGCCGGCGGGCACGGACCAGATCTCGAGGGTCGACGCGCCGTGCTCACGGGACTCGACCGTGATGACGGCCTCGGGTCGCCAGTCGGCGCCGTGCTCGCCGCTCCGATACGCGACGACGGACAGGCGGAAGAACTTGTCCGCCCAGGTGCCGATGTCGGCGTCGGCTTCGTCCGATCCACTCACCGTCCAGTAGGTGTCGGCCGGATTCGCGCCGACTCGCTGGAGGATCCGGAGTGGCTCGCTCGCGTTGGAGCCGGGCCGCCGAAGGGACATCGCCTTCACGTCGGGCCGCGACGAGGTCAGCAACCGCCTCTCCATCAGCAGCTCGGCGCCGCCGCCGAGGCTCGAGGCGACCTCGGACGGCAGCACCAGCACCGTTCCGCCCGCGTCGCTCTCGCCATCGGGCCCGAATTCACGCCGAGCGTAGCGATCGGCGCCGCCGAACGGCCTACCGCCGAGCCGGTAGCGAACCTCGCGGCCCCGCACGGTGAGGCCCAGGCGTTCCGGTGCCGACTCGCCGCCGGCGAGACCGAGTTCCTCGAGTTTCGTCCCGTCGACGCCTTCGAGCACCCTCACCGCCCGCAGCGGCTCCAGTCCTCGCCACAGCGTCGCCACCTGCCGGCCGCCGACGAACACCGTGTCCTTTCCCTCCCGTCCGGCGAACCAGCGACCCAGGTCGTCTTCCCGGGCCTCGATCTCGAGCGTCTGCTCGCCACGCTCGTAGACCACGCGCTCGACCTCGCCCTCGGCCGCCTGGACAACGACCGCGGCGCCCGCCGAGACGCCGTCGGCATCGTGTGCGAATGGCCGTTCAAACGAAAGCCAGGCGCCGGCCAGCGCGAGAACGAGCAAGCCGAAGTGAAGCCAGGTCGTTCGCCAGGGCGACTTCGTCACGACCCCTCCCCCACAGCCCGCCGCCAGCCGCCCGAACGGCGGCGACGGACAAACCCGAGGCCGGTGGCGAGGACCAGGGCCGGTACTCCGAAGACCGTACCGAGGAACCAGCGGATCGACTCGCCGCGCGTGCGCTGCAGGACAGGATCATCTTCGCCAGGAACGCTCGCGACCGCGGCTTCATCTTCGCGAGCCAGCCACACGTACGCGTCGAGCAGGAGCTTGGCGTTGGCCGACATCGCGCCGGGACCCGTGACATAGACGTAGTCGTCGTTCAGCGCGTCGACGTCGCCGATGACGACGGCGCGGCTCTCGCCTCCGTCCCCGGCGTTCTCCACCGGCAGAGTCGACGCCATCGCCAGGGCCTCGATCGCGTCCGGCTCCGCCTTGCGGTCGCGCTCGAAGTCGCCGTCGAGTTCCAGCCAGCTCCCCGTCATTGGCCGCAGCAGCACGGTCGAGCGCGCCGGACCGCCAGCCACACCCTCGAGTCCGGCCGCTCCTTCGAGCACCAGGCCGATCCGGTTCGCCGCCCTGGACAGGTCGCTAGTCGTCGCGTGGCTGCCGAAGCGGTTGGTCAGGACCAGACGGCGGTCGCTCGCGCCCCCATCCCGCCGAAGGTGGTAGCGGTCGTTCGCTACCGTGCCTTCGAGCCGGCGAATCGCCATTTCCTCGAGCAGCGGCTCCAGGCCGACGTCGACTCCCGGCTCGAGCAGCAGCAGCACCGAGCCGCCGCGGTTCCAGAAACGGCGCAGGCTGTCGACCTCCTCGGGCAGAAAGCGCCGGGCGGGACCGAGCGCGGCGACGACGCCGGCGTCCGGCGGCAGGTCCTGGATCAGGTCGGCCACCGGCAGATTCCGGGTACTGACGTTGAGCGCCCGCAGGATGCCGTACGCGTTCCCGAGCCCAGGTTCGCCGGCATCGTTCGCGTACTCGCCCCGCTCGCCGTGACCCGCGGTCACGTACAGCGTCCGGCGTTCCCGGCCGATCCCGAGCAGCGCCTCCTGGAACTCCCGATCGAGGGAGCCCAAGCTCCGCTTCGCCCGCCCATAGTCCACATCGAGCTCGATCCTGCGCTGATCGCCTCCGCGCACAAGGAACAGGACGCCGTTCTCGCGCGCGCCGAGCTCCGCCGCGCGTGTCGGTTCGAGTGCCTGGTCGAGCACCGTCACGTCGACCGGTCCGGAGGCCGCGACCTCGTCGAGGAAGGGTTCGATCCGCCGCAGGACCTGGTTCGCCGGCGGGAAGAAGGCGACGACCTCGACCGGCGCGCGCAGGGAGCCAACGAGTTCCAGCGTCGCATCGGAGGCCCGTGCCCGGCTTTGAGCACTCCACTCCCACAGCCGGTCGCGCTCGCCAACGGTGTAGTTGACCGCGAACACCCATCCGACGGCCAGCGCCAGGCTCAAGGCGGCCGCCGTCGCGGCGCGCACCCGGCGGGGTTCCAGGTCGCCGCTACGGTAGCGGGTCCAGTCACCCCCGACCGCGGCGGCGGTGCCCACCCACCACGCGAGCATCCACGCGACTGTCCAGACCGCCCGCCAGGCTTCGGCGCCGTCCTCGTTGAGTCCCAATCGATCCACGACTCCGTTGAAGGTCAACGGATAGAGCAGCAGGCCCACTGCCGCCAGCCCATAGAAGAACAGTGCCGTCTTCGCGGCGGCTCGGACAGCGGTTCCCACCGAAGTGGCCAGGAACTCCACCAGACAGTACGCGACTGCCGCGATGGCCAGCGCCATTCCTACTCCGTTCAGGACTCCGCCCACGAACCCGGGGCCCGCGTAGCGTTCCCCGACCAGAATCAGGGCCGAACCGACCAGCCAAAGCACAGGCGTCACCGGTCGGCGTTCGATCACCGCCACCTCCTCGCCTGCAGCACCCGCACGCTGAGCAACAGGAACAGGTAGGAAACCGTCGGCGCGTAGACAAGGGTCTTCAGGTGTACCGCGCCGTCCTGGAACGGTTCGAAGTGCTCACGGTAGAGATCCATTGCCGCGAACACGCTGTCCAGAGGAGGCTCGCTGATCCCCGATAGCAGCCAGAACAGGACCTGGAGCGTGACCAGGAAGCCGGCGGCGACGCCGGCAGCCAACTGGTTCGGCGCCGTGGCCGAACAGAAGATGCCGATCGCCGTGCACACCGCCGCGGCCAGCGCGATGCCGAGATAGCCAGCCGCGGCCTGACCCCACTCCAGGTTGCCCTTCAGCCAGACCATGACCGGGAGGTACGCCGCGGCGGCTACCGTGCAGAGCACGAAACCCAGGGCGCCCAGGTACTTGCCGAGCACCACCTGCCAGTCGCCGGCCGGCGAGGTCAGAAGCAGCACCAGGGTGCGCTGCTCGCGCTCGGCGGCGAAGGAGCGCATCGTGACGAACACCGCTGCCGCCATCGTGACGCCGAAGTTGGTGTAGAGGAAGAGGCTCAGCACCTCGGACGAGGGCCGCTGGCTACCCAGCGTGTAGGCGTTGAAGAACAGGCCGTCGAGCATCAGCACCAGGGCGAGGATCGCCCAGCCGTAGAGCCCGGCGAATGCCGCGCGGAGTTCACGGCGGGCGATCAGCAGAACCGTGCTCATGGCCCGTTCTCCCCTGCTGCGCCGCCTTCGCCCCGCACCAGATCGAGGAACACCCGTTCCAGGTCGGATCGCACGGGCTCCAGCCGGCGGATGCCGAATCCGGCCCCGACCAGCGCCGCGGCGACATCCTCGCGCTCGGTGCCAGCCAGGTCGAGGGTCAGCGCCGAGACGCCGCCGCCGAGATCCCCCGAATGGACCACCTCGACGCCCGCCGGAAGCCGGCCCGCCGCCTCCGACGCTCTTCCCCGCACCTCGACTTCGATCCGCTCCCGGTCGGCCAGAGCTCCAAGCTCCTCCTGGCTGCCGTGCGCCAGAAGCTCCCCTTCGTGCAGGACGAGGATGGAGTCGCAGGTCTCATGAACCTCGCGCAGATGGTGGGACGACGTGAACACGGTACGCCTGCCGCCGAGCGAACGCACCAGCTCGCGCATGCCGACAATCTCGGCCGGGTCGAGCGAGGACACTGGCTCGTCGAGCAGGACGACATCCGGCTCGTGGAGGAGCGCCTGCGCGATACCGACGCGTTTGCGATAGCCCATCGACAACTCGCCGACCACCCAGTCGAGGTGACCGTCCATGTTTACCCGCTCGGCCACGACAGCGATGCGATCCGGGAGTTCCCCCCGCGCCACGCCGTTCAGCGCGCCCACGAAGCCCAGGTAGTCGCGGACCCGCATCTCGCGGTAGAGCGGCGGTTCCTCGGGGAGGTAACCCACCAGGGAACGCATGGCCCGCGCGTCGTCTCCCAGTTCGACTCCACCGATCGAGACGCTGCCGCCGCCGGGCAGGATTTCCCCGGCGAGGATCCGCAGCAGCGTCGACTTGCCGGCGCCGTTCAGGCCCAGAACCCCGACGACCTCGCCGGCAGCGCACTCGAAACTCACGCCGGCGAGTGCAGTCACCGCACCGTAGCTCTTGCTGAGCCGATCCGTCCGGACGATTGCAGTCAACTCCCCGAAACCCCTCGAACAGGCCCCGAATCCGGGACGCGCGAGATCCTGACCGATGCGCTCAGGCCGACGCAAGGCCCGACCGGACCGGACAAGTAGACTCCGGCCCCGTGACGCACCGCCTCAGCTTCGGCACGGTCCGCAACGATGCGGAACTGGAAGCCCAGGCCCACAACGAGGCGCTGGCCTTCAACACGCCTTACGACTCGTGTGTCTCCTGGCTGCGCACGACGCGCGACCATGTACGCGTCGTGCGAGCCGGGCGTGATGTCGTCGGGGGGCTGGTCCAGTACGACATGGGCCTGTTCCTGGGAGGCCGGTCGGTCCGCAACTTCGGCATCGCCGGGGTCGCGATCACTCCGACGGCCCGCGGCCGCGGCGCCGCCAGGTCCCTGATGGCGGCAACGCTGAGTGAACTGCACGACGCCGGCGTGGCGGTGTCGACCCTCTACCCCACGACCTTCACCCTGTACGGCCGCGCCGGCTACGCGGTCGCCGGCCACCGCTACCAGTACCGGCTGCCGCTCGCCGGATTGGGGCGAATCCGGGCGAGCGGCGAACTCCGCCGGCTGGACCCGGAAACCGACGCCGGCGGGCTCGCACGGCTCTACCGGCGGTTGGCCGCGAGCCGCCCCGGCTGGCTCGACCGCAACGAACACATCTGGCAGCGCGTCCACAACCACCCGGCCGGCCGGGACGTCCATGGCTACGTCCTGCCGGCGGATGACGGCGCCGTCGACGGTTACGTCGTCTACACCCTGGGCGCGGTGGGCCGGTATCCGTATGACCTCAAGGTCCGGGACGTTCAGGTGGCGCATCCCGACGCGGCCCGGCGCATCCTGGCCCTGTTCTCGGACTGCCGGACCCTGGCCCGACACGCGATCTGGTACGGGCCGCTGGACGACCCGCTGCTCCTCGCCGTGCCGGAGGTCGGGACCGAGATCTCCATCGCAGAAACCTGGATGCTCCGCATCGTCAGCGTCGGGGCGGCGTTCACCGAACGCGGCTACCCGGCGGCCGCGAGCGCGAGGCTGGACCTGGATCTGACGGACGACATCCTGCCTGGAAACGCGGGCCGTTGGCTGATCGAGATCGACGGTGGCGAGGCCACGGTGAACCGGGTCGATCAGGACCCGGGACCCGACACGCTGAGGATGGACATCCGCGCGCTCGGTTCTCTCTACACCGGCCACCTGAGTGCCCGCCGCCTCGCAGGCATGAAGGCCGTCCGGGGATCGGCCGCCGCACTGGAACAGGCGGACCGGGTCTTCGCGGCCGAACCGCCGTCGATGCCGGACTACTTCTGAGTCAGGCGGCGCGTCCGCTGCTAGTAGACTCGCCCGTCGCAGGCGCCCGGACCTGTCCACAGGAATCCCCGTTCACCAGGAGAACTCTCCCGGCATGACACGAAACCTCCATAGCAGACCCAGCATCCTCACGCTCCTCACCGCGATCCTGCTGGCCGGGCCGGCACTGGCCCAGGAACCGCCGCCGGAACCAGCGTTCGCCGAGCGCCTCGACACGGCCGAGATCGAGCCGTTCCTCGGCGAGTGGGTTCTCGAGGTGCTCACCCAGCAAGGCTCACTCAACGGCCTGATCACGTTCGCCGACGACGACGGCAAGGCGAGCGC
>VXUF01000099.1:26992-28170 GCA_009837085.1 Holophagales bacterium
CGTCTGGCCGATGTCGTGATCGAGAACATCAGCCGGACGGAAACGGGCGTTCAGCTCAAGTGGAACCTGGACTTCGGCGGCCAGCTCGTGCCGGTCGAGATGGACCTCATGCGCGAAGGGGACGGCCTGACCGGGAAGCTGGAAGCCGGGTTCTTCAACGCCGATGTCAAGGGAGTAACGAAGGAAGCGGCCGAGGCGGCCGGGATCATCGTCGAACGTCAACCGGTCGGAGACGACGACGATCTGGCGCTCTCCCGGGTCGAGGTCGACGGGCAGGCGATCCGGCTCCGCGTCGATCGCCTGCAGGCTCCCGGTCCCGACTACGACGAACTCGAGTCTCTCGCAGACGGCGAAGTCCTGGGACCGATCTACGGCAAGCCGTTCAAGTTCTGGACGGACGCCGACCTCGCGTTCGAGGACGCACGGATCGCCGCCCACAACCACGGCCCGACCTACCCCGGCGTCTACAGTCTGTGGCTCAAGCGCGACGGAGATGGCTGGAAGCTCGTCTTCAACCACCTGGCCGACGTCTGGGGCACGATGCACATGGCCGAACACGATGCCGGCGAGACGCCGCTGGCCTTCCGCACCCTCTCGGAACCTGCGGAACACACGGAAGGCGTGCTGGAAATGGACGGCGCTGCCGGCATGCTGACGATCCGCTGGGGCACGATGGAGTGGTCGGCGCCGTTCCAGATCGCCGAGTGACCCACCGCCCAGCGTGCGCGTCGCCCGGTTTCTCTGAAGACGGTTAGCGCCCGCGTTGGACCGCGCAGCCTTCACTGCCTCGGGAACGGCCGGCGGCCTGGTCAGCAACGGCATCTCCTTCTTTCTCCTCATCTACTACAGCCAGGTGATCGGCCTGGACCCGGCGCTGGCGGGTTCCGCCCTGCTGCTCGCGCTGGTCGTCGATGCGGTGTCCGATCCCCTGGTGGGGCGCTGGTCGGACCGGCTACGGAGCCGCCTGGGGCGGCGCCATCCCTTCCTCTACGGCGCGGTGCTCCCGATCCCGGTCTGCTACTACCTGCTCTGGGCGCCTCCCGACCTTGCGCAAACGGCCATGTTCCTGTGGCTCGCCGGCTTCACCGTCGCGCTGCGGCTGGCGCTGACGATGCACACCGTCCCTTTCAACGCGCTGCTGCCGGAACTCGCACCGGGCTACGAGGACCGTACGCGCC
>VXUF01000041.1:0-34998 GCA_009837085.1 Holophagales bacterium
CGGGGACGCCGGCGCACCCAGTTTCTGCCGCCCAAGCTCCTGGCTCTGCCGAAGGGGAACGAGGATCGCGTTCGCAAAGTAGAAGACCCGGTGCATAGTCGGACGCCGTCGCTGTCAGGGAACGACGCTCACTCTTCGTGGCCGCTATCCTCCCCAACGGTGCACCAGCGGGTGACAACGGCCGGACTGGGAGCGAGCTACCGGTTCCACGTTTCTTCCGGGGCGCGAGTCGCCCTCGGCCTCGCGACGTTCCAGTTGGTCTTCCTGCTGGTGCTTGTGGCGTTACAGCCACCCGCGGCGCGGGAGCTTCTGCTCAAGGGTCTGGCCGCCGGCATCGCGACGCCTGAGGCGTTCTCCGCGGCCAGACTCGGATTCGCGGTCTGGGCAGCCGTGGCCGCTGCCGCGGCGGCGCGGCGTCTGGCGCCGGCCCACCGTGGTTGGCAGCTTCATCTGCCCGTCGGTCCAAGGACCCGCTGGACCGCCGGTGTTCTGGGCGTCGCGTCGACCCTCGCCCATCTTGCCGGTCTGTGGATCGTTCTCTGGATCGGAGGCAGAGTGCTCGGTGAGCCGACCTCGTCCCGAGCCCTGGTTGCTCTGCCCCTCGTAGCGCTGGCAGCCGCCGGCACCTGGACGCCAGCGCCGGGGCGGGTTCGCGCATGCGCCGCCGTCGCCATACCACTGGCGGCGAGCGCTTCGTTTCCAGGTCTGGCGGCCGCCGTGGCCTTGCTCGCCCTCGCGCTCTTCCAGGCCGGGCGCTGGTCACCCCGCTCCGCGCGTGTCCCTTCCGTTCCGGCTTCCCTTCGGTCGTTCGGCCGGCGTCTTCCGACCGGTCAGCTCCTCTTCTCCCTGCGAGCGCTCGGACTGTGGATCACACTGGCTCACCTGCCCGCCGCCCTGTTCGCCGCGCCGACCGGCCTGGCCATCCACAACAACGAGTTCACGGCCGATCAGACCGACCTCGTCCTGCGGCTCGGCGCCTCCCTGGGCGTGACCGCGACGATTCTCGCCGTGGCGACGCTGCTGAGCGCCCGCCGGCCGCCCTGGGCCTGGTCCCGCTCGCTCCCCTGGTCGGCGAGACGGCGGGTCGCCACGGACGCTGTTCTCCTGCTGCTGATTGCCAGCCCCCTGTTGATCCCGCTTCTCTACCTGCCGGCTTCGAGCGGCCTGTCCGTCCTCGCGCTCCTCGTCTTTCTGGCGGTTCGGCTGCCGGGACGGATGCGCAACTCGCTCCGGGGACTCACGCGACTCGGAGCGTGGACCTGGATCGAGGCTCTCCTGGCCGCCCTCCTCACGAGCCTGCAGCCCCTGACCGCCCTCGTCCTGGGACTCGCCTCGCCGCTCGCGCTGGAAGCGTCGGCCAGACGCGAGCGCGCGCTCAAGGCGGGCCTCTTCCTGGAACGTCGATTCAACGCTGCCCGGGAGGCGGAATCGTGACGCGAGGCCTCCGAATGGAAGGCGTCGCCTTCGCCTACGACGACCGAGCCCGCATCTTCAGCGATCTGAACCTGGAAGTTGCGAGCGGAGTGACCCTGCTCTCCGGTGAGAACGGAGCCGGCAAGACGACGTTGCTGAAGCTCGCTGCCGGAGTGGAGAAACCCGACGCCGGAAGAGTCCTCGTCAACGGCTCCGATCTGTGGCGGCGAGAAGTCGCGGCCCGCTCCGACCTGGCGTTCGTTCCCCAGGAACCGGACGTGACGCCGTTCGCGACGATTCGCGAGGTTCTGCGCCTCGTCTGCCGTTTGAGATCGCAGCCGGCGGAGCAGGTCGACCAGGTCCTGTCCGAAACAGACCTCGAGGATTCCGCCGACCTGTCCATTCGCGAGCTGTCCCGAGGCCAGCGCCGTCGGGTTCTCCTCGCCGCCGCCTGGATCGGCACACCGCGAACGGCGATCCTGGACGAGCCGCTCGACGCGATGGACGAACACTGGCGATGCCGCATCCACGGGTGGCTCAAGGCGCTCCGGGAGGCCGGCGGCGTGGCGCTCGTCGCAACCCACGAAGCCGGATCGCTGGCGGAACTCGCCGACCGCTTTCTCGTTCTGCGTGACGGCGAGATCCGGGAACTCGATTCCCTCCCGCAAGACACAACCTGGAGGACTCCATGAAGAACCCACCTGAAGGCTGGCCGAGAATCTCGTCCTCTCTCTTCTACGACGACGCGGCAGCCGCGATCGACTGGTTGACCCGGGCGTTCGGATTCGCCGTGCAGGAGAGGGTCGAGGACGAGCAAGGGCGAGTCGTCCATTCGCAGCTCGGCCTGGACGGCGGCCTCATCATGGTCGGGCAGACGGGACTGCAGCCGGACCGGGAGTACCAGCAGTCTCCACGGGCGGTCGGCGGCGCGAACACGCAGTCCCTTGCGGTGTACGTCGACGACGCCGACGCGCACTGCGAGCGGGCGCGGGTGGCGGGCGCAGTCATCACGATGGAGCCAGCGACCCAGGACTACGGCGAGGGCTATTGGGTCGACCGGAGCTACGGAGCCCTGGACCTGGAGGGACACCACTGGTGGTTCCTCCAGCGGCTGCGCTGAACTATGCGCTCGCCTTCCTGTTTACGCCTTAGTTGCGCTAAGATGCTCTCTTCCCACTTCTACGTTTCTTCTCGTTTCGCTCCACGGCGCCGTGACTTCCCTGCCCGCAGCTCTCACCGACTCGCAGTGGCCGCGGTCCCTGGTGCGCCAGATCCAGCGCGGGCGGGATCTGGTGAGCGGCGACGACCCGGCCGGAATCCATGAAGTAGAAGCTGACGTCTTCGCCACGCGGCTGGCCGGCGTCGACCGCCTGCTGGACGGCGGCATCCGCCGCGGGCAGACGATCGAGCTGATCGGTCCCCGGAGCAGCGGCCGCTTCTCCCTGGTGCTGGAACTGCTGGCCGGGGCCACCGAAAGCGGTGAATCGGCGGCGCTGGTCGATCTGGGGGACCACTTCGATCCGCAGGCCGCGGCGCGCGCCGGGGTCGTCCTCGAACGGCTGCTCTGGGCACGGCCCAGGCGGCTGAAGCAGGCTCTGGGCAGCGCCGAGGTGCTGATCGGCGGCGGCTTCCCCCTGGTCGTGCTCGACCTCGGTCTACCGCCGGTCCCCGGCGGCCGCGGCAAGGAATCGGCGTGGCTGCGACTGCGACGCGCGGCGGACGACCATCAGGCGGCGCTGCTGATCGCGGCGCCGTACCGCGCCAGCGGCACGGCGCCGCAGAAGATTCTCGATCTGGGGTCGCGAACGTCGCCGGCCCGTGCTCTCTGGGCGCGGGCCGCACCGAGGAGCCCACGCTTGCTCGACGGGCTCAGAACCCGGCTCGAACTCGCCAAGTCGCGCGGCGAACGGCCGGGCGCCGCGGCCGAAGTCGAGCTGCGCGTTCTCGCAAGCAGCCTGCGACGCCCCCTGCCCGGCGCGCCGGCCCGTCGGACGGATAACCGCCACGCCGCCGGTACGCCGGTCGAAGTACTGAGACGTGCCGGCTGAACGCAAGGCCCGCATCGCCTGCATGAAGGCGGCCCTCTTTCCACTTGCCGCCTACCTGCGGGGAGCGCCCGAACTCGCTCGCGAGGCGGTCGTGGTCCACGAAGGTCCGTCGGCCCGGATCGTCGCCGCCTCCCGGCTGGCGCGGCGAGCCGGAGTGCGGACGGGGCTGACCGTGGCCCAGGCCCGGAACATCGAGTCCGGTCTGGTCTCTCGCACCCGCGACCCCGAACGCGAGCACACCGCGCAGGAGGTGCTGCTCGAGATCGCCGGCACCTTCTCGCCCCGGGTCGAGGACGGCGGCCAGGGCATGGTCTACCTCGACCTGGCCGGTATCCGTCCGGCATCCGCCGGGAACGGCGAGCACAGCCTCGGCCAGTCGATCATGCGAGACATGGACGCCGCCGGCCTCCCCGGCCGGGTCGGCATCGCCGGCAGCAAGCTGGCAGCGCGAGCGGCGGCCGCCCTGCCGCGGTCGCCGAACGTCGTGGCCCCCCGCGGCGAGGCCCGGTTTCTGGCGCCGTTGCCGCTCAAGTCCCTGTTCGAGGACGGTAACCGCGACCCCGACTCGGCGCAGGACGGCGACGACTTTGGAGTCCTCCACACGCTGAAGCTCTGGGGACTGCGCACGGTCGGCGACCTGGCCGGTCTGCCGGCAGCCGAGGTCCACAGCCGCCTCGGCGAGCGCGGCACGGCGCTCCATTCCGCCGCCCGGGGCTTCGACCCGGAGCCGCTCACTCCCCGGCCGCCGCCGCCCACCTTCCGCGAGTCGCAGACCTTCGAGTGGCCGATCGACAACCTGGAGCCGTTCCTGTTCGTCGCCCGCGGCGCCGTCTCCCGGCTGGCGGCCCGGCTCGACGCCCGGGGCATGGGCTGCAAGCGGCTCGAGCTGTCGCTCAAGATCGAGCCCGAGGGTCTCCACGAACTGGCCATCGAGCTGCCGGCACCCACGCGCGAGGCGCGGACGCTGCTGTCGCTGATCCGTCTCCACCTGGAAGCCGAGCCGCCCCGGGCGCCGATCACGTCGATGCAACTGCTCGCCCATCCCGACGTTCCGCGCCAGGCGCAGCTCAGTCTGCTCGGACCGGCCGCCCTGTCGCCCGACCGCCTGGCCGCCGTCACCGCGCGACTGCTCGCCCTGCTCGGGCCGAACCGGGTCGGCTCGCCGCGCACACGGAACGGCCACCTGCCGGAGCGTTTCCGCCTGGCCGACTACGACCCGCCCCCGCCGCCGCGGATCCGGCTCGAACCGAGGCCGGGTCGCGGCATGCTGGCGGTCCGCACCCTGCGGCCGCCGGTCGAGGTCGAGGTGCTGACCGCGGAGAGCGAAGAGACGGATCGCGTCGCGCCCTGCCCCGCACCGCGACAGATCAATCCGCTACCGACCGAGGACCGCCACGTCCGCATCGAGGGCACCGTCCGCACCGCCGCCGGACCCTGGGAAATCGAGGAGGGCTGGTGGCGAGAGGCCCCGGCGCTGCGGGACTACTGGGATGTCGAGTTGCGGAGCGGCGCCGTCTGCCGGATCTATCGGGACCGGACGTCGGAGCGCTGGTTCGCGGACGGGGTCTACGACTGAGAGGCAAGCTACGTCGGCCACAACCGACGGCGCACGAAGTCGTCGAACAAGGGCACAGTGAAGTCGATCTCGCCGTATCGGGGCGAATAGCAGAGCCCTTTCTCAATCAACTTGTGGCGCAGAGCTCCCACGCCCGGCGTATCCTTCCCCATCGCCGCGGCAACCCGGCCGGAAGCATGCGGCCCCCTTCCAAGAGCAGCCATGGCGACCAGGTACTCACGTTCTCCGTCGCTCGTCCCGTCGACCCGGACCCGGAAGAACCCTGTGTCCAACTCATCGACCGCTAGTGGAACGCCCGCGTCGACATCAGCAGCCGTAATCCTGTCGGCGCCTTCGGCCACGTCCCACGACTGCTTGCCGAACTCCTGGACGAAGTAGGGGTAGCCCTTCGTTTCGGCGACGATTCGGTCCAGCGCCTCGTCCACCCAAGCGACTCCCTCCCGCTCTGCCGGCGTCACCAGGGCAGCTCTGGCATCTTCCTCGCCGAGACTGTTGATCGTCCGGAAGTCGAACAGACGCTCGGCATACGACCTGGCCTCGGCGGCAAGCGCCGGCACCGACGGCAGGCCGGCCGCGACCAACAGAAACGGCAACTGGTTCTGACTGATCTGGTGCAAGCCGACGATCAGCGCGCCCAAGTCCTCCTTCTTCAGATACTGAACCTCGTCGAGTGTGATCAGCACGCCGCGGCCTCGCTCACGAGCCGCCTCGCCGACTTCGGTGAAGAGACCAGCCAGATCCTCGTCCAGAAGCCCGGAATCCGCCCACCCGGGCACGGAATCGAGGCCGACGGTCAGATCGCTTCCATCCGGGAGGTTCCATCTCATCTGGAACGACTTGAGCACTCCCAGCGCTCGGCGTACACGGTCGGCCATATCGTGAGCCGGAGAAAGGCGCAGGAGCACCTTGCGAACCAGGTCGGCCATGGCGTTGGGAAGGCTCATCCCACGGCCAGCCTCAAGCGGTCGGCAGACCCAGCCCCGCCCTTGCCCCAACCGACGGAACTCCTGCAGGAGGACCGTCTTGCCGACCCCACGAAGCCCGGTCAGGATCGTGCTCCTGGCCGGACGGCCGAGGCGAAGCCGCTCGATGGCGATACGGACCGCCTCAATCTCGGCGCCACGGCCTACAAGGGCAGGTGGAGGGCTTCCGGCACCAGGGCTATAGGGGTTGCGAGTCGGGTCCATCCGCCGATTATACGAAGTTGCCCTACTTTTATCGACTAGAGATAAAAGTAGGGCAGGCTGCTACAAGTTTGTGGGTTGCGGATCACTTATAGGAAGTTGCTCAGCTTTTACTGTCTCGGGGTAAAACCGGAGCAGACCGCTACAAGTAGGCCCTTCGCGGCCTAGCTGAAGATCAACCGTATCGGCGCCGGCACGCCTCAATCGGCCAGCGGAGCGGGTCGGGACGCTTGGCCCGCAATCACCTGCTCCGCCACCACTCGGCCGCCGATCAGGTGCTCCTGGATCACCCGTTCCAGAACCTCGGGCGTGCAGCCCCAGTACCAGACACCCTCCGGATAGACGACCGCGATCGGGCCGGCGTCGCAGATGCGCAGGCAGTTCGCCTTCGTCCGCATCACCGTGCCGGACTCGGTGAGGCCCAGTTCGAGCAGCCGGCGCTTGAGGTAGTCCCAGGACTCGAGCGACAACTCCCGGTCGCAGCACTTCGGCTTCGTCTGGTCGCAGCAGAGGAAGATATGCCGCCGCACGTTGGCGATGCCGATCGCCGCCGCCTTGAGGCGGGCGCGCTCGAGAGCCTCGGGGTCCATGGCGGCGATGATTCCATGACCTCGGTCGATAGGCTGTGCTCCATGAAGCTCTACGAAGCCGCCTACCCGTTTCAGGACGACGTGCTGGCCCTGCCAGTCGAGGATCTCGACGCCACGGCACAGTGGTACGCGGACGCCTTCGGGCTCCAGGAAGTCGAGCGCCGCGAAGAGCCCGTGCCAACGGTCATCCTCGAGCGCGACGGCGTCCGCATCGGTTTCGCGATCAACGGCGGCGACGCCAGCATGGACGGCGCCGCGATCCTGGTCACCGACATCAAGGCGGCGCGGGCCGAGTTGAAGAGCAACGGCGTCAAGGTGAAGAACTGGCGCATCGATAAGCGCGACGGCAAGAAGTTCCGGGTCTTCTTCGTCGTGGCGCCGGACGGGCTCTGCTACTACTTCCATCAGCAGGTCTGAACGGCAGCTAGCTGGAGCATGACTCGTTCCCACAACGGGCTCGCGGCCATCGTCGCGCTTCTGCTGATCGCCCCGCTGCCCGCCGCCGCCCAGGACTTCGCCGAACTCCTGGAGATCCGCCGCGTCAAGGAGACGCTGGACCTGAACCAGGTGCCGGAGCCGGATCTTTCCCAGCTGCCCGCGGTCGACGCCCAGCGGCTCCGCGACTACAGGACGCTCACGGCCGGCGCCCTGCAACATGCCGCCGAGCCCCTGCAGGCGCAGTTGGCGGCGAACACCTTCGGTGATCTCTGCGCGCGCTACCTGCACTACGAGCTGCACGACGCGGCGGCGGTCTGCCTGGACCAGCTCAGGGAGCTGGCGCCCGCGGACTTCCAGTGGGCCTACTTCAAACTGCTGTTGCAAATCGCTTCCGGAGACCTCGAAGGGGCGGTAGCAGCCGCTGAGGAGGCGCTGGCCATCCGGCCGGACGATCCGTCGACGCTCATCCGCCTCGGCGAACTCCAGGTGGCTGCCGGCGACGTCGACGCTGCCGAAGCCGCCTACGAGGCCGCGATCGCGGCCTACCCGGAGAGCGCCACGGCCCGCGTCGGGCTGGGCTACATCGCCCTGGAGCGGGGCGACCCGGCCAAGGCGCTCCAGATCTTCCAGGAAGTCGCCGCGTCCCAGCCCGAAGGCAGTGAGGCGAATCACCACGTCGGTCTCGCCTACCGCGCCCTGGGCGACGCCGACCGGGCCGCCGAGGCGTGGCGGCTGAACCAGGACGTCCTGATCCCGATGTACGACCCGCTGCTCGAACGGCTGCGGCCGCTCGAGGAGGACGTCACGCTGCCGCTCGACCGCGCCGTCGCCGCGGCCGCAAAGGGCGACCACGAACGGGCCGTCATGCTGTACGAGGAGATCCTCGCAACGAACGAGGCAGACGACGAGGCTCACTTCCGGCTGGCCGGTTCACTGCTCGCTCTCGGCGATGCCGGACGCGGCGAAGGCCATCTGCGCCGGGCAATCGCCCTCAGCCCTGAACACCCCGGGGCGCACTTCGCCCTGGCGATGCTGCTCGCTCGGGAGGGCCGCCGCACCGAAGGCGCCCAACACCTGGAGCGGGCGGTGGACCTGGCGCCGGAGAACCTCTCCTGGCGCCTGCAGCGGGCGCAGGTAAGGGCCTCCTCCGGCAACACCGCCGGCGCCGTCGAAGAACTCGAGCAGATAGTCGCCCAGGACCCCGGAATGGTCGAGGCGCGACGGATGCTCTCCGCCGTGCTGGTCGGCGCTGGCAGGACCGAAGAAGCCGCCGTCCAGTTGCAGGCCCTGGTCGCGCTAACGCCGGACGATCTGCAGGCGCGCTTCAACCTCGGACTCATGCTGTTCGAGACCGGCCGCTACGCGGACGCGCGCCGAACTCTCGACGACACCCTCGGACGCTTCCCCGGCGACGTCGCCACGCGTCACCTGCTGGCGCGCCTGCTCGCGGTCAGCCCCGATGACGCGGTCCGGGACGGCGCGCGGGCCGTGGACCTTGCACAGAGCGTCGTCGACGAGCAGCCGGCGGTCGATCATCTCGAGACGCTGGCGATGGCCCTGGCCGAGGCTGGCCGATTCGACGACGCGGTCTCCTGGCAGCAACGGGCGCTCGAACGGGAACGCCAGGCCGCCGGCGGCAACTCGCCGCAACGGCTCGACCGGCTGGCGCTCTACCAGGCCCGCCAGCCGCTACGGGCACCCTGACGGCGCAGGAAGCTCCGGCTCGGGTTCAGGCGCCAGGCGCGCGGTAGGGCACGCTCTTCGCGACCGCGCCGTCGATCTCCTCCGGAGTCATCAGGACGCGCATCGTCACCTTGATGCCGCCGCCGGCGTTCAGGGTCATTGAGACCGCGACCGCGGTCTCGTTGTCCGGAAGGTCGACGATCATCAGCAGGTCGGCGCCACCGAACGCGTAGTAGATGGCCTCCACCGTGCCGCCTGCGCCCTCCACGGTCTCGCTGAGCGCCTTCCGGCGACTGCTGCCGCCTTCCTGGATCAGGCCCTGGACGCCGGTGTGAGTGTAGTTCGCCTCGATCAGATACTTCGCCACTTCCACTTCTCCTGTTGCTCGACGGCGTGAATCGGTTAGCGCCGTGCCGGGTTCGTTCTGCATGTTGCCACACGAGAACGGACGTGCCTCCCGATCTTGCCTTCCGTTACCGCCTGATTTACGCTTGACGGATGGCCCGCAAACCCAAGGTCCCCAAACCCGAAGTCAACGTGCCGGCCCGCAACATGGGGCTTTCCGGTTCCGTGCGCAAGGGCAGCGGCTACGGCGACCGCGGCGGCAACGACCTGCTCGACGCCCGTGGGGAACCCAACCCCGGCTACGCCGCGCCGGGCGCGGTCAAGGAGCAACTGCGGCGGCGACGGTTTCAGACTCCGCCGAAACGCCGGCTTCGGCCCCCGCCCTACGCCGAACTTCACGCCGCGTCGTCGTTCTCCTTCCTGCGCGGCTCGTCGCAGCCCGAGGATCTGGTGGCGCGAGCGGCGGCGCTGGGGCTGCCGGCGGTCGCCCTGGTCGACCGGAACGGCGTCTCCGGCGCGCCGCGCTTCTACAAGGCGGCGCGGGAGGCGGGGATTCGGGCGCTGGTCGGCGCCGAGGCGGTCATCGACCGGCCGCAGGCGTCCGCGGTTTCACGGCAGCGCGAGGAGCGGCCGACCCTGGACGACCGGGAGACCCGCGTCAACCTGCTGGTGCGGAGCCGCCAGGGCTACCGCAACCTCTGCCGCCTGCTGACTGCCGGTGCGCTAGGCCACCCCAAGGGCGAGGCCCGGATCGACTGGACGCTGCTGGAAGAACACGCGGCAGGGCTCCACTGCCTGGCCGGCGCCGAAACCGACCCGGTCGGGCGGGCGCTGGCGCGGGAAGGGCTGGAAGCGGCCGGGCGCCAGCTCGAACGCCTGCACGCCGTCTTCCCCGGCCGCCTGCACGTGGAGCTCTCGCGCCACGGCATCCGCGCCGAAGAGCACCGGAACCAGGCCCTGGTCCGGCTGGCGGACAGGCTCCGGGTGCCGGTCGTCGCCACCGGCGGCGTGCGCTACGCCGCGGCCCGCGACAAGCCCCTCTACGACCTGATGACCGCGATCCGGCACCACGTGACGGTCGACGACGCGGGCGCCCGCCTCGCCCGCGAGCGTCAGCGCCGCCTGAGGAGCCCGGAAGAGATGCACCGGCTGTTCGCCGATCTCCCCCGGGCCGTTCACGCCGCGCACGAGCTGATCGGAGAACTCGACTTCACCCTTGCCGACCTCGGCTACCGCTTCCCGGACTACCCGGTGCCCGAAGGCGAAACGCCGATCTCCCATCTCCGTGAACTGACCTGGCAGGGGGCGCGGGAACGCTTCCGGCCGCTGACCGCCAGGGCCGGGGCGCAGCTCGAGAAGGAGCTCGCGCTGATCGAGAAGCTCGACCTCGCCGGCTACTTCCTGATCGTCTGGGACGTCGTCCGTTTCTGCAAGGAGCAGCGGATCCTCGCCCAGGGCCGCGGCTCGGCCGCCAACTCGGCCGTCTGCTACGCGCTCTCCATCACCGCCGTCGATCCGGTGAAGATGGACCTGCTGTTCGAGCGCTTCCTGTCCGAGGAACGCGGCGAGTGGCCGGACATCGACATCGACCTGCCGTCCGGCGACCAGCGCGAGAAGGTGATCCAGTACGTCTACCGGCGCTACGGCCGGCACGGCGCGGCGATGACCGCGAACGTGATCACCTACCGCGACCGCATGGCCGCGCGCGAGGCGGCCAAGGCGCTGGGGTGCTCGAAGTCCCAGGTCGACCGCCTGGCCAAGGGCCTCGGTCACTGGCACTACGACCTCTCCCGCGGCGACAGCAAGGTGATGGACGAGGAGCTCACCGAGCTCGGGTTCGATCCCCGCGACCGGCGCGTCCGGATCTTCGTCCGCCTGTGGCGGCAGCTCCAGAACCACCCCCGCCACCTGGGCCAGCACTCGGGCGGCATGGTGCTCTGCGCCGGACGACTGGACGAGATCGTGCCGCTCGAACCGGCGGCGATGGAGAACCGGGTCATCGTCCAGTGGGACAAGGACGACTGCGCCGACCTGGGGCTGATCAAGGTCGACCTGCTCGGTCTCGGCATGCTGAACGCGCTGGAGGAGGCGGTGCCGCTGATCCGCCGCCACGAGGGCAAGGAGGTCGACCTCGCCCACCTGCCACCCGACGACCCGGCAACCTACGAGATGATCTGCCGCGCCGACACGGTCGGGGTCTTCCAGATCGAGAGTCGGGCGCAGATGGCGTCCCTGCCGCGCCACAAGCCGTACAAGTTCTACGACCTGGTGATCCAGATCGCGATCATCCGTCCCGGGCCGATCGTCGGCGGCATCGCGCATCCCTTCTTTGAGCGCCGGGTCGGCCGCGAGGAGGTCTCCTACCCCCACCCGCTGCTCGAACCGATCCTGCGGCGCACCCTCGGCGTGCCGATCTTCCAGGAGCAGATCCTCAAGGTCGCCATGGTCGCGGCCGGTTTCTCCGGCGGCGAGGCGGAAGACCTGCGGCGGGCAATGGGCTTCAAGCGCTCCGTCGAACGCATGCACGAGATCGAGCAGCGGCTGCGCTCGGGGATGAACGAACGCGGCATCACGGGCGAAGCCCAGGAGCAGATCGTCAAGGCGATCACCTCGTTCGCGCTCTACGGCTTCCCCGAGTCGCACTCCGCCAGCTTCGCCCTGATCGCCTACGCCAGCGCCTATCTCAAGCGCCACCACCCGACCGCCTTCTTCCTGTCGCTCCTGAACGCCTGGCCGATGGGCTTCTACCACCCGGCGACCCTGGTCCGCGAAGCGCAGCGCGCTGGGAGCGCGGTGCTGCCGATCGACGTGAACGAATCGGGGGTGACGTGCCGCTGGCAGGACCGGCCGGCGGACGCCGGCGAACCGGAGCCGCCCGGCGAACCGCCCCCGGCGGGCGCGATCCGTCTCGGGCTGCGCTACGTCAAGGGCCTGCGGCGCGAAGCGGCGGAACGAATCGAGGCCGAGCAGACGGCGAGGCGCTTTGCGAACATCGAGGACCTCGCCGAGCGCTGCCGCCTGCGCCGGAACGAACTCACGGCGCTGGCGTCGATCGGCGCGTTGCCTGGGCGCGGCCGGCGCGCCGCGCTGTGGCAGACGGCCCAGGTCGAGAAACCGAAGGGACCGCTGTTCGCCGAACTCACGACGACCACGCCTTCGCCGCTCGACGAAATGACGCCCATGGAAGAGACCGCCGCCGACTTTGCCGTCGCCTCGATCACCACCGGCCCCCATCCGATGGAGTACTACCGCCGCGCGCTCGACCGTCGCCGTGTCGTGACCGCAGCGGCGCTCCTGGACAAGCCCGCCGGACGCCGCGTGCGCACCGCCGGCTCCGTCATCGTCCGCCAGCGCCCGGGCACCGCCCGCGGCCTGCTGTTCCTGACCCTGGAGGACGAAACGGGAATGAGCCAGGCCGTCGTCATGCCGGACCAGCTCAAGAAGCACCGCCGCACGATCGTCTCCTCCTCCGGGCTGATCGTCGAAGGCGTGCTGCAGAAGAAGGACGGCTCGCTATCCGTCAAGGCGGACAGGTTCTGGCCGATCGACCGGCTTGAGCGGATCCCGAGCCACGACTTTCGGTAGGAAGCGAAGCAGCCTTGACAAGGAACTGATCCTTGCTACGGTAAGGAAATGAGCAAGGTCACGAGCAAACTCCAGTTGACGCTGCCGAAGGCGCTCGCCGTGCAGTACGGCATACAGCCCGGGGACGACGTGCGTTTCGAGGGCGCCGGCGAGGTGATACGTATGGTCCCCGAAGGCGCGGACCGCGCGCCTGCCGACCTGGATGCGGAGGCTCGACTGCGCCTCTTCGACGCGGCAACGGCTCGCCAGGAGGCGCGTCAGGCCGGGCGACGCGCGCCCGACCAGGGCAGCCGGGGGTGGACACGGGAGGAACTCTACGAGCGTGGCCGCTCGCGTACTGATTGACACGAACGTCCTCGTCTACCGCTACGACCATCGCTTCCCGAAGAAGCAGTCGACGGCTTCCGCGGTTCTGCGCGAGTACCTCCGAACCGGAGTCGCCCGCGTCCCGCACCAGGCGATCGTCGAGTTCGTCGCGGCGACAACGCGGGGACGACCCGGCCAACGACTGCTCGATCCGGCCGACGCTCGACGCGAGGCCGAAGAGATCATCGCCCAGTTCGACGTGATCTACCCCGACGATGCGGTGCTGCGCATGGCCCTGCGCGGGGCGGCGGCCTACGGCCTGTCCTGGTTCGACGCGCACCTGTGGGCCTACGCCGAAGTCCACGGCCTGTCTGAACTCCTGTCCGAGGACTTTCAGCACGGCCGCATGTACGGGACGGTCACCGTACACGATCCGTTCCGCGACGCCTGATCTTCCGGGACGATCTGGCGGCTCTACCGGCCGCGGACGGGAACCCCCTGCCGGTACTGCTCGAGCCTGCGGCTCAGCAGCTCGAGCAGCCGCTCCCGGTCGGGCGAGTCGTTTCGCGCGTCACCGACGATCTCGAGCGCCTTCGCCACTGTCCGCGCCGCCGTTTCGAAGTCGCCGGTCTCGGCCTGGGCGGCCGCCAGGGTTTCGAGCAGAGCCGGCTCGGCGCCACCAGTGACGGCGTTCAGTTCGAGCGCGATCAGGAGGGCGAGCTGGCCGTCGCGCCGGCCGGCGTCCGGATGGGTCGCCAGGGTCCAGGCGATGTCGTTGCCCCGCGCCAGGAGGTTCCGGTCCTCGACGTAGGCGCGACGCAGGTGTTCCGCGCCCTCGGCGGCGCCGGCCGGACCGCCGCGGATCAGGGCCAACCCGAGTTCGTGGAGCCCCGCGGCGTGATCAGGGTCGTGCGAGAGCAGCGCCCGGTAGTTCTCGATCGCCTCTTCCACGCGGCCCGCGGCGGCCGCGATCCGGGCCGCTCCGTAGAGCGCCTCCGTGTCCTGCGGTTCGACTTCGAGGATCGCCCGGTAGTGTCCCCAGGCGGCGCCGAGCTCGTCGCTGCGGACGGCGGCTTCCGCCAGGATCCGGTGCGCTTCGACGTGGCGCGGATCGAGCGTGACGACGGCCGCGAACTGCTCCATCGCCTCCCGCAGGCGCTCCGCCTTGCCGAGCAACTGGCCGTAGAGGTACCGCAGTTCCACGTCCCGCGGGTTCTCTTCGACCGCGCGGCCGAGCTCGCGGACCGCGTCGTCCGTGCGTCCCTCCCGGTCAAGCAACTCGGCAAGACGCACCCGGGCCGCCACGTCTCCCGGATCGGCCGCGAGCGCGGCCTCGGCCTGCGCCCGTACCGAGCCCGTGTCGCCGGCGTCGAGGAGGGCGTTCTGGTACGCCGCCCGCGCGGCCGGATCGTCGGGTTCGAGATCGAGGGCGGCACGGGCGTACCGGGCTGCGGCTTCGTTGTCCCCACGCCGGCCTTCGAGCACCGTCAGGCGCTGGAGCGACTTGAAGAGGCGGTCCCGCGCCCCCTGCCGCTCGAACGACGCTCTGGCGCCCTCGTCGAGACGCGCCTGCTCGACCTCCACCGAACGCCGCAGCAGGACCACGGACTCCTCGGGAAACCGCTCCTCGTACCAGCGCGCGTGGCTCGCGAGCGACACCTCGTCCGGCGGCTCCGTGTACCACCGGCCTGGGAGCGGGACCGACGCGGCCCGCAGGTCGGAATCCCGCGCGTCGAGCAGTTCGAGGTCGGCAATCAGGTCACTGGCAGTGACGCCTCCCCGGTAGAGCACGGCGACCCGGCCCTCGCCATCGAGCAGCATGGAGAACGGCAGCGACAGCGGGAAGCGACGGTCGAACAGCGATCTCTTGACGATCTCGACCTTGTCCAGCGTCTCCCCGGTCGCCATGCCGTTCAGGAACGGGAAGCGGATCTCGTCCATGAAGCTCCGCGCCGCCGCTTCGGTCGTGGTCGGCACGTCGCCCATGCCGTCCGTCGACAGCGCGGCGATCTCAAGACCCGCGGAACGGAGCGCATCCTCCTCGTTCGCCAGGTCCTGGAGTTCGAAACGGCAGGGAACGCACCAGCTCGCCCAGATGTTGACCAGCACCGGCCGGCCTTGACCCGCCTCGACCGCGACCGGTTCCGAGGCGTCGAAAGATCGGAGCGTCAACGAAGGGGCCGGCGGACGCGGCGCCAGCACGACACGTGCGCCAGTGGTCGCCGCCGGCGGCTCCTGGGCACGCGGCATCAACGGTGTTTGCCTCGGCGGTCCCGGCACGGCCTCTGCGCCGCCGCTGCCCTGGACGATCCGGTAGCGGCCCCCGGCCTCGACGCCGGAGAACGTCTCGCTGCCTCCCCCGGGCCAGCGGACGCTCACCGGACCCGAAACCTCGCTGTCACCGAGACCGAAGTGGAGCCAGCGGCTCGACTGCGAGAGGAAACCCTCGCCGGCGCGGACGGATCGGCGGAGGATGCCGGACGAGGTTGGGACTTCCACCCGCGCTCCGACCGCGTCCCGGTTCGTACCGGCGCCGTCTCCCTCCAGATGCAGGGCGACGAAGCGTCGCCCCGCCGGCAACTCATTCCGCATCAGCCGCAACCGTGGCGCGGTCCGGTTGCTGATCGCCACGTCCAGGTCGCCGTCGCCCTCCAGGTCGAGGAAACCGACGCCGCGGCCGTCGTCCGGGAAGTCCAGGCCGCTCACCGCCGACGCGTTGGCGAAGGCGCCGCCGGCTTCACCGGGGTTCAGAAAGACGCAGTTGCGCTCGTTGCCGCTGAACGAAAGGCCCTCGTCGAGCCGTTCGTGGAGCGCCCGAAGGGATTCGAGATACGGCTCCAATGCGCGGTCATCCGGCGAGCCGTCATCCAGGACCTTGGGCGCGCGCGGCACGACCTGCCGCCAGAAGAAGCTTCACAGGTCGTCCGGGAGGGTCTGAGTCAGGTTGCCGTTGGCGACCACCAGGTCCTCCCAGCCGTCGTTGTTGATGTCGGCGAAGACGGACGACCAGGACCAGCGGCCCATCGTGACGTTGGCGTCCACGCTGCGATCATGGAAGCCGCCGCCCGAAGTACCCGCGAACAGCGAGTTGCCGCGCGCCATCCGCTGAACTTCCGCCAGCGGACCGGCGCGCTGCCGGTCGCGTTCGAACTTCCGCTGGTAGGTGATCCGGTTGCCGGCGGCGGAGAACATGTTGCCGACGTAGACATCCATCCGCCCGTCGCGGTTGTAGTCGGCCCAGCTCACCGACATGCCGGACGAGATGTCCTCGACGCCCGCCTCCCCGGCCACGTCGACGAAGCGACCGCCGTCGTTGCGGTACAGGTTGTTGCGGCCGTAGTCGTTCGCCACGTAGAGGTCCGCGTCGCCGTCGCCGTCGATGTCCTCCCAGGACGCGGCCAGGCTGAAACGGCGGTTGTTCACATCGAGTCCCGCCTCGACGGTCGCATCGACGAAGCGGAAGCCGCCGTCATTGCGCAGCAGCGCGTTGCGGCCGCCGTTGTTCGCGTCGTGGTACGGCACGGGACTGGCGACGCCCCGCTCGTCGTAGGCACGCCGGTAGGCGCAGATGTAGAGATCGAGGTCGCCGTCGCCGTCGTAGTCCGCGGCCGACAGCGAGTTGCTGTCAGGGATGTTGCCGGCGATGTGGCGAACGCGGGTAAAGCGGCCACTGCCGTCGTTCTCCAGCACCAGCACGGCGGGCCGGCTGGACAGGACGAGGTCCGGATCGCCGTCATTGTCCAGATCGACGAACAGCCCGGCGAGGGCCCGTTCCAGGTAGTCGACCGCGGCTTCGGCGGAGCGGTCGTCGAACGTGCCCTTCCGGTTCTGAACATAGAGGCGGTTCGGCAGGCCGCCCTGCTCGGGAAGGAAGATGTCGTCCAGCCCGTCCCCGTTGACGTCGGCCACCGACACGCCCTGCCAGCCGGTCTTGTTGTAGCCCGCCGCCTTCGGGATCCGGTTGAGCCAGGCGTCGGGCGACTGCAGCAACTGGTCCTGGTAGCTCGGGTTGTGGCCGACGGCGGCTTCGGTGACGTCGACGAGAAGCGGGTCGCGGGGAGTCGACGTCTCTTCGTAGTCGGAAACCTCTACCCTCAGCAGCAACGGAACGCCGGCGCCGTCCGCGGGCAACCTCCAGATGGTCGACCAGACGGCGTTCAACTGGCGGCTGCCGGCCGGCCCCGCGACCGAGGCCTCGAAGTGCGCAAGGGTCGTGAACCCGGCGGAGCCAGCGTCGACCGAGTAGAGCTTGAAGTCCGCCCGCGGCGGCCGGTCGCCGGCCAGCCGATCGGCGAGAGCGCCGAGTGCGCGCCTGAAGCCCTCGGCGCCGCGCCAGGCGACTTCCGCGTCACCCACGCTTCCGCTCTCGACGGTGAAGGCCGTGCCCCGGTAGCGCGCGGTCAACTCGCCGGGCACGAATCCCGGCGACTCGAAAGCCTGATCGACGACCGACGCGACGTCCCCTGACGGCACTGCATCGGGGCCATCCGCGGCAACGTCCGCGAGCCATGCCGCGACCCTTTTGAGCTGGGCCTCAGCCTGTTCGCTGAGCGCCTCGGTGTCCCAGCCGTCGGCCCGCGGATCGACCGCGGCGGCGAAGTTCTCGGTCTCGAAGGCAGGGGTGACTTCCGCCTGCCTGCTCTGCGCCAACGCCGCGGCCGGAGCGACCGCCACTGTGAGCACGAGGACGACTCGGAAGATCCGCACCGCCGACACTCTAACGTTCCCGCTCTTCTATGATCGGCTAGTGAGCCCCAGCCCGCGGACCCCCTTTGGCCTGGGGCAAACCAAGCCGCGCCACTACCTGGAAATGGCCAAGGTGGCCTGGCGGAACCGGGACGAAGCGGGCTATGCATGGCGCATCCTGCGGGACGGCGTCTGCGACGGCTGCGCCCTGGGGACCTCGGGGCTGCGCGACTGGACGCTTGACGGCGTGCACCTGTGCATGGTCCGGCTCGATCTGCTGCGGCTGAACACGATGCCGGCCCTCGACCCGACGCTGCTCGCCGACGCCGGAGCCCTTGCCGCACGCGGCTCGACGGCCTTGCGCGGCCTGGGACGACTGGCGCACCCGATGCTGCGTCGGGCCGGCGAGCCGGGTTTCCGGCGCGTATCCTGGCCCGAGGCGATCGACGTCGCCGCCACGGGGCTGGCCAGAGTCCGCGAACGCGACCCCACGCGCGCGGCCTTCTTTCTGACCTCGCGCGGCATTCCCAACGAGACCTACTACGTCGCGCAGAAAGCCGCGCGGTTCTTCGGCACCCCCCACGTCGACACGGCCGCACGCCTCTGCCACGCCGCGTCGACCATCGCGCTCAGGCGTGCCTTGGGGGTCGGCGCGGCCACGAACTCCTATCGCGACTGGCTCGATGCGGACCTGATCGTGTTCTTCGGCTCCAACGTGCCGAACAACCAGCCGGTCACCATCAAGTACCTTCACTTCGCGCGCCGCCGCGGCACGGAGATCGCGGTAGTGAACCCCTACCGGGAACCCGGCCTCGACCGCTACTGGGTGCCATCGGTCCCCTCGAGCGCCCTGTTCGGCACCGACCTCGCCGAACACTGGTTCGCCGTGGATACGGGTGGCGATCTCGCCTTCCTCAACGGGACGATGAAGGCACTGCTCGACCGTCCGGGAGGGGTCGTTCGCGATTTCGTCGAACCCTCAACCGAGAACTTCGCCGAGGTCGAAACGGTCCTTCGCGACACCTCCTGGGAGACGATCGAGCGCTCCAGCGGCACTCCCCGCGCCGAGATGGAACGCTTCGCTGACCTTCTCCACTCCAGACCGAAGACGATCCTGGTCTGGTCGATGGGGCTGACCCAGCACCGTCACGGCGTCGACACCGTGCTGGCGCTCACCAACCTGGGCCTGATGCGCGGGCTTCCGGGCAAGGCCGGAGCCGGCCTTGTGCCGATTCGAGGCCACTCCGGAGTGCAAGGGGGTGCCGAGGTCGGCTGCACCCCGGAATCGGACACGGAGATCCTCGACCGCTGGGCGGACGCCTGGGGCTTCGAGCCGCCGCGCGGCCCCGGCCTGGCAGCCACCGGGCAGATCGAAGCGGCGGCGGCCGGTGCGATCGACGCGTGGTGGATCGTCGGCGGCAACTTCCTCGAGACGGCGCCGGAACCCGAACGCCAGAAGAGCGCCCTGCATCGGCCCGCGCTTCGCATTCACCAGGATGTCGTACTGAATACCGCGATGCTGGTTGAACCGAGCGACACCGTGCTGCTGCTGCCAGCCACGACGCGCTACGAGATCCCCGGCGGGGTCACCGAAACGACGACCGAGCGACGCATCGTCTACTCGCCCTCGATTCGCCACGACGGCGCCGAAAGCCGAAGGCTCGGCGAGTGCAGGCCGGAGTGGGAAGTGCTCTGTGAGGTCGTCTCCCGGGTGCGTCCCGATCCTCCCGGCGTCCTCGGTTTCGCCGGCACCGAGGCCATACGGACCGAGATCGCGGCTACCGTGCCCCGCTACGCCGGGATCGAGAACCTGAAGCGAAAGGGCGACCAGTTCCAGTGGGGCGGCGCCCAACTGTTCGAGGACGGGCGCTTCGCCACGCCATCCGGCCGCGCGAGGTTCCATGGGGTCGAACCGCCGGCGGATCGCGAGCTACTCGACGGTGAGCTCTTCCTCTCCACGCGACGTGGGCGACAGTTCAACTCGATGGTCCACGCCGGGCGGGATCCCCTGACCGGCCTCGAGCGCTCCGACCTGCTGATGAACGCGGAGGATGGGCGGGCACGCGGCATCGGGGCCGGCGAGCGGGTCGTCGTCTCGTCGCCGGTGTCGCGGATCGAGTTCGTCGCCCGCTTCGGGCAGATCAAGGCCGGCAACGTCGAAGCGCACTGGCCCGAATGCATGGAACTGCTGCCCTGGTCCCTGGACCCCGACTCCGGCGAGCCGGAGTATGGCGTCCGCGTCCGGGTCGAACGAACGGAAGCCCTGGCGTGAAGCCGGCCGCACCCGAGACGCGAGCAGAGCGCAGCGCACTGGTCGAGCGCTCCGGCGATCTCGGGCGCGACGTGGTAGCGGTCGAGGAACCGCTCGAGATCCGGGTCGACGGCGAGGCCGTCGTCGTGACGATGCGCAGCCCCGGCGCGGAGCGGGACCTCGCGCTTGGATACCTCCACGCCGAAGGGCTGATCGAGCAAACGGCCGATGTCGAGGACGTGATCGTGGGCGGAGCGCCGCGGCGGGACGAGACGTCGCCGCCAGACGTCGAGCCGGCCGTCACCGGATCGATCGTCGACGTCCGGCTCTCGGCAAGGGGACGCCGGGCGGTGAGCCGCCGCGCCGAGACCAGGAAGCGGGAACGAGCCTTCCGGGTCACCAGCGCTTGCGGAGTCTGCGGCAAGCCCTCGCTCGAGGACCTGTGGGTGCGGCTGCCGTCGATCCGGCCGCTCGACCTGGCGCCGGACCGCGAGCGGCTCCTGGTCCAGGAACTGCCGGCGGCCATGCAGGAGGGCCAACCCCTCTTCGGCGACACGGGCGGCGTTCATGCGGCGGCCCTGTTCGAGGTCGCCGGCGGGCAGCCCGAACTGCTATGGCTTCGCGAAGACATCGGACGCCACAACGCGGTCGATAAGGTCGTAGGCAAGGCGCTACGGGCGAACCGGCTGCCTCTTTTCGACACGATCCTCGCGGTCAGCGGTCGGCTCGGTTTCGAGATCGTGCAGAAGGCGGCGGTGGCCGGCATCCCGGTGCTTGCCGCGGTCGGCGCGCCGTCGAGCCTGGCCCTGGACATCGCCCACCTGGCCGGCATCCGCGTCTACGCTTTCGTCGCCGCCAACCGCAGCAATCTCTATCCCGCCGCGCCGGTCGAAGCGCGGCGACTGGGCAGTTCCGATTGACGAGTCCGAACGCTGGGCATAGGTTGCCCCTGAAAGCGGTTGACCTCTGAGGAGGTGCATGAAGATGACGAGGATTCCGAAGTGACGGTCGCCGCGGTCAAGCCGGAAGCGGGGCAGGCCGCGCCACACCTGACGTTCTTCGAGCAGGTGAACGTCGCCTTCGACCGGGCGGCGAAGTACACGGACCACGACCCCACCCTGCTGGAGCAGGTGAAGTGGGTGAACTCCGTCTACCGGATGAGTTTCCCGCTGCGACGGGACGACGGCACGATCGAGGTCATCCACGCCTGGCGCGCCGAACACAGCCATCACCGGCTGCCGACCAAGGGCGGCATCCGCTACGCGACGAACGTGAACGAGGACGAGGTCATGGCGCTGGCGGCGCTCATGACCTACAAGTGCGCCCTCGTCGACGTTCCCTTCGGCGGCGCCAAGGGCGGCGTCTGCATCGACCGCCGGAAGTACTCCAGCGGAGAGCTGGAGCGGCTGACGCGGCGCTACACCGCCGAACTCCAGCGCAAGTCCTTCATCGGGCCGGGCAAGGACGTGCCGGCGCCCGACTACGGCACGAGCGAGCAGGAGATGGCCTGGATCGCCGACACCTACTCCCAGATCGAGCACGGCGAAGTCAACGTCGCCGCCTGCGTGACGGGCAAGCCGGTCGAGCACGGCGGCATTCAGGGCCGTACCCAGGCGACCGGACTGGGTGTCTTCTTCGGTATCCGCGAAGCCTGTTCGTTCGAGGACGACATGGCGAAGCTCGGACTCGAACCGGGTGTCGCCGGCAAACGGATCGTGATCCAGGGGCTGGGCAACGTCGGCTACCACGCCGCCAGGTACCTGCAGGACGCCGGCGCGAAGCTGGTCGGCCTGGCCGAGTACGAGGGCGCGATCTCCTGTCCGGACGGCCTCGACCTGGACGACGTGGTCGAACACAGACGGAGCACCGGCTCGATCCTCGACTTTCCGGGCGCTTCCAACGTCGAGCCGAGCCACAAGGCGCTCGAACTCGACTGCGACATCCTGGTGCCGGCCGCCCTCGAGAACCAGATCACGAGGGAGAACGTCGGCCGTATCTCCTGCCGCATCCTGGCCGAGGCGGCGAACGGCCCGACCAGCGCGGCAGCCAGCGCCGCGGCGGCCAAGCGCGGCATCCTGGTGATTCCGGACGTGTATCTGAACGCCGGCGGCGTCACGGTTTCCTACTTCGAGTGGCTGAAGAACCTCTCCCACGTCCGCTTCGGACGGATGCAGAAGCGGTTCGAGGAGAGCGTGCGCCGCGATCTGCTGAACGCGATGAGCTCGGCGACCGGCGCCAGCTTCAGCCAGGCCGAGGTCCGGATCCTGGCCCGGGGAGCCGACGAGATCGACCTCGTGAACTCAGGGTTGGAGGAGACGATGGCGACCGCCTACCACCACATCCGGCGCTACCGGAACAAGCTGGGGCCCGAGGTCGATCTGCGTACCGCGGCGATGGTTCTGGCAATCGATAAGGTCGCCGCCTCCTACCGCACTGCGGGGATCTTCCCGTAGCCGGCGCTTCTCCCCCTCGCCCCCTTAGCCCAACCCGTGCTGATCTCCCTGCTGCTGATTGTGCTCGGCATCGCCGTGCTCTGGGCCGGCGGCGAGATCCTCGTGCGCTCCGTGACCGGCCTGGCCGCGATTCTCCGCGTCAGTCCGACGGTGATCGGGCTCACCGTCGTCGCCTTCGGCACCTCGGCGCCGGAACTCGGCGTGGCGATAGCGGCCGCGCTGCGGGACTCCGCCGGGCTGATCTACGGCAACGTCGTCGGTTCGAACATCGCCAACGTCGGTCTGATCCTCGGCATCTCGGCGCTCGTGGTGCCTCTGCACAACCACAGCGAAGGCGCCGAACGCCAGGCGATCCGCCTGGTCCGCCGCGAGCTCCCCTTCATGCTCGCCACTTCCCTGCTCGTCCTGACCTTCACCGCCTTCGGCCGCCTGGGCCGGTTCGAGGGCGTGGTGCTGCTCGCGCTGATGGCGTACTTCCTGCTCGTCCTGGTCCGAGCCGGCGACGCCGAACCAGCCGATCCCCAGGGCGTCAGCGCACCCAAGTCCGTCTTTGGCACCCTCGTGGGACTCATCCTGCTCGCCGTCGGCGCGGCCTGGCTCCTGGTGCCCGCGGCGGAGAATCTGGCGCTGGACCTCGGCGTCAGCGAGAAGGTCGTCGGACTCACGGTCGTGGCTTTCGGCACCAGCGTGCCCGCGCTCGCCGCCTGCCTGGTCGCGGCCTCCCGGAATCAGCCCGGCATCGTGCTGGGAAACATCGTCGGCTCGAACGTCTTCAACATCCTGCTCGTCCTGCCGGCCGCGATTCTCATCCGCCCCTTCGAAACCACCTTCCTCGCCGAGGGCCTGGACGCCTCGGTCATGCTCTTCTTCAGCCTCCTCATGTTCCTCGCCGTCTACCTGCTGCGACACGGCCGCAGCATCGGACGGACCTGGGGCACGCTGCTCGTGGCAGCCTATGGGGGCTACGTGGCCTGGCTCTTCAGCAAGCTATGACGCAGCAAACCATGACTCCGGCCGAATCCACCGCAAGCGGAGCCCTGCCCTTCGCCGACCGCCACATCGGCCCCCGGGCCGCCGAGATCGAGCAGATGCTCGAGGCGCTCGGCCAGTCCTCGCTCGCGAGCCTGATCGACGCCGCCGTGCCGGCCGCGATCCGCAGCGACACTTCCGCCCGCGACACTGCCACCGGCGACCTCGAACTGCCGCCGCCGGCTTCCGAAGCCGCGGCCCTGGTCGAACTCGACGAGATCGCAGCCGGCAACCAGGTGCTGCGCAGCTTCATCGGCATGGGCTACCACGGCTGCGTCACGCCACCGGTCATCCAGCGCAACGTCCTCGAAGACCCCGGCTGGTACACGGCCTACACGCCGTATCAGCCGGAGATCTCCCAGGGCCGGCTGGAGGCGCTGCTCAACTTCCAGACGATGATCGCCAGCCTCACCGGCCTCGAGGTGGCGAACGCCTCCCTGCTCGACGAGCCGACCGCCGCGGCCGAAGCGATGACCCTGTGCTGGGCCGAGAAGCGGCGCCAGGGACGGTTCTTCGTGTCGGAGGGTTGCCACCCGCAGACGATCGAGGTGGTCCGCACCCGCGCCGAGCCGCTCGGCATCGAAGTCGAGGTCGGCGATCACCGGGATCTGGATCCGGAGGGCGTGTTCGCGGCTCTGGTCCAGCAACCGGCCACCGACGGCAGCGTCCACGACTACCGGGGTCTGGCCGAACGGCTGCACGCCGCCGGCGGCATGACGATCGCCGCCGCCGACCCGCTCGCCCTCTGCCTGCTCGAGGCCCCCGGCGCCTGGGGCGCCGATGTCGCGGTCGGCAGCACCCAGCGCTTCGGCCTGCCGATGGGGTTCGGCGGACCGCACGCTGCCTACATCGCCGTCCGCGACCGGCTGAAGCGGCGGCTGCCGGGCCGGCTGGTCGGCGTTACCCACGACGACAGTCACCGGCCGGCGCTGCGCCTGGCACTCCAGACCCGGGAGCAGCACATCCGCCGCGACCGGGCCACCAGCAACATCTGCACGGCGCAGGTGCTGCCGGCGGTGATCGCGAGCTTCTATGCCGTCTACCACGGCCCGCAAGGGCTCGAGTCGATCGCCGAAGCGGTCCACCGCCGGGCCGCGCGTCTTGCCGAACGCCTGCGCGCCCTCGGCTTCATGCTTCGCTCCGGCACGTTCTTCGACACGGTGACCGTCGAGGTCGGCAGCGTCGCGGAGGAGCGCCGGGTGATCGCGGCCGCCCGGCGCCGCAAGCTGAACCTGCGGGAGTGGGGCTCCGGCGCCATCTCGGTCGCCTGCGACGAAACGACGACCGACTACGACATCGAGTCCGTGCTCGCGGCGTTCGCCGAAGTCGGCGCGACCAGGGCACGAGCCCCCGTTTCGGCCGACGAATCGCCGACCGGCGGGACGGAGCCCCTGCCGGCCGCGCTGCGCCGGACGACGCCCTGTCTCGATCATCCGGTGTTCAGCAGCTACCGCTCCGAAACCGAGCTGCTCCGCTACCTGCACCGCCTGGAGGCGCGCGACCTGTCGCTGACCACCTCCATGATCCCGCTCGGCTCGTGCACGATGAAGCTGAACGGGACGGCGGAGATGATGCCGATCACCTGGCGCGGGTTCGCCCACATGCATCCCTACGCCCCCGAAGACCAGACGGCGGGTTACCGGAGGCTCTGCGGCGACCTGGAGAACTGGCTGGCGGACATCACGGGCTTCTCCGCCGTTTCCCTGCAGCCGAACGCCGGTTCCCAGGGAGAGTACGCGGGTCTGCTCGCGATCCGGAGCTACCACGAGAGCCGCGGCGAGGGGGCCCGCAACGTCTGCCTCATCCCCACCTCCGCCCACGGCACGAACCCCGCCAGCGCAGTGCTGGCCGGGCTGAAGGTCGCGCCCGTCGCCTGCGACGAGGAGGGCAACATCGATCTCGACGATCTGCGCGTCTGTGCGGAAGCTCACAGCGAAGACCTCGCGGCGCTGATGGTCACTTACCCGTCGACCCACGGCGTTTTCGAGGAGGCGATCCGCGAGATCTGCGCCATCGTCCACGATCACGGCGGCCAGATCTACCTCGACGGTGCGAACATGAACGCCCAGGTCGGCGTGTGACGGCCCGGCGACTACGGCGACGACGTCTGCCACCTGAACCTCCACAAGACCTTCTGCATCCCCCACGGCGGCGGCGGTCCGGGCATGGGGCCGATCGCGGTTGCCGCACATCTGGCGCCCTTCCTGCCGCGGCATCCCCTCGCGTCGATCGAACAGTCGGACAGTGCCGGGAGCCTGGGAGACGGGGCGGTTGGCGCGGTGAGCGCCGCACCCGTCGGCAGCGGCTCCATCCTGCCCATCTCCTGGGCCTACATTCGCATGATGGGAGCCACCGGACTGCGCCGCGCCACGGAAGCCGCGATCCTGAACGCGAACTACATCGCCCACCGGCTCAAGACCCACTACCCCGTCCTGTACCGGGGCGCCGGCGGCCTCGTGGCCCACGAGTGCATCCTCGATCTGCGCGGCTTCAAGGCCTCGGGCGTGGAGGTCGACGATGTCGCCAAGCGACTCATCGACTACGGCTTCCACGCACCGACCATGTCCTTCCCGGTGGCCGGCACGTTGATGGTCGAGCCGACGGAGAGCGAGTCGAAGGCCGAGCTCGACCGCTTCTGCGACGCGATGATCGCGATCCGCGCCGAGATCGCGGCAGTGGAACGCGGCGACGTCGAGATCGCCGAAAGCCCCCTGCGCGGCGCGCCGCACACCGCGGCCGCGATCAGCGCCGACGAGTGGGACCGCTCCTACTCCCGTCGGCAGGCGGCGTTCCCGGCGCCGTGGAACGACGAACACAAGTACTGGCCTCCGGTCGGCCGGGTCGATTATTATGATTGGGAGAGCAACGTGATCTTCACCTGCGTCGGCATGGAGCCGTTCGAGGCGATCGGCGCCAGGGGTGCCTTCGCCCGCTGAGGGTTACTGCCCCGTTGACCGGCACCACCCGGAATCAGGATGTCAGCCCGAACTCGATCGCGTCGGAGAGGGCCTCCCAGCTCGCCTCGATGATGTTCGTGCCCGCGCCGACCGTGGTCCAGCGCTGGCCGCCGGCGACGAAGTCCACGAGCACCCGGGTCGTGGCGGCCGTACCCTGGGCGCTGTCCAGAATGCGGACCTTGTAGTCGGCGAGCCGCATTTCGCCCAGGGCCGGATAGTGGGGCTCCAGCGCCTTGCGCAGCGCGTGCGCCAGCGCGTTGACCGGGCCGTTGCCCTCGGAGGCCGTATGGGCGATCGTGCCGTCCGGCACCTCGACCTTGACCGTCGCCTCGGCGACGAGACCCCGACCATCGCGATGCTCGACCACGGTGAGGAAGTCGATCAGGCGGAACGGCGCCTCGTAGCCCGGTTCCGCCCGTCGCAGCATGAGCTCGACGGACGCCTCGGCGGCCTCGAAACTGTAGCCGCGGTTCTCGAGCTCCTTGACCTTGTACAGCACCTCACGCGCGTGGGGGGTCTCCGTGATCCCGGCGCCCGCCGCGAGATGAGCGATGTTGCCGCGGCCCGAGAGCTCGGAGACCACGGCGCGCATTTCGTTGCCCACGCGTTCGGGTTCCAGGTGCTGATAGCTCGCCGGCTCCTTCAGCATGGCCGCGACGTGGACGCCGCCCTTGTGCGCGAAGGCGCTCCGGCCGACATAGGGCAGATGGTCGTCGTGCGTGATGTTCGCCACCTCGGCTACGTAGCGCGAGAGGGCCGTCAACTCCCGGAGTCGCTCGTTGGGGACACAGGAACAGCCCATCTTGCACTGAAGGTCGGGCAGGATGGTGACCAGGTTGGCGTTCGCCACCCGCTCACCGTAGCCGTTGATCGTGCCCTGCACCATGACGGCACCAGCACGCACAGCGGCAAGCGAGTTGGCCACGCCGCAGCCGCCGTCGTCGTGGGTATGGATGCCGATCCGCGCCTGGTCTCCCAGTTCGGCCCGCACCGCCTCGACGCCGGCCTCGATCTGCCACGGCAGGGAACCGCCGTTCGTGTCGCATAGCACGAGGTAGTCGGCGCCCGCGGAGGCCGCGGCACGCAGGGTGCCAAGGGCGCACTCGGGATTCGCGGCGAAACCGTCGAAGAAGTGCTCGGCGTCGTAGATCACTTCGCGCCCCAGTTCCTTGAGGTAGCCGACCGAGTCCCGGACCATCGCTTCGTTCTCCGCGATGTCGGTCTCCAGCACCTTCTCGATATGGAGGTCCCAGCTCTTGCCGAAGATCGTCACGACCGGCGTCTCCGCCGCCACCAGGGCCTGGATGTTGCCGTCGTGCGCGCAGGTGTCGTTCTTGCGGCGCGTGCTGCCGAAGGCGCAGATCTTCGTCTGCTCGAGTTCGACATCGCGGATCGCGGCGAAGAAGTCGGCGTCCTTGGGATTGGAACCGGGCCAGCCGCACTCGAGGTAGGGGATCCCGAAAGCGTCCAGCCGCCTGGCGATCGCCAGCTTGTCCGCCAGCGACAGCGAGATGTTCTCGCGCTGGGTCCCGTCGCGGAGCGTCGTGTCGTACAGCTCGATCCTGGTCGTCATCGGCGCACTACCCTATTGACCGGCGCTAGAGCGGCTCGTCGAGGCCCGGCCCCTGCAGCAACTCGATCAACTCCTCGCGCGAGAAGATCTTCTTGAGCTGGGGGTCGTCCTCCTGCACCACGCTCTCCATGAGACGGCGCTTGCGGTCGATGATCGCGGCGATCCGTTCCTCGAACGTCTCCTCGGTGATCAGCTTGAAGACGTGGACCGCCCGCTTCTGGCCGATGCGGTACAGCCGGTCCGTCGCCTGGTCCTCGCGGGCCGCGTTCCACCAGCGGTCGTAGTGGATGACGACCGAACCGCCGACCAGGTCGATGCCGGTCCCGCCCGCCTTCAGGCTGCCCAGGAACACACGACAGTCCTCGTCGTTGTTGAAGCGGTCCACCACCTTGCCGCGCTCGCGGGTCGAACCCGTCAGGGTGACGAACTCGACGCCGAGCTTCGTCAGGTGGCGCTCCAGGATCCCGATCATGCCCAGGTACTGGCTGAAGACGACGACCTTCTGGCCACTGTCGAAGCTCTCTTCGAGCAACTCCTTGCACAGGTCCCACTTTCCTGATTCGTAGTTCTCGTAGCGGTCGAGATCGCCCACCGCCAGCGCGGGATGATCGCAGATCTGCTTCAGCATGTTCAGCAGGGCGAAGATGTGGATGTACGGGAGGGCGCCCCGCTCGCTCCGCAGGGCGTTCATCAACGTGACGCCTTTCGTTTCGATCGTCTGGCGGTACAGGTCGAACTGTTCGGCGCTCAGCCGGCAGGTGCGGACATCCTCGATCTTCTCCGGCAGCTCATCCAGTACCGCGGTCTTGACCCGGCGAAGCACGAAGGGAGCGGTCAGCCGCCGCAGGTTCACCGCGTACCAGGAGTCGGCATCGAGTTCGTTCGTCCCGAGGAGATCGAGGTAGGTGTCGTCGCCTCCCAGGTAGCCCGGCAGCACGAGATCGAAAAGGCCCTTCAACTCGGTGAGCGAGTTCTCGATCGGCGTGCCGGTCAACCCCAGCTTCATCCGGGCCCCGAGCGCCACGGCGGCACGGTAACCCTGGGTGCTCCGGTTCTTGATCTGCTGCACCTCGTCGAACACGATGAGGCCCCAGCGCCGTTCGCCGAAACGCTGGACGTCGTTCCGCATCACGCCGTAGGAAGTGAGGATCACGTCGCCGTCGGCCAACGACTCCTCGAGGTCGCGTTGGGGTCCGTGGTAGTACGCCGGGCGCAGTCCCGGCGCGTACTCCCGGAGCTTGTTGCGCCAGTGACTGATGACGGTCCGGGGGCAGACGACCAGGAACGGCTCGTCGACTCCCAACTGCTCCCGCAGGATGACCATCAGGGCCATCGCCTGGTGCGTCTTGCCGAGGCCCATGTCGTCGCACAGGAGGCCGGCCAGGTCGTTCTCGTACAGAAACTTCAGCCACTCGACACCGAGTCGCTGGTACGGACGCAGGACGCTCGTGAGCCCCTCCGGATCGACCATCGGATCGGCCGGCCGGAGATCCAGGAAGCGGCGCAGGAAGTCATGCCGGCTCCCCTCGCCCTCGACGCGGATCGGCGCCGTGCTCGAGGCCTGCAACCGCAGCAACTCGGCCGAGGACAGGCGGAGACCCCCGGAGTCGCCGTTGCCGCCGGCGCCCTCCGCGCGGGCTCTCGCCTGAGCAGGCAACGACCCGAGATTCCTTAGCGCGGGCGCGTTGAGATCGATCCAGCCCGACGCCGTCTCGAGATACGGCAGGCCCGCGCCCCTCGCCGCCAGCAGCTCCTCCAGGCTCACGTCACTGTCACCGAAGCCGTAGCGGATCGAAAGCGACTCCTCTCCGTCCGGCTCGATCTCGATGTAGTCGAACTCGGTCAGGATGCCGACGGCGGCGAGCGGGTTCTCGGTCAAGGCCTGCTCGGGCTCCAGAATCGGCCTCACGGTCCGGAAGGTCGGCATCCGCGCCGCCTCCAGTTCGATCGTGGCGGGCTCGCGCCAGCCGCTCTCGCCCCGATCCCAGCGCCGGACCAGCACTCCCAACTCCTCGAGAAAGACCAGCTCGCCATACTGGAAGCGTTCACGCCGCTTCTGATCGAGTACGTCCTCACCCTCCGCGGCGAGGCGCAGAATCTCGAGCTTGTGTTCCTCCTCGATCTTCGTGTCGGGCCCGACGTAGAAGAGATCCGCGGCCGAAAGGGGAACCACCGAGGGCTGCCCTGTTTCCGAAAGAAAGGCCAGCGCCGCGTCCACCCGGCGCCGTGGAACGGCGATCTGAAGCAGGTCCGGCCCACCCGAGACCGCGCGGACCGTCAGGAACAGGGTGCCGCTCAGGAACTCGATCGACGGCTCGAGTCTCACCGTCGTTGCGGTCGTTTCGGCTCTGCCGCCGGCGATATCGCCATACTCCCGAAGGGCGTGGTAGGCAACCCGGAACCAGAGACTGCCCTCGAAGAACTGCCGGTTCGTCTGCATTCCGGCCTTGTTCAGATGTTGTTCCTCAGGCGTCCGCATGAAGGTCGAGAGCCGGTCCAGCAGACCCGAGCGATCCGCGGTCGACACGCCGCCCGCGAGCTTCCCGGCCCGTTCCAGGAAACGAACGGCGGCGGGTGCCTGCTCAAGATAGCGAAGGACCTCTACTCCGCCCGGACCGAACAGACGAATCGGCTCACCGGCGCCTTCCTGCAACACGAGACAGTCGGAAGCCGCAGGCAGCCGCTCTTCGAACAGCGTCTGGGCCAGCCTGAACCAGCCGCTGCGAGCGAAGAGGTCGAACCAACTGCATCCAGTGACCCGGTGGAGTTCCCGGATCTGACCCTCGAGCTGCTTCAGGTGGCGGCACCCGCTCCGCCGACCCGTCGAGCAACTGCAGAACGTCAGCGGCCGCTTGGACCCGGCCACCTTGGCCAGGTGAACGGCCGAGCCGGGTTCCGGGTCATGGGGATCGGGGAGCAGACCGATCCCGGTGCGATGGAACTCGAGGCGTGGAAACAGCTTCACGGCAGGCAAGACGAAACGCGCGCGTAAACGCTCGACTATACCGCCGAATCAGAGCCCTGTGTTGGCTTCGGCGCTAGGCTCTCCAGGTACCCGGATGCCTTCTCCGGCCATGAAGATGACGACGAAGAACCGAGCGGTGTATGCGATGCTCGTCCTCGCCGCTGCCTGCGCCCCTCCACCGACGACCGACACCGCGGTTCCCGACGACTCGCATGACCGGCCCGGAACACGCCTGACCGAACTCGACGACGTCCTGTTGGAAGAAGGGACGCGAGGCTTCTCCGGCAGCGTCCTGGTGGCCCGGGGTGGCGACGTGCTCCACCGGGGCGGCTACGGCCTGGCGGACCGGGAAGCCGGCGTGCCCTTCCGACCGGAGACGGTGTCGACGATCGGCTCCATCACCAAGCAGTTCACCGGCGCCGCGATCCTCAAGCTCCAGGAGCAGGGGCGCCTGCGCGTCGACGATCCGGTCGGCCGCTTCTTCCCCGACGCGCCCACCGACAAGGCCGGGATCACGATCCACCAGCTCCTCACCCACACCGCCGGCCTGCCTCCCGCGCTCGGTTCGGACGAGGAGTACATCGGCCGCGACGACTACCTGAAAGCGGTCTGGCGCACCGAGTTGCAGTACCCGCCGGGCGAACGCCACGGCTACTCGAACACCGGCTACTCCGTGCTCGCCGCGATCGTCGAACTGAGCGCCGACGCGAGCTATGAGGAGTTCCTGCGGCGGGAATTCTTCGACCCGCTGGACATGCGTCACACCGGCTACCGTCTGGCGGACTGGTCCGAAGCGCACGTCGCCGCCGGCTACCGGGACGACCGCCACTTCGGCCGGGTAGCCGACAAGCAGATCCATGAGGACGGCTTCTCGTGGCACCTGGTCGGCAACGGCGGCATTCACTCGACCGTCGGCGACATGGCCCGCTGGGTCAAGGCACTTCGCGCAGGCGAAGTGCTGTCTGCCGAGTCGCTCGACGCCCTGTTCGGCGAACACGTGGACGAGGGCTACGGCGACTCCTACTACGGCTACGGCTGGGTTACCTTCCACCTCCCGAACGGCGAGCGGATGATCGGACACAACGGCGGCAACGGCTTCTTCTTCGCCGACCTGAACTTCTTTCCGGACCGCGACGATCTGCTGTACTGCCTGTTCGTGAACGACTCCCGGTCCGAAGAGGTCACCGGCCGGATCCGCCGGTTGCTGCTCGAGCGGGCCCCTTGACAGCCGCTCCTCTCCTCTCCTACGCTCCCCCGCACGACCTACCGCCCGGTAGATCAGCGGAATCTTCTATCCCATGACTCGTCCCGCCATCCTCCTGTTGCTGGTTCTGGTTCTGGTCCTTGTGACCCAGGGGGCTAACTAGGCGCACCAACAGGAAACTGAGCGACTTCAAGCCCCCAGCACCGCCTGGGGGCTTTTTTGGTTCAGCGCCAGTGGAGTAACTGCATGCCAATAGAACGATCGGAGTGGATCTGGATCGACGACCAGTGGAAGCCCTGGGACGAGGCGACCGTCCACCTCACCACCCACGGCCTCCACTACGGCTCGTCCGTGTTCGAGGGCATTCGGGCCTATGACACGGGCGAAACGACCGCGATCTTCCGTCTCGGTCCCCACGTCCGGCGCTTGTTCGACAGTTGCCGGATCATGCGCATGGACCCCGGCTACACGCAGGACCAGGTCGAGGAACTGTGCGTCGAGGCGGTGGCTCGCAATCGCCTGGAGTCGTGCTACATCCGGCCGCTGATCTATCGGGGCAACGAGGAGATGGGTCTCAATCCGACCTCCTGCAGTTCCAGGCTGGCGATCTACGCGGTGCGGTGGGGCCGCTACCTCGGCGAGGAGGCGATCGAGCAGGGCGTCGACGCCGCGATCAGTTCCTGGCGGCGCTTCAACTCGAACACGGCCGTGCCGCTGGGCAAGATCAGCGGGCAGTACGTGACGAACCAGTTCGTGTCGATCGAGGCCCGCGAGCACGGCTACGCCGAGGGCATCATGCTCGACGACCGCGGCCTGGTCTGCGAGGGCGCCGGCGAGAACCTCTTCCTGATCAGAGACGGAGTGATCCACACACCACCGCTCTACAACTCCATCCTGGGCGGCATCACCAGGGACTCGGTCATCACGATCGCCCACGACCTGAAGTACGACGTCCGCTTCCAGCCGATCGCCCGGGAAGAGCTCTATCTCGCCGACGAGCTGTTCATGACGGGCACCGCGGCCGAAGTGAGTCCGGTGCGCTCCGTCGACCGGATCCCGATCGGCAGCGGCACGCGCGGCGAGATCACGCACCACCTCCAGGAGGAGTTCTTCGGGCTGGTCGAGGGCCGGCTCCCCGACCGCCACAACTGGCTCACCCAGGTACCCCGGCTGCAGGAGGCCGCGCCACCTCTGGCCGGGTGATGCGAGGAGGCCGCAATGAGTGACGAAACGACCGCAGCGGACCGGGCGAACGAAGAGGGGGGCAGGAGTGCGGACGCCGTCGTGCTGACCGGCGCCGAGATCGTGTGCGAGTGTCTGCTGCGGGAGGGGGTCGAGATCGTCTTCGGCTATCCGGGCGGAGCCATCCTGCCCACTTACGATGCCCTGACGAAGTACCCCCAACTCCACCACGTGCTGACCCGCCACGAGCAGGGCGCGTCGCACATGGCCGACGGCTACGCCCGCGCCACCGGCAAGGTCGGCGTGGCGATGGCGACCAGCGGTCCCGGCGCGACGAACCTCGTCACCGGGATCGCCACCGCGATGATGGACTCGTCTCCGATCGTCTGCATCACGGGGCAGGTACCGACCGGAGCCATCGGCAGCGACGCCTTCCAGGAAACAGACGTCACTGGAATCACCCTCCCGATCACCAAGCACAACTACCTGGTGACGAGCATCGAGGAACTGCCCGAGGTGATGCGTGAGGCGTTCCACATCGCCCGCACCGGGCGGCCCGGGCCGGTGCTGGTGGACATCCCGAAGGACGTGCAGATCCAGGAGGCCGAGTTCGTCTACCCGACGGAACCCATCGAGCTCCCCGGCTACAGCCCGCCGCGGGCGGCCAGGGCGCGCCAGGTCGACGCGGCCCTGGAACTGATCCGGAAGTCGAAGCGGCCGATCATCCTCGCCGGCCACGGCATCTCGATGGCCGGCGCCAACCGTGAACTCGCGCAGCTGGCGGAGAAGGCGCAGATTCCGATCGCGCTGACCCTGCTCGGCAAGGGCGCGATCTCCGAGCACCATCCACTCTGCCTGGGGATGATGGGAATGCACGGCGGCGCCGAAGTGAACCACGCGATCCAGGAAGCCGACCTGCTGATCGCCCTGGGCATGCGCTTCGACGACCGCGTGACCGGCAACCTGGCGACCTATGCCCGGGACTCGCGCAAGATCCACGTCGACATCGACCCCTCCGAGATCAACAAGAACGTGACCGTCGACGTGGGTATCGTCGGCGACCTCCTCGAGGTCCTGCGCCAACTCCTCGAGCGGGTCGAGCGACGACCGAACGAGGCCTGGTTCGACCGCATCGCCGAGTGGCGCGCGGACTCCGAACTGCGGGAGATCGTCCGGCCGGCCGACGCGGCCCAGCACCCGGCGGTACCCGAAGGCAAGCTGCTCGGCGCTCAGGTCATCCGCGACCTGTTCGAGTTCACGGGCGGCGATGCCATCACGGTCACCGACGTCGGCCAGCACCAGATGTGGGAGGCCCAGTACTACCACCACGAACGGCCGCACAGCCTGATCACCAGCGGCGGCCTCGGGACGATGGGCTTCGGGCTGCCGGCGGCAATCGGCGCCAAGATGTCTTGCCCCGACCAGGAAGTCTGGGCCATCGTCGGCGATGGGGGATTCCAGATGACCATGATGGAACTCGCCACCGCGGTTCAGGAGCAGGTCAACGTCCACATCGCGATCATCAACAAC
>VXUF01000041.1:35008-44213 GCA_009837085.1 Holophagales bacterium
GCCCTGGGTTCCCGGTTCGGCGTCTGAGGTCGACGGTCTCTCGAGGAACTCCTGCCATGGCGAAGCACATCCTGGCCGCGCTGGTCGAGAACCGCCCCGGGGTCCTTGCCCGCGTGGCGAACCTGTTCCGGCGGCGCAGTTTCAACATCGACAGCCTGTCCGTCGGCCGCACCCAGCGCGACGAGATGTCGCGGATGACGATCGTCATGGAGTCGGACAGCGCGGAAGCGGACCGCCTGGTCAAGAATCTGTACAAACTGGTCGACGTCGTCCACGTGGACCACCTGCACAGCCAGCCCTCCGTGGTGAGGGAGATGGCCCTGGTCAAGGTCAAGGCCAGCTCGGAGAACCGGCGGGAGGTGATCCAGCTCTGCGACATCTTCCGGGCCAGGATCATCGACGTCTCCGCCGAGAGCCTGGTGGTCGAGATCACCGGCGAGGAAGAGAAGCTCGAGAACTTCACCGAACTCGTGCGTCCGTTCGGCATCGTCGAGATGGTGCGCACCGGCATGATCGCCCTGGGCCGCGGCGGCCACACGCTGAAGGACGAGGGTTTCAAGCCCAACCGCAGCCGCGCGGCGGCGCGCCGCAACGTGCTCTGAACACAATCTGCTCGAATCACCAGACGGGACCGAACCACTAGACAAGGAAACCAACCAGATGGCCAAGCTCTACTACGACGACGACGCGGACCTTTCGAGGCTCGACGGCCGCACCGTCGCCGTCATCGGCTACGGCAGCCAGGGACACGCCCACGCCCTGAACCTGCGCGACAGCGGAGTCGACGTCGTCGTCGGCCTGCGCGAAGGCAGCGGCAGCGCGGCCAAGGCGGAGGCCGACGGGCTCGAGGTGCTTGGCAACGCCGCCGCGGCCGCGCGGGCGCAGATGATCATGGTCCTGGCGCCCGACACGGTCCAGGCCGGGCTCTACGAGCAGGACATCGCGCCAAACCTCGAACCGGGGAACGCCCTGATGTTCGCGCACGGGTTCAACGTCCGCTACGGCGAGATCGACGCGCCGCAGGAAGTCGACGTGTCCCTGGTTGCGCCGAAGGCGCCGGGGCACCGAGTGCGGGAGGTGTTCACCGAGGGCGCCGGCACGCCGGGCCTGGTCGCGGTCGAGAACGACGCCACCGGCGGCGCGCTGGCCGATGCCCTGGCCTACGCAAAGGGAATCGGCTGCACCCGCGCAGGAGTGATCGAGACCACCTTCGCCGAGGAGACGGAAACCGACCTGTTCGGCGAGCAGATCGTCCTCTGCGGCGGCGCCTCCGCCCTGGTCCGCGCCGGCTTCGAGAAGCTGGTCGCGGCCGGCTACCAGCCCGAGGTCGCCTACTTCGAGTGCCTGCACGAGCTGAAGCTGATCGTCGACCTGATGTACGAGGGCGGCCTCGGCTACATGTGGTACAGCGTCTCCGACACCGCCGAGCACGGCGGCTACCACGCCGGCGATCAGATGATCACGGAGGACGTGCGGGCGGTGATGGACAAGGTGCTCCGCGACATCCAGGACGGGACGTACGCCCGCGACTGGATCGCCGAGAACAGGAACGGCCGCCCGCGCTTCGATCCCCGAAGGCAGCGGGAGCGGAGCCACCCGATCGAGGAGGTCGGCCGGGAACTGCGTCGGATGATGCCGTTCCTGGACGCCAAGGAGGTGTAGCCATGGCAGGACAGGCCCAGAACGGAGACCACGTCCGGATCTTCGACACCACGCTGCGCGACGGCGAGCAGTCGCCCGGCGCGACGATGACGAGCGCCGAGAAGCTGGAGGTGGCCCGCCAGCTCGCTGTTCTCGGCATCGACATCATGGAGGCGGGCTTCCCCGCCGCCAGTCCCGACGACCTGCAGGGAGTCCGCCGGATCGCCCGCGAAGTCGGCAAGGGCGACGGACCGGTCATCGCCGGGCTCGCCCGCTGCTGGCGCGAGGACATCGACAAGGCCTGGCAGGGCGTCCGGGACGCCGCCAAACCCCGCATCCACACCTTCATCGCCACCTCCGACCTGCACATGGACCGCAAGCTGGGCATGACCCGGGAGCAGGTCCTGAGTCAGGTCGGTCACATGGTGGCGCACGCGCGTTCCCTCTGCGACGACGTCGAGTTCAGTCCCGAGGACGGCAGCCGCTCCGATCCCGACTTCGTGGTCGAGGTGCTCTCGCTCGCCGTCAAGGAGGGCGCCACGACGCTGAACATCCCGGACACCGTCGGCTACGACATGCCGGTCGAGTACGGCGACCTCTTCCGCTACCTGATGGAGCACACTGACGGCGCCGAAGACGTCATCTGGTCCGCGCACTGCCACGACGATCTCGGCTGCGCCACCGCCAACACGCTGGCGGCGATCGAAGCCGGCGCCCGGCAGGTCGAGGTGACGATCAACGGCATAGGCGAGCGCGCCGGCAACACCTCGCTCGAGGAAGTCGTCATGGCGCTCCACACGAGGCCGAAGATCTACGGCGTCGGCACCCGTATCAACACGACGGAACTCGTGCGGACGAGTCGCCTGGTCGCCCACTACACCGGCATCGCAGTGCCCCGAAACAAGGCGATCGTGGGCGAAAACGCCTTCGCCCACGAGGCGGGCATCCACCAGCACGGCATGCTCCAGGATCAGCGCACCTACGAGATCATGACCCCCCAGACGGTCGGGCTGACCCAGAGCAGGCTGGTGCTCGGCAAGCACTCCGGCAAGCACGCGCTCCGGATGCGCATGGAGGAACTCGGCTTCGAGCTGAACCGGGAGGAACTCGGCGAGGCTTTCCGCCGCTTCAAGCAGCTCGCCGACCAGAAGAAGGACATCACCGACGCCGACCTGCAGGCGCTGGCCAACCAGGAGATCCTGGCGCCGACGGAGATCTTCACCCTGACCGAGCTGCAGATCTCCTGCGGACGGCCCGGCATGCCGACCGCGACCGCCCGGCTGTGCGGGCCGAACGGACACGAGTACATCTCTCCCGGCGTCGGCACCGGACCGGTCGACGCGACCTTCCGGGCCATCGACGCCGTGGTCGAAGCGGAGAACACCCTGCTCGAATACAACGTCCACAGCGTCACCGAGGGCATTGACGCGATGGGCGAGGTAACGGTGCGGATCAAGAGTCCGACCTCCGGCCGCGGCAAGGGACGCGTCTTTGGCGGCTACGGCGCCGACACGGACGTCATCGTCGCCTCCGCCAAGGCGTACCTGGCGGCCCTCAACCGGATGCTCACCGCGATCGGCACCAAGTACACGGCCGGCGAGGGAGGTCCCGCGACGCTCAGGGTCTCCAGGCCACAGCCGGTGGACGCATGAGTCGACCGCGGACCCTGTTCGAGAAGATCTGGCGGCGCCACGTCGTCGCCCCGGAAGGCGTCGCCGCCGAAGCCGAGGGCCTGCCCGCCACCCTGTACGTCGACCTGCATCTCGTCCACGAAGTAACGTCGCCTCAGGCGTTCACCGAGCTGGCCGAGCGAGGGCTCCCCGTCCGCCGGCCCGATCTGACGCTGGCGACGATGGATCACTCGACGCCGACCGACCCTTCGATCGACGACGCACGTCTCCGGGTGCTCGACCCGGAGGGCTCCGCCCAACTCGACCGGCTGCAGGCGAACTGCGAGCAGCACGGCATCCCGCTCTACGCGATGGGCGACGAGCGCCGCGGCATCGTCCATGTGATCGGGCCCGAGCTGGGCGCCACCCAGCCCGGAATGACCGTCGTCTGCGGCGACAGCCACACCAGCACTCACGGCGCGGTCGGCGCCCTCGCCTTCGGCATCGGCACCAGCGAGGTCGGCCACGTGCTCGCCACCCAGTGCCTGCTGCAGCACCGGCCGAAGACCTACGAGGTGCGCGTCGACGGCCGCCTGCAGGAAGGCGTGGTCGCCAAGGACATCATCCTGGCGGTGATCGCCCGGCTGGGCATCGGCGGCGGCACCGGCCACGTCTTCGAGTACACCGGCGAGGCGATCCGCGCGCTGGACATGGAGGGCCGGATGACGGTCTGCAACATGTCGATCGAGGGCGGCGCCCGGGCGGGTCTGATCGCGCCCGACGAGGTCACTTTCTCGTACCTGGAGGGCCGCCCGATGGCGCCCGCCGGCGACGCCTGGGAGGCCGCGCTCGAGGACTGGCGATCGCTTCCCACCGACGACGGAGCGAGTTACGACAAGACCACGACCCTCGATGGCTCCGCGCTCGAGCCGATGGTTACGTACGGCACGAACCCCGGCATGGCGATCCCGATCGCGGGAGCGGTTCCCGAAGACGAGGCGATCGAACCCGAGAAGCGGGCCTCCTTCCGCAAGGCGCTCGACTACATGGCCCTCGAACCCGGCCAGCAGCTTCAGGGCAAGCCGATCGACGTCGTCTTCGTCGGAAGCTGCACGAACTCCCGCTACAGCGACCTGGTGGCCGCGGCGAACGTGCTGCGCGGCCGCAAGGTCGCCGACGGCTTGCGGGTGCTCGTCGTGCCCGGCTCCGACGCCGTCAAGCGGCAGGCCGAACGCGACGGGCTCGCCCAGGTCTTCGTCGACGCCGGCGCCGAGTGGCGCGAAGCCGGATGCTCGATGTGCCTGGCGATGAACGGCGACCAGCTCGCCCCCGGCCAGTACGCCGTCAGCACCTCGAACCGGAACTTCGAGGGCCGCCAGGGCGCGGGTGGCCGCACCTTCCTGGCCAGCCCGCTGACCGCGGCAGCGTCCGCTATCACCGGCCGGGTGACCGACGTCCGCGAGGTCCTGTCGTGAGCAAGAGCTTCTCCCGCTTCACCGGCACGATGGCGCCGCTGCCGATCCAGAACATCGACACTGACCAGATCATCCCGGCGTCCTATCTCAAGGTCACCGACCGTAGCGGCCTCGCCTTGGGGCTGTTCTCCCGCTGGCGCTACCGGGACGGAGACCCGGAAGGCGATCCCATCTCCGACTTCGTGCTGAACCGCGCCGAACACGGCGAGGCCAGGATTCTCCTCGCCGGCGACAACTTCGGCTGCGGCAGCTCCCGCGAGCACGCGCCATGGGCGCTCGTCGGCTACGGCTTCCGCGCCGTCGTCAGCACGTCCTTCGCCGACATATTCCGCAGCAACGCGTTGAAGAACGGCCTGCTCGTCGTGCCGGTGGCCGAAGACGTCTCCACCTCGCTGTTCGACGCCGTCGCCGCCGATCCGGCCACCGAGGTCACGATCGATCTTGAAGCGCGGACCCTCAGCCTGCCCGGCGGCGGCGAGACGACGTTCGAGGTCGACCCCTTCGCCCGCCGCTGCCTGCTCGACGGCACGGACCAGCTCGGCTACCTGCTGAACCAGGCGTCCGCGATCCAGGCATTTGAGACCGCCCATCCGGCACGGCTCGACACCCGTTCGGGCTGAGCGAACGACTCCCATGCAGGCGAACATCGTCCTCCTGCCCGGCGATGGCGTCGGGCCGGAAGTCACCACGGAAGCGACCCGCGTCCTGAACGCGGTCGCCGAACTCGGCGGCCACGGCTTCCAGCTCGATGCCCATCCGATGGGCGGCAACGCGATTGACGACTTCGGGAATCCGCTGCCGCCCGCGACCCTGGCCGCCTGCAAGGCGGCCGACGCGGTGCTCCTCGGAGCCGTCGGCGGACCGAAGTGGTCCGACCCGACCGCCGAACTCCGGCCCGAGCAGGGCCTGCTCGACCTGCGCGCCGAGATGGGCCTGTTCGCCAACCTGCGTCCGGTGCCGGTGTTCGAGTCTCTCGCCCCGTTCGCGCCGCTCAAGCCCGAGCTGCTGCGCGGAGTCGACCTGCTGTTCGTGCGCGAGCTGACCGGCGGCATCTACTTCGGCCCCCGCCAGGAGCAGGGCGACGGCGACGTGGCCCACGACACCCTCGTCTACTCCACCGCCGAAGTCGAGCGCGTCGCCCGGGTCGCGCTGCGGGCGGCGCGGGGACGCCGCGGCAAGGTCGCGTCGATCGACAAGGCGAACGTGCTGGCCTCGATGCGGCTGTGGCGGCGTTCCGTGACCGAAGTCGCCAGCGCGTATCCGGACGTCGAAGTCACCCACCACCTCGTGGACGCCTTCGCGATGCAGTTGATGCGTTCGCCCGCGGACTACGACGTCATCCTCGCCGGCAACATGTTCGGCGACATCCTCAGCGACGAGGCGGCGATCCTCGCCGGCTCGCTCGGCATGCTGCCTTCGGCGTCCCTGGGTTCCGGCCGCCAGGGCCTGTACGAGCCGGTTCACGGCTCGGCACCCGACATCGCGGGCCGCGGCATCGCCAACCCCGTCGGCGCGATCCTGAGCGCCGCGATGCTGCTCCGCCACAGCCTCGACCTGGAGGCGGAGGCGGCCCGGGTCGAAGCGTCGGTCGCGGCGGTCCTGGAAGACGGACTCCGAACGGCCGATCTGGCCTCGACAGGACAGGCGAGCGTGTCAACGACGGAGATGGGCAAGGCCATCGCCGCCGGGATCCGCGGTGCCTGACCGCGGCGCCGGCCCTCAGAGCCGCGGGAGCGCGTACGCGGTCAGAACCCGCTGCACCAGGGCGACCTGACCGGACACGCCCTGCTTCTTGTAGACCTGCTTCAGAAGCCAGCGCACGTAGCTTTCCCTGTAGCCCGTGGCGGTGGCGATCTCCCGCACCGGCCGGCCCTCGGCCAGCAGCGCCGACACCCGGCCCTCGGATGGCGACAGGCCGAGCAACGCCGACAGCCGGACCGGGTCAATGCGCGGACGGCTCTCGGGATCGACCAACAGCACCAGCGCCGACACCCGCCGACCCCCGAAGTCCGCCTGCCCGGCGTCCACCGGGTGTACGTAGAGCTCCAGCTGCGAACGCAGCAGGGGGCGCTGGATCGTCATCGAACCGCCGGCCGGCGGTGTCGCGCTCCCGAACTCGGGCAGCGCACGTTTCAGCAACCCCTGCAGGCGACCGTCATCCGCCGGCAGCGAAGCGTGCAGGGCGCCGCCAGCACGGTCCGACAACCCTTCGCCGCGGCGCAGGATGTCCCGAGCGGGGTCGTTCGCCGCCAGCACGCGCCCGCCGCGGTCCAAGTGCAGGACGCCGATCCGGCTCCTGTCCAGCAGGTTGGCAAGGCTGGCGCTCAGCGCGTCCGCGCCGGCTAGCGCCTGACGGACCCGGACGGCCTGCCGCACGTGCGGCAGAAGAGACTCGATCAACTCGAGTTGAGCGGACTGCCAGTCGCCGGTTGCGATCGGATCCGCGAAGCCCCAGATGATGCGCAGGCCACCCGGCTCGACGAGGAGGGGAATGCACAAGCCGTTCTGACAAACGCAGTGGAGCCATGCCTCGTTGTAGGCCTGCGACGTCTTCAACTCCTCTTCGGTGTACAGGGAGGGAGTATGAGCCAGCGTGCCTGCGGGCAGCTCCCTGACGCGGGGCACCGCTTCGTCGTGGGGGTAGTAGATATCGAAGTACTCGCGCGCCAGTTCAGGTCGAGGCTCGCCGCGGTAGAGATACCGGGTGAAGTTGATGCGCACGTCGTCGCCGGCCCCTTCGCTGACGACCAGCACATTGCCCGCAGTGCCGCACTCTTCGTCCACCAGGGCAGCCGCGGCGGGCCAGTGGGCGTCGTCGAGAGCGGCCCGATGCAGCGCCGCAAGGACGCGATCGAAGGCATCGAGCGGGCTCACAACACGTCCTTCCCCAGTCTTCCTTCAGCTCACCGCCCTTTTCATGAGTGTGACGCTCATGAGTGATCTTCTGGCGATCAAGCCACGAGGGGGGCGCGATAATCGGCTAGAAGACGAACAGCAGCACGGCACCGAGCGCCAGCCGGTAGCCGACGAAGACCTGCAGGCTGCGGCGCCTGAGCCAGCCGAGCAGTCCGCCGATCACCAGGTAACCGACCACCGCCGACAACGCGGCGACCAGGAGCAGCGACGGCAGCTGGGACAGTGGCAGCGCGCCGCTCACCAGGTCCAGACTGTCCTTGCCGGCGACGAAGACGCCGACCGGCAGCGCCAGGAGGAAGGCGAAGCGAGCCGACGACTCACGGTCGAACCCGAGCAGCCGGCCGGCGCTGATGACCACTCCGGCCCGGGAGGCGCCCGGAATCAGCGCCACTGCCTGCGCGAGCCCGAACACGAGGGCGTTCCGCCAGTTCACCTGCCCGAGCCGACGCTCCTGCGGCCCCCAACGATCCGCGGCCCCGAGCACCAGTCCGAAGCCGATCGTCGCCCAGGCGATCACGCCCGGACGTCGGGCGTCACCGGCGATCCAGTCGCCCGCCGCGATACCGACCACGAGAACCGGCAGCGAGGCCAGCGCCAGCAGCGGGATCATCCGTCGCGCGCTCTGGTCGCCGTCGCCATCACCGCGAAACAGCGCCCGGACATAGACCGCAAGGTCCTTTCGGAAGTACGCGATGACGGCCAGCAGCGTACCCGTGTTGGCCGCCACATCGACCGCCAGACCCTGATCCGACCAGCCGAAGAGTCGCGGCAGCAGGATGAGGTGCGCCGTCGAGCTGATCGGCAGGTACTCGGTCAGCCCCTGCACGAGAGCCACGAGGATCAACTGCAGCGGCCCCACGAGCCGAGGATAGCGAAGCGGTCACACCGGCTCCCGCTTACGGATACGATGCGCGCCATGAACAAGCCAAGCACCCACCTCGTTTTGCCCGTCGCCATCTTCGCCCTCCTTGCCGCGGCACCAGCCTGCGCCCAGGAAGAGGCCGGCGCCAACGACGGGGATCAACCGCCAATCGGTGAAACCTGGGACGAGAAAGCCTCCTACGCACTCGGCGCGAACATCGGCAGCAACCTGAGTCCCGATGATCTGGTCCTGGATGCCGAGTTGCTTCTCCGAGGCTTCAAGGACTCACTCGAAGGCTCGGAGGCGATGGATTCCGATGAGATCGACAGCGTGCTCGCAGAACTCGGCGCCAAGATGCAAGCGCACGCGGATCGCGCGCGACAGGCGGCGCTGCTCGAGAACACAGCCCGCAGTGCGGCGTTTCTGGCCGCGAAGGCAAACGAGGACGGCATCGTCAAGACGGACTCCGGGCTCCTCTATCGCGAACTCCGCGCCGGCAGCGGAGAGAGCCCGACGGCCAACCAGATGGTCAGCGTCAACTACCGCGGCACACTCATCGACGGCACTCAGTTCGACAGCAGTTACGACCGGGGGCAACCGGCGACTTTCGCCGTGGGCGGCGTCATCCCCGGCTGGACCGAAGCGCTTCTACTCATGAAGCCCGGCGCCAAGTGGGAGCTCTTCATGTCCGCCGAACTCGG
>VXUF01000041.1:44223-60384 GCA_009837085.1 Holophagales bacterium
CTCGGCTACGGCGCCCACGGTTCGGCGCCCGCCATTCCCCCCGGCGCCGCCCTCATCTTCGAAATCGAACTGCTCGAAGTCCAGTAGCGCCCCCGGATCAATCGGCGTCTGCAGTGAAGCGGTAGCCGACGCCGCGGACGGTGTGGAAGTGGCGCGGGCGCTCGGGATCCGGTTCGAATCGTCGGCGCAGCCGGAGGATGAAGTTGTCCACGGTTCGTGACGACGGGAAGGCTTCGTAGCCCCAGACGCGGTCCAGAATGTCCTCGCGCGAGACAACTTCACCCTCCCGCGCCGCCAGGGTCTTGAGGATCATCGCCTCTTTCTGGGTCAACTGCTGCGCCTGACCGTCCCAGGAAGCGCCGGCGAAGGCAGCGAAGTCGAAGTGGTTGCCGCCGAACCTCACCGTATCCGGCGCGTCGCCGGGACGCCATGACCGTCGCCGGAGGATCGCCTGCACGCGCAGCAGGAGTTCCGTCAGGTGAAACGGCTTGGCGAGATAATCGTCGCCTCCGGCCTCGAGCCCGCGAATCCGGTCGGAAACCTCCGCCTTGGCGGTCAGGAAGAGGACCGGCGTATCGACGCCGGCCCCACGCGCCTCCTCGCACAACGTGAAGCCGTCCACCCCCGGCAACATCACATCGAGTATCACGAGCTGGTAGCGCGGATCCCGGATCCGCTCCAGTGCCTGCCGGCCGTCGCGAACCCAGTCGACGTCGAGCCCCTCCGCCTCCAGGTTGAAGCGGATGCCGGCGGCGAGGTTCTCCTCGTCCTCGATCAGCAGGACCCGCTCCCGGTCTTCGATGGCGGGCGTCACGTGGCCGATCCCACCGCCTGCCGGCTGATCGGCCACGTGACCCGGAACACGGCACCGCGGCCCGGGCCCTCGCTGCTCGCCTCCACTTCCCCTCCCTCGAGCGTCACGAAGCTGCGCACCAGGTAAAGCCCGAGGCCGCTGCCCTTCTTGTCGCGCCGCAACTCGCTGCCGGGGCGGTAGAACTTCTCGAACAGGCGACGGCCGTCCGCGGGATCGAAGCCGACGCCGTCGTCGAGAACCTCGAGTTCAACGGTCGACTCCAGGCGCCTGGCGGTGACTTCCACCCTCGTGCCGGCCACCTGGGCCGACTCGATCGCGTTGCCGATCAGGTTCCGCAACACCGTACCCAGGCCCACGGGATCGGCTTGCAGATCGAGGCCATCCTCTACGCTGACCTCGATCTCGATGCTCTCGCTGCCGTCGTCCCGGTGCCCGAGTTCGGCGAAGGCGAGGGACACCGCCTCCGCCAGATTGACTGGTTCGCGGCGCGGCCTGACTTTCGCCTGCTCCAGCCGGTTCGTCTCCAGGAGGTTGCCGATCATCCGCTCCAGACGTCTCAGGTCCTCCAGGTTGCGCTCCAGGAGCGAACGTCGGTCGGCCGCCACCAGATCGCGGAGCAGCAACGTCTCCGTCGTCAGTCGCAGGCTCGCCAGCGGACTCCGCAACTCGTGCGACACGGCCGCCAGGAAGTTCTGCTGGCGGGACAGGAGGTCCGCCTCCCGGCGCAGCACGCCCCACATGAGCAACACCCCGCCCGCGATGACCGCCAGAAAGAACCCCCCTTCCCAGCGATACTGGTTCAGGTGACTACGGCGGTCCCGTTCGATCGCGGCGCGGGCTTCCGTGCGGATCCTCACTTCCCCGGCGTCGATCTCCAGGTGCGGATAGAGGGTGCGAAGCTCCTCGGTCGCCTGACCGGCACGCAGCGACGCCTCCGCCGCTTCGCGGTTCAGTTCGACCTCGGCGGCCCGGTCGGAGGCGATGCGGTCCGCGATCCTGGACTGGTCGACCAGCCACCAGACGACCTGCACGGCGGTGATCGCGAGCAGTAGCAGGAAGCCGATCTGCAACCGCCACACCCGGATGCTCTCGGCCGAACGGCGGCTGCCCCGGCCGAACCGGGCGACATGCTTCGGCATCGCTCTATTCTGCAACGAGGGCCGTTCCGATGCTGCTAGTTTCCGCCACCGATGCTCGAACCTGTTTCCATCCACCGCGTCCCGTCGACCGACGGCGTCGAACTCGCCGTCTACGATTTCGGCGGTGGAGGCCCCGATCTGATCGCCGCCCACGCCACCGGCTTCCACGGGCGGGTCTATGACCCGATGCTCGAGCACCTCGACGGCTTTCGCCGGATCAGCGTCGACCTGAGGGGGCACGGCGACGCGACCGCCCCGGACGGCCTCGACTACAGCTGGGAGAGCTGCGCCGAGGATCTGGTCGCTGTGATCGACGCGCTGCAACTCGGCTCCGAGCGGCCGCTGTTCGGTTTCGGCCACTCCATGGGCGCCGCCTCGCTGCTGATGATCGCACCCGAGAGGCCGGGCCTGTTCGCCGGCCTCGTCTGCTACGAACCGGTCATCTATCCGCCCGGCGTCACGGACGACGACGCGCGCCTCGGCGTCTGGGTCGAACGGACCAGACGTCGCCGGAGACGCTTCGCGTCGCACGAAGCCGCCGTCGCCAACTACGCCGAGAAGGTCCCGTACTCACTGCTCGATCCGGAAGCGCTCGAGGTCTACGTCCGCCACGGCTTCGCACCGTCAGCGGACGGCGCGGTAGAGATCAGGTGTCACCCCGATGTCGAGGCCCAGCTCTACCTCATGGGGCCCCACCACCGTGCCTGGGACGGCCTCCACCAGGTGGAATGCCCCGTGACGCTGATGCGAGGCTCGGTGCTCATTCCGGGACCCGCGTACTGGGCCGAGGCGATCGTGAGCGAGTTGCCGAACGTGCTCTTTCTCGAGATCGAGGGGCTCGGCCACCTCGGCCCGCTCGAGGATCCGGAGCAGATGGCGGTCCTTGTGGCCTCAGCGCTCGGCGCCGCCTAGGAGTTCCCTCCCGCGGGCCAGCGCTCGCCGCTCCTCGACTGGGCGGCCCAGCCGGTTCAGGATGTCGGCGAGCACGAAGTAGCCGAGCGCGCCGTCCCGGCCAACGGGTTCGCTCTCCAGGCCACGGCGCACGAACGTCTCCGCTTCTTCGAGGTCGTGGCCGTGGTCCATCAGCGCCTTCGCCAGGTGGAAGTACCCGATGGTGAAGTCCGGCGCCGCCTCGACCGCGCCGCGGTAGGCCTCGATCTGGAGACCCGCGCGCCCCTGCCGGCCGTAGAGGCGGCCCAGATTGAAGCGGGGCCGGTGGTCCCGGGCGTGCAGTTCGGCCGCCCGACGGTAGGCCGCGACCGCGGCCTCCATCCGACCTGATTCGTCCAGCAGGACGGCGAGGTTGAAGTGGGCCTCGCCCAGCTCCGGATTCGAAGAGATGGCCTGCCGGAACTTCGCCTCCGCATCGCCGCTGCGGCCCAGGAGCGCCATCACCTCGCCCAGCTTGTTCGCGATGACCGCGGGTGGTTCGCGCCCTTCGGCGGCGGCCGTCAGCACCTGCTCCGCCTCGCTCAGTTCGCCGCCGTCGACGTGGATCCGCGCCAGCGCCATCGTCGCCTTCGCGTCCTGACCCGCGACGTCGAGCAGCCGGCGGTAGCCGACGACCGCCTCGTCGATGCGTCCCAGCTCGCGGTATGCGTTGGCGAGGCCGAGCAGCGACTGACGGTGTTCGGGATCGAGGGCCAGCGCGCTCTGGAAGTGGCCGATCGCCGGCTCCGGATCGCCCCCGAGGAGCGTGATCGTGCCCAGGAGCTGGTGGGCGTCGAGCAGCCCCTCGTCTTCGGAAAGCGCTGCCCGCAACTCGGCTGCGGCCGAGTCCTCGTCGCCGGCGCCGAAAGCGCTCTGCGCCCGCATGATGGCGCGGTGCAGGTGCGCCTTGTCCTTCGGATCGGCGCGAGGGCCTTCGGAATCCTCCCGGCCGGCGGCGCCGCGGCCTGCGAGGTAGCCGAGCGCGCGCAACTGTGCCAGCGTGTCCTCGTCGAGATCCGGTTCGGCACTGGAACTCGGGGCCGCCCGATCGAGTTCAGCCGCGAGCTCGAGAGCCTCCGCCCGCAGGCGGCGTGACAGATCGCGCTCTTCGAGGAGAACGTTCGCGAGTTCGCCCGGGTCCTCGAGCAGGGCGTAGAGCTCGGGTTCGGGCGCTTCGATGTACTTGTGCTCAGCCGTACGCAGCGAGCGTAGCGGCGCCCAGCCGTAGTGGTCGAGCGCGTAGAAGGACTCGGCGTAGACACCACGTTCGGCAAGAGGATTCGGCAGCCCCTGCATGTCCGGGAGCAGACTCCGGCCCTGGGTGGTGCCTGTTCGCTCGAGGTCCAGAAGCTCGATCAGCGTCGGCGCAATATCGACGTGGCTCACAGCGTCGCCGACCACCCGACCCGCCTCCACGCCGCCGGGCAACCGGACGATCAGCGGCACGTGGACGGTCGTGTCGTAGACGAAGAACCCGTGGTAACTCTCGCCATGGTCGCCGAGTCCCTCACCGTGGTCGGCCGTCAGCACGACGACCGATTCGTCGAACAGGCCACGCTCCTCGAGGGCGGCGCGGAACTCGCCGATCAGCGAGTCGGTGTAGGCGACCTCGCCATCGTAGGGCCGGCCCTGGTACTCGGATCGGAACGGCTCCGGCGGGTCGTACGGATCGTGAGGGTCGAACAGGTGAAGCCACATGAAGAAGGGCGGCTGCCCTGTAGAGCCGCCGGCATCGTCGGCGCGGTCGTCGGAAAGAACGGCGTCGTTGAGCCACTCCAACGCGTGCGCGATCGTCTCCGGCCCCGCGCGCTGGACCGAGCCCAGGTTCGCACCGGCCATCGCGTCGAGGTCGAAGTCGTCGACGTAGGTGTCGAAGCCGCGCGCGATCCCCCATCGGGCGTCGAGCACGAAGGCGCTGACGAAACCGCCCGTCCGGTAACCGCCGTCCCGGAACCGCTCCGCGATGGTCACGAGTTCGGGCGCCAGCACGTAGCCGACGTTCTCCCGCACACCGTGGGACGGCGGATAGAGCCCCGTCATGATCGAGCTGTGGGCCGGCAAGGTGAAGGGCACCGTCGACGACGCGTTGGTGAAGCGGATCCCCTCGGCCGCGAGGCGGTCGATGTGCGGCGTCACGACACGGTCCGAGCCGTAGCTCGACAGCCGGTCGGCCCGCAGCGTGTCGATCGTGATCAGGATCACCGGGGGCTGCTCCGTCGACGCTCCGCCCAGAAGGTGTTCCACGTCCGCCTGGACCGACGGCGCCGCCGCGTCCTCCGGCTCGGGTCCACAGGCGGCAAGCACCAGCGCCAGCGCGCTCGCCGGCAGAAGGACCCGGCGGACCGCGCTACAACCAGCGCCGGACACGCTTCGCATAGTCCCGGTACTCGTCGCCGAACTTCCGCTCCAGGTAGACCTCCTCCCGGAGGATCACTCCCCAGCGCAGCAGCAGCGCTGCCGCGACGGCCAGCCCGACGAACCACCAACTGGCCCTTGCCAGCGCGAGGCCCAGGAACGCCAGCACCATACAGGTGTAGATCGGGTTGCGGGACCACCGGTAGGGACCCCTGATCACCAGCTTCGCGGTCGGATGATGCACCGGCAGGGAGGAACCGCCGCGAACCATCGTCAGCGCCGACCAGGTCAACCATGCGAAGCTGGCGACCACGACCACCACGCCGGCGACCACCAGGGGCTGGTTGGTTCCGACCGGCCAGATACGGAGCGGCAGCAGCCAGGACAGCCCGAAGCCCAGAACCAGGCAAACCAGCACGAGCAACGGCGGCTCAAAGGCCGTCCGGGCCCGATCCGGTTCGCCGCCCGCTGCCACGATCGTTCCGGCCCTCCTCAGCCGGATCCGCGAAGCGCTCCCAGGGCGCGAATGTGCTCGGGTCCCAGGCCGCAGCAGCCGCCGACGATCTGGACGCCCGCGGCCACCCAGCCGCGCGCCTCCTCGAGCAGGTCTGCCGGATCGATCACGTCAACGAAGTTCCAGTTCGGCATCGTGAAGTAGCCCGACTCCGGGTACACGCCGACCGGTCCGTCCCAGCGCTCCTGAACCATCGCCACCGCTTCGGGAACGGCCGCGATCTCGGAGTGCATCACATGCACGATCGAGGGCCCCAGCGGAATCAGTGTGTCGAGCAGTTCCTCGAAGGACTCGTCGGGCCAGTTGAACGGAGTGATCGCGCCCGTTTCCGGATCCTTCCGCGCGCTGACGCCGAGCCACACGGGCAACCCGGTCTCTTTGGCTGCCTGGAAGGCGAGCACGGCACGCTCGTGAAACTGCATCATTTCGAGCGCGATCACGTCGACTCCGGCCTCGGCCAGCAGCCCGCACTGCTCCCGGTAGGCCGCCATCTGCTCGTCGGCCGGCGGATAGCCGCCCTGGATGTTGTTCGCCGGCATCGTCGACATCGATCCGGCCACGAGCACGCCCGGACACCCGGCGCGCTCGCGCGCCTCGAGCGCCGCCTCCACCGCCCGCCGCACGATCACCGCAACGCGATCGCCCAGGCCCGCAGCCTCGAGCAACGGCCGGTGCGTTGCGAACGTGTTCGTGATGATCGCGTCGGCACCAGCCCGGATGTAGTCTTCATGGAGATCCCGGATCGCGTCCTGGTGCTCGAGGGCCGCCGTTCCGCACCACGCCGCCGAGTCCATCGGCACGCCCCGCCGCTCCAACTCCGTCCCGGTGCCGCCGTCGAGGAGCAGTATCTCTCCTCGATCCAGGCACTCGTGCCACTCTTCGACGATTCCCATCCAGCCTCCTCGGCCCGTCACTCTGCCACATCCGCGGCGCCGCTACAGCTACACTCACGCGATGAGCAGCGACTGGTTCTACAAGTTCGACACCCTTTCCCTGCACGCCGGCCAGCGGCCCGACCCGACCACCGGAGCGCGCGCCGTACCCGTCTACAACTCGACGTCCTACGTGTTCCGGGACACGGACCACGCCGCCGGCCTGTTCAACCTGGAGGAGGCGGGGCACATCTACTCCCGGATCTCCAACCCGACGGTCGCGGTGTTCGAGGAACGGATCGCCGCGCTCGAGGGCGGTGTCGGTGCGGTCGCCACCGCTTCCGGGCAGTCGGCGTTTCACCTGGCAGCAGCGACGATCCTCTCCGCCGGCGACCACGTGGTCTCCTCGGCTGCCATCTACGGCGGCACGCACAACCTGCTGAACCACACCCTGCGCCGGTTCGGCATCGAGACGACCTTCGTCGAACCGACCGAGCCCGCGAACTTCCGGCGTGCCGCCCGTCCGAACACGAAGCTGTTCTTCGGCGAGACGATCGGCAACCCGCGGATCGACGTGCTGGACATCCCGGCCGTCGCGACGATCGCCCACGAGATCGGCGTGCCGCTCCTGATCGACAACACGTTCGGCACCCCGTTCCTGTCGCGGCCGATCGATCTCGGCGCGGACATCGTGATGCACTCGGCGACGAAGTTCATCGGCGGCCACGGCGTCACCCTGGGCGGCGTTCTGGTCGACAGCGGCAAGTTCGACTGGACCGCCTCCGGACGCTTCCCGATCATGACCGAGCCCTGCCCGGGCTACCACGGCATCGCCTTCGCCGAGCACTACGGCCCGCCGGCCTTCATCCTCAAGGCAAGGCTCGAAGGGCTGCGCGACTTCGGCGCCTGCCTCAACCCGCAAGCCGCGTTCTACCTGCTTCAGGGGCTGGAGACCCTGCCGCTCCGGGTCGCCCGCCACGTGGAGAACGCTCGGGCGGTCGCCGAGTTTCTCGAGCAACACGAGGCGGTCGAGTGGGTGAGCTACCCCGACCTGCCCAGTCACCCGCAGCATGACCTCGCCCGGAAGCTGCTGCCAAACGGCAGCGGCGCCCTGCTGACCTTCGGGATTCGTGGCGGACTCGAGGCCGGGATCGCCTTCATCGAGGGCCTGCAGCTCTGGTCACACCTTGCCAACGTCGGCGACGCGAAGAGCCTGGTCATCCACCCGGCGAGCACAACGCACCAGCAGATGACCGCCGAGGAACTCGCCGAGTCCGGCGTCACCCAGGAGATGGTGCGGCTGTCGGTCGGCCTCGAAGATCCCCAGGACCTCGTGGCCGATCTCGACCGGGCGCTGAAGCGCTCGCAGCGGCGGGCGCAGCGGCCGCGGGCGGTGGCCTCCTGACCGAACTTGAGATCCAGGGCCGCAAGGCCTACTGCGGCACCGGCGGTTCCGACTGGCAGGCGAGGCTGCCCCTGGCGCTGCTGCTCCACGGCGCCGGCAGCGACCACACGGTATGGGCGCTGCAGGCCCGGTCGCTGGCCCAACACGGCTGGAACGTCGCCGCGCCGGACCTGCCCGGCCACGGTGCATCCGAGGATCTGGACGCGATCGCGACGATCGCCGACTACGCCGCCTGGACCGTCGACTTCGCGGCAGCGGCGGCGGAACGGGCGGGCAGCAAGGACGTCGCGCTCGTGGGCCACTCGATGGGCGCCTGCATCGCGGTCGACGCGGCGTCCCGATTGAACGGCCGGCTGAGCCGGCTGGCCCTGCTCGGCGCGGGCGAGACGCTGCGGGTCAATCCCGGCCTGCTGGCGGACACCCTGAAACGGCCGCTCGACGCCCATCGGTTCATCGCCGCCTTCGGACACGGTACCGGCGCCCACTTCGGCGGCGCCGAGTCCCCCGGACTGTGGATGCTCGGATCGACGATGGCGCTGCTCGACCGCTGCCTGCCGGAAGTGCTCCACCGCGACTTCGCCGCCTGCAACGAGTGGGAGGGAAGCGAAAGCGCCCCCGGCGTCAACTGCCCCACCCTGGTCGTCGCCGGCGCGAAGGACCGGATGACGCCGCCGAGGGCCGGCCGCGCGCTCGCCGACCGCATCCGCGGCAGCGACGGCGGCGCCGGCTTCGTGACCGTGGCGGACGCCGGCCACATGCTGATGGCCGAAGCGCCCGGCGCCGTCACCCGCTGCCTGAGGGGCTTCCTGGGCGCAAAGTGATCTACTCGGTCACGGCAAGGCTCTCCGCGAGGCGCATCAGGGTTACCGCCTCGCGACGGTAGCCGTACCGGTCGTCGCCGGTGTTAGCCACGGCCAGCGCGATCGCGTCGCTCCAGTTCCAGTCGCCGGTGTAGGCGCCGTCCCGCAGGAGCTGGCCGAATCCGGCAACCGCGGCCGCGAAGCGCTGATCGGTACCTGCTCCGCCCATGTCGCGAGCGATCGGCAGTTCGATGAGTTCGCTCGTAGCCTCGCCCGGCTCCTTGTACCGGAGCCGCAGGAAGGCGAGTTCCCGGGATCCTGCCCGGCTCTCCGCGACCGCCGGCGGCTCGGCCGCACGGCCGGCATAGCGCAGAGCGTCGTGCAGGACTGCAGGCGAACCCACAGGCGTCACCTCGTAGATCGCGGTGACCGCGTGGCCGGCGCCGATCTCGCCGGCGTCGACCCGGTCGTTGTTGAAGTCCTCGCGCCGGAGAGCCCGGGTCTCGTAACCGACCAGGCGGTACTCGGCGACCGTGGCCGGATTGAACTCGACCTGGATCTTCACGTCGTTCGCGATCGGGAACAGGGTGCCGACGAGCTGGTCGACGAGCACCTTCCGCGCCTCCGCGAGCGTGTCGATGGTTGCCGCCTGACCGTTGCCGTTCTGGGCCAGCGCCTGCATTGTCGCGTCGTCCAGGTTGCCGCGTCCGAAACCCAGCACCGAGAGGTAGACGCCGCTGTCACGCTGGCGGGCGATGAATCCCTCGAGTTGCTCGGGGTCGGAAATGCCGACGTTGAAGTCGCCGTCCGTGGCCAGGATGACCCGCGTGACCTCGCCTTCCGCCGCCATGTCCCGGGCGACCCGGTAGGCCAACTGGATGCCTGCCGCCCCGGCGGTCGAACCGCCAGCGTCCAGTCGATCGAGCGCAGTCAGAATCGCGCCGCGATCAGCGGCCGGAGTCGGGTCCAGCACGCTGCCCGCGCTGCCGGCGTATGCGACGATCGCGACCTCATCGGCGGGATCGAGCTGGCCCACCATCAGCCGGAACGACTGCACGAGCAGCGGCAGTTTGTTCGGCTGGTCCATTGAACCGGAAGTGTCGACCAGGAAGACGAGGTTGAGCGGCGGGCGGTCCTCGGTCGCCGGCCGCCGGCCCTGGATGCCGATGTGCATCAGCAGCGTGTCCGGGTTCCACGGCGTCTCCGAGACGGTCACCGTCGGCCGGAATGGCGCGCCGCTTCCTTCAGGCCCCGGATACGCGTACGGGAAGTAGTTGACCAGCTCTTCGATCCGCACCGACTCGGGCGCCGGCAGGTAGCCGTTCGTCAGGGAGGAACGGACGACGGAGTAGCTGGCGGTGTCGACGTCGATCGAGAAAGTCGAGACGGGCTCTTCGCTCGTGACCTTCACCGGACTGGCGTCTTCGTTCGCGAAGGCCTCGGTGTTGGACACCCGGGAAGCCCTTGGTTCGCCAGGCGAGGCCGCAAGCAGGCTGAACCTGTCGACGGTAAGCGCGTTCGCCGCCACCCTGACCTCGCCCTCGCGGGGGGGCGCTTCGCCAACGCCTTGGCCGGGCAAGCCCTCCAACTGGCGCCTCAGACTCTCCCTCTGTCGCTCCAGAGCGGCGATGGTCGCGTTGAACGACTGCTCAGCCCTCCCTGGTGGAGCCGGCGCTTCCGGCGGGCGACTCACCTCAGTGACGACCACCTCTGACGCCTCGCCGTCAGCCGATACGGTGGCTTCCCGCAGCGCCGGCCGGGCGCCAATGACCTCTCGCGCCGAAGTCGCGGGGGGTTCCGCCTGAACGATACCGGGCTCGGCCTGACGTTCGTCGGCCGGCGCGAGTGCCGGCCGATCCGGTCCAGGGTCGCCCGCGGGTGAGACGGCGAGCTCTGGCGCAACGCCGGCGTCCGCGACGACCACGCTGGACGGCGGCGCCGCGTTCCGCGTGGCGGTTACCAGGAGAGCGGTCAGCCCGACCACTGCCACAACACCGGCGGCAGCCAGGACAGGTCGGGAAGTCAGTGCGTTCAGCATGTGTCGTACTCCTTGTTCGATGCCCGCCCACGTGTTGGTGCGGTCATCGGTACGACGCTGCTCGGCCTCCGCGCCTTGGACACGGTCGAGGAGTTCCTGCGCACGGGCCAGATTCGCCTTCCGCCTCTCGACGTCCGGCTCCGGCGTCGAGCGCTCGAATGCGCGCTTCAGATCGTCGAGTGGATCGGTCATCGTCCTGTTTCCTCTTGCCACATCGCCCGCAGCCGTTTGCGGACCTCCGAGAGTCGCCAACTCACGGTGCCGTCCGAGACACCGAGCACCTCCGCAGCTTCCGCATGGGTCATTTCACCGTCGACCGTGAGCGCGACCGTGTCGCGTAGATCATTCGGAAGCACCTCCATCGAGCGACGGAGCCAGTCCAGATCCGCGGCCCTGCCTGTCGCCTCCGCGTGGCGGCTCATCTCGATGTCTCCCCAGCCTTCAGCCGCCTTCGCCCTGCTCATGGCCCGGCGCCGCCGGTCATGCGCCGCGTTCATGGCAACCCTGTACAACCAGGTCGTGAACCGTGCCTTGCCGTGGAAGCTCTTCAACTTCGCCGGCAGAGCAAGACAGATGTCCTGCGTCAGGTCCTCCGCCTCCTCCCGACTCCCTGTCAGCCGGAAGCTGAACCGGAAGATCCGATCGTAGTGGAGCTCCAGCAACTCGCTGAAGGCCCGCCGATCACCGGCGGCCGCCGCCTGAACCAGATCTTCGTCGCCCATGGCCACGCCCGTCACACTAGAGCACCGCCCGACGGGTGCCCACCTGGCCTCGACAACGTGCTGGACCGCTTCTGCCATCTCAACTCACCGGTATGACGCACGAGAACGGCGGATCCTTGGTGAAGCTTCCGTCTTGATTCGAGCGGCCGCCCGCTCGGCACCGCGTTCCAGCCGAGTCGGGGCCGGAGGGGTCGGCTCCGACTCGGCGGGTGCGTCCGACATCGCTTCGCTCCGCTCCGACCCGACCCTGCTATCTTCCCGCGGCAACCCGGAGGTCGATGACGATGCACCTGTCGATGCACAACTGGATGCGCGCCGAGCCGCTGGAGAAGACGCTCGCGCGGCTCAGGGAGTTTGGCTACGAGTCGCTCGAGATCAGCGGCGAGCCGGAGCTCTACGACACGGCCGAGGTACGCGAACTGCTCCGGCGGTACGGAATCCGGTGCTGGGGCTCCGTCACCCTGATGATGGAAGGCCGCAGCCTGATCGCGAAAGACGGGGCCGAGCGCGCGCGCTCCGTCCAGTACGTCAAGGACTGCATCACGATGGTCAAGGAACTCGAAGGCTACGAGATCTCGATCGTGCCCGGCACCGTTGGCAAGGTCGACCCCGATTCGACGCCGGAGAACGAGTGGAAGTGGGCGGTCGAGAGCATGCAGGAGATCTACGCGCACGGCCAGGCCGCGGGCGTGCTGCTGGCGATCGAGCCGATCAACCGTTTCGAGACCTACTTCATCAACCGCAGCGCCCAGGCGCTGGCGCTGGCCGAAGCGACGGGTCCCGACTGCGGCGTCTGCCTGGACGCCTTCCACATGAACATGGAGGACCGCGACCTGCTCGGCTCGATCCGCCAGGCCGGCAGCCGACTCGTCGACTTCCACGTCGCCGATAGCAACCGGATGGCGGCCGGCATGGGCGCCCTCGACTGGGCCGCGATCGTCCGGACGCTACGCGAGGTCGGCTACGACGGCGCGTTGACCGTCGAGTTCGTGGCCTCGATCGATCGCACACCGGCCAACCAGCACCCGAACGCGGTCGAGACGGAACCCACCGACATCACGCCGGAACAGAAGAAGTTCATCGAGGACCACGGCAGCAATCTGTTGAGCGACGAGTTCTACACGATGCTCACGAGGCGGTCTGCGGAGGAGTTGCTGCCGCTCATCCGCTGAGGCTTCTGCCGTCAGGCGGTGCGGGGAATCGTCAGCCGTCCCTCCTCCCAGGCCGGGTGCTTTCCTCCAGAGAGCGACGACCGCGCTGTACGAATCGCGCGGCTCTCAGAGCGTTGTCAAGGCGCTCTTGCGGCGAAAGCTGAAGGTTCCGCTCCAACAGCGCGGCGGTCTCGGCGTCCGGCTCCCCCAGACCGACGCGAATCTCGTACCCCGTGGCCCGCACGAGCCGCTCGACAAGGTCCGTTGAAGGCGTCCTGGCGCCCGACTCGACCCTGGCGACCGTGGACTGCGGTACGCCGGCGCGCTCTGCCAGGGCAACTTGCGTCAGCCCCGCGCGCTTGCGCGCCTCGCGCACCAGACTTCGGAGGATCATTCGGTCTTTATAGCCAATCCGGCATAGAGAATCAAGAAGGGCAAGGGGTTTCCCGTCCGATAGCCTCAGCGGCGCCAGCCAAACTCCAAGAAGGACCGCCAATGGCGAACGTGCTCCAAATCCAACACGCGACGGTCGTCGTCGACGACCTGGAGAAGGCCTGCACCTTCTACGAGCACGAACTCGGGCTCGAACCGCTGCCGACGTTCAACCTCGACTTCCCGGCCCAGTTCTTCAAGATCAACGAGGAGCAGCAGCTTCACGTCACGGAATGGGAGGACCAGACGTCGTTCCGCGGCCACCTCTGCCTGCAGGTGGACGACTTCGACTCGATCTTCTTCCGTATGCGCGAACTAGGCGCCATCGACACCTCACCCTGGGGCAAGGTGCGACGGCTGCCCGACGGCGCGATGCAGATGTTCATCCGCGACCCGGCCGGCAACCTGATCGAGATCTCCTGCCCCAGCGACGTAGCCGTCGACGAGACGATCTTCACGGACGAACTGGTCGACGCGGAGGGCCGGCTCTACGAGTCGAAGCGGGACGATCCCCGCGGCATGCACACCGAGGACGCGACGCTGTACCACGGGCGGTAGCGGCGCCGATCCGCGACGTCCCCGGGCTGCGGCCCTTGCGAACCGTGGTCCCTAGAACTCGAGCCCGAAGCGGATCATGACCCGCCGCGGGAACAGGTAACCGCTCGGTACGAACTCCTCGTCCGCGGGTACCTGGAGGGTCTCCCACCAGTCGTAGGTGTCTTCGTTGAAGACGTTTAGCAGCTGGAGATCCAGCTTGAGCTGGACCTGGCCGACGTCGAAGCGGCGGCCGAAGGAAAGATCGAAGTTGTTCTGGTCCGGCAACCGGTTGTCGTCACTGGCGGGAACGGCGATCACTCTCTGGCCACCCTGAGCAAGCGGCGCAGCCGAACCCCGGCCACCGATCACCAGTTGGCGACTGTACGGCTTGCCCGTCATGAAGCTGTAGGTCGCGCTGCCCTGGATCTTCCACGGAAGCTCGAAGCTGCCCTGGAATTGGGCCACGTGCTCTCGGTCGTTCTGCAGGGCCTGGTCGGCGTTGATCCAGTTGTTCGGGTCGCGGCCGTCGGTAGACGTGTAGAAGGGGTTTCCCTGGGATTGCAGCAAGGGGCGCGGAATGAAACCGCTCGAGTCGGACCAGGTGTACGAGGATTGGAAGCTCCAACCGTCGCTGTAGCGCCTGTTGAAGGAGAGGACCACGCCCTCGTACTGCTGGTCGTAGCTCCTTCCTGGCGCCTTGGAGCCAGGGCCCGGCCCATTACCCTTGCGCGTTGTCGGCTGCTCGATGACGCTGAACAACTGCTCCGTTTCGCCACTGAACGGGTTCGTCCACGGCACATTCTCGTAAACGCCGTCGTCCAGGATCTCCCAGCCGATCAGGTTCTTCGCCTCCTTGTAGACGCCCTGAATCCCGAAGGTGTAGTTGTCGCCAAAGCGCCGCTCCCAGCCCAGCGTGAACTGATCGGTTTCGGGCGCCTTGAGGTCGGGATGGAACAGGTTTCCGTGGTACTCGAAGCTGGACGAGTACGACCATGGGCCGTCCAGCGACGGCCCGAACTCGGTAACGTAGACCGGCGGATTCGGTGGCGGTGCGTACCAGTTTCCGGTCACGTCGGCGTCGAAGAACTTGCCGTAGAAGGCGCGGAAGACTTGCCGGTCGCCGATCTGGTACGCCATGCCGATGCGAGGCGAAATCAGTGACCAGTCGATCACGTCCTGGACCCCGGGGATGATCTCGGAGGTGGGGCTCCAGTCCTGGTTCAGGATCGGGTAGTCCGGAATCTCGCCGTTGTGCTGGTCGTACCGCACTCCGACGTTGAGCGTCAGATTCGAGTTCACCTGCCAGGAGTCGTCGACGAAGGCCGAGACCACCGCCGTCTCGGCGCCGTAGTAGAACGGCCGGGCGGTGACCCGGTAGTAGTACGGGTAGCCCGGGTAGTACTCGTAGCGGTAGAAGTAGACGCCATTCGGCCCGCCGCCCGTCCGCGTATCGCCGTGGCCGGTGCCGTAGGAGATGCCGAACTTGAAGTCGTGGTCGCCGCCCAGGAGGTCGTCGGCGTGGTGCGAGAGCTTGACGTCCAACTGGTCCCGGCCAAGCAGCCAAATGTAGGTGTAACCGGGACTGCCGCTGGACTGAGGCGGACCGCCGTCGGCCGGCGAGTAGTCCGTATAGGGATCGGCGGTGCTCCCCGTTGCCGAGAGCAGGTTGTCGTCGCTGCTGTAGCCGGTGTACATGACCTCGAGGTAGTCGTTCGGAGTCAGGACCGACTGGAACTGAAGGCCCCACGCCGGATTGTTGCCGTACTCGGTCGCGATCGCGTCCGGCGTCGTATTGGGTGCCGCGAAGACGAAGTCGTAGTCCTCGAAGTGGTACTTCGCCTCCATCAGGTTGCTGTCGTTGAACGCCGCGTTGATCTTGATGTCGGAGCGCACCGTCGGGTAGGCAGTCGGGAAGGACGGGTCGACGCCCGGATCGGCGTACGCGTCATCCGTGGTCTGAATGGAGGCAAAGAACCACGCCTTGTCCCGGGCCAGCGGACCGCCGAGAGTGCCCGTCAGGTCGTCGAACTCCTCCCGATGGAACGGGAGGCCGTCGATCTCGGCGTTCTCTTCCGTGAGACCGTCGTTCATGTGGAACCAGTCGACCGTGCCGGCGAACTCGTTCGTACCGGACTTGGTCACGATGTTGATCGCCGCCCCCGACATGCTGCCGTACTCCGCCGGAGCGCCGATCCCCAGCACCTGCACCTCCTCGATGATCGCCGGGTTCGTCCACCAGAAGGCGCGGCCGGTGTCCGAGGACGTCGTGTCCAGGCCGTCGATACGCCAGGAGTTCGAGGCCACGCTCGAACCGAAGGCGCTCAGCGAAGTGCTGCCCTCGGAAGCCTGGCTGATCCCGGGCGACACCGCGACCAGATCCCAGAAGTTCCGGTCCGTCGGCAGGTCGTCGATGAAGTCCGCCGTGAAGCTGGTGCCGACGCTGGAACTCGTC
>VXUF01000041.1:60394-95184 GCA_009837085.1 Holophagales bacterium
CGTCGAGGATGGGCGACGCGGTGACCGTGACCTCCTCCTCCACCGCCTCCAGGCCGAGTGCGATCTCCAGGTTGACCGTAGCGGCGATGCCGACCCGTACACCCTCGACCCGGTGGTCCCGGAAGCCATCGAGAGACGCGGTCACGACGTAGTCGTCGACTTGAAGCGACGAGATGACGAAGTTCCCGCCGACGCCGGTGATCGTGGTCCGCGACACGCCGCGGTCTTCGATCGTCGCCGTCACCATGACGCCGGGCAGGCCGTCGCCGTTGGCGTCGCGGACCTGACCGCGGATGTCGCCCGTGGTCTGGGCGGCGGCGGAAACCGCGACGGTCAGGGCGAACGCGGAGGTCGCCAGGATGCGGAGGGCTCGTTCGTTCGGTGATGCCATGGGGATCTCCCGAGGTTTCCTCGAATCAGGGGGCGGGACGGCGATGATACCTAGAACGGGAATATCAGCGGCACCATCCACACGATGACGGCCAGAAGCACGATGGTCAGCGGCGTGCCGGCGCGCAGGTAGTCCATGCTGCGGTAGCCGCCGGCGCCCATGACGAGGAGGTTCGCCTTGTGGCTGAACGGCGTCATGAACGCCGCCGACGCCGCCAGGGCCACGCCCATCATCAGCGGATAGGGCGAGAGGCCGAGGCCCGAGGCCGCCTCGAGCACCACCGGCGTCAGCAGCACGACGGCCGGCGCACCGTCGAGACACTGGCTGAGCAGACTCGAGAGCAGAACCAGCGCCGCCAGCACTGCGTACGGACCGACCGGGCCTGCCAGGTCCATCACGCTGCTCGCCAGCAGGGCCGCGGTGCCGCTGCTCTCCATCGCGGACCCGACCGGGAGGATCGCCGCGACCAGGAAGATCGCCCGCCATTCGACCGCGCGGTAGGCCTCCTCCATCGTCAGCGCCCCGCACAGCACGATCAGACTCGCCGAAGCGAACGCGGCGACCTGGATCGGCGCCACTCCCGTCACCACGAGGACCACCATCAGGGCGAGGCATCCGACGGCATACGGCGCCTTCTTCAGACGGCGAGGCTCATCCGCGACATCCGAGAGGACGAGCAGGTCGGGTTCACGGGCAAGCAGACCGAGCCGGCCCCGGCGCCCCTGGAGCAGCAGCGCGTCGCCGACCCGCAGGGCGAGTTGAGCCAGTCCGCTGCGAATCGGGTGTCCTTCGCGCCAGATGGCGAGCACCTGCACGCCGTACCGGTCGCGGAACTCGATGTCCGCGAGGCTCCGCCCGGCTAGGCCGGATCGTGGCGCCAGAGTCGCCTCCGCCATTCCGACCTCTTCCGATTCGAACGCTGGCGCGGCGACTCCCGAGGTCAGCTCGACACCGCCCATCCTCAACAGGGCCCGCAGTCTCCGCTCCCTGCCCTTGACGAACAGGCGGTCCCCGGCCTCGAACAGGACCTGCGGCCCGGGACCCCAGATCACCTCGCCCTCCCGCTCGACCGCAACGACCGTCAAGCCCATCAACCGGCCCATCCACTCGACGCCGGCGCCGCTGGCCAGAAGCGTCGAGTTCTCCGGCACGCGGATGACCAGCAGCGGCTGATCCTCGAGCCGGTCGAGCGCCGCGGGACCGCTCTCGTCGATCTCGAGCACCTTCGGATCGATCTCCGGCGCGTCGTCGCCGAACAGTCCGTAGAGCACGTCCCCCTGCTCAATCGGAAGGCTTCCAAGCCGGTCGACGCGCACATCCCCGTCGCGTTCCACCGCGATCACGAACACCCGCCACTGTTCACGGAAGCGGGTCTCCGCCAGGGTGCTTCCCACCAGGGGCGACGCGGCGGAAACGCGCGCCCTGAGAGCCGTTACACCCGCCTCCGGCGCTCCGATCTCGCCGGTCGTGGCCGTGCCGAGCGTCGTCGCCGTGCCCAGATCGACGCCCTGGAGGCGCAGCGTCTGCTCCACCTCCTCCGCGTCGCCCTGTACCACCAGTTCGTCCCCGGCCAGCAGCCGCGTGTCATCACCGGGCGCCAACTGCCACTCCTCGCCGCGCGCGACCCCGAGGAGCTGCACCCCCAGCGTGGTGCCGAGCCGCGTCTCGCGCAGCGTCGCGCCGTCGAGTTCGGACCCGGAAGGAATGCGGATGGAGAACAGCCCCTCGTGCAGGCCGTAGAGGTCGGCGAGTTCCGACTCGCCTCGGCTCGGTGCCGCGGCGCGGCGGCCCGGCAGCAGGCGCCGCCCCAGGGTGAGCATGAAGACAACACCGCCCAGGAGCAGCACGACGCCGAAAGGCGTGAAGTCGAACAGCCCGAAAGGCTCGAGCCCCCTATCCCGCAGCATCGCCGCCGCCAGGATGTTGGGCGGCGTTCCCACCAGGGTCCCGGTGCCCCCCAGGATGGCGCCGAACGCGAGCGGCATGAACAGCCGCGAAGGAGCGAGGTGCGCACGGCGCGCCAGACTCGCCACCGCCGGCATGAGTACAGCCGTCGCCGCGATGTTGTTCATGAACATCGACAGGACACCGGCCACCAGCATGACCGCGACGATCAGCGGCGCCTCGCGGCCGCCGACGAAGCGATGGATGGCACCGCCCACCAGGTCCGCCACGCCGGTCTGCATCAACCCGGCACTGACGATGAAGATCGAGAGCATTGTGATCACGGCCGACGACGCGAAACCCGTGAACGCCTGATCGACCGCAACGTAGCCGGTGAAGACCAGCAGCGTCAGACCGAGGAAGGCCGTCAGGTCGATCGGCAGCTTCTCGGTCAGGAACAGGACGACCATGGCCGCCAGGACGACCAGCAGGAAGGCGATATCGAGAGTCATCGCGGCTGCGGCTCGGCGGTACCGCCAGCTACACGACGGTCCAGCCGCCGTCGACGAGCAGCGTCTGGCCGGTGACGTAGCTCGACGCATCCGAGGCCAGGAACACGACGGGGCCGGCCAGTTCCTCGCCACGGCCGGGCCGGCCCATCGGCGTCTTGCGGCGGATCCAGCGCACGGCCTGGTCCGACGCGAACATCTCCTCGGTCATCTCAGACTCGAACCAGGCCGGACCGATCGCGTTGACCCGCACGCCACGTCTCGCCCACTGTGCCGCGAGCTCACGCGTCATGTTGACGACGCCGCCCTTGGAGGCGGTGTAGGAGGCCTGCGGAATCTGGCCGGCGCCGACGACGCCGAGCACCGAGGCCACGTTGACGATCGAGCCCGATCCCTGCTCCAGCATCAGGCTGCCGAAGCGACGGTTACAGAGGAAGACGCCGGTGAGGTTCACCGCCACGATCCGCTGCCACACGTCCAGCGGTTCCTGCTCGGCCGGGCGCGGATCGGACACACCGGCGTTCGCCACCAGCACGTCGACTCGACCGAACCGTTCGACCGCCCTCGCCGCCAGCGCGTCGACGTCCTCCTCGCTGGCTACGTCGCAAGCAACGGCGAGAGCCTGCGCGCCTTCGCGTTCGATCTCCGCGGCGAGCTGCTCCAGGCGGTCGAGGCGCCGTGCCGAGACGACAACGGAGGCGCCGGCCCCGGCAAGTGCGTGCGCGAAGACGACACCAAGGCCGGATGACGCCCCGGTGACGACGGCCGCCTTGCCGTCGAGTCGAAACAGGTCGTTGTGGGCGGGCACGGCGTGGCGGAGTCTACCCGCGGCGCCGTCGCCGAACCGGCTCAGGCGGGAGGATCGAAGCGGCCGTCGATCGCGGTCCAGCCTCCGTCGACGAAGAGCACGGCGCCGGTCATGTAGCTCGATGCGTCGGAAACGAGGAAAGCGGCAGCGTTGCCGATCTCGTCCGGTCGGCCCCAACGGCCCAGCGCCGTCTTGCCGGCGTAAGCCCGGTTCCAGGCCTCGTTCTGCTGAATCGGTTTGGTCAGCGGCGTGTCGACAACGCCCGGCGCCAGCGCGTTGACCCGCACGCCCGCGCCGCCGAGCTCTGCCGCGGCCGTGCGGGCAAGCTGGACGATGCCGGCCTTGGTCGCGGCGTAGACGCCCTGTCCCGGCTCGACCACCTGGGAGCGGATCGACGACAACAGCACGATGCTGCCGCCGCCGTTCGCGGACAGGAGCCCTCCCGCGACCTGCAACACGCACATCGCGCCGCGGAGGTTGAGCGTAACGACGCGATCGAACTCGTCCGGCTCGTAGTCGAGCAAGCGCTTTCGCACATTGACTCCTGGAGTCGCCACGACGCCCTGCAGGTCGTCCAGCGCCCCGAGGGCCGACGTCAGCGCGCCCGGATCGAGAATGTCGAGTTCGGCCGCTTCGGCCAGACCGCCCGCGGCGACGATCCGGTCCGCGGTCGCCCGCGCGGCCATCAGGTTGACGTCGAGGCAGGCGACTCGCGCTCCCTGGCGGGCGCATGCCTCGGCCGCGCCCTCGCCGATGCCGGAGCCGGCGCCGATCACGGCCACCGCGCAACCGTCCAGGCGAAACGGGTTCTCAGACGCCATCGCAGGCACCTCAGGGCAGGTCGCGGACGGCGAGAACGCCGGGAAGCGATTCCGCGTGCCGCACACTGTTCAGGACCGCGTCGGCGAGCGCCTCGGCCGCGAGTGCGCCGATGCGGCTGACGTCCGCCGGTCCTTCGAGGACCCCGGTCGCGACCGCGAACACGGTGTCGCCGTCGCCCGGCGTGTGGGAGGGAACGATCGAACGGGCGAGACCATCGTGGGCCATCTGCGCCACCCGGGTCGCCTCGGCCTGGTTCAGGGTCGCATTTGTCGCGACGACGGCGATCGTCGTGTTCTCCCGGTTCTCCGCTTCCCTCCGGCTGGCGCGCCGGTCACGGCCGAGGCCGCTCCGCAGCAGCTTGCGAGCGTCGAGCAATTCGTTGTTGGGACCGCGCACGCCCGCCACCACCTGGCCGGTGGCCGGGTCGATCACGTCGCCGACCGCGTTGACCGCGACCAGCGCCGCGACCACCAGGCCCGCCGAGGAGCCCTGCTCCACCTTGATCGACGCGCTGCCGAGGCCGCCCTTCATCCGCGATCCACGTCCACCCATCTTGCCCACGGTGGCGCCGGCGCCGGCGCCGACGTTGCCCTGGGCCACGGGAGCCGTGCTGGCCGCGGCCGCGGCCGTGTAGCCGCACTCGGCGTCCGGCCGCGGCTTGCTGGCGCCGCCCATGCCAAGATCCATGAGCGACGCCGCGACGACGATCGGCACCACGCCGGCGCCGACCCGGTAGCCGACGTCCTGTTCCTCGAGGTAGCGCATCACGCCCCCGGATGCGTCGAGACCGTAGGCGCTACCGCCGGTCAACACGACCGCGTGGAGTTCCTGGATCATGTTGTGGGGGCTCAGCAGGGCAGTCTCGCGGGTCGCCGGCGCGCCGCCCCGGACGTCGACCGCGCCGACCGCGCCATCCAGCGCGAGCACGACGGTGCAGCCGGTGGGCCGCTCCTCGTAGGTGAACTGGCCGACCCGGAGCCCCTCGACCGCCGTCAGGCCGGGGTCGTCCGCGGCGTCATTAGCCACGCCAGGGCTCCAGGCGCCGAGGACCAGCGCTATGAGAACCGCGGTCCGCCATCCACATCGCGCGAACATAGTAGTCTGCGAAGACTACTACCAGCCCCGTAGAACGCAGCCACCGGCGACACGAATCGTCCCCATGACTCCCTCCGGCAGCGGCCTCGCCCGGCTGCGCGACGACCTTCTGGACCGCGTCCTGTCCGAAGCCGCGGTGTGCGGCGAGGAAGCGGCGGTGTTCGCCTCCGAGTTGATCCGCATCCCGACCGTCAACCCTCCCGGCGACGCCTACCGCGAATGCGCCGAGCTACTCGGCGTCCGGCTTGAGGCGGACGGCTTCGAAACCGAGTATCTGCGGGCGCCAGGCGACGACCCGCAGCGCCCGAAGATCAATGTCCTGGGCCGGCGACGCGGCCGCGAGGAAAGGCCGGCGCTTCACCTGAACGGCCACATCGATGTCGTGCCGCCGGGCGAAGGCTGGACCGTCGATCCGTTCGGCGGCGAGATCCGCGACGGTTACCTCTACGGTCGCGGCTCCGCCGACATGAAAGCCGGACTCGCCTCCGCCGTGTTCGCCGCCGAAGCCGTGCGACGCGCCGGCATCGGGCTGCGCGGCACGGTCGAGATCAGCGGCACGGTGGACGAGGAGAGCGGCGGACTGGCGGGCGTGGCCCACCTGGCCGCCACGGGTCGGGTCACCAGCAGGACAACCGACTACGTGATCATTCCCGAGCCCTTCAGCCCGAACCGGATCTGCATCGGCCATCGCGGCGTTCTGTGGTTCCGGATCACAGCCCGCGGCCGGATCGCCCACGGCTCGATGCCCTTCCTCGGCGTCTCGGCAATCGATGCGGCGGCCGAGGCCGCGGTCGGGCTCAAGGAGGCGATCGGCGACCTGGTCACCGAGCTGCCCGTGGTGCCGGAAGGAGCGCGCCGGCCGACGATCAACATGAACTCGATTGCCGGCGGCCAGGTCATCGAGGGGCTCGACTCCTCCGCCGCCCTGGACGGTCACGGCCAGGGTCTGCCGTCGCCCTGCGTCGCCGATCAGTGCGAACTCGTCGTCGACCGGCGCTACCTGCTCGAGGAGGGGCCGGACGCCGTGCGCGCCGAGGTGCGCGGAGTCCTTGACGCGGTGGAGGCCCGTCGGACCGGGATTCGGTTCGAGGTCGAGGAGCTGCTGAGCGTCCTGCCGACCCACACGCCGAACGACTGCGCCCTGGTCGAATCGCTCGCCCGCGCCATCGAGACGGCGACCGGAAGCGCGGCCGATCTCGTGGCGAGCCCCGGCACCTACGATCACAAGCACTTCCAGCGCATCGGCGGTATCGGCCAGTGCGTCGCCTACGGACCGGGCGAACTGGAACAGGCCCACCAGCCCGACGAACGCTGCCTGCTTTCGGACATCACCAGGTCGACCGAGGTCATGGCACTCACAATCGTCGATCTCTTGAGCTAGGGTTACCTCCCACGCCGCCGCGCCCGCGCGCGGCCGCAACAGCGTAACTACTTGAACGGCCCCCAAGTCGGGCCGCGAGGAACTGCAACCATGACCGTGGCACTCGACGTCGCGACCCCTTCCCGATCCCGCGCCCTGGAGCTGCCGCCGTGCAGCCACCAGCCGGAGCCCTACCTGGGACCCGGCCGAGAGAGGATCCTGGAGCTGCGCCGGCAGCACGTGAACCCGGCCCTGTTCACCCTCTACAGCGACCCCGTGATGCTGGTGGAGGGCCACCGGCAGTACGTCTGGGACGAAACCGGCCGCCGCTATCTCGATCTGTTCGCGGGCATCTGCACCGTCGCCTGCGGTCACTCCCACCCGAAGATCGTCGCCGCCGTCCAGAAGCAGATGGCGTTGCTGGCGCACGGCTCGACCGCCTTCCTCCACCCGAACATGCCGCGCTTCGCCGAGGCTCTGCTGGCCAAGCTGCCGCCGAGCCTGGACCGGATCTACTTCGTCAACAGCGGCAGCGAGGCGAACGATCTCGCGATCCAGATGGCCCGGCTCCACACCGGCCACGCCGACGTCATCGGCATCCGCAACGCCTACCACGGCGGCAGCGCGCCGACCGGGGCGCTGACCGGCATCCACACATGGAAGTCCGGCGTGCAGCGGGGCGGTCCGGTGCACCACGCGCTCAACCCGGATCCCTACCGCAATCCGTTCTCCGGCACGCCGGAGGAAGTGGCCAGCCGCTCGGCCGAGGACGTGGCCGAACTCATCCGCTACTCCACCCCGGGACAGGTCGCCGCCTTCATCTCGGAGCCGATCCAGGGCGCCGGCGGCGTGACGATGGGCGCGCCGAACTACCTCTCCGAGGTGTACGAGATCGTGCGGGCACACGGCGGCGTCTGCATTGCCGACGAGGTGCAGACCGGCTTCGGCCGCACCGGCGACAACTTCTGGGGCTTCGAGCGCTCCGGCGTCGTTCCCGAGATCGTGACGATGGCCAAGGGCATCGGCAACGGCCTGCCGCTCGCGGCCGTCGCCACCACGTCGGACATCGCCGCCGCTCTGGCACAGAGACTCCACATCAACACGTTCGGCGGCAATCCGCTCGTTTCGGCGGCCGGCCTGGCCGTGCTGGAGGTCCTCGAGGAAGAGGGCCTGCAGCAGAACGCCAAGGTGCAGGGCAACCGACTCCTCGAGGGTCTCCGGGCCCTGGCCGAGCGTCACGAAGGAATCGGCAACGTCCGCGGCCAGGGCCTCATGATCGGCGTCGAACTGGTCGCCGACCGGGCAGCCAGGACGCCGGGTACAGCCCTGGCCGGCCGCGTGCTCGACGAACTCAAGGACCTCGGCGCCCTCGTCGGCAAGGGCGGGCTCTACGGCGACGTGCTCCGGATCAAGCCGCCTCTGGTGCTGACCGACGCCGATGTCGAGTTCGCACTGGCGGCGATGGATGAGGCACTGACGCGGGCGGCACAGTAGGGTCGCCGCTTCGCGGCGCAGTCCATAGGCCGCCTTCGGCGGCGGCCGGCGGGGACGCCGGCGCACCCAGTGTGCGGCGTCGGCGGAGTTACAGACTGGGTGCGCCGGCGTCCTCGCCGGCTTTCAGGCGGCACCGCGAAGCGGTGACGGCCGAACTCGATGCGCGAGGCCGAAGGCCTCACCTTAGTCTCCCGCGGCCTAGAGGCCGACGACCGAGACGAAGCTGACGCAACGGCCCGGGGCGCCGCCGAGGTTGTGGGTCAGGCCGAGCTTGGGATCGGCGATCTGACGCTCACCGGCCTCACCGCGGAGCTGGAGCCACATCTCGTACATCATCCGCAGGCCGGAGGCTCCGATCGGATGGCCGAAGCTCTTCAGGCCGCCATCGGGGTTGACCGGCTGTTCGCCGTCGAGGTCGAAGCGGCCATCCATCGTGTCCTTCCACGCCTGGCCACGCGGCGAGAACCCGAGGTCCTCCATGAGCACCAGCTCAGTCGGCGTGAAGCAGTCATGGACTTCCGCCATGCTGATCTGCTCGCGCGGATCCTCGATTCCCGCCTGCACGTAGGCATCCCTGGCGCTCTCGACGACCTCGGGGAAGGTCGTGAAGTCGTAGTCCTGGCGCTTGGCGCCCTCGGAGGGACCGGCGACAAAGGACAACGCCTTGATGAAGATCGGGTTGTCGTTGTACTTGTGCGCGTCCTCGGCGCGGCAGATGACCGCCGCGGCGGAGCCGTCGGAGACGCCGGAGCAGTCCATGATGCCAAGCATGCCGGCGACCTTGGGCGACGCGTTGATCTTCTCGATCGGCACCTCGCGCTGGAACTGCGCCTTCTCGTTGCGGGCGCCGTTGTAGTGGTTCTTGTAGGCGATCTGCGTGAGCACGTCGCGCATCGTCTCGAGGTCGACGCCGTACTTCTCGGCATAGGCGGGGGCCAGCAGGGAGAAGTTGGCCGGCGCGGTCATGCCGGACTCGGTGCCGTCGCCCGGAGGGGCGCTGCCGGTCAGGCCGGAGAACCCGGAGTCCTTCAGCTTCTCGACGCCGACCGCCATGACCAGGTCGTAGGCGCCGGACGCCACCGCGTAGGCGGCGTTGCGGATCGCCTCGCTGCCGGTGGCGCACATGTTCTCGAGCCGGGTGACCGGCTTGTACTGGATCTTCAGCGGCTCGGAGAGGGTCAGGCCCGAGATGCCGCTGCCGGTGGTGCCGAGCCAGTAGGCGTCGACGTTGTCCGGCTCGATCCCGGCGGAGCCGTAGGCCTCCTGCACGGCGTCGACCAGCAGGTCGCTGGCGCTGCGGTTCCAGTGCTCTCCGAACTTGGTGCAGCCCATTCCGACGATGGCTACGCGATCACAGATTCCCTTGCTGGCCATAGGTTCTCCTTCGTCGTTACCCGGACGACGTCGATCTCCTTGATCGACTCAGCGCTTTGGACGCGCCTTCCAGAAGTAGTTGTGGACGCCGCCCGCAGTGTACAGGCGGCGGAACGTCATTTCCAACTCATCGCCGATCCCCACGTTGTCCGGATCGACGTCGGTGAGCTGGCAGAGCATCCTGCCGCCCTTGTCGAAGTCGACCACGGCGCCGATGACCGGCGGCTGCAGCGAGTAGGCGAGCCGGTCCAGGGTGTAGGTGCTGATCCGGCATTCGCCGTCGGCGTAAGGTTCGACCGTCGAGTCGTCGACTGCCTGGCAGACGACGCACACGCGCTGCGGCGGCAGGTTCGTGTTGCCGCAGCGGTTGCAGCGGGAGCCCAGAAAACCGAACTTCCAGCGCTCGGCGCGCTGCATGGGAGGCGCCGCCGGCCGATCCGGGTCCGGGCGGCGCGGCGGCTCGAACGGCAGCACCTCGCGCCACTTGAGGTAGGTCGTGTAGGCCAGGTCGTTGCGCTTGGACTCGACCCAGGACGCCACGGAGTGCTTCGGGCGGCCACCGTCGATCGCATCGGTGACCTCGAACACGGCCACGTCGACGCCGTCGGCGACCACCGCGACCGCGATCCGGTCGCCCGCCGACGCGCCGTCGAGCGCGCTCGCCAGCACCAGGCCGGCGTGAGCGGAGCCGGCGCGGCCGACCGTTCCGGCCAGTCCGTCCAGAATCTGCTCCGGAGCGATGCCCGCGGGCCGGAGGAAACCGCGGAAGACGCGGGCATTCGTGCCGTCGAGCACCACCTTGGAGAGATCGGAGGCGGACACGCCGGCATCCGCCAGGGCACGGCCGAAGGTTTCGACCAGGAGAGGCGTGTACACGTCGGCACCGAAGCGCTCCTCCCATTGCTTGGCGAAGGGCATCCCCGGGCTCTTCCAGACATCGAGCACCTCTTCGGTGCAGGAAGCGCGGCCGATCAGCCGGGCGACCGGTTCCGTGCCGTTGGCTCCGAGGACGAAGGCGGCCGCGGCGTCGCCGCCACCGGACTCGCGCGGACCGCTCGGCGCGCCGACCACGACGTCGCTGGCGGCGACCAGGACGGTACGGCCCGCCGACGCCATGTCGATGCCCGCGAGGAGCGCCGAGAGACCCGAGCGGGTCGAGCCGCCCAGGTCCAGCGCAGTCACGGACTTGGGCAGGTTCGTCGCCGCCTGCAGGGTCGCGGCGTTCAGCTTCTCGAAGTAGGGGGCGCTGGTCGAAGCGAAGGCCACCGTGTCGACCGCGGCGCCTTCCGGCAGTTCGCGCAGCGCCTCGCGCGACGCCTCGACCGCCATCGAGGCGGAGTCTTCGTCGTAGCTGGCGGCAGCGCGCTCGCCGCGGCCGGCACCGATGGCGGACCGCTGGATGCGGTTGAAGGGTACGTAGCTGCCGTAGCGAACGATTCCGGACATGGAAACGGGTCTCCTGGTTGGCGGGGAGGACTATCTGCCGACCGTTCGGTAGGTTGTGTGAAGGGAGTATAGCGATCCGTAGCGACGCGCCGAACCGTTACTGGTTCCGGTTCGCCCGCTCGATCTGCTGCGTGACCCGCGCCATCTCCTCCCGCAGCTTCCGGAGCCGTTCCTCCACGTGCTTCTCGAAGTCGACCGGCTTGCCGTCGACGACCTGGTAGATGCGGGTGAACTTCTGTACGTCGCCGGTCTCGCGGAACTGAATCGTCCCGGTCACTCCAGGCAGTTCCCGGATCGCGCGCATTCCCTTGAGGAAGTCGCTCGGGACGTTGATCACTTCGAGCTCGGCCAGGGCCCCGATCAGGACACCCATCGAGTCGTAGCCGAGGCCGGCGTAGTAGCTGGGCGTATTCAGCGCGGCCTCCGCGGCCGTCAAAGCCTCCACCGCCGCTTCGGCGTCCGTCCTCGCGGCCGCGAGGCCCGGATTGCCGAGATCCATGCCCTCCAGTGCGGTCCTGGCTCGCTCGTCCTCGGCCACCGCCTCCTGGTAGGCGGTCCAGGCGGCAGGATCCGTGAACCTCTCCCGGTAGTCGGCAACGAAGGACGCCGTCGGTTCGTCCGGACCGTCGACATCGAACACCGGCGCAGTGAAGAAGACGCCGTTGGCGGCCGGACCGGCGGCCTTGAGCACCGCCTCGATCATCAACGACGAACTCGTCGCCAGCCGCTTCTCGTCCCCCTCGTCAAAACCCGCGAGACGGAGCGCCTGGATCGCCTCCGCGAGCGCGGCGCCGGAGGCCGCGACGTAGATGCCGTCCGCCTCGTAGCCCAGGGCCTCCTGCACCATCGCGTTCTGGTCCGAGGAGGGCGTGAAGGTCACCCTGCCCGCCAGTTCCGTTCCCCAAACCGTTTCCACCGAGTCGGCCAGCGACGTGCCGAAAGCCGAGTCCTCCACCACCAGAGCGAGCCGCTGGACGTTCACCCGGTCGCGCAGGAAGGTCGCCATCGTCGACGCCTCGATCTCGGCGCTGGGGAAGAGACGGTAGAAGTACTCCGACGCGCCGCTCAGTTCCGGGCTCGACGCCGAAGGCGAGACGAGAACCCGGTCCGCGTCCTCGGCGACCGGCACCATGGCGAGAGCCTCGGCGCTCGTGGCGCCGCCGATCGCCGCCAGCGACGTCGAGAAAGCCGTCTCGAGAAGCGACGCGGCCTGCTGGGCGTCGCCCTCGGAGTCGATCACTTCGACGACGACGTTGTAGGCGAGCGGCTCGTCGCCTGACATCAACCGGTCCTGACGCAACTGGATCCCGTTGGCGATCTCCTCGCCGTAGATCCCGGCAGGCCCGGTCATCGGCAGGATGACCGAGAAGTTAACGGTAGGAACCTCGGGGCCACAGCCCGCCGTGAGCAGCAGGCAGAGCGCTCCCAACAGCACAAGGGTACGGGTACGGAAGTTCATCACTTCAGGTCTCCATCTTCCGGCAACCTCAGGGCATCGAAGCGGCGCGCCCTCCAGGGCGTGTCGTGCCATCCGGCGCCAGGCACGCGGGATTGCACGATCGAATTCTTGATTCTAGGAGTCTGCACGGCAGGAACGCAACCTTGCAGACTGCGTCGCTCAGATCGGGAACAGGGGGCTCGGAGGCATCCACTCCAAGCCGTTGCGGTCGAGCCGGAAGCCGTCGGCGTTCCGCGTCGGCGTCGGCCGGTTCCGCCAGGTGCCAACGATCCACGCACGCAGGGCGGCCATGACGCCGCCGTGGGAGACGACGATGACCTGCTGTTCCTGGTGGCGATCGGCGAGCCCGGCCACGACCGGCGCCGCGCGCGACGCGACGTCGACGAGCGATTCCCCACCGGGCGCCCGGTGGTGCCAGAACTCTTCGACGTCGAGATCGGCCACGACCGTCCGGTACACCTCCCAGGGCTTGCCCCGGAGCTCTCCGAAGCACCGTTCCTGGATGCCGTCGATCTCGACCACCGGCAGGCCGACCTCCGCCGCGATCTCGTCGGCGGTCTGGCGGGCGCGGCGAAAGCGGCTGCAGTACAGGTGAGACGGCTCGTACTGCTCGACCAGCAACCGGCCAGCCTCACGAGCCTGCCGGTGCCCGAGTTCGGTCAGGGGCTCGTGATCGTGCCAGGTGTACCGACTCGCCAGGTTCGCGGTGCTCTCCGCGTGGCGGACCATCAGCAGCGTGGACAGCGGCGTCAGTCCCCTACCACCCTTGTAACCGGTTGACTGCCGACCGGGCCGCTGACCCAGCCGCCGATCACGGCCGAGAACAGGCCCGCGTTGCCGCCGGCATGGACCAGCAGCAACCCGCCGGGCCGGAACTTCGGCACCTGGGCGTCCGCCATCTTCACCGGCAGGCCCTCGGCGATGTCGCCGGCGCCCCGAACGAGGTCCGCACCGGAGCGAATGAGCACGGCGTCGAGTTCCCGGCGCAATCTGGCCTTGTCCCAGCCCGCCCTCCGGAACACGTTGCCGTGCTCGAAACCAACGACGAGCATGGCGTCGAACCCGACGACGAGCTTGTGGTGGGCGACTGCCAGGAGCGCCGACGCCAGGGAGCGGGCCAGCGATTCCGGCTCGCGGGAGAGCTGGTCGACGACGCCTCGCGGACCCTCGCCCGCAAACAGGGTGACGGCGGACTCGCCCTCGGGAACTCCCCGCTCCACCGCCAGCGACGTCCACGGCGAGTCGGCCTCGCGCTCGGGGAAACAGAAGCTGAGCTTGCCGGGATTGCCGAGCGTCGCCCGATCGACCTCGCCCGGACGGGCGCCGCCGACGTTGCGCAGCACGAGCTGCAACGCGCGGCCGATCGTGGTGTTCGCCCGGTTGCCCTGCCCCAGGACGTTCATCTTCGAGTTCATGCCGAGCGCGCTCGTGACCGGACCGTTGACGATGACGATCGGGCCGGCGAAGTAGGTCGTGGCCGCCAGACCGTGCCAGTTGAACTCTTCGGTCAGAGCCGCCTCGACCGCGGCCAGGACAACCGGCAGGTACTCCGGCCGGCAGCCCGCCATCACCGCGTTGACCGCGACCTTCTCGACCGTGCACTCGCCGTAGTCGGGGGCCACCAGGCCGAGCATCTCCGCGCGGTCCCGGCGGGTGCCTGCGAGCATGCGCTCGACCCGCTCCGGAGTCGGCGGCACGACCGGCAGGCCGTCCGTCCAGCCCCGGGCGAAGCAGGCCTCGACATCGTCCTCCTGGTCGCCGAGCTCGACCCGGCGCGCGCCGCCGTCGGCGAAGAGGGCGGCGAGCCGCTCGACGTGCGGCGGTTCGACGTTGAGGGCGCCGCAACCCGGACGGCTCGGCGGCAGATCGACGCCCAGTTCGCCGACGCCGGTCACGTCCTGCCACTGCTCCCGGTTCCAGCCGATCGCGGTGGCCGAGGTCGAGCCTCCCTCCCGAGTCAAGAGAGTCGGTACGATCTCGATCCCCAGACGGTGCGACAGCGTCAGATCGGCATCGTGGACGGGACTTCCCTCGGCGGGAAAGGCCGGGTCATCCTGGGTCACGACCAGGACCGGTCGGTGACGGCGAACCTCCGCCAGTACCGGTTCGACCATCTGGCACGTCGGGCAGTCCTTCTTGACCACCGCGACCAGGCCCTGGTCGAAACCCGGCGGCGCCTGAACGGAGGCTGATGGTGCTTCGGTCATGGCCGGCGACCCTACCAGCGTCGTGTATCGTTCGGGGCTCACTCAGGAGACTCCCATGGTCCAGACCCTGATCGACCCGACGAACGAGGCCGCGCCCGCCGCGCGAACGGCTGCGCCGCGCCTCGAGTCCATCGGCGGCAAGACGATCGCCCTGCTCGACATCTCCAAGGCACGCGGCGACGTGTTCCTCGACCGCGTCGAGGAACGGATCGCCAGCCGGGGCGCCAACGTCCTCCGCTTCACCAAGCCCACCTTCTCCAAGGTGGCGCCGGCCGACCTGCGCGCCGAGATCGCCCAGCGTTGCGACGCGGTGATCGAAGCGCTGGCCGACTGAGGGTCCTGCACGTCGTGCAGTGTGCACGACACGACCCAGTTGGAAGAGATGGGGCTGCCCTCCGTGTTCGTCGCTTCGTGCGAGTTCCAGGACGCGGCCGAGTCGCAGTCGAAGTCGCTCGGCTCCACGCCCGAGGTCGTCTACGTGCGGCATCCGATCCAGGACCGCACGGACGACGAGATGGCGAAGATCGCCGACCAGGCGGTCGACTCCCTCGTCACGGCGCTGACCAACTGACGGCGCGCGAAGCGCCGGCCGGTTCGCGGGCTCCCCGGTAGTGCCCATGCGGGCAGCTACGTCGAGCGCCAAGAAACAGCTCGAGTCGCCACGGAGATTCGTTACTTCCGCGGGGCGGGTCGTCTACGCCCTGAACTTCGAGGTGTTCCCGAACTTCTTCGGCAACGTCTACCTGATCGACGACGGTGACCGCCGCATCCTGGTCGACTGCGGTTCGGGCATGGACTTCTCGAACGAGAACCTGGTCCGCGGCATGACCTCGATCGAGAACCGTTTCGGCGCCCGTGTCGGTCTCGCCGACGTCGACGTCATCCTCATCACCCACGGTCACATGGACCACTTCGGCGGCCTGCAGTTCGTGCGCAGCCACACCGACGCGCCGGTAGGCATCCACGTCCTCGACCGCCGCGTGCTGACTCACTACGAGGAGCGCGTGGTCGTCGCCTCGCAGCAACTCCGCGTGTTCCTGCAGCGCGCCGGTCTCTCGGCCGGCAAGCGCGAGCAGTTGATGACGATGTACACCGCGCCAAAGGCACGCTATGGCTCGGTGCCGGTCCAGTTCCTGCTCGAGGAAGGGCAGCCCGTGCGGGACGGAAACGGGGCCGACCTCGGCATCGAAGTCCTCCACGTCCCCGGCCACTGCCCCGGCCAGGTCTGCCTGCGCATCGACGACGTGCTGCTGACCGCCGACCACGTGCTGGCCCGGATAACGCCCCACCAGTCGCCCGAGTCGCTGACCCTGAACATGGGCCTCGGCCACTACCTCGAGGCACTGGGCAAGGTCGAGGAACTGGACGGCGTCCGTGTCGGCCTGGGCGGCCACGAGGAGCCGATCGAAGACGTGACAACGCGGGTGGGTGAGATCCGCGAGTCCCACGACAAGCGGCTGAACGTGATCATGGACACCTGCCGGGCGCCGCAGACCACCGCGGACATCAGCCGGCGGTTGTTCGGCGCGGTGCGCGGCTACACCGTGCTGCTCGCCCTGGAGGAGGCCGGAGCGCACGTCGAGTACCTCTACCAGCGAGGCGAGCTCGTGGCCGAGAACGTCGGCGAACTGGAGTCTGAACAGGACCCGGTGGTTCGCTACGTGCGGGCGTAAGGAAGGCGCCCGACTCTGTGGTAGATCTGCACCCTGCTGCGCCATGTCTGCTGTCGCGCCAACTTCACACTGCGGCTCGCCGCCGGGCCCCTAGCGCTCCCCTCCGCGGAACGTGAAGATCAAGGGCTCGCACACGCTGGCCGTGCCGCGCGGCGTCGTCTGGGAAGCCATCCTCGACCCAGAGGTGCTGTCACGCACCCTGCCGGGCTGCGAGGACATGGCGCCGGTCGGCGACAACCGGTTCCGCGGCAAGCTGAAGATGAAGGTCGGACCCGTGCAGGGCGTATTCGAAGGCGGCGTCGAACTCCTCGATCTCGATCCGCCGAACGGCTACAGCCTGAAGATGGACGGCAAGGGCGCCCCCGGCTTCGTCAACGGCAACGGCTCGCTCCGCCTCGAGGACACCGACGACGGCGGCACCCTGCTCCACTACGAGATCGACGCCCAGGTCGGTGGCCGCATCGCCGCCGTCGGCCAGCGGCTCCTCGACAGCTCGGCCAAGGTGCTGACCCGTCAGGGTCTGCAAGGCCTGGAGCAGCAGCTCGCCGCGCGGGCGCCGGCGCCGGCCGAAACTGCGGCGGATTCGGCCTCCACTGCCGAAGCTCCGGCACCTGCCCCCGCAGGCGGTTCCGAAGCCGTCCCCGCAGCCCCGTCCCAGGCCGCCTTCGCCGGCCGCTTTGCCGCCGGCATGGCCAGAGAGTTCTGGCCCTACCTGGTCGGCGGCGGCCTGGTCGTCCTGGCGGCCATCGCGATCTCGCTCCGTGCCTGTTCCTGACCACAAGGAGATAACCCGAAGATGACCGTGTCCATTCAACTCGAAGTCAACGGAAAGCCGGTTCAGGCAGCGGTCGAGCCGCGGCGCCTGCTGGTCCACTTCCTGCGCGAGGATCTGGGTCTGACCGGCGCCAACATCGGCTGCGAGACGAGTCTCTGCGGGGCCTGCACCGTGCTGCTCGACGGCAACGCGGTCAAGTCCTGCACCATGCTCGCGGCGCAGGCCGACGGCGCCTCGGTGACGACGATCGAGGGACTGGCCCGGAACGGCGAGCTGCATCCGCTCCAGGAGGGCTTCTGGGAGAAGCACGGCCTGCAGTGCGGTTACTGCACGCCGGGCATGATCCTCTCCGCGAACTACCTCCTGGCCCAGAACCCGAGCCCGAACGACGAGGAGATCCGCGAGGGTCTCAAGGGCAACATCTGCCGTTGCACCGGCTACCACAACATCGTCGAAGCGGTGAAGTACGCCGCGGAGAGGATGAGCTGACATGGCACGGGTACTCGGCACCTCGATCAAGCGCCGGGAAGACCCGGCGCTCATCACCGGCCGCGGCAAGTACACGGACGACCTCAAGGCCGCCGGCATGGCTCATGCCGCGATCGTCCGCAGCCCGTACGCGCACGCCCGGATCCGCGGCATCGACACCTCCGCCGCGGAGGCGCTTCCCGGCGTCCTCGCCGTGCTCACGGCCCGCGACGTCGCGGCCGCCGGCATTCCCGGCGTGGTCCCGGTCGGCTGGCTGCTTCCAGACCTGAAGACGCCGGCCCACCCGATGATCGCCGCCGACACGGTCCGCCACGTCGGCGACGCGGTGGCCGTCGTCGTCGCCGAAGACCGCTACGTCGCCCGCGACGCCGCCGAGCGGGTCGCCGTCGACTACGAACCGCTAGACGCCGTGGCCGACGTCGTGGCCGCCCTCGAGGACGGCGCGCCCGCGGTCCACGAAGAGGCGCCCGGCAACGTGGCCTTCGACTGGGAGATCGGCGAGCGCGAACCGGTCGACGCCGCCTTCGCCTCCGCCGCGCACACGGTCGAGCTCGACCTCCGCAACAACCGGCTGATCCCGCACGCGATCGAGCCGCGCGCGGTGCTCGCCTCCTACGACTCGTCCACCGGCGAGATGACGATCCACATGACGAGTCAGAACCCGCATGTGCACCGGCTGCTGATGACACTCGCGTCGCTCGGCATGCCCGAGCACAAGGTGCGGATCGTCGCTCCCGAGGTCGGCGGCGGCTTCGGTAGCAAAATCCACCACTACGCCGACGAGGCGATCGTGGGCCTGTGCTCGATGAAGCTCGACCGGCCGGTCAAGTGGACCGCGACCCGGACCGAGACGAACCTGACCGACGCCCACGGCCGCGACCACTCGACCCGTTGCGCATTGGCGCTCGACGCGGACGGGCGCATCACCGGCCTGCGCGTCGACACCGCGGCAGCCATGGGTGCGTACCTCTCGACCTTCGCGCCGGCCGTGCCGACCTACCTCTACGGCACCCTTATGTCCGGCCAGTACGACATTCCGGCAATCCACTGCCACGTCACCGGCGTCTTCACCCACACGACCCCCGTCGACGCCTACCGCGGCGCCGGACGGCCCGAGGCCACCTACGTCGTCGAGCGGCTGATGCATCTCGCCGGCGAGGCCACGGGTCTGGGTCCGGTGGAAGTGCGACGCCGGAACTTTGTGTCGCCGGACGCCTTCCCGTACCAGACCCAAGTCGCCCTCGCCTACGACTCCGGCAACTACGGACCGGCAATGGACCGCGCGCTGGAGATGATCGGCTACGACGACCTGCGCAGCCAGCAGGCGTCGCGCCGCGACAACGGCGGCAAGCAGATCGGCATCGGCTTCTCGTCCTACATCGAGGCCTGCGGACTGGCACCGTCGGCCGTCGTCGGATCGCTAGGCGCCCAGGCCGGCCAGTGGGAGAGCGCCGACGTCCGCGTCCACCCGACCGCTTCGGTCACCGTCTACACCGGCTCCTCGTCGCACGGACAGGGCCACGAAACGACCTTCTCCCAGATCGTCGCCGACCGGCTCGGAGTCGATCCCGAGGCGGTCGAGGTGATCCACGGCGACACCGACCTCGTCCAGTTCGGCATGGGCACCTACGGCAGCCGCAGCGCCGCCGTCGGCGGTTCGGCGATCGCCAGGAGCGTCGACAAGATCATCGAGAAGGGCAAGAAGATCGCCGCCCACCTGCTCGAAGCGTCGGCCGAGGACCTGGAGTACGAGGACGGCAGCTTCCGCGTGGCCGGCTCGCCGGACCGCTCCCTCGCTCTCGGCGACGTGGCGCTCCAGGCCTACCTGGCGCACAATTACCCGGACGACCTGGAGCCCGGCCTCTCCGCCACGAGCTTCTACGACCCGGCCAACTTCACCTACCCGTTCGGCACCCACGTCTGCGTGGTCGAGGTCGACACGGAGACCGGTTCCATCGAACTGCTGCGCTACGCCGCGGTCGACGACGTCGGCAACGTGATCAACCCGATGATCGTCGACGGCCAGCTCCACGGCGGACTGGCCCAGGGCATCGGCCAGGCGCTGTGGGAGAACGCGGTGTACGACGAGAGCGGCCAGCTCGTGTCCGGCTCGCTCATGGACTACGCGGTGCCCAAGATCCACAACCTGATCCCGTTCGAGCTCGACCGCACGACGACCCCTTGCCCGCACAACCCGCTGGGCGTCAAGGGCGTCGGCGAGGCCGGCGCGATCGCCTCGCCGGCCGCGGTGGTCAACGCCGTGGTCGACGCGCTCGCGCCGTTCGGGATCAGCCACATCGACATGCCGCTCACGCCCGAGAAGGTGTGGCGGGCCGTCAACAGCTAACGACTTCGTCCGTCTAGAATCCCGCAGCCGAACAACCGAAGCTGCCGAATCAGGAGCCCAGATATGTACCAAGCCCAATTCGATTACCGTCGCGCCGGATCGGTGGACGAGGCCTTGAGCCTGCTCCAGGAGAACGAGGACGCGAAGCTGATGGCCGGCGGCCACAGCCTGATCCCGATGATGAAGCTGCGCCTGGCGCAGCCGCCTGTCGTCATCGACATCGGTCGGCTCGACGAACTCAAGGGCATCTCCGAAGCGGGCGGTTCGGTTCGCGTCGGCTCCCTTCCCACCCACGCCGTCATCGCGGCTTCCGACGGCCTCGCGGCCCACTGCCCGGTGCTGGCCGAAGCGGCCGGTCACATCGGTGACGCCCAGGTCCGCAACCGCGGCACGATCGGCGGCAACATCGCCCACGCCGACCCGGGCTCGGACATTCCGCCCGTGCTCGTCCTCCTGGGCGCCTCGGTTCACCTGCAGTCCCCTTCCGGCACCCGCTCCGTCGCCGCAGGCGACTTCTTCCAGGACCTCCTGATGACCGATGTCGGCGAGGACGAGATCCTCACGCACGTCGACGCTCCGGCCCTGGGCAGCGGCACCGGCGCCGCCTACCTCAAGTTCGAGCATCCCGCTTCCGGCTACGCCGTCGTCGGCGCCGCGGCTTCCGTTACCGTCCAGAACGGCCGCTGCACCGCCGCCGGCCTGGTCGTCGGCGGCGTCTCCGCCACGCCGACCGCGGTCGACGTCTCAAGCCTCGTCGGCACCGACCTCTCCGACGACGCCATCGCCGCAGCAGCCTCCGGCCTCGACGCCGAAGATCCCATCGGCGACATCTTCGCCTCCGGCGACTACCGCGTCCACGTCGGCAAGGTCTACGGCAAGCGAGCCCTGGCGGCGGCCCGGGATCGGGCGTAGCAGGCTCTTCGCTTCGTAGGCTCGTCGCTTCGCGACTCGCGCCTTTGGGGCGCGTTGTGGCAGCCGAGGCTCGGGCCCGCCTGCGGAGAGGCCGGGGGGAGGGTCCCATCGGCCGCTCACGCTTTCTGGGTGGATGGGAAGGACGCGCTCGCTTCGGTCGGCTGCGTTTCACGTCGGCGACGGTTCATGGGAGGGCGTCGGGCGTCACTTGCCTCCAGCCCGCTGGGACCCTCCCCCCGGCCTCTCCGCAGGCTGGACGGCGTCGGTTGCCGACGTGACGGAAGTCGTTCGCAAGGACGGACCGATGTTGGCCCGCTATCCTCACCGGGTAGTGGGTGACTCTGCCGGAGGTTCTCGCCTGGATCGGGGCCGCGATCTCTCGGACGCGGCCTGGAAGCTGCGCGCGACGGCTTCCTCGTTGACTGCCAATCCCGTCGAGAGTGAGGAGACCACGCGGCTCGTTCGAGAGAAGCTCACCGAAGCGGTGGCGTTGTGCCGTGAGGCTGGTTCTGACCGTGTTCTGGCGACCGCCCTTCGGCGGCTCGGGCATGCGGAACAGGATGCCGGCCGCGACGACATGGCGGTCGCCCGTTACGAGGAAGCAGTCGTTGCCGCGCGCCGGACGGGTGATCCGCTCCTGCTGGCTCACGCGATCCGTCACGTTGGCGACGCCCATTGCGCCGCACAGCGGCTGGCCCGGGCCGCGGCCTGCTACGACGAGACCCTGGCCCTCTACGCCGAGCACCCTGATCCCCCAACGCTCGACTACGCGAACGCCATCCGACCGATGGCGATCCTCAAGGAAGCGCTCGGCGAAACCGACGAAGCAAGGCTCCTGTGGCAGCGGGCGAAGGCGCTCTACGCGACCGTTCCCATCGTCGCCGGCGTAACGGAGTGCGACGAGAACCTCGCCCGACTCGGCTGAATCGCGGGTCCGACACAAGGAGCCGGTCTCCGACCGGCACACGTTCCTGGCCGCCTGCGGCGGCAAGCCGGCGGGGACGCCGGCGTACCCAGTGTGTGGCAGGGAGAGTTCTGGAACCTCTTCGGCCAAGTGGCGCTGCCCGACGACGTCCAGCCTGGCGAGGAGCCGGGGGGAGGTTCCCAGCGGGCTGGAGGCAAGTGACGCCCGACGCCTTCCCATGAACCGTCGCCGACGTGAAATGCAGCCGACCGAAGCGAGCGCCTCCGTACCATCCATCCAGAGAGCGCGAGCGGCCGATGGGAACCTCCCCCCGGCCCCTCGCCAGGCGGCACAATCCGACGCGGCAGCGCCACGCCGCGCCCGCCGCCGTCCGGGACGCGGCGCAGCCGCGTCCGACGGCGGCCACGGCCTCAGTAGCTGCGCGGCAGTCCGAGGACGTGCTGGGCCAGGTACGTGAGTACGAGGTTGGTCGAGATCGGCGCCGTCTGGAAGAGGCGGCATTCGCGCCACTTGCGCTCGATGTCGTACTCGGTGGCGAAGGCGAAGCCGCCGAAGGTCTGGAAGCAGGTGTCGCCGGCCTTCCAGGCGGCTTCGGAGGCGAGGAGCTTGGCGCTGTTCGCTTCCGCGCCGCATTCGCGGCCGGCGTCGTAGAGGGCGGCGGCCTTGCGGACGATCATCTCGGCGGCGTCGGTCTCGGCGTGGGCGCGGGCGATCGGGAACTGGATGCCCTGGTTCTGGCCGATCGGCCTTCCGAAGACCTCGCGCTCGTTCGCGTACTCGACCGCGCGGCGGATGAAGTAGCGGGCGTCGCCGATCGCCTCGGAGGCGAGCAGGATGCGCTCGGCGTTCATGCCGCTCAGGATGTAACGGAAGCCGTGGCCTTCCTCGCCGATCCGGCTGCTGACCGGGATGCGCAGGTTGTCGAAGAACACCTGGGTCGTGCCGTGGTTGATCATCGTGTCGATCGGCTGGATCTCCAGGCCGTTGCCGCGGGCCTCGCGGAGGTCGACGAGGAACACGGACAGGCCGCGTGATCGCTTCTCGACCTGGTCGGCCGGCGTCGTCCGGGCGAGCAGGATCATCAGGTCGGAGTGCAGCGCGCGGCTGGTCCAGATTTTCTGGCCGTTGACGACGTAGGTGTCGCCGTCGCGGACCGCGGTGGTCCTGAGCTGGGTCGTGTCCGAACCCGTCACCGGCTCGGTGACGCCGAACGCCTGCAGACGCAGTTCACCGCTGGCGATCTTCGGCAGGTACTGCTGCTTCTGCTCGTCGCTGCCGTGGCGGAGCACCGTGCCCATCGTGTACATCTGGGCATGGCAGGCCGCCGCGTTGCAGCCGCTCGAGTGGATCGTCTCGAGCACCACGCAGGCGGCGCGCAGCGGCAGGCCCGAGCCTCCGTACTCCTCGGGAATGAGACAGCCGAGGTACTCGTGCTCGGTCAGCGCCTGCACGAACTCCGTCGGATACTCGGCCGCGGCGTCGAGCCGCCGCCAGTACTCGCCCGGGAACTGCTCGCAGATGCGGCGGACCGGGTCGCGGAGGAAGGCGTAGTCGTTCTCGATGGAAACGTGGAGGTCGCCGTCGGTCATGGGACGTGATCGTAGCGCCATGGTCGCCGCTTCGCGGCGCGTCCTCTCGGAAGCCGGCGGGGACGCCGGCGCACCCAGTGTGCGGCCTCTTCTCAAGTCCGGCGGCTACTGCGGTCGTACCCGGTGAATCCGCATCAGGTTCGTCGGCGGCCGGTCCTGGATCGGGTCGCCCATCAGCAGGACGATCGTGTCGCCCGGAAGGGCCAGGCTGCCGGCGAGCAGTTGCCGGTCGACCATCGCCACGACCTCGTCGTGGTGGTAGACCTCCTGGTCCATCTTCACTGAGTGAACGCCCCAGACGAGCTGGAGCTCGCGCATCGACCGAGATTCGCGCGTGAAGGCGAACACCGGCGTCGAGGGCCGGCGGCAGGCGACCTGGCGGGCCGTGAAGCCGCCCTGGCTGAGGACTACGATGCCCTGCGCGGTCAGGTGGCGCGCCGACAGGATCGCCGCCGCGGAAACTGTCTCCGGAATCTCCAGCGTGCCCGGGCGGTGCGGCGGTTCGATGTCGTAGGGGCCGACCTCCATCGTGTGGAAGCCGACCGGCTGGGAAGTGTGCTTGGAGAGGTTGTACCGCTCCGACTCGGTAATGATGCGGTGCATCGTCTGCACCGCCTCGAGCGGATAGCGGCCGGCTGCGCTCTCACCGGAGAGCATCATCGCGTCGGCGCCGTCGAAGACGGCGTTCGCCACGTCTGAGGACTCGGCCCGGGTTGGACGTGGATGCTCGATCATCGACTCCAGCATCTGGGTCGCGACGATCACCGGACGAGCGTGTCGCCAACCACTCTCGATGATCCGCTTCTGCACCACCGGCACCTGGTGCAGGGGAATCTCCACTCCCAGGTCGCCACGCGCAACCATGACACCGTCGGACTCGAGGACGATCTCGTCGAGGTGGTCCAGCGCCCGCCGGCGCTCCAGCTTGGCGATAATCTGCAGCGGCCGGCCCGCCTCCCGCGAGGCTTCCCGCACGTGGACCACGTCCGCCGGCGTACCGACGTAGCTGGCCGCCAGGAAGTCAGCGTCCTCCTCGACCGCCATCCGGATGTCGCTCAGGTCCTTGTCCGAGATCCGGAACGGCAGACGGCTGTCGGGCAGGTTGACGCCCTTGCGGCTCGAAACGGCGCCGCCGACGATGACCTCCGCCTCGATCCTCTCCTCGTCCTTCGAACGCACCTCCAACTGCACACGGCCGTCGTCGATCAGGATCTGCTCACCCGGCTCGACGTGCCGGACCATGTCGCGATCGAGAGGCAGATCCGCCTCCGCGCTCGCGCCCAGGCCGACCACGTCGCCTTCCTTGAGCACCCGGGCGCCTTCGAAGTGGTCGAGCCGGTGGCGGGGACCCATCAGGTCGACCATCACGCCGACCGACCGGCCGGCCTCCTCGCTGACCTCCCGCACCAGGCGAATCAGACGCCGGTGCTCTTCCCGGGTGCCGTGCGACTGATTCAACCGGACGACGTTGACGCCGGCCCGGATCAGGCGCGCGAGAGTCTTCTCGCTCGCACTGGCCGGCCCGATCGTGGCGACGATCTTGGCTCGACGCTGCACGATCCAGACCTCCTGTTCTGCCGCCTCAGGACTCGAACTGCGCCAGCCGCTCGATGAGATCCGCGACGCGGTTCGAGTAGCCCCACTCGTTGTCATACCACGACACGACGCGGGCGTACACGCCGCCTCCCTCGGCCGGACTGACCCGCGTCAGCGGCGCGTCGAAGATCGACGAGTGGGGGTTGCCCAGAATGTCGCTCGAAACCAGGGGATCTTCCGAGTACTGGAGGATGCCGGCCAGGTTCGATTCCGCGGCCGTAGACGCCGCCGCGTTGACGTCCCCAGCGCTCGGGGCACCGAGCAGCCGGCAGGTCAGGTCGACGATCGAGCCGTCGGCAACCGGCACCCGCATCGCCATGCCGTCGAGCTTGCCGTTCAGGTGCGGCAGCACCTTGCCGACGGCGCGCGCGGCGCCGGTCGTCGTCGGGATGATGTTGGCCGTCGCGGAGCGGCTGCGGCGCGGGTCGCTGTGGGGCGAGTCGACCAGGCGCTGACCGTTCGTGTAGGCGTGGACAGTGGTGATGAATCCCTCCTCGAAGCCGAAGGCGTCGTCGAGAGTCTTCGCCAGCGGCGCCAGGCAGTTCGTCGTGCAGGAGGCGTTCGAAACGACTCGATGCTCCGGACCGAGGTCCCCGTCGTTGACGCCGAGCACGATCATGGCGTCGATCTCGTCCTTGGCTGGAACCGTCAGGACCACGCGTGGAGCGCCTGCATCGAGATGCTGCGCCACCTGGGCGCGCGTTCGGAACACGCCGGTCGACTCGACCGCGATGTCGACGCCGAGGTCGTTCCAGGGCAACCTGGACGGATCCCGCTCCGCCGAGAGCCGGATGTCGCTGCCCCCGACTCGCAAGCCGTTCCCGGTCACTTCGACCGGTTGGTCGAAGACGCCCTGCACCGTGTCGTAGCGCAGCAGATAGGCGAGTCGGTGCGCGTCGAACAGGTCGTTGATGCCGACGACCTCGACATTCGGCCGGCCGGCGAGGATGCGAAACACGCTGCGGCCGATGCGACCGAAGCCATTGATGCCGACGCGGATCATGAGTCGTCTCCTTGGGCGCTCGCCGCGCCATCGAGCACGGCCAGCAGCTCCACGAGCCGGTGCAGGTAGCCCCAGCCGTTGTCGAACCAGGCGATCGTCTTGGACACGCGCTCGCCCAGCGTCATCGTCGCCTGCGAGTCGAAGATGCAGGTCGCCCGGCTACCCACGGTGTCGGCGGAGACGATCGCCTCCCGCTCGAAGCGCAGCCGGCCGCTCCATTCTCCACCGGCGGCGGCCGCCACCGCATCGTTGACCGCGTCGACCGTCACCGAGTCGCGGTGCCAGCAGACCAGATCGACGCCGGAGCCGTTCGCCACCGGCACGTCCATGGCCGAGGCCGAGAGCTTGCCTTCCAGCTCGGGCAGCACGGTCGCCAGTTCCTCTGCCGCTCCCGTCGCGGCGGGAATGATGTTCTCGCCCGCGGCCCGGCCCTTCCGCGGCTCCGGCGCGGGCACGTCGGCCAATCTCGAACCGGCACCGTAGGCGCGGACGGAGCTGATGAACGCCTGCTCGACGCCGAAGGCCCCGTCGAGGATGCGCAGCAACGGGCCCGCGCAGTGCGCGGTGAACGAGCCGGCGGACACGATGCGGTCGGAGGCTTCGATCCGGTCCTCGTTCAGGCCCATGACAACCGTCCGGTCCAACTGCCCGCCCGGCGGGGCGCACAGCACGACCCGCTCCGCGCCGGCCGCGAGGTGCCCTTCGAGTTCGCTTCGGGTGGGCTGGGTGTCCCGGAAGTCGACGACCGTGGTGACGCCCAGGTCGGCCCAGGGCGCCTCCCCCGCGCCCCCGGCGCGGACCACCGGAGCGCTGACGCCGTTGACGCTCAGGCTGCCGTCGTCCAGCGCCACGTCGCCGTCGTATCGCCACGGCAGGGTCGAGAACTGCAGGAGGTAGCGCAGCATCTCCGGGTCGGCGGTCTCGGCCACGGCCCCTATCTCGATCTCGGGCCGGTCCAGAGAAAGGCGAAACAGGCTCCGACCGAGCAGGCCGAAGCCCTGGATTCCAATGCGAGTCGTTGTCGTCATCCGGGTCTGAAAGTAGTGGAAGGGTAAGAAGAAGCGGTCAACGAGCGGGCGCAGGATAACTCGCGCCATGGGCGGAGGCCAGGATCTCCATCGTGTGGCGCACGGGGACCGCACTACCCCGGCGGCGGAGGTGGCTCTCGATCTGGGTGAGACAGCCGATGTTGCCGGTCACGATCACGTCCGGCTCGCCTTCGAGCAGCGCTTCCGCCTTCCTCCGTCCCAGCCGCGCCGCGAGCTCGGGCTCCTCCAGGTTGTAGATCCCCGCAGAGCCGCAGCAAATCTGCCAGTCGCGCGGCTCGACCAGGGTCACGCGCCGGATCTGGGCAAGCAATCGACGGGGCGCGGTCCGTTCCCTCTGCGCGTGAGCGAGGTGGCAGGCGTCGTGGTAGACGACCCGCAGGGGTTGTGCCAGCGGGGGCGGCGCCGGCACATCAAGCGCAGCGAGGAAGGTGGATACGTCCTGTACCTTCCCGGCCAAGTCCCGGGCCGCCTCTTCTTCGGGCAGTCCCGCGAACAGCAGGCCGTACTCCTTGAGCCCGGAACCGCAGCCGGCGGCGTTCGTCAACAGCGCGTCGACGTCCGGCAGGAGACCCGCCGGCCCCAGCACGCGGAGCAGAGCGCCGGCCGCGGCCCTGGCACGCGGCGCGTCGCCGGCGTGAAAGGCCAGCGAACCACAACAACTCTCCTCCTTCGGAACGACGACTTCGACTCCACTGCGAGTCAACACCTCGATCGTCGCCCGGTGGATGCGGGGCGCCAGCACCTGCTGCGCGCAGCCGGCGAGGAGAGCCACGCGTCCGCGCCGCTCGCCCACCGCCGGGAACGTGCCGAACTCGACCTCGGCGCGGTCAGGCGCCTGAGGCAACAAACCAAGAGGCGCCGACAGCCGCGCCGGCAGGAGTTTCCGAATCGGCGTCGCCAGCCGACCAAGCCGCAGCATCCGGCGCAAACGGCGCGGGCTCGCCAGCGTGTCGAGCATCAGTCCGCGCCAGAAGCGGTCGAGCCACGAACGGTTGCGGCCGCCCTCGGCGAGCTCGCGGAAGGGCATCAGCAACTCGCCGTACTCAACGCCCGATGGGCAGGCGGTCACACAGGACATGCAACCGAGGCATGGATCGATGTGGTCCAACGCCTCTTCCAGGTCGAGGCCGCCCTCGAGCACTTCCTTCATCAGCACGATGCGCCCGCGCGGCGAGTCCATCTCTTCGCCCAACTCGATGTACGTCGGGCACGCCGGCAGGCAGAAACCGCAGTGAACGCAGGCCGAAACCGCGTTCGCCATCGGCCCGGCCGCGGCACCGACCTCGCTCCGCAGCGCGTCCAGCTCGATCGCGTGCTGCATTGGCGGGAGCGTAGCGCAGAGGCGGAGCCGGCCTGACGGCCGGCGCGCCTTCCTAGCCGCCTTCGGCGGCAGCCGGCGAGGACGCCGGCGCACCCAGTGTGCAGATCAGATGTGCCGATAGGCCTGCAGGGTCAGGAACTCCTGGAACTCGGAGCCGAGCACCAGGTCGTCCAGCAGCTCCACCGCGAGGCCGTAGCGGCTCGCGTCGCGGCCGCCGAGTTGGCGGAGTTCCTCGTCCCGTACCTGCTCGTAGAGCTCGGCCGTGACCTGCTCGCCGTTGTCCATCCGCGCGTTGCGGTGGACCCACTGCCAGAGCTGGGCGCGCGCGATCTCGGCGGTCGCGGCGTCTTCCATCAGGTTGTTGATCGCGGCCGCGCCGTTGCCGTTGAGCCAGGAGTTCAGGTACTGGAGCCCGACGGAGACGTTGTTGCGCAGACCCTGCTCTGTCAGCGAACCGCCCGGGACGTCGAGGTCGATCAGGCTGCCGGGCTCGATCGAGACGTCCTCGCGGAGCCGTTCCTTCTGGTTCGGGCGGCCCTCCGTCTTCGTCGAGAACACCTCCAGGGCGATCGGCACCAGATCCGGGTGGGCGACCCAACTGCCGTCGAAGCCGTCGTTCGCCTCCCGCTCCTTGTCGGCGCGGACCGCACTGAGCGCCGTCGCGTTGACTTCCGGGTCGCGCCGGCTGGGAATGAAAGCCGCCATGCCGCCGATCGCGTGGGCGCCGCGGCTATGGCAGGTACGGACCAGAAGCTCCGTGTAGGAGCGCATGAAGGGAACCGTCATCGTGATCTGACCGCGGTCCGGCAGCACGAGGTCTTCCCGGAACGCGAACTTCTTGATCGCGCTGAAGATGTAGTCCCAGCGACCGGCGTTCAGCCCGGCCGAGTGGTCGCGCAGCTCATAGAGGATCTCCTCCATCTCGAAGGCGGCGAGGATCGTCTCGATCAGCACCGTGGCGCGGACACTGCCCTGCGGCACGCCGAGCGCGTCCTGGGCGGCGACGAAGATGTCGTTCCAGAGCCGCGCCTCGTGCCGATTCTCCAGCTTCGGCAGGTAGAAGTACGGCCCGCTGCCGCGGCTGAGCGCCTCCCGGGCGTTGTGGAAGAAGTAGAGCCCGAAGTCGAAGACGCCGGCCGAGACGGGGCGGCCGTCGATCAACGCGTTCTTCTCGACCAGGTGCCAGCCGCGGGGACGCACCAACAGGGTGGCGATCTCGTCCTTGAGCCGGTACTCCTTGCCGTTCCCCGGGTTCGTGAACTCCAGCTGGCGCCGCACCGCGTCGTAGAGGTTCTGCTGGCCCTCGATCACGTTCCGCCAGCTCGGGCTGAGCGCGTCCTCGATGTCGGCCATGAACACCTTCGCGCCGGAGTTCAGCGCGTTGATCATCATCTTGCGATCGACCGGGCCCGTGATCTCGGCCCAGCGGCAGTTCAGGTCCGCCGGCGTGGGCGCCACCTTCCAGTCGCCGTCGCGGACTTCCTGCGTCTCGGGCGGAAAGGTCGGATCCTCGCCAGCCTGAATGCGGGCGTGGCGTTCCACACGGTCTTCAAGCAGCGCCGCCCGCCGCTCCTCGAACCGGCGACAGAGTTCCGCCGTGAACTCCAGCGCCTCCGGGGTCAGAATGTGCTCCGCCGCCTCGAAGTCGCGCGGTCCGGTGATCTCGATCCCACTCATGCTGCCGTCTCCCGGGGCCGGCCATCAGCCGGCGCACTGTCGTCCATTCGTGCAACCCGCCCCCTCCAAGTCCCGTACCTCGGCTGGGCGAAGCGGCGGCAGCTTACCCGAAGCAGCGAGCCCCGAAACGACCTTCTCGAACGTGAGACAATGCCGCGGCGCTGCTCCGACCGAGCGACGCGCCCCGACCGGAGGTTCCCATGACCGTCACCCCTCAGATCCAGCGCGCGATGCGAAGCTGCGTCGCGATCCTCGCGCTCTCCACGCTCCCGACACCGGGCCTCGCCCAGACCGGCGAGCCGACCAGGCTCCTGCGCTTCCCCGACCTCTCCGGCGACCGGATCGCCTTCACCTACGCCGGCGACATCTGGCTCGCCCCTGCCGCCGGCGGCACGGCGACGCACCTCACTTCGCACCCGGGTCTGGAGCTGTTCGCCAAGTTCTCGCCGGACGGCCAGTGGATCGCGTTTACCGGCCAATACGACGGCGACGAACAGGTCTACGTCGTGCCGACGGCCGGCGGCGCGCCGCGACAACTCACCTTCTACCCGGCCGCCGGACCGCTGGCGCCGCGCTGGGGTTACGACTACCAGGTCTACGGCTGGTCGCCGGACGGCTCGGCGGTCCTGTTCCGCTCGTTGCGTGACGGCTGGGACCTGGGCGACACGAAGCTGTTCCTGGTCGACGTCTCCGGCGGCCTGCCGCGGGCCTTGCCGATGCCGGAGTCGGGCGGCGGCGATCTCTCGCCAGACGGCCAGCGCGTCGTCTACTCGCCGGTGACCCGGGACTTCCGGCACTGGAAGCGCTACGAAGGCGGCTGGGCGCAGGATCTCTGGATCCTCGACATCGACAGCCTGGAGTCCATCCAGGTCACGAACCACAAGCGCTCCGACCGCGACCCGATGTGGATCGGCGACACGATCTACTTCTCGTCCGACCGCGACGGCACGCTGAACCTCTACGCCTACGACACGGGCTCGGGCGACATCGAGCAGCTCACCGACGAGGACCGGTGGAACGTGCGCTGGCCCAGCGCCGACAAGGCGAACCGGCGCATCGTCTACGAGAAGGCCGGCTCGCTCGAGGTCTTCGACATCGCCTCCGGCAGCGCGCGGCCGATCCCGATCCACGTCCCGACGGACCAGCTCGCCCGCCGGCCGAGCCGCGTGTCCGCCGCGAACCGGGTCTCCGGCTACTCGCTCAGCCCGAAGGCGAAGCGGGCTGCCTTCTCCGCCCGCGGCGACATCTTCAGCGTGCCGATCGAGCACGGACCGACCCGCAACCTGACCCACAGCTCCGGCGCCAACGACCGCGACCCCGCCTGGTCACCCGATGGCCGGCGGATCGCCTTCACCTCCGACCGCAGCGGCGAAACCGAGATCTGGGGGGTCGACCAGGACGGCAGCGGCGAGCCCGTGCAGCTCACGCAAGGCAGCGTCGGACGCCACTACAACAACCTGCTCTGGTCGCCCGGCAGCGACCGGATCGCCTTCATCGATCAGCAGGGCCGGCTCGGCATCGTCGACGCCGGAGACCGGCGTAGCGACGACGCGGCGACCGGGGGACGGGAGATCATCGAGGTCGCCGACGACTCCCGGCCCTTCGGCACCAGCTACGACTGGTCCCCGAACGGGGACTACCTGGCGGTCGGGCTCGGCGACGAGAACACGTTCGGCTCGATCCACCTGTTCGAGGTCGAGAGCACGACGCTGACCCGCGTGACGTCGGAGATGTGGAACGACTTCTTCCCCGCCTTCGACCCGGGCGGCGACTACCTCTACTTCCTCTCCGACCGGCAGTTCCAGCCCCAGATCGGCAGCTTCGAGTACAACTACGCCGCCGACCGCGAGACGTACATCTACGCGCTCGCGCTGCGCGAGGACACGGCGCATCCCTTCCCGCCCCGAAGCGACGAAGTCGAGATCGAGGAAGAGGACGAAGAGGAAGACGGTGAGGCGAACGGCGAGGACGACCGCGACGACGGCGAGGAGCACGACACGGACGACGACAACGGCGACGACGAGAAGGACCGTGACCGGATCGATCTCGACGGCCTGGCGCAGCGCGTCGCCCGCGTCCCGGTCGACGCGGACAACTACTTCGGCCTGGGCGCGGCCGAAGGCAAGCTGCTCTACGTCCGCGGCGGCGCCGGCTACCTGGGTCGGTCCTCCGACGTCCAGACCGAGGTCTTCTCGTACGACCTTAAGCAGCGCGAGAGCAAGAGCCTGGCCAGGGGCATCGGCGGCCTCGTCCTCTCGGGCGACCGCAAGAAACTGCTGGTCAGCGAGCGCGGCAGCTTCCGGCTCCTCGACGTCGGCGGCGGCGAGGCGAAGACCCTGTCCCTCGCCGGCCTGACCGTCGACCGCGTGCCGGCCGACGAATGGGCCCAGATCTTCGACGAGGTGTGGAGGCGGTTCCGGGACTTCTTCTACGCCCCGAACATGCACGGCTACGACTGGGAGGCGCTGCGCGAGCAGTACCGACCGCTGCTCGCTCACGTCGGCCACCGCAGCGACCTGAACTACCTGATGAGCGAGATGGTCGCCGAGCTCAACGTGTCCCACGCCTACGTCAGCGGCGGCGACTACGAGGCGCCGGACCGGCCACGCGCCGCCCTGCTCGGCGCCCGCTTCGAACTCGACGAGGACGCCGGCCGGTACCGGATCGCCCGGATCTTCGAGGGACAGAACGAGGAGCCCCGCTACCGCTCGCCGCTCACCGAGATCGGCGTCGGCGTCGATGCGGGAGACTACGTCTTCGCGATCCAGGGCCGCGAGCTGACCCCGGACACGAACCCGTTCCAGCTCCTGCGCGAGGCCGGGCGGGGACCGCTGGAGCTGACCGTCGGTTCGAGCCCCGAGCGCGGCGAGGCGAGGAACGTCCTCGTCGATCCGATCGCGAGCGAGGACGCCCTGATCTACCTCGCCTGGACCGAACGGAGCCGCAGGATCGTCGAGGAACTCGGAGGCGGCCGGATCGGCTACCTCCACATTCCCGACATGTCGGCGAGCGGCATCCGCGAGTGGATCAAGTGGTACTACGGCCAGGTCCGCAAGGACGCCATGGTCGTCGACGTCCGCTCGAACGGCGGCGGCAACGTGTCGCCCATGATCATCGAACGGTTGCGGCGCGAGACCCTGATGCTCGACTTCGAGCGCAACCGGGACTCCGTCGACACCTCGCCCGGCGGCGTCTTCCACGGCCACCTCGTCTGCGTGATCGACGAGGACACCGCCTCGGACGGCGACCAGTTCGCGTACCAGTTCCGCCGCGCGGGCCTGGGACCAATCGTCGGCAAGAGGAGCTGGGGCGGCGTGGTCGGCATCTACGGCCGGGCGCCGCTCATCGACGGCGGTTCCGTCAACGTGCCCGAGGCCGGCTCCGCCGACCCCGAGGGCAACTGGGTGATCGAGGGCTACGGCGTCGACCCGGACATCGAGGTCACGAACCTTCCCCGGGACATCCTCGAAGGGCGGGACCCGCAACTCGCGAAGGCCGTCGAGCTCCTGCTCGAGAAGCTCGCGGAAGATCCACGGACACTGCCTGGCCGCCCCGCCGACCCGATCAAGACGCCATAGCATCCACGAACGAAACACCTCTGCCACTGGGTGCGCCGGCGTCCCCGCCGGCACCAGGCGCGATGCCGCGAAGCGGCGAGCCCGAGTAACCCGTTCAGGAGAATCCCGTGTCGAAAAGCCTCCACCTCCTCCTCGCCGCAACCTTCGCAGCAGCGCCCGCTCTTGCGGCCGAATCCAGCGACGCCAACGACTGGCCCGGCTTTCGCGGCGCCGACGGCAGCGGCATCGCCCGTTCCGGTCCCGGCCCGGCGGCCGACCTCGACCTGGACCGCCACCTGCTCTGGAAGGCGAAGATCGAGGGCCGCGGCCACTCGTCGCCCGTGGTCTCGGACGGCAAGGTGTTCCTGACAACGGCGATCGTGGGCGACGTGATTCCCGGCGCCGGTCCGCCCGAGCACACGTTCGGCGGTCAGCCATTTCGCCATCCACAGGCCACCGACGGAAACCGCCATCACACGATGAGGGTGATCGCCCTGGACGCCGAACAGGGCGACCTGCTCTGGTCCCACACGGCCTACGCCGGACGCGTCTACGACGACCGCCACTCCGCGTCGTCCTACGCGTCGCCCACCCCGGTCACCGACGGCGAGCGGGTCTACGCCTACTTCGGTTCCGAGGGCGTCTACGCGTACACCCTCGACGGCGAGCCGGCGTGGGAGCGCGACATCGGCGACATCAAGACGGTCGGACTCGGAGTCGGCACCTCGCCGGTGCTCCACGACGGCCTGCTCATCATCCTGGCCGACGAGGACAGCGGCGACGACTCCTTCATCGTCGCACTGGACGCGCTGACCGGCGAGGAGGTCTGGAAGCGCGACCGGCCGGTGCAGGCAAGCTGGGCGACGCCCGTCCTGGTCGAGCACGAGGGGCAGAAGCAGTTGCTGACCAGCGGCTACGAGTTCGTCATCGCCTATGACCCGGCGGACGGCAGCGAGCTCTGGCGGGCCACCGGCCTTCAGAACAACGCGATCCACATCCCGATGACGGTGGACGATCTGGCCGTGTTC
>VXUF01000041.1:95194-97251 GCA_009837085.1 Holophagales bacterium
CGGCTATCCGGGCAAGGTCGTGTTCGCGATCCCGCTCGACAGCCGCGGCGATCTGATCGGCAGCGACGAAGTGAGGGCCTGGACGTACCGCAAGGGCACCGGCTACGTGCCCTCGAACCTGCTCTACGACGGGCTCCTCTACCTGACGAACGACGGCGGCGTGATCACCTGCCTCGACGCGCGTACCGGCGAAGTCGTCTACGAGGGAGGCCGGCTGCCCATCCGTGGCCGCTACTCGGCCTCCATGGTCGGCGGCGGCGGCCGCATCCTGATGGTCAACACGGACGGCGACGCGGCGCTCTTCCGGGCCGGACGGGAGCACGAGGTGCTCGGCAGCTTCTCAGTCGGCGAGTCGGTCTGGGCGACGCCGGCGATCGTCGGCGACCGCCTGTACATCCGTGGCAGCGAGCACCTGTTCGCACTCGGATCGGCATCCAAAGAAGGTGCAACGGCAACCGGGAGCCGCAGCGACGCACCCTGATCCCTAGCGCCCCGAGCAACCAGCGTCCGTGAGCCCCGCACGATCCAGCACCGAGCTTCCGGCGACAAGAGCCGCCGGGCGCGTAGCGGTCCTGCTGCCGTGCCTCAACGAGGAAGCGACGATCGGCAGTGTGGTGGGCCAGTTTCACACCGCCCTGCCCGAAGCGTCGATCTACGTCTGCGACAACGGATCGGAAGATGGCACCGCCGAGGCCGCCCGTAGGGCCGGCGCCGAGGTCATCGTCGAGGAGGAACGCGGCAAGGGCCGGGCCGTGCGCCGACTGTTTCGGGAGGTCGATGCCGACGTCTACCTGATCGCCGACGGCGACGGCACCTACGACGCCACGAGCGCGGAGCGTCTCGTCGCCACACTGACCGGCCGCTACCTGGACATGGTCGTGGCGGTCCGCCGGAGCACGGAGCGCGGCGCCTACACGCCGGTCCGGCGCTTCGGTAACCGGCTGTTCAGCCTCCTCGCCTGGTGGCGCTGCCACCGGACGGTGCGGGACCTGCTCTCCGGCTACCGGGCCTTCTCCCGCCGGTACGTCGACGCCTTCCCCGCCCGCTCGGACGGCTTCGAGGTCGAGACCGAGATGACCCTGTTCGCCGCCTCGGCGGGCATGGCCTGGGACGAGATCGAGTGTCCCTACTTCGCACGCCCGCAGGGATCGCAAAGCAAACTACACGCCTTCCGGGACGGTTTCCGCATCCTCCGAACGCTGCTCTGGACGCCTGCCGCGGCCGCCGGTGAGCGTCGCCTCGGCGGGTTGCGGGCCGCGGTCCTGGTGGCCGCGGTGACGGTCGTCGCCACGGCCCTCTTCCTGACCCTGAACTGGCTCGCGGTCGGCGGCGATCCGGAGCCCGTCGCCGGCGCTCTCCGAGCCTCGCTCGAGCACCCCGAACGCAAGCTCGAGGACTCCGCCGAGCGTTTCAACGACTGCCTGCTGAGCCTGATGGCGCTCGACCGCGGCGGAACGCTGGTCGAACGCACGATCTCGCCCCGGCGCGTCTACCGCTACACGCGGCCCCAGCGCCCCTGCGACGCCCTCGAGCAGCGCCTGAGCGAGGGCGCGGTGGACGATTCGGACTACCTGACCGTCTTCTACCACCAGTACTGGGCCGGCCAGCGGGTGATGCTGCAGTGGCTGCTGCCGCCGCTCGGAGTCGACGGCCTGAGGCGAACGCTGCGGGTGCTGACGTTCGGCCTGCTCGGGCTCGGGTTCTTCGCCGCGCTGGCGCGCTCGGTCCTGCTCTTCACCGGGCGCGAGCCCGAGAGCGATTCGCACGAAGGCGCCGGCGAGTCGAAACGCTGGCGCGAGAACCTCTTCCAGGCGATGGCCCTCTCCGTGCTGTTCCTTTGCCTGTTCCTGTTCCTCGACCTCGATCGTCGCGCCGGGAGTTTCACCACCGGCGCCTCGAACGTACTGACCCTCGCCCTGCTCATCGCCGTGCCGGTGTTGCGAATCGCCGACTGGAAGCCAGGGCCCCAGGTCCTCCTCTTTGCCGGATTCGGCGCCGCGATCGCCTACCACGCACTCCTCTTCGGCAGCGCCTTGAACGGGCAGGCCAGCGTGCAC
>VXUF01000063.1:0-7634 GCA_009837085.1 Holophagales bacterium
GGGCGTCCCCTGGGTCCCTGCCGGCGCGCCGGTCCGGGGGCGGTCGGACGTCACCCTTCGCCGGCCGCCGTCGTCGCGTCTCTGATCTTCGCGGCGACGGTGCTCGGCTGCGGCGCCAACGAGGAGTCTCCATCGGGCGAGGATGCCGGCGCCTCGCCGCCGGCGGCGGATCCCGAGTTCGCGGCGCCGATCGTGTTTCAGCGCTTCGCCAACACGGGTGCCACACCCACGATCCCCGGCTTCTACGGCGGCGCCGACATCTGGATCATGGACGGCGACGGCAGCGGCGTGCGCCTGGTGCGCGAGGGCGTTCCCCAGCACCTGGACCACCCTTCCCTGACCTTCGACCTCAGGAGCGTGGTCTACGCCGAGTTCACCGACGCCGAAGCTGGCGTCGAGGCCGGCGCCCGGATCTTCCGCGAGGACCTCGCGACCGGCGAGCGCGAGGTGCTGCGCGAAGTCGAAGGCTGCGCCGTTCACCACGCCAGCATCTCGCCGATCACCCGGCAGCTCGTCTACGCCCGGAACTGTCCCGACGGCGACGGCTTCACCAAGGGCCTGATCCTCGAGCTGAGCGACCGCCGCCAGCTGAACGCCGCGAACACGACGGCGCTCCGGGTCGGCAACGGGGTCGGGCTACAGCGCGCTGTCCTGTTCCAGGCCGAGGATGAGCCCGAGAACGGCGAGCGACGAATGGAGATCGCGATCATCCGCTTTGACGGCTACGGCCAGGGCACCTACACCGCGCTCACTGACCGGGACCACCGCCACCGCCGACCCGCCGTTTCGCCAGACGGGCGAACGATCGCCTGGCAGACGAACCAGACCGGACCGACGGACGACATCTTCCTGGCCGACATCGACGGCTCCAACCAGCGCCGCCTCACCATGTCCGACGCCAACGACGGCCACCCCTGGTTCTCCCGCGACGGCCGCTGGATCGTCTTCGAGTCGGACCGCTCCGGGAACTGGGAGATCTGGAAGATCGAGATAGAGACAGGCGAGGTCGTCCAACTGACGAACGACCCGGCCTACGTCAGCACACGACCGCGCTGGTAGTGCCGGCGGCAAGTCGTCGGCAGCCCTGCTCCACCCGCGACAGCAGCCACCACTTCATCGTCGTCGAGACGAGGTCGGCCGCGTCTTCCTGCACGAAGTGGTTCGCGCCCGGCACGGTGACGAGGGTCAGGTCGCTGTCCAGCCAGTCCCATGTGTTGTTCAGGCCGTCCGAGTGCAGCGCCGTGTCGTCGAGGCCGTGGAACTGGAGCACCGGCATGCCGAGGCGGGACGTTTCCTGGCCCTCCGCCTGGCCGATGCCGCCACCGCCTTCGCGCGGGTAGTTCCGCTTGTAGTAGGCCAGCATCGCGTCGAAGTCGGAGCGTTCGAACGCCTCGACGTAGTGCTTCCTCGCGTCCTCGTCGCGCACCCAGCCGGAGAGCGTCTGCGGCGTCATCGGCATGCCGAAGAAGATGTCCGGATCGGTGGGGCTGCCTTCCTGGAACTTGCGGGCGTAGCCACTGTTCTGCTGCTGCTCGGCGTTGTTCGCGAGTTCCCGGCCCATGCCGTTCGGATGCGGCAGGTTCAGGATGATCAGCCGCTCCGTCATCTGCGGCACGTGGAACGCGAACTGCCAGGCGACCGCGCCGCCCCAGTCATGCCCGACGATCGTCGCCTTGTCGCGGCCGAGGTGACGGATCACGGCCGCCACGTCGCCGACCAGGTAGCGCATGTCGTAGTTCTCGTCGCCCTCGGGCTGGTCGCTCTTGTTGTAGCCGCGCTGGTCGATCGCGACGACCTGAAAGTCGCTCGAAAGAACCTCCATCTGGTGCCGCCACGAGTACCAGAAGTCCGGGAAGCCGTGGATCATCACGACCAGGGGGCCCTCGCCGATCGAGGCGTAGTGGATCTTCACCCCGTTCGAGTCGGCGTAGCCGTGCTCCACGCGATCCATCAGATCACTGCCCATCGCCGCTCCCCCTACCGATGCCAGCAGGAAAGCGGAGGCGGCAACAGCCGCCAAACGCCGTCGGTTCGTCCGTTCGCCAGCTCGCCACATCTTCGTTCTCCTTCGTTGCTCGGTGCGGGAAAGGTGCCCGAGGGATTGTACGCGCGGAAGCTCAGCCTGTTTCTCCCGGCAGCGCGAACGCGATCAACTCCGACGGCACACCGCTGCCGCCCACGGCGAGGACCACGTACTGGCGGCCCCCGTGCAGGTAGGTCATCGGCGACCCGCCGACGCCGGCTTCGATCTCCACCGACCAGACCGTCTCGCCGGTGCTCTTGTCGAGAGCCGAGAAGGTCGACGGCTCGAAACGCCAGTCGCGGCTCGCCGCGATCTCGGCGAGTATCGCCGCCTGCTCCTCGTCCGCCACGGCCAGTTCCTCGAGCGCCGACGACTCGAGGTCCATCGATTCGGTCTCCATCTCGGCGTCGGGATGGACCGTGGCCTCCAGTCCCACGAACAGCAGCTCCGGCGTCAGCAGCACGTGGGCGCGCGAGCCCGAGCCCATCGGCTCCAGGTTCAGATCGCGTATTGCCGGATGTCCGGTCGGCCCCTGTCCCAGCGGCCGCACCCACTCGATCTCACCGCGGTTCAGATCGTAGGCCGTCATCCGGCTGTAGGGCGGCTTGACGATCGGCAGCCCGAACGGACCGGGTGGGCTGATCTGGATCGAACCGATGTAGTCGAAGGACGACCGGTTCGGATCCGGCTTCTTGATCGTCAGCACCACCGGCCGGTTGAAGGATGGCACGTAGAGCCAGCCGGTCTCCGGGTCGAAGGCGCCGCCGGGCCAGCTCGCGCCGCCGCCCCAGCCGGGCACCTGCCAGGTACCCCGCAGCGAAGGAGGCGTGTAGAGCGGACCGTAGTCGTACTGCCCGAGGATCTCCTTCGCCCGTTCCAGGATCTCCGGCGTGAGATCGAGCAACTGGCCCTCGTGCATGCCCTGACGCTCGTATGCGGGCGGCTTGGTCGGAAACGGCTGGGTCGGCGCCGAGCGCTCGCCAGGAACGGTGCTCCGCGGCACCGGCCGGTGCTCGATCGGCCACACCGGCTCGCCGCTGTCGGCATCGAAGACGTAGACGAAGCCCTGCTTGCTGAGTTGCGCCGCGACCTTGAGTTCCCGACCGTCGACCTCGACCTCGCCGAGGATGGGCGGCGTCACCAGGTCGTAGTCCCACAGCCCGTGACGAATCGCCTGGAAGTGCCACTTGCGCTCGCCGCTCTCGCAGTCGAGCGCCACCAGGCTCTCCGCGAACAGATTGTCGCCCAGCCGGTGGCCGCCGTACCAGTCGTTGGTCGGCGTGCCGAACGGCAGGTAGACGAGCCCGAGGTCCTCGTCCGCGGTGATCAGCGTCCACACGTTGGCGTTGCCCGTGTACTGCCAGGAGTCGTTCTCCCAGGTGTCGTGCCCGAACTCGCCCGGCTGCGGAATCGAGTGGAAGGTCCAGCGCAGCTCGCCGGTCACCGGATCGAAGCCGCGGACGTCGCCGGGCGGCGCGTCGGGGTGATTCGGGGCGTCCGATATCGATGCGCCCACGATCACCGTGTCGCGGCAGACCATGACCGGCGAACTGACGGCGTAGGCGCGGCGCCGCCTGACCTCGCGGCGCAGACCCTCGGTCAGGTCGACCGCTCCGCCGTCGCCGAAGCTGCCGACCGGTTCGCCGGTGAACGGGTCGACCGCCAGGAGCCGGGCGTCGCCTGTGCCGTAGAAGAGCCGCGCGGGCACCGCCTCGGCGCCGTCGCCGGCTGGCCTGCCCGCCCAGTAGCTGGCGCCCCGATGCACGAAGCCGAGGTTCGTGGGGCGCCCGGCGTCGTAGGCCTCCGGATCGTAAACCCACTCGGTCTCGCCGGTCGCCGGATCGAGCGCGGCGATCTGGCTCAGGCCGGTGGTTGCGTAGAGACGGTCACCGATCTTGATCGGCGTGACCTGGTGGCCGCCGGGCTGCATCCGGCGGCTGCGCAGCCGGCGATCCTCCGCCACCCGATCGTTGTCGGGCGACGACCAGCGCCAGGCAATCTCGAGTTCGCCGACGTTGCCCGCGCCGATCTGGTCGATCGGCGAGTAGCGCTGCCCGCCCCTGTCGCCGGTTGTCACCGGCCACTCGCTGTCCTGAGCGGACATCGAAACCGGGGCAACAACGAGGCAGAGGGTCACCGCCACGACGCCCAGCCACGTTCCCGTGTTCATCCGACTCCTCCCGCCCGGTCGCTCACGCGTTGACGTCGATGACCACCCTGCCGCGCGTCTGGCCCGCGAGGATCGAAGCCGCCAGTTCCTCGATCCGGCTCATCGGCTCGACCGACGTCATCTCGGCCAACAGGTCGGCGGGCAGTTCCGCCGCCAGCCGGCGCCAGGCCTCCCGGCGCAGGTCCATCGGCGCCATCACCGAGTCGACACCGGCAAGAACGACGCCGCGGAGAATGAAGGGGTACACGCTCGACGGCAGGTCCATACCGCCGGCCAGTCCGCAAGCGGCCACGCAACCGCCGTAGCGGGTCTGGGCGATCAGGTTCGCCAGCGTCGACGAACCGACGACGTCGACCGCGCCGGCCCAGCTCTCCCGGCCGATCGGCCGCGGCTTCGCGGCCAGCGCGTCGCGGGCGATGAAGTCGGCGGCGCCCAGACCAGTCAGGTACTGATGTTCCGCCTCGCGCCCGGTGGAGGCGATCACCCGATAGCCGGCCCGCGCCAGCAGTGCTACCGCCACCGAGCCCACGCCTCCGGCGGCGCCGGTCACCACGACATCCCCGCTCTCCGGCGTCACGCCGTGATCCTGCAGCGCCATCACGCACAGCATCGCCGTGTATCCAGCGGTACCGATCGCCATCGCCTGCTGATTGGTGAAGGCGTCCGGCACCGGAACGAGCCACTCGGACTTCAGCCTCGCCTTCTGCGAGTAACCGCCCCAGTGACTCTCGCTCAGGCCGTAGCCGTTGACCAGCACGCGGTCGCCTGGGGAGAACGAGTTCGCAGCGGACTCCACCACCGTCCCGGCCAGATCCACACCGCAGACCATCGGCACCGAACGGCAGATCGGCGCCGCGCCCGTGATCGCCAGGCCGTCCTTGTAGTTCAGGGTGGAGTACTCGACATCGACCAGTACGTCGTGTTCGGGCAGGTCGCCCAGCGTCAGGTCGCGCAGACCGGCAGTGTGTTGGTCGTCGACCCTGTCGACGACGACCGCTCGGAAGGTGTCGCTCATTTCGATGCTGCTCCCAGTGGGTTCCGACTCGCGGCAGGTTCTATCATTCCGCTATGAGCCACACGACTTCTTCAAGCATGCTTCGCATGACGCCGACTCGCCTGTTCGCCTTCACCTTCCTCCTCACGGCACTTGCCGCCGACCCAGCCGCCGCCAACGAGCGGGCGCGGATGACGCCGGCCGACGCCGACCCGGCCACCACCTGGCCGCAGTGGCGCGGTCCGAGCGGCCAGGGCGAAGTCACGGGCACTGGCTACGTCGACCGTTGGGGCCCGGGGGAGAACGTGCGCTGGAAGGTCGCCGTCCCCGGCAACGGCAACTCTTCGCCGATCGTTTGGGGCGACCACATCTTCCTGACCACCGCCGAAGCGGCCGGCGCCAGGCGCTCGGTGCTCGCCTTCGACCGGGCGACCGGCAAGAGGCTCTGGACCACCTCGGCGCCCGCCGCGAACCCCGAGCGCGCCTACCCGAAGAACGGCCACGCCTCCTCGACCCCGACCACCGACGGCGAGCGCGTCTATGCCTACCTCGGCAACCACGGCCTCCTGGCGCTCGACATGGACGGCGAGATCGTCTGGCACAAGTCGTTCGGCGCGTTGAGCGCCTTCCACGGCACCGCCTCCTCGCCCCTGCTGCACGGCGATCGTCTGATCATCGTGCAGGAGCAGCAGCGCGCCGCGTCCTTCATCGCCGCCTTCGACCGCCGCACCGGAGAGGAACTCTGGCGCACCGAACGGGACACCCAGGTCGGCTGGAGTTCGCCGGCAGCGATCTCCGTCACGACTGACGACGGCGAAGAGCGCGACGAGATCATCGTCAACAGCCAGCACCACGTGATCGCCTACGCGCCCGAGGACGGCCGCGAGCTGTGGCGGGCCAGCGGCACGACCTTCGAGGTCATCCCGAGCCCCGTGGTCGGCCACGACCTGCTGTTCAGCACCTCCGGCCGCGCCGGCCCCACCCTGGCGATCCGCCCCGGCGGCAACGGCGACGTGACGGACAGCCGCATCGTCTGGACCGCGGCGAAGGGATCGCCCTTCGTCGTCGCCCCGATGCTGGTCGGCGACTATCTCTACATGGTCAACGACATGGCGAGCGTGATCACCGTCTACGAAGCGAAGACCGGCGAGGTCCTCTGGCAGGAACGCCTCGGCGAACGGATGCGCGAAGGCTTCTCCGCCGCGCCGGTCGCCTTCGACGGCAGAATCTTCTTCACCAACGACAACGGCGAGACCTTCGTCATCAAGGAGGGGCCGGACTTCGAGCTCCTCCACGTCAACCGGATCGGCGAACGAACCATCGCCTCCCCTGCACTCGTCGGCGGCGTCTGGTACATCCGCACCGACGGGCACCTGTGGGCGATAGGTGAGGAAACCGGTTAGGGAGTCAGATCGCGGTGAATCCGCGCCACCTCGACCATGTAGCCGCGGTTCGGTAGCGAAGCCGCACGCTCGATGGCCGCTGCTGCCCTCTCCATCTCGCCGATGAGCTCGTAGTACAGGCCCAGGTACAGATCGGCGTAGAAGCGCGCGCCGGGGCTTTCCGCCGCCACCGCGGCTTCGACCTCCTCGACCGAGCCGTCCCCTCGAAACAGCGCGTCGATCTCCTTCATCGGCCGGCGAGCATCCGGACCGACCGGCAGCATCATCTCCCGCGCCACCTCCAGCCCTTCCTCGGCGGCGACGCAGAGCAGGTGCCACACCGCGTTCTCCACGTCGTTCGGATTGACCAGCCGGTGACGCTCGAACTGGCCCCGGCAGTCAGCGAACCTCCCGGCGTAGTAGTACGAGATGCCCCGCTGCCACAGGTACGGATCCTGTGAAGGCTCCAGAGCCACGACCTGATCGAAGTCCTCGATCGAGGCTTCGATCCGGCCGTCCTTGAACCGCGCCGACCCCCGCATGAGGTAGAGCTGCCAGTTCCGCGGCTCAGCCTCGATCGCCCGGTCATAGCCCGCGATCGCGGCCTCGTAGTCACCACGAGACTCGTGGAGGCTCGCCTGGCGCAACAACATCGCCGCGCTGTCGTGTTGCTGCGTCGAGCCGTCTCCAACAGACGCCAACATCACCAGGCCGGCGAGCGCGGGAAAGAAACCCCTGTACCTCGCAGTCCTCACTCTGGCGGCACTCTAGCTGGCAAGCCCTATGGAACAGGAGAACCGCAACCCGGGGCCTAATCCCCAAGAGCGCCCGAGTACGCGGCGACGCCCAGCCTCCGGTGTCGTCGGGGAGGAGGGTCCCTGCGGGCTGGAGGCAAGCGTCTCCCGGGATCGTCGCCTTAACCGCCATCAGAACGCAGCGCAGCCGACCGAAGCGAGCGCTGACTTCCCATCCACCAAGAGAGCGCGAGCGGCCGCAGGGACCCTCCTCCCCGACGACACCGGAGGCGGCAGCAACCGACGCTCAATCGGGCTAGACTTCGCGCGC
>VXUF01000063.1:7734-27193 GCA_009837085.1 Holophagales bacterium
CGACGACACCGGAGGCGGCAGCAACCGACGCTCAATCGGGCTAGACTTCGCGCGCTTCGGCACAGCGAAACACGAAGAGACGAAGGAAGGGATACGCATCATGGGTCTGCTCGACGGAAAGGTTGCACTCGTTACCGGCGCTGGCGGCGGTCTGGGCCGCACGCACGCGCTCCTGCTTGCGGAGGAAGGCGCCGCGGTTGTGGTCAACGATCTGGGCGGAGCGCGCGACGGCACCGGCGCCGGCACCGCCATGGCCGACCAGGTCGCCCAGGAGATCCGGGACGCCGGCGGCCAGGCGGTCGCCGACTACGGCTCGGTCTCGGACGGCGATGCCGCCCGGGCGATGGTCCAGCGCGCCGTCGACGAGTTCGGGAAGCTCGACATCGCGATCAACAACGCCGGCATCCTGCGCGACAAGTCGTTCAAGAACATGACGGACGAGATGTGGGACATCGTCCTCGACGTGCACCTGCGAGGCACGTACCTCGTGACCAAGGCTGCGTACGATCAGATGATCGAGCAGGAGTCCGGCGGCCGGATCATCATGACCAGTTCCACCTCCGGGTTGCTTGGCAACTTCGGCCAGACGAACTACGGCGCCGCGAAAGCCGGGATGGCCGGCTTCATGCGCTGCCTGGCGCTCGAGGGCGCGAAGTACGGCGTCACGGTCAACCTCCTCGCACCCGCGGCCTGGTCCCGCCTGACGGAGGACATCATGCCGGAGACGACCGCCGAGCCGCTGGCGCCCGAGAAGGTGTCGCCGGCCGTCGTCTGGCTCTGCAGCGACGACGCAGCCGACATCACGGGCCGGATCTTCGCGGTCGGCGGCAACAAGGTGTCGCTCCTGGCCTGGCAGTCGATCGAGATCGCCAGCCGGCCGAACGACCAGGATCCATGGGACGTGGCGGCCATCGGCGAGAAGATCCGCGCCGCCTCCGCCGACTTCCCCACGCCGGTTCGTTTCACGGACCTGATGTAGCCACCGCGCGGCGGCCCGGGGCATCCGTGGACGCCGGCCGTTCCCCCAGCGGTCCGGCGCAACGTTCGCCGCCGAAATGCGTAGAATGGTGACTAATGTAACCAAACTGCTCACGAATACACCGGCCGCACCCGAACCACCATTCCGGAGCAGCCGCCAAACCCGAACGAGCTAGCGAGAACCGACCGATGAGCCAGCTAACCGTGGACTCCGCCGCGACCTGGAAGGAGCGCCTCGAGGGCCGCGTCCCACCTCACCTCACCGAAGAGATCGACATCTTCGAGACCCAGATCGCCCAGAAACGCCAGGGCAAGATCGACGACAAGGTCTTCGCCGAGACTCGCCTGCGACGTGGCGTCTACGGCCAACGGTACGACAACGGTCAGCGTCACGACGGCACGGCAAGCCGCGCCCTCGAGTACCCCTGCGGCGACCTGACCAAGGGACCGAACACGGTCTGGGACGCCCCGGGAATGCTGCGGATCAAGATCCCCTTCGGCGCCATGGACGCCGAGCAGATGGAGGCGCTGGCCGACCTCGCCGAGGAGTACTCGGACGGGATCGCCCACGTCACGACCCGCCAGGACATCCAGCTCCACTTCATCCACATCGACGACACGCCCGACATCATGCGGCGGCTGGCCGCCGTCGGCATCACCACCCGCGAAGCCTGCGGCAACTCGGTGCGCAACGTGACCGCCTGCCCGCTAGCCGGCGTCTGCCGCGACGAACCGTTCGACGTCTCGCCCTACGCCCACGCTCTGACGTACTTCCTGCTCGGGCACAAGGACGCGCAGGACTTCGGCCGCAAGTTCAAGATCGCCTTCTCCGGCTGCGAGCAGCATGCCTGCGGACTCGCCAACATGCACGACCTCGGGGCGGTCGCCCAGGTCCGCTCCACCGGCAACGGCACGAGGAGAACGGAGCGCGGTTTCAGGGTCTACGTCGGGGGCGGCCTCGGCGCGGTGCCTCACCAGGCCAAGGTCCTGCGCGAGTTCGTGCGCGAAGACGAACTCCTGCCCCTCGCGCAGGCCGTCTGCCGCGTTTTCGGACGGCTCGGTGAGAAACGGAACCGGGCACGGGCACGCGTCAAGTTCCTGGTGGCCAAGCTGGGCATCGAGGAGTTCACTCGCCTGGTCGACGAGGAACTCGCGATCCTGCCTTCCGACGATCGGTGGACCGCCTATCTGGATGACCTGTCGATCACGGACGAGGCGCCGACCCGGCCGCCGGCAACGCTGGAGTCCGGCCCGCGAGCCGAAGGCTTCGCCGAGTGGCTCGGCTCGAACGTCCAGCGTCAGCGGCAATCCGGCTACGTCGCCGCTGCCATCAACCTGCCCCTGGGCGACCTGACCTCGGCTCAGTTGCGGGCGCTCGCCGATACCGCGCGTCGCTTCAACGGCGGTCTGGTTCGGAACACGGTCGAGCAGAACATCCTGCTCCGCCACATCAGCGAGGCCGACCTGCCCGCACTCTACGAGGAACTTCACGCTCACGGTCTGGGCGAGCCCGGCGCCTCCTCCCTGGTCGACGTCACGGCCTGCCCCGGCACCGACACCTGCAAGCTGGGCATCTCGTCATCACGCGGACTCGCCGGTGAACTGCGCAAGCGCATCGCCACCTCCATCAGGACCACAGGCGTGCTTGCCGACGAGGCGGTGAAGGACCTCCGGATCAAGGTTTCCGGCTGCTTCAACTCCTGCGGCCAGCACCACGTCGCCGACATCGGCTTCTACGGCGTGAGCCGCAAGAGCGACGGTCGGACCATCCCCCACTTCCAGGTCATCCTCGGCGGCCAGTGGACCGAGAACGCGGGTTCCTACGGTCTCGCCGTGGTCGCGGTGCCGGCCAAGCGCATTCCCGAAGCGGTCGAACGGATCGCCGGTCTGTTCGTAGCCGAGCGGGAAAAGGGCGAGAGCTTCCAGAGCTTCATCGCCCGGGTCGGGAAGGCCCGCGTCCGGCAACTGCTCGACGATCTGACGAAGCTGCCCACGTACCTCGAGGATCGCACTCTCTACTCCGACTGGAGCGATCCGCGCGAGTACACGATCGGCGACCTCGGCGTCGGCGAGTGCGCCGGCGAGGTCGTGACCGCGGTCGAGTTCGGTCTCTCCGCCGCCGAGCGCGAGGTCTTCCAGGGTCTGCTCGAACTCGACCGGGGTGCCACCGAAGCCGCCGCGGCGAAGGCCTACGAGGCGATGCTCCAGGCGGCGCGCGCGCTGATCACGACGGAGAACATCGACATCGGCACCGCCCCGGAGGAGATCGTCGGCGAGTTCCGCATCCGCTTCTACGACACGGAGCTGTTCTTCGACCCCTACGCCGGCGCCAAGTTCGCGAACTACCTGTTCCGCGTTCATGGCGACGCCGAGACGAACTCCAGCGAGGAAGCGCACAGACGGATCGAGGAGGCCCAGCTGTTCATCGAGGCCGCCCACGCCTGCAACCAGCGGATCTCCGAGATTCAGGCCGCGAGAGTGGCTTGATGGACATGGAGAGCGCCCAGGTTCCCGACCTCGACACCCTGGTCAAGTTCGACCTGAAGGTGCTCGCGGCCGACGCCACGGAGGTGGAGGCAGAGGAGTTCATCCCGGTCTTCCACCGCTGGATCACCGAGCGTTTGCTGCCGGAGCTCCTGATCGACGTCGCCGACTACAGCCACGTCCACGACGGACCGGGCGTGCTGCTGGTGGGTCACGACGCGATCTACGCCTACGACCTGAGTCGGGGCGAGCCGGGCCTGCTCTACAGCCGGCGCCACGAATCCGGGGCGGACCTCGAGGGCATCGGCAGCCTCGACGACCGGCTCAGGTCGCTGCTCGACTGCGCTTACCGTGCCTGCGACCTGATCGAAGCCGAGCCTCAACTCAACGGCCGGGTCGCCTTCGACCGCCACAGGCTCGAGTTGCGGGTCAACGACCGGTTGTTTCCTGCCGATGAGAAGACGGCCCTGACGCTCGCCGGCGCCTTCCAACGGGCGCTGGTCGAAGCGGGCGTACGAGACGGCGATGCCGCGGTCGAGGTGAAGCGGATAGGGGAGCCCCGAGAGCGGCTGACCCTCAGGACCGGCTAGGGAGTCGCCGGCGCACCCAGAGCGCGGTCGACGAGCGCCCGCAGTTCCGGCTTCAGTTTCAGCACGGCCGCGGCCTCGCGGCCTGCGGCCGACATCTTGGGCCAGGTCCTGGCGAGCACTTCCACCGTCTTGTCCGGTCCCAAACGGCCCGCCAGGGCCTCCAGGTCGTGCTCCAGGAACACCAGACAGGCCGCGTCCTCCAGGGTCTGCATTTCCGCGGCCGCACTCCGGCCCGCGCGCTTTAGCACGAGGTTCTGGACCCGTTCCATCTGCTCCCGGCGGTAGCCCGCATCGCGCAGCACGGCGCCCGCAAGCCTGGCATGTTCCAGCGCGGCCGCGCGCCGCCAGGCGAGATAGCCCTTGCGTCCCTCGGGATAGTCCGTCCGCGGCAGGCTGAAGCGGCGCAGGTGCTGGCAGTGGGCCGCGAGCAGCAGAATCTCACCGGCGTCGGGGTCGAGGCGCTCGACCCAGGCCGCCATCCGGCGCGAGTAGGCGAACTCCCGAGGCACCTGTTCACCATCCACCGTCGCCGTCGCCGGGTCCTCCCGGTGAAACAGATCGAACCCCGCCACCGCGTTCTGGAAACGCGGCATCAACTCGAAGCTCTTCACCTATTCGCCGGCCAGCTCGCGTTCAACGGTCAGCTTGTGCTCGGCGTTTCGCTGCAGCTCCGCCAGCCAGTCGACAAAACCCTGCGGATCGACGAAGGGATGGGAATCCGTGGCACCACGCGCCGCCAACTGCTCCGCGCGCTCGAAGACTCTGCCCATCCCGGCGTGGTTCGTGATGTTGACCTCGATCGGATTCCCCTCCTCGCCGGCGAGTCTCCGGATCCGGGCCACGCTGTCCAGGTAGAGGTTGGTCCGGTGGACTCCCTCGAAGTTGAGGCCCACGCCGCCAAAGACGAACGCGCGGTGCTCCTCCCCGCCGTCCCGCACCGGGAACTCCATCGAAAGGACCCCCTCGGTATGGCCGGGGGTTACGTAGAAGCGGACCTCCGTATCGCCCAACTGCAGGGTGTCGCCATCCGCGATCACCATGTCGTGCACCGGAACGTCGATCTCGTACCGGGGGTCGCTCGGCGGCCGTTCGGCCAGCTCCCAGTCCGCTTCGGTCATGCCGACCCGCGCGCCGTAGGCCTCCTGGAACCTCGCCGCTCCGCCGACATGGTCGAAGTGACCGTGGGTCACCAGGACATACTTCAGATCGGAAGGATCGAATCCCACGGCGCGGATACCGTCGATCGCGTTGTCGATGAAGTCGCCGTACAGCGATCCGATCAGGATCAGGCCGTCCGTCGTCACCAGGAGATAGGACGACACCCACTCGATCCCGACGTAGTAGAGATTGTCGAAGATCTGGAACGGATCGACCCTCTGCGCCACAGGGTCGTTCCGGAGTCCCCAGCCGTCGTCCTCAGCGTCCGCCGCGACCGCGACGTCCGTTTCGGAAGTCTCCTCCGGCGCCGGCGCCATGCTCTCGCCGCCGCAGGCCGCGGCGCCCAGGCCGATCAGGAGTGCACTCAGGAGAGTCAGGGGGGAACTTCTCATGTGCAGGTCCAAGTTACCACGGCGCTCCGGCCAGACGGGTCGCTACCAGCGCTCGCCGTAGGGCCTGAGTTCAACCTCGAAACTCCATGCCGACGGATCCTGGTGGGCCACGTACCAGACGTTCTCGGCGATCGCGTCCGGCTTGATGAAGAAATCGTCCGGCTGGTCGGGCATCCGCCGCCGCGTCCACTCCAGGTCGATCACCGCGTCGATCACGAAGTACGCGACGTGAACGCCCTGGGGTCCCAGGCTCCGCGCCATCGACTCCGCCAGGATGCGCTGAGCCGCCTTGGTCGGCGCGAAACCGGCGAAGCGCGGCATGCCGCGGCGAGCGGAAGTGTTCCCGGTGACCATGATCGCTCCCCGACCCGCTTCGATCATCGCCGGCGCCAGCGCCCGGGCCAGGTACAGGAGCCCCATCACGTTGACCTCGAAGTTCGCGCGCAACTGCTCGGGCTCGACCTCCAGGAAGTCGCCGAAGGCGCCGCCCACGGCGTTGTGCACCAGGACCGTCGGCGCGCCGAGGTCGCCATGAACCCTGGCGACGGTCGCCCGCACAGCCTCGGAATCCGAAACGTCGCAGACGTAAGCGCGCGAACCCTCGATCTCGGACTCCAGGGCGCGAAGTCGGTCTTCGTCACGAGCCAGCATCGCCACCCGATAGCCGCCGGAGGCGAACCGCCGGGCAAGCGCCGACCCGGTGCCGGGGCCGACGCCGGAGATCAGGCACGCCGGATCGCTCATCGGCCGCCGACGCTACTTCATTCCATCCGGGGAGAGGCTCCGGTACCACTCAACAGAGGTATAGCCATTCCTGTATGCTTTCGAGGCCCGACTTCCTGTGCCGTCTTTCCAGGAGGCCACGATGATGGAACGCCGTTCTTCGATGTCCCGTTTCCTGCCTGCGGCGGTGCCCGGCGCGCTCGCACTCGTGATGGTGCTGACCGCCTCTCCGGCAAGCGCCGAACGCGAGTTCTACCTTGGCTTCCAGCTGGGCCGGACGGAGGTCGAAGTAGACGCCGACGACGCTTTCGACCAGGTCCTCGACGGCGACGGAAACTCCCGGGTCTACGAGATCGGCTTCAAGTTCAGCGACTACTTCGCCGTGGAAGCCGCTTATCACGACCTGTCAGAAGTCGACGGCGCGGTCCGACCCTGCGCCGAGGGAGTGGCATGCTCCGACATTCCGATCCGCGGCAAGATCAACGTCCTGTCGCTGGCCATCGTGCCCCAGTACGCGATCACCAGTCGCATCTCCCTCTTCGCGAAGGTCGGCCTCGTGTCCTGGGGCGCAGACCTGGAGGACGCGCTGGACGACTTCGATGTCGCCCTCGATGACCTGGACGAGGAAGACCTGGTCTACGGCGTCGGCGCGGAGTTCCAGCTTCTCGGCCGTCTCAGCCTTGTCGGGCGTCTCGAGTCCATCGGCGGCGACATCGAGACTCTCTCGGTCGGGGCCCGCCTGGGCTTCTGACGGCGCACGGCCGAACGCGTCCCGAAGCGGGAGTGCTACCGTCCGCCCATGACCGACATCACGCCCTACCGCATCGAGATCGACGAAGAGGAACTGACCGGTCTTCGCCGCCGGCTGGCCGCCACGCGCTGGCCCGAGCGCGAGACGGTCGACGACTGGACCCAGGGCATCCCGCTCGCCTACACGAAGGAGGTGTGCGAGTACTGGGCATCCTCCTACGACTGGCGCCGCCTGGAAGGCCGCCTGAACGATCTCGATCAGTTCAGGACCGAGATCGAGGGGGTGGGCATTCACTTCCTCCACCTGCGCTCGAAGCACCGGGGCGCCGCACCACTGGTCATGACCCACGGTTGGCCGGGTTCGATCATCGAGTTCCTCGAGGTGCTCGAGCCGCTGCTCGATCCGACCGCCCACGGCGGCTCGGAGGATGACGCCTTCCACCTGGTCGTTCCCGCCCTCCCGGGCTTTGGATTCTCGGACAAACCGACCAGGGCGGGCTGGAGCGTCGAGAAGATCGCCGACGCCTGGGCCGAACTCATGTCGAGACTCGGCTACGAGTGGTACTTCGCCCAGGGCGGCGACTGGGGCGCGGCCGTCAGCACGGCGATCGCGATCCAGGACCACGAGCACTGCCATGGCATCCACCTGAACATGCCGACATCGGGCGTGGACCGGAGCACGATGGACGATCTCACGGACATCGAGAAGGACGCGCTCGCCGGGCTCCAGTACTACCAGGACTGGGATTCCGGCTACTCCAAGCAGCAGTCGACCCGGCCGCAGACCCTCGGCTACGGCCTGGTCGACTCCCCGGCCGGCCAGGCCGCCTGGATCATCGAGAAGTTCTGGTCCTGGATGGACTGTGACGGCCATCCGGAGAACGTGCTGACGCGCGACCAGTTGCTCGACAACGTGATGATGTACTGGCTGCCGGCCTGCGGCGCGTCCTCCGGGCGGCTCTACTGGGAGAGCTTCGGCAGGGGTGGCGGCGATCCGGTCGAGATCCCGGTCGGCTGCAGCATCTTCCCCAAGGAGATCTTCCGCTCCTCCCGGCGCTGGGCTGAGCGCCGGTACCGCCAGCTCGTCTACTGGAACCGGCTCGAGAGAGGCGGGCACTTCGCCGCCTTCGAAGTGCCGGACGTCTTCGTCGACGAGCTGCGGAAGTGCTTCCGCGCGATGAGGGCGTAGATCAGGCTTCGTCGACGGTGGCGCGGAACCGCGGCGGCCGGCGATGCGGCGCCGCCTGCTCGAAGGCCCAGGCGATGCGGATCAGCGTCGGCTCGGACCAGGCGGCGCCGAAGAACGAGACGCCGACCGGAAGGCCGTGGACGTAGCCGGCCGGGACCGTGACGTTCGGATAGCCCGCGACCGCCGCCGAACCGGAGCTACCGACCGAAAAGGTGTCGCCGTGGACCAGGTCGGTCACCCAGGCCGGGCCGCCGCTCGGACCGAGGATGGCGTCGAGACGAAGCTCGGAAAGCACCGCGTCGAGGCCCTCCTCGCGTGACAACCGGCTCGCCTCGCCTCGCGCCGTCAGATAGGCAGCCTCCGTCAGCGGCCCCTTCGCTTCCGCCTCGATCAGGATCTCCTGGCCGAAGTACGGCATCTCCTCGGCCGCGTGCGCCTCATTGAACGCGATGACGTCCGCGAGCGTTCTCGCCGGAGCGTCGTCGCCCAGCCCGGCCAGGTACTGGTTCAGACCGGCCTTGAACTCGTAGAGCATCGCTTCGTACTCGTGCCGCCCCACTTCCCGACGATGGGCGATCTCGACCGGGTCGACGATCTCGGCGCCGAGGCTCCGGAGAGCCTCGATCGCCTCCACCATCACCGCGTCGACGCGACTGTCGCGGTCGAAGAACTGGCGACCGACGCCGATGCGGACGCCGCTCAGGTCGGCCGCGCCGGCCTCTTCAAGGTGGCGACCCAGATCCGTCGGAACCGGCGAACCGGCCGTCGCCTCGTCCAGCGGATCGCGCCCCGTCATGCCGCTGAGCAACGCCGCGGCGTCGGCGACCGTTCGCGCCATCGGACCGGCGGTGTCCTGGACCGCGGAGATCGGCACGATTCCGCTGCGACTTACCAGACCCACGGTCGGCTTGATCCCGACCAGGCCGTTCGCCGACGACGGACAGATGATCGAGCCGTCGGTCTCCGTGCCCACCGCCGCGGCGCAGAGGTTCGCGGATGTGGCGGCGCCCGAACCGGAACTCGAACCGCAGGGATTGCGGCTGAGAACGTACGGATTGCGGCACTGCCCGCCGCGGGCGCTCCAGCCCGAACTCGAGCGCTGAGAGCGGAAGTTGGCCCACTCGCTCAGGTTCGCCTTGCCGAGGAGCACCGCCCCGGCCTGCCTGAGTCGGGCCGTGACGAAGGCATCCCGGGGCGGGATCGACCCCTCCAGCGCCAGGGAACCGGCGGTGGTCGTCGTGCGGTCGGCGGTGGCGATGTTGTCCTTGAGCAGGATCGGCACGCCATGGAGCGGGCCGCGCACGGTTCCGGCGGCGCGCTCGCGGTCGAGTTCTTCCGCGATCTCGAGAGCGTCCGGGTTCGTCTCGATGACGGAGCGCAGCCTCGGACCCTGATCGTCCAGGGCTTCGATACGGTCGAGGTAGAGCCCGGTGATCTCGCGGCTCGTCCGCTCCCCCTCGGCCATCCGGCGCCCCAGTTCGGCGATCGTCACCTCTTCGAGTTCGAAGCTGCCCACCTCCGTCGGCGCGGCTCCCTGCCGCGCGTCCGGCTCGCGATCCGAACGGATGCAGGCCGAGCCCGCCACCGCCGCGGCGCCGAGAGCGCCCACGACCGCCATCACGTCGCGGCGAGTCGCTCCGTCCGGGTCGGCCACCGTTCGACGCTAGCACTCAAGCCCATCCCCCACACCCATGCCACCAGAGCTCCCAGCGGCACGTACCACGGCCAGGCCAGGACCTCTCCGCCGGGGCCCTCCGCCCAGCGCCACAGAGCCAGCACGCCGCCGCCACCCAGGGCCAGGAAGAGGCTGGCGCCCGGGCGGCCGCGGCCGTCCATGCGCAGCCAGACGATGAGCAGCACGACGACGCCGAGCAGGCAGATCCAGCCCGCCACCGGCTGATGCCAGACCGCGGCGAAGACGGCGAGCGCCGAAAGCGGCCCGGACCAGAGGAAACCCCGCCCGTCACGGCCGAACGGCGCCAGAGCCAGTGCCACGGCCGCCAGCAAAGCGCCCCCGGTGTACCCGGCCATCGCCAGGGCGAGGTCGAGCAGCGCGTCGTAGCGGGCCGCCACCGTGTCCATCCCGAGGGAAGTCAGAGCGAGCACGAGGCCCCAGCCGAGCACGAGCAATCGCGGCAGGCGCACGCCGTTGCCGCGCCGGTGGCGGGAGCGCAGGAGAGCGGACGTCGTCTGCGCGAGCGCCGCGAGGATCGAGTCGAGGCTGGAAACCGCCGCCGCCAGCGCGCCGGCGACGACCAGCGCCTTCAGGCCGACCGCCACCGCTTCGACCGCGAAGACGGCGAAGATCCGGTCCGGCTGCTCGGCCACGATCTCGGCCGCGACACCTGCGAGGGGCGCCTGCTCGTAGTACGCCCACAAGCCGATCCCGACGAATGCGAACGAGAGGGAGACGAGCACGGAAACCCCGCTGGTAGCCACCGCCAGTTGAGCGTCCCGCGCGCTGCGGCAACAGAAGAGGCGTTGCGCCATCAACTGGTCCGTGCCGAAGGCGGCGACGCCGCCGATCGTGGCGCCGATCAGCGCGGCCCAGAGCGTGTACGGCGCGGTAAGGGACGCCGACAGGTCGAACAACGTGAACTTGCCCTCGCTCCACGCCGCGGCGAGCGCCGGCGCCATGCCCGCCTCGAGTTCCCACGCCACGACACCCAGGCTGACCGCGACGCCGGCCACGAACAGCAGGAAGAGGACGACGTCGGTCCAGACCACGGCGGCGATACCGCCAAGCCAGGTCCAGACCACGGCGATGACGACGACCGCCGCCACGGCCGCCACGTGAGGCGGCACGCCCGTCGTCCGTTCCAGCCATCCCAGTTCCCGGTGGAGCAGGACGCCCAGCACGACCGCGGAGAGATAGACCCGGGCGGACTGGGCCAGGACGCCTCCCAGCCAGAACATGCCGGTCGCCGTCCGTCGCACGGAGGCCCCCGCAGTGCCCAGCCGCCGCTCGATCAGGTCGTAGGGACTCATCACGTCGTAGCGGTAGTAGGCGGGAACGAGCAACCACGCCACCAGCAGACGGGCGGCGAGGTAGCCGAACAACCCGATCTGCAGGTAGGTCAGGTCGCCCCCCGGCCGATGGACGATCGATGGCAGGCTGATGTAGGTGACCGCGCTGATCTCGGTCGCGACCAGGGAGGCCGCCACCGCGTACCAGGGGAGGTTCCGGGCACCGCCGAAGTAGTCCCTCTCGGTCTTCTGCCGCCGCGACAGCGAGCGCGCCATCACCGTGATGGCGGCGAACAGCGCCAGCAGAATCAGCCAGTCGGCAAGGCCGAAGCTGCCGCCGAGGCCCATGCCGGCCTAGGAGTGAATCACTCGCCCCGGTACACGAGACCCCGGGTGCTCGTGGCGACGCGGTAGAGCCCGGAGCGCGCCGTCATGTAGAGCGTGCTGCCGTCGCCGCCAAAGGCGGTGTTCGCGGGCAGCTCGGCCGGCGCGATCGTGCCCAGGTGACGGCCGTCAGGCGCGAACACCATCACGCCGCCCGGCCCGGTCGCGAACACGTTGCCATCCACGTCGACCGCCAGACCGTCCGGCGCGCCGGGCGCCTCCATGCCGCTGGCGTCGAAGAACATCTCGCCTTCGCCCAGTGTGAGGTCGTCGTTCACCGCGTACTTCTTCCAGTAGCGGTTGGGCGGCGCGTCCGAGTTCGCCACGTAGAGCGTCTTCTCGTCCGGCGACAGGCCGAGGCCGTTCGGACGTGTCTGGCCGGTCTCGAGCAGGGTCACCGTGCCGTCCGGGTCCAGCCTGTAGATGCCGTTGTGGTCCTGCTCCTTGTTCTCGGACTGGTTCGGAAGGCCATAGGGCGGATCGGTGAAGAACGCCGACCCGCTCGAGTGGTAAACGATGTCGTTCGGGCTGTTGAGCCGCTTGCCGTCATAGCTTCCGGCCAGGGTCACACGCTCGCCGTCCAGCGCCATGGCGGACACCACGCGGTTGCCGTGCTCGCAGAGGACCAGGCGGCCGTCCGGGTGGAGCGCCAGACCGTTCGATCCGCCGATGCCGCCGGTGCCGGCGTCGTCAGGCAGGACCGGATCGAGGAACACGACCGCACCCTCACCTTCGGACCAGCGGTAGACCTTGTTCTCCGGGATGTCGCTGAAGTAAAGGCGGTCGGGGTCACCGGGGACCCATACCGGACCCTCGGTGAAGGTGAAGCCGTCGGCGACCTTTTCAACCACCGCGCCGGCGGGTACCAGGTCGTCGATTGCGGGGTCGTTGCGCAGCACCGTGCCGTCACTCTCCATCGCTTCCGTCGCCTCCTCCGCCATTGGTTCCGCTTCCTCACTGTCGCCGCCGTAGCCGCAACCCACGGCCACCAGCACAGCCACCATTGCCAGCGTTCTCTTCATGGTCTACCTCCTCGTGTCCAACCGCCGATTCCAGACGGTGCGAGTCAGGATAGCAACCGGTATTCTCGCGGCGTTGCCTTCTTCGCCCGCCATGGACGCCGTGCGAGGACCCACCAATGCGCCGGCGGTTCGGCTACCAGCGACTCTTCTGCTCTTCGCCGCCTCCCTAGCCTGTCAATCGACAAGACCCGCGGCAAACGTGTCTTCACCCGGATCGGCCGAGCCGGCTACGACCGCCGCCACACTCCAGGTCGCCGCGTCTGCGTCGGCCGGCTTCGACCCGGAGCGGCTCGAGCAGGCGGCCGCTCTGCTGGAGAGGGCCGTGGCGGAGAGGGTCACTCCGGGCGGCGTCCTGCTGGTCGCGCGCCGCGGTGCGGTCGCCCTCGAACGGGCGGCCGGCCGCCTGACCTACGAGGACGACGCCCCCGCCGTCAGCCCATCAACGATCTACGACCTGGCCTCGCTGACCAAGGTCATCGCGACGACCACCCTGATGATGCGCCGGGTCGAGTCCGGCGCACTCCACCTGGACGGCACGGCCGCCTCCTACCTGCCGGAGCTCAAGGGATCGCCGGTAGGCGGCGCAACGCTGCGGGATCTCCTCGCCCATTCGAGCGGCCTGCCCTGCTGCACCGAGCTGTTCCGGGAGCTCGGGGAAGGCCTCGACCGCGACGAGGCCCGCGCCCGCTACCTGGAACACATCGCCGCCACCGACCTGGAGGTTGGGCCCCGCGAACGGTCGATCTACTCGGACCTCGGCGTGCTGCTGCTCGGAGAGATCCTGGAGCGTGAATCGGGCCGTGGCCTCGCCGAACTGGTCGAGGACGAGGTCCTTGATCCGCTCGGGCTCGCCGACACCGGCTACCTGCCCGTGGATTCCCTGCGCAAGCGAATCGCGGCGACCGAGTTCGACGCCTGGCGCGGCCGGCTCCCGCACGGCGAAGTCCACGACGAGAACACGCATGCCCTGGGCGGCGTAGCACCCCACGCCGGCCTCTTCGGCACCGCCCGCGACGTTGCCGCGTTCGCCCAGACGATGCTGAACGGCGGCGGCTACGGCGAACGGCGTATCGCCAACGCGGACACCGTCGCCCTCTTCACCCGGCGGGCCGAGCTCGTGCCCGGCAGTAGCCGGGCGCTCGGCTGGGACACGCCGTCCGACCCGAGCTCCGCCGGCCGCTACTTCTCGGCGCGCTCCTATGGCCACACCGGTTTTACGGGAACGTCGCTCTGGATCGACCCGGAACTCGAGCTGATCGTCGTCCTGCTGACCAACCGGGTTCACCCGACCCGGGAGAACATCGCGATCCGCAGGCTCCGGCCAGCGATCCACGATGCGGTCGTCCTGGCCATCGACGACACGGAAGTCGAACTCCGCCACGCCGGCCAGCGCTAGCTCTGGAAGCTCACGCCCAGGGCGCGCAGATCACGTTCCGCCTGCTCCTGCCAACCGCGGTTCGCGGCCGGACTGGCCGGGCTCGGATGGAGCATCCGGCCGACCGGCACGTTCAGGCCCTCGAGCGCGCGCCGCGACCGGCCTTCCGCGAACGTGCCGATGCCGACGACCAGGCGCGGTTCCAGCGCTTCGACGGCCTGCCGCAGCGCCCGGTCACACGCCTGAAACAGCGGCGCCTTCTCGCGTGCCGGCAGCCGGTCCGGGGTCAGGTTGGCGCCGCTCTCCAGGAGAAACGCCAGCGGGCAGTAGTTCCAGATCAGGAACCGCTCGAAGAACGCCTCCGGATTCTCGAAACGCTGCTTCGCCCAACCCCAGACCCGCCGGCCGCTGACCTCGCTCCGAGGGCAGTCGAAGCCGAGGATCGGCCGTTTCGGGTGCTGAACAGCCGGCGGCTCCACCGGAACGTCGATGCCGAGCCACTCCCGCACGCAGGCGACCTCGCCGAACGGAACGCCGGTCTGCGTCATGCCCCACGGGCCCGGGTTCATCCCCAGGAGAATCACCCTGCCCGGCCCGGCGCCGGCCAGGTTCAGGTACGCGTGGTGCGGCGCTTGGGCGTAGACCAGCGGGTTGTAGACGTGGGCGACCGGGGGGCCGAATCGGAGATCGTCGACCGCCGAGGCGAGTTCGTCCGCGATCCTGGTCAGCAAGCCTGTCGCCGTCCAGCCTCAGACGATCCGCGACGTACGGCCCGTCCAGTAGCGATCGCGCAGCAGGCGCTTGTAGAGCTTCCCGGTGGGAAGCCGTGGCAGCTGCTCCTCGAAGTCGACCGACTTCGGCGCCTTGTAGTGCGCGACGCGGTCCCGCGCGTAGGTCAAGAGCTCCTCGGCTACGTCCGGACTCTCCTCGAAACCGGGCATCAACTGGACGACCGCCTTGACCTCTTCACCCAGGTCCTCGTTCGGCACGCCGATCACCGCCACGTCGGCCACCTTCGGGTGGAGGATGAGAGCGTCCTCGATCTCCTGAGGATAGATGTTGACGCCGCCCGAGATGATCATGAACGCCTTGCGGTCGGTGAGGAAGACGTAGCCCTCCTCGTCCAGGTAGCCGACATCGCCGAGCGTGCTCCAGCGGGGGTGGCGCGGGTGCCGTGATCCGAGCGTCTTCTCCCTGTCGCCGTGGTACTCGAACAGGTCCGCGTCCTCGGGCGGCTCGAAGAAGATCGTCCCCGGCTCGCCTGCTGGCAACTCCTCGCCGTCGTCGTCACAGATGTGGACCGTCGCGGTCAGACACTGGCCGACCGTGCCCGGCTTCCTCAACCACGCGTCCGTTTCGACCGCGCACATGCCGTTGCCCTCGGAGCCGGCGTAGTACTCGAGGATGATCGGCCCCCACCACTCGATCATCCGGCGTTTGACGTCGACCGGACAGGGAGCCGCGGCGTGGATCGCCCGCTTGTGGCTCGACAGGTCGTAGCGGGAGCGCGCCTCCTCGGGGAGCTTTAGCATGCGGCTGAACATCGTCGGCACCCACTGGCTGACGGTGATTCCATGGTCCTCGATCGCCTTGAGCGAGAGTTCCGGGTCGAACCGCTCCATGACGACCACCGTGCCGCCGAGAGTCTGCGTCCCGGCCGTGAAGCCGAGCGGCGCCGCGTGGTAGAGGGGAGCAGGCGACAGGTAGATCGAGTCGGCGTCGATGCCGTAGATGGTGGTCAGCACCTCGAAGCGCTGGTCCGGCATCTCCTCCACCGACAGGCCGGTGAGCGGCCGCAGGATGCCCTTGGGCCGTCCGGTGGTACCGGAGCTGTAGAGCATCGTGCTGCCGCGTGGCTGCTCGGCGAGCGGCTCGGCCGGGAACGCGGCCGTCGCCTCGCCGTAGTCATCCCAACCGGGTGGAATGCCCAATCCGTCGTCGTCGACGATCAGCCGGCCAGGACAGGTCGGGATCAGGTCCGTCAGCTCGGCGCACGCTTCGGCCAGCTTCGCCGAAGCAACGATGCTCTGCGCGCCACAGTCCTTGACGATGTACGCCGCCTCCTCCGCGGTCAGGTAGCGGTTCACTGTTGTCAGGTAGAGGCCTGACCTGATCGCCGCCCAGTAGACGTCGAAGTAGCGCGGGTGGTTCTCCATGAAGATCGCCACGTGATCGCGCGGCCGCAACCCCTGCGCGTACCAGAGTTGCGCCAGTCGGTTCGACCGCCGATCGAGCTCCAGGTAGGTGACCGTCTCGCCGGTTCCGGCCATGATGACCGCCGGCTTGCCCGGAGTTTCGCGCGCGTACCTGCCGGGATACATCCTCCGCCTCCGCCTCGCGCCTGTCTAGCCCGCGGCTCAGGAACCGACCGGCTCCATCTGCCAACTGACCATCGTCTCGATGCGGCAAGGCAGGAAGCGGGTCGCGTCGATCTCGATCTCCGCGTCTACCATCGCGCTCTCTGAAGAATCGAACGAGCCGGTGATCACCGCCTCGATCAGCCCGTCCTGGTCGACCCGGACATCGTTCGGCGTGCGGAACCGAAAGCCGGCGTCACGGATGCGTATGTTGGCGTTGGAGTTCCCGAACCTGGTAAACGCGTCGACCAGCGTCGCGCAGGCCTCGGACTCGCCGACGGCGGCGTCCGCGAGCCCCGGCAGGTTGACCAGGAAGGCGGCGAGCCTCACATCGTCGTCGTCGCGTTCCAGGATGAAACGGAACTCCTCTCCCTGCGGCCCGGTGCCCGCCCACTCGCCGAGCGTGAAGACGACCAGTTCGACGCCCAGAAGATCGCCGCGGTTGTCGCAGCCGCCGAGCGACAGGACCAGAAGCGACGCGGCCAGGAGGATCGCCAGACGGCGCGGATGGCTGGAACGCGGTATCGGCGGAGAGTCTGGAACGGGCATCGGGCGACTACGTAGACAGGCCTCACCCTATCGCAGCGCCGCGCGCTGCCGCCGGCTCGCCAGCAGCAAACCGACGCCGAAGATGGTAAGCGTGCCGATGACGGTGATCATGTAGCTGTGCAGCGGAATTCGCAGCATCGCGAGACCGCCCTCAAGCTGCGGCGACACGGTCATCCAAACGATCACCAGCACACCGACGGCCACTCCGGCCTGGGCGGCACCGCGACCGGCCCGGGGCGCCAGCCGGTCGAGCGCGAAGAGTCCGAGCAGTCCGCCGGCGAAGATGCCGGAAACCGTCCACCAGACGTCCAGCAGACTGCCCGCCCCAATCATCAACAGTGCCGCACCCGTGCCCAGAACGCCGATGACGACCGTGGCCCGGCGCAGCACGCGCAGATCCTCGGCCTCGCCGCCATCGGCGCCCCGCTCGGGTTGAATGTAGGTCCGGTAGATGTCCGACAGGAACACCGTGGCCGAGCTGTTGAACGAGGTGTCGATGCTGCTCATCGCGGCCGCGAACAGAGCCGCGATCAGCAGTCCCGCCGCGCCCGACGGCAACCGGGTCGAGATGTAGTGCGGGAAGGCCTGATCGGCGGCGAGACCGGTCGCCTCGGGCTGACCCTGGAGAACGACGAACAAGCCGGTGCCGATGAAGAAGAAGACGGCCGAAACCGGCAGGTAGAGGCCTGCCGCCAGCCACACCGAGCGAGACGCGGCGCGGTCGCTCACCGCCGCGTGATAGCGCTGGACGTAGCTCTGGTCGATGCCGAAGTTCGTGAAGTTGATGAACAGGCCGTAGACGAGGACGACCCAGAAGGTCGAAGTCGTGAACTCGAACGCAAGGCTGCCGAGAGAGAACTTCTCCGCCGCCTGCGCCGTTTCGAGCAATCCGCCGAACCCGCCTTGCGCGTCCCCGATCAGGAGCCCGACGACGATCAGGGCGCCGACCGTCAGCACGACACTCTGGATCACGTCGGTCCAGATGACCGCCTCGATGCCGCCGACCAGGGTGTAGACCGTGACGACGACGCCGGTGCTCAAGATGATCCAGGCCACCGGCCAGCCGGTCAGGGCATTCATCGCCAGGGCGACGCCGAACAGGATCGACCCGACCCGTGCGAACTGGGTCAGCAGGTAACAGGCAACGGCGTAGGTCCGCGCCCAGCGGCCGAACCGCTCCTCCAGATGGTGGTAGGCCGACACCGCGTCGCCGCGGCGATAGAACGGAATCCACCAGCGCGCGGCGAGGAACGCCGCCACCGGCAGGGACAGCGAAAACACGAACGCGTTCCAGTTGCCCCCGTACGCCTGCCCGGGGACCCCGATGAACGTGTTGCTGGAAAGGAACGTGCCGAACATCGACATGCCGACCGCCCAACCCGGCAGTGCTCCACCGGCGACCATGAACCCCCGTGCCGTCCCGCTTCGCCTGGCCAGCGAGAGGCCGAGCACCACCACCGCCGCCAGGTAGACGACGAAAACGACGAGATCGGCGCCCGCGGTCACTCGGGAGGCAGGACCGGCGCTTCCCCCGGCCACTCTCCACCGGGCATCGGATACCGCGGCAGCAGCGTCGGGTCGCGCGTCAGGTGCCGGATGCGGGTGCGCCGGTGCGTGTAGGACACCTGGACCAGGCCGTCCCGGCCCTGGATGACCGCCGGATAGGAGTACTCCCCGTCCTGGTCTTCCAGCATCAGCGCGGCGTCCCAGACGACGCCATCGTCCGAGAGCGCCACGTTCAGGCGAGACCGGGAACCGGCCCAGGCGCCATCCACGCGTACCTTGTGGTTGTAAACGAGGAGGTGCCGGCCGTCGGCCAGGGTGAGGCCATCGACCCCGGCGTCGGGGTTGAGCAGACCAGTGGCGTAGATCGGTCCCCAGGTGCGGCCTTCGTCCGCTGAGCGCGACGCCGCTATGCGACTCTGCTTGGACCGGAACAGCGCCAGGAGTTCGCCGTCGCCGAGCGTCAGGATCGTCGGCTGGATGATCCAGAAGTCCTCACCGCCCGAGGTCCGGCCGGCCAGCCGCTCGCTGCGCGTCCAGGTTCGCCCCAGATCGGGCGAACGCTCGAAGTGCGCCCGCCAGGCCGGAGGCTCCGGCGCGTCCTCGATGCTCGAGCCGGCGAGCAGACTGCCGTCGGGCAGGGTGATCGGCTTGTTCTTGATGGGACCCAGGATGCCGTCCGGAAGGCGCCGGGGCTCGCTCCAGGTGCGGCCGTCGTCCACCGACTCCATGACCATCCCCCACCACTCCGGCGGGCTCGGCCCCACCTTGAAGAAGAGCAGCAGGGGCGCGCCGTCACGGGGCGACTGGTAGAGAACCGGGTTCCAGGTCGGGTACCGGCCACCGTCCGGCTGAACGCCGTTGGCCACTTCGACGGGAAGCGTCCAGCCGTCGACGCCCTGCCGGCTGAACCAGATGCCGACATCCGCGTTCCGCTCGGCGGTCCCGCCGAACCAGGCGGCGACCAGAGCGCCGGAAGCGGTCTCGGCGATCGTCGAGGCGTGGCACTCGGGATGCGGCGCGTCGTCGAAGATGATC
>VXUF01000063.1:27203-28002 GCA_009837085.1 Holophagales bacterium
AAGATGAACTCCGCCAGCACGACGCCATTCTCGGCTGTCGCCGGTACCGTGAGCATTGCGGCAAGCGCTGCGGCTACAACACCGGCTCGTTGTCGCGAACCCGTCACGGCGTGCCCAGCGGCCCCCCGGCTAGCACCAGCTCCTCCGCCTGCCTCACGATCTCTCCCGCCCGTTCCAGGAGTTCGATCTCGGTCGCGCTGCTGATCGGATGCTCGATCACCGCGAACCGGTAGTCCGGGGCCCCGCAGGCGTGCGCCATCAACTCGGCGCCATCGACGAACGCCGACGTCATCACGCCGACCGCGGGCACACCTTCGCGCTCGAACGTGACGGCGTCGTGCAGACTGCACGACGAGCAGCTCCCTCAGTCGCCGACGCCGGTGATGACCAGGCGACGCCTCGCCAGACGGCGCACGAGTTCCCGCTCGGCCGGGGCGCTGTAGTTCCCCTTCGTCGCGCGCTCCACCGCGGCCACCTTCCAGCGTTCGCGCAGCAGCGACTCCAGGTGGTCGAACAGTGGAGCCACACCGGCTTTTCCGTTCGAGAGCAAGGCAACATCGACGCCAGCCAACGCTTCCAACCGGGGCGCCGGCGAGAGTTGTGGCGGTGAGCCCTCCCAGGAGGGGTCGAGAGCTTGCATGGTTCGGAGTGTAGCCGCGGCGTAACCAGCGAGACGACTGAGCGGGCAAACGGACTAGGGAGGCTCCGCCTCAGACCGACGAGCACGTCGGGCCGCAGGCGCCCCACACTGGGTGCGCCGGCGTCCCCGCCGGCTGCCGCCGCAGGCGGCCAGGAAACG
>VXUF01000164.1:0-16423 GCA_009837085.1 Holophagales bacterium
GCGGGCGCTGGTTCGGGTCTTGGCTCGCGATCCTGTTGCTCGGGGTGCTCGGTGCGAGCGCGGTCGCGCCGCTATGGGCCGCCGGCGGCCCTTGGGCGAGCGCCGCCGTTAGCGTGGGGCGGCTCGTGTTGATCCTGCTGCTTCTGGCCGGCGCCTTTGTCCTGGAGCAGCAGAGCCCCAACGACCGCGGCGCGAAGGCGACGAAACGCCGTGGCCGGGCGGCGCCGAAGGAACCGACCGGCGACCGGCCCGCCGCCGTCGCCGTTCGGGCGCCGGCCGGCGTCTGGTCGCGGCCGATCTTCGTCGTCGCGCTGGCGCAGGCTCGGATGATGCTCCGCTTCCGCCAAGTGCGCCTGAACCTCGTCGTCAGTTGGGCCATGCCTCTCGTGATGGCCTTCCTGTTCAGAGGCGAGGAGTCAGCTTCCGGCGCGGGCCAGTTCGCCCTGTGGATGGCGGCTTCCATCGCGGCCTTTCTCGGTGTGTTCTGGGTCGCGTTCTTTGCCAATCTTCTGGGGTTTGCCGCGAGCGGCGCCAGACGGCTCGCGATGTCGGCGGAGACCGCGCGGTTCGCCTGCCTGCCCGGTAAGGTGCTGGGCGTGGTCAGTGTGGTCGGCGTCTCGGTGATCGCTCAGACCATGGTCCTGACCATGCTGCTGGCTGACCAGATGCAGCCTGCCGAGCGGACGCTTCCTTTCCTCGTCGCGGCCTTCTCGTTGGTGGGGTTGGCTGGCGCCGGCACGGTGGTTTCCGTCACGTTCCCCAGGAAGCCGGAACTGCACGAGCAAAGGGACTTCTTCTGCAGCGTCCTGGGGCTGGTGGTGCTGGGGGCCGCCTGGCTGCTTCAGATGGCGGTCGCGGGAGGCGTTCTGGCCGCGGCGCGGAGCTTGGGCGGTTCGACGGCTGCGGTAACCGCGATGACGGTGTTGCTGCTCCTGGCGGCGGCAGGCTGCGGGTTTCTGGTGGCCGCGCTGGCCAAGGGCGACTGGCTGCGACGACGGTTGCGTGAATGGGCGGTGACGGTGTGACGACGATGCTGTGGCTCGACTCGGTCGACAAGTCCTACGGCGATCTCGAGGTCCTGCGCTCGGTGAACCTCGAGATCGGGGCGGGGGTCCAATGCCTGGTGGGCCGGAATGGCGCCGGCAAGACGACGTTGATGCGACTCGGGCTGGGCCTGACCGAGCCGAGTGCGGGCACGGTGCGGATGTTCGGCTACGACCCGCGACTTCATCCGGAGGTGATGGCCAGGGTCGGCATCCTGCTGGAGGAGGACGAGCTGTTCGACTTCCTGCGGCCGGTCGAGTTCCTGGACTATTGCGCCGCCTTGTACGGTCTGGACGCTGGCGAGGCCCGCACGCGCGCCGTCGATCTCCTGGAGGCTATGGAAGTGCCCGGGTCGGATCGTCTCTGCCATCAACTCTCGACGGGCAACCGCCGGCAACTGGCCCTGGCCGCGGCGCTGCTGCACGAGCCGGAACTGCTGATCCTCGACGAGCCGTTCAACGGTCTCGACCCGGTCGCGGTAGCGCGCCTGTGCCGGATGCTCCGGAACTTCGCCGCCAACGGCCGGGGAGTGCTGCTGTCGTCCCATCGCCTCGAACTCGTCGAGGAGATCGCGGACCAGGTCTACTTCGTGGCTGACTGTGCGGTGACGCTCTGGTCGCCGGAACGGGTCAAAGCCTGGTACGACGAGTTGAGGGTCGTCAGTGCCGGAGAGCAGCCGCAGGGCGAGTTGACCGCCTGAGCTACGCCACCCCGGCTTCCTGGAAGGCCCTCGCCCGGAACAGGAAGTCGATGATGTTCCCTTCGTGCGGTTGCAGCCAGTTGAGCTGAATCGTCGGCACCGGGCCGAGGTTCAGGCGGTCGACGTGGGTGGCGTCGATCAGTTGGCGTCGCCAGTTTTCGTCGCCGGTGATCGCGCTGCACACGAGGGTGTCGTCGATCGCGCTCAGCATCTTCTGTTGGGGGCACTTGACGACGGAGACGAATGGGAACATGTACTCGACGTTGGCGGCTTCGACGTCTGCGTCGGCGCAGTGGAGAACGGTCGGCAGCAGGTAGTCGCAGCGCTCGCGCTCGTCGAGCCGTCCGTTGCCGCGAATCTCGGAGGTCAGGTCGCGGACGCCGGGAACGTCGACCTGCCGCTCGATCATGCCGTCGATCGCCTTCGCCATCCCCGGAACGGTGAAGGCGGCGAGCGGAGACTCGGGGTCGTCGGCCGGCTTGGGCAGCACGGGCGCCAGCCGCTCGGCGAGGGCCTGGGCGATCTCCTCCGTGTGGCGCGAAGCCCAGACGCCTGAGCAGGAGATGCAGCTCCGGCCGCTGTTGACCAGCACGCTGTCGACCATCACGTCGAGGTACTGCTCCCAGTCGTCGACGACGTCGTCGCCGAGCAGGATCTTGCTGAAGCCGGGGCCGTGCGGCTGCACTCGGGGATCGTTCTGATAGCGGGCGACGGTGTCCGCGCCGCCGAAGATCATGCTGCGCGAGCAGGAGGCGAGGACGGCCGCGCCGATATCGCCTTCCCCCGGGTAGATCGAGATCGCCTCGCGTGGCACGCCGGCCTGGACGAAGGCCTCGGTCATCCGGTAGGGCGTCCACGGTTCCTGCGGTCCCGGCTTGAACACGAGGCCGATCTGGAGGGGGATGACCGGCATCCACAGCGTGTGCACGCCCGGCGAGTTGGACGGCAGCACCAGACCGATCACGGGTGCCTGAGCCTGGTAGCTGACGGGCACGCCGCGCTCCTCGACGCCGTGGCCGCGGGCCAGGATGTCGAGGTCGAGACCGCGGGTCAGGGCCTCCAGCACCTCGCCCATGTTCGTCAGCACGAAGTGGTTCTTGTCCATGTTCGCCCGGCACATGTGCTCGGGCAGGCCGGTCGTCGCCGACTGGTAGTGGACGAAGTCCTCCGGGGTCTGGCTGCCGCTGCCGAGAGGCAGGTCCGCGTTCAGGTAGAGGTCGGCGGCCTCGATCACCATGGAGATCAGTTCGCTGGACGGGATCTCGCGCAGGATGTCGCGGGCGCGTTGGGCGCGGCGCATGTCGCGCTGGACCAGGCCGGGGTTGGTCTGGTGCAGCGTGGCCAGCTCCTCGCCGGTCTCGAAGTGGACGATCGTCGCCTTCTCGAGCGACTCGTAGGGCTTGCCCCAACGGATGGCGGGGATGTCGATCATCTGGGTACCTGCTGCCGGTCCGGGACGGTCCAGGACGTAGTAGGGAGTAGCGGGCGAAAGAGGCGGAATCGTAGCACCGGGGACTGCAACCGAATGGGCGCGTCGGGCCGCGAGCGGGTGCGATGCCGGCTTCGCCCAGGGGGCCGGACTGCTACCCTTCGCCGGCCATGCGGAACAGGCGGACGGTTCTCAAATCGGCTCTCGGGCTGGGTCTCGCCGTGCGAGGGCTGAACGTGCTCCAGGCGCAGGAGGACGATCCGCGCAGGGTGCGGCCGCGGGAGGGCGACCGGTTCGTGTTCGCCTTCGGGCCGCGCCAGGGAGAGACGATCCGGGTGGACGATCTGCCGATGGCCAGCGAGCAGGTGATCTCCTGGGCGATGGACCCGGCAAGCGGTGCGGTCCGCGACGGATCGCGTCTGAACCAGGTGCTGCTGCTGCGCTTCGACCCGGATTCGCTGACGCCCGACACCAGGGCCGCGTCCGCGGACGGTGTGGTCGCCTACTCGGGCATCTGCCCCCACACCGGCTGTGACATCGAGGACTGGTCGGAGGAGACGGAGTTCCTCGTCTGTTCCTGCCACGAGTCCGAGTTCGATCCCAGGGATGGGGCCGAGGTGATCTCCGGCCCGGCGCCCCGCCGGCTGCCGTCGTTGCCGCTTCGTTCGGAGGACGGCGTTCTCGTCGCCGCCGGTGGCTTCAGCGCCACGATCCGGTTCGAGAGGGAGTTCTGACGATGATGGATCGGCAAGCAGTTCTTCGACGGACGGTCGCCCTCTTCCTTCTCGGCGTCGCGGCGGCGCAGGCGATCGGCCAGGAGCGCGCTTACCGCGCGGTCACCCAGGAGCGGCTGCTCGCGCCGGAGCCGGAGAACTGGCTCATGTACCGGCGCACCTACGACGGCTGGGGCTACAGCCCGCTCGACCGGATCGACACCTCGAACGTCGCCTCGCTCGAGCCGGCCTGGACGTTCTCGACCAGCATCAACGAGGGCCACCAGGCGCCGCCGATCGTCAACGACGGGACGCTGTTCATCACCACGCCAGGGAGCCGCGTGCTGGCGCTCGATGCGGGGTCGGGCGAGCTGCTGTGGCGCTTCGTGCCCGAGCTGCCGGAGGATCTGCAGCAGATGCACCCGACGAACCGCGGCGTCGCGCTGTGGGGCGACCGGGTCTACGTCGCCACCGTCGACACGCGTCTCTTCGCGCTCGACGCGCGGACGGGAAGGGTGGCCTGGGAAACGGCGGTCGAGAGCTACGCCCGCGGCTACTACATGACCCTTGCGCCCCTGGCCGTCGAGGGCAAGGTGATGGTCGGCGTGTCTGGCGGCGAGTGGGGCATCCGCGGTTTCGTCGCCGCCTACGACGCCGACAGTGGGGACGAACTCTGGAAGACCTACACGATTCCCGGTCCAGGCGAGCCCGGCCATGACAGTTGGCCGGGCGACACCTGGCGGACCGGCGGCGTGCCGGTCTGGGTCACCGGCACCTACGACCCGGAACTGAGACTGAGCTACTGGGGTACTGGCAACGGCGGTCCCTGGATGGGCGACGCCCGGCCGGGCGACAACCTGTACGCCACTTCGGTGCTGGCGCTCGACATCGACACCGGCGAGTTGAAGGCGCATCACCAGTACCACTGGAACGACAGTTGGGACTGGGATGAGGTCGACCCGCCCATGCTGATCGACGTCGAGCGCGGCGGTTCGACCCGCAAGGCGCTGGTCCATCCCGGACGCAACGCCTACCTCTGGGTGCTGGAACGGAGCGCCGACTCGATCGATTTCCTGGACGCCACACCCTTCGTCCACCAGGACGTCTTCACTTCTATCGACCCGGAAACCGGCCGGCCTGAGTACGACCCGGAGAAAACGCCCGCGACGGGAGAAGGAGCCGTGTTCTGTCCGTCGTGGTCCGGCGGCAAGAACTGGCCTCCGGCTGCTTACAGCCCGGACACGAAGCTGCTCTACATCCCGGCCAACGAGAACACCTGCTCCTACCTGGAGGGAGTCGAGGCGGACTATCGGCCCGGGCGCACCTTCATGGGCATGGAGGGGAGATTCGTGTCACGCGAAGGCGCGGAGCACTACGGCGAGCTCCAGGCGTGGAATCTGGACACCCGGGAGAAGGTATGGACGGTCGAGTTCGAGCGCAAGTTGTGGGGGCCGGTCCTGACGACCGGCGGCGGTCTCGTCTTCGTCGGCGGCACGAGCGACCGCTACTTCCGCGCCTTCGATGCGGCGACCGGCGAGCTCCTGTGGCGCCAGCGGACGAACTCGGGCGTCACCGGGGTGCCGACGTCCTTCGAGGTCGACGGCGTGCAGTACATCGCGGTCCAGTCGGGCTGGGGCGTCGACGCGCAACGCGGCACGAATCACCTCGACGGGGCGATAGGCACCCGGACCTACGTCCCGCAGGGCGGTGTCCTCTGGGTCTTCGCGCTGCCCGACTAGCGGCTCTACCCGGGGAGTCGCCGGGGCGGCTGGTGCTGTAGTCTGCCGCCGCTTCAGCCCGCCGATCACAGCAGGACCTAAGCCCGATTGGAGTTCGCAGATGGAAGTCGCCAGCGCTGACGCCCAGGCCCAGGCCAGGGAACGACTCGATGCCCACGTTCGGGCCATGATGGAGTGGCACTTCAGCCCGGAGACCGGAACGCCGTTCTGGCTGGACTTCGCCTCGAAACTCGACTTCGACCCGCGAAGCGACATCGCCTGCTACGCGGACTTGCGCAAGTTCCCGCCGTTCGAGGACGAGTGGCTGCGCGGCGGACCCGTGCGGCGCTGGGTTCCGAAGGCAATGGCCGACGATCCGATCTACGTCTTCGAGACCGGCGGCACGACCGGCATCCCGAAGAGCCGGGTGGCGCTCAACGACTTCCGCACGGACTACGAGCTGTTCAGCGCCAGCCTGCCGGACGAACACTTCCCACCGGGCAGCAACTGGCTGATGCTTGGGCCCTCGGGCCCGCGCCGCTTGCGCCTGGCGGTGGAGCACCTCTGCCAGTACCGGGGAGGCATCTGCTTCTGCGTCGACCTCGACCCGCGCTGGGTGATCAAGCTGATCAAGAAGGGCTGGATGGAGCACCTGGAGGCGTACAAGGACCACGTGATCGACCAGGCGCTGACGGTGCTCTCGGCCGGTCACGACATCCAGGCCATGTTCGCGACGCCGAAGCTGCTGGAGTCGCTGTGCCTGGCGCTCGAGGATCGCGGTCAGACCCTGGCCGACACCGGGATCAAGGGCATCTTCTCGGGCGGTACCGAGTTCACGCCGCAATGGACCCGCTTCGCGGTCGAGGAACTCCTCGACGGCGTCTACATGACGCCCACTTACGGCAACACGCTGATGGGACTGGCCGCCTCGCGGCCGGTCACGGCCGCGGACGGCTACATGATCGCCTACTACGCGCCGCAGCCGCGGGCCGTGCTGGAGGTCGTCGATCCCGACGCCCCGGACCAGGTCGTCGACTACGGCGCCACCGGGCGCGTCCGGCTGACGACGCTCACCCGCGAGTTCTTCGTCCCCGGCTTCCTCGAGCGCGACGAGGGGGAACGGGAGCAGCCCTACGTCGACTATCCCTGGGATGGCGTCAGCGGCGTGCGGCCGTTCGCGAGGCTAGCCTCGGCGACGACCGTCGGCGTGTACTAGGAGTCTCCCGCTAGGGCGCGGTGCGGTTGCGGTAGAGCGCCGGATCGACCACCTCGGCCATCGCCCTTTCGTCCAGGCCGTCCACGAGACTGGCGATTCGCGTGGCCGCCCCTGCCGGGTCCCGTAGCGCCTCGCCGTACTCGACCTCGATCCACTCGAACTGTGGCGCCGTGCGCAGCAGGTAGTTCACTCGCCAGAGCTGGTCCTGCCAGAGCTCCATCATCCGCTCGTCCGGTGTGTCGTCGGTCTCGCCCCGGCGGTCCAGCATCTTGCGCTGGGATGCGAGCACTTCTTCGAGGTCGCGGCGCATCAGGATGACCCTGTAGTTCAGATTGGGTGGCAGGTCCTTGAGCAGGAAGGAGATGACCTTGACCGCGCGGCCGCGTGAAGCGCGGAGCCAGGACTTGTCGGTAGCGGTCGCGAGGTCCTTGACCCGCTCGTCCTCGTAGTAGCCGCGCGGGTTGTCTTCGTCGGCTTCGCGCTCGCCGTCGGTCACGATCTCCACTCCGCCGGCCTCGAGCATCTTCATCGCCATCGAGGTGCCGGAGCGGGGGAGACCGGAGACGACGATGATCGGCCGGCCGAAGCGAAGCCGCCGCCAGAGAGTCTTCCCGTACATGGCCACGGGATGCTACCCGCGGCTTGGTATGCTCCGCACCGTTCCGCGCTGTCTGGCACCGGGTGCTCCCAGGCGCGCGATCATGGAGGAACCGTTGCCAGCTCCGCGTCCTGCAACCGTCGCGCTGGCGCTTCTGGCGGCGCTCTTCGCCGCCGCGCCAGCGGCCGCCTACATCGGTCCCGGAGCCGGGTTCGCGCTCATGTCGTCGTTCCTGGTGCTGCTGGCGACCGTGGCGCTGGCGTTCGTCTCGCTGCTGGCGTGGCCGGTGCGGACCATGTGGCGGGTCGTGCGCCGCAAGAAGCCGCCGAAGGCGCACGTCAGGCGGCTGGTCTTCGTCGGACTCGACGGTCAGGATCCGCGCCTGACGGAGAGGATGATGAAGGAGGGCAAGCTGCCCAACTTCCAGCGCCTCGGCGAGCAGGGTAGCTATCGTCGGATCGCCAGCACGTACCCGGCGCTGTCCCCGGTGGCCTGGTCGACCTTCGCGACTGGCGCCAATCCGGGCAAGCACAACATCTTCGACTTTCTCGACCGCGACCTGCGGAGCTACCTGCCGAAGCTGTCTTCGGCCCACATCGGTCGCGTGGAGCGCTTCCTGAAGCTGGGCAAGTGGAAGATTCCGCTGCAGAAGCCCGAGATCCGCATGCTCCGGCGCTCGAAGCCGTTCTGGACCGTGCTCGGCGAGCGCAACGTGTGGAGCACTGTGCTGCGGGTACCGATCACCTTCCCGCCGGACCGCTTCTACGGCGCGCAACTGGCGGCGATGTGCGTGCCGGACCTCGTGGGCAGTCAGGGCACTTTCCTCCTCTACACGACGCGTCCGGCGACGGACGCGATCCGGGAGGGCGGACTGCGGGTGCCGCTGGGTTCCAACGGTTCCGGTCCCGACCACTTCGACTGCGTGATCGAAGGGCCGGAGAACAGCTTCCTGGAGGGCGATCCGCCGCCACCCCTCCGCGCGCCGATGACGGTCGAGGTCGACCGCAGGGCGAAGACCGCGACAGTCAGCGTGGCGGGAGAGACGGTGAAACTCCAGCAGGGAGAGCTTTCCGACTGGGTGCGTCTCGAGTTCCGGGCCGCGCCCGGGATCAAGGTCCACGGCCTGACCCGGATGCTGCTGACGGAGGCCGCCGAGCACACCTCGCTCTACCTGACCGCGATCCACATCGATCCCGAGAAGCCGGCGATGCCGATCTCGCACCCGTCCTACTACGCCCCGTACCTGGCCAAGCGGGTCGGCGACTTCGCGACGCTGGGTCTGGCCGAGGACACGACGGCGCTCAACGAGGGCGTGACCGACGACGCGACGTTCCTCAAGCAGTCGTACGACATCGACCGCGAGCGCGAGGAGATGTTCTTCGCGGCGCTCGAGCGTTTGCGCCGCGGTTCCCTGACCTGCGTCTTCGACGCCACCGACCGCATCCAGCACATGTTCTGGCGCTACATGGAGGACGGCCACCCGGCGGCGAAGGGTCGGAAGACGGGGAGGGCTCGCCGGACGATCGAGGACCACTACCGGCACAACGACGCCCTGGTCGGCCGGGTGATGGAGAAGCTGGGCGACGACGATCTCCTGATCGTGCTCTCCGACCACGGTTTCGCCTCCTTCAGGCGCGGCGTGAACCTGAACCGCTGGCTGCTCGACCACGGCTACCTCGTGCTGAGAGAGGACGCCGACGGCAGCGAGGAATGGCTGGAGGGCGTGGACTGGTCGCGAACGCGGGCCTACGCGCTCGGCCTGGCCGGCGTGTTCCTGAATCTCAAGGGCCGCGAGGCCTCCGGCATCGTGGAGCCGGGCGACGAAGCGCGCTCTCTCAAGCGCGAACTCATCTCGGCCTGGAAGGGCCTGCCCGACGAGGAGCGGGACGTGATCGGCATCAACGACGCGTTCGACGCCGAGGACCTCTATACCGGTCCCTACAAGGGCAACGCCCCCGACCTGATCGTGGGCTACAACGACGGCTACCGCGTGTCCTGGGACTGCGCGGTCGGCGTCGTCGCGGGCCCGGTCTTCTCCGACAACACGAAGGCCTGGAGCGGCGACCACTGCGTCGACCCGCGGCTGGTTCCCGGCGTCTTCTTCAGCAGCCGTCCGGTCAACCGCGGCGACGACCTGTCGCTGCTCGACATGGCGCCCACCGCGCTGGCCCTGTTCGGCGTCGACAAGCCGGACTACATGGAGGGCGAGCCGGTCTTCGATCCGGCGGCTCTCGACCGCGCGACTCTGAAGAGCAGGGCGGCCGGAGCGGCGGCGTGAAGCGACTGGTCACCCTTGCGGCGACGATGCTCCTGGCTGGCCTGGCGGTCACGTGCGGCGGCGGCGGCGTCGGTCCGTCCGAGGGGCCGAAGGTCATCGTGCTGGGCTTCGATGGCCTGGACCCCGCGCTCACCCGGCAGTTGATCGACGAAGGGAGGCTGCCGAACTTCGCCCGGCTCGAGACCATGGGCGGCTTCACGGAACTGGAGACGACGATCCCGCCGCACAGCCCCGTTGCCTGGTCGAGCTTCATCACCGGCATGGACCCGGGCGGCCACGGCATCTTCGACTTCCTGCACCGGGATCCGGAGACGATGATCCCGTACCCGTCGACCGCCGCCGCCTCCTCCGGCGGCCTTTACCTGGACGTCGGTCCCTGGCAGTTCCCGCTCACTGGTGGCGACTACGAGCGGTTCCGGCACGGCACCCCGTTCTGGGACGTGCTGGAGGAGCACGGAGTGCGCACGACGGTCATCCGCATGCCGGCGAACTTCCCGGTTTCGGGTACGGCGAGCCGTGAGCTCTCGGGTATGGGGACGAGCGACATCCATGGGACGGACGGCACGTTCACGTTCTACACGTCGGAGCTTTTTGCCGACCGTGACATCAGCGGCGGGGACATCGTCGAACTCGACATCTACGACAACGTCGTCGAGGCCGACTTGCTCGGGCCCGACAATCCGTTGCTGCGCGAGCCCGAGCAGATGACCGTGCCGTTCACCGTCTACCTCGATCCGGAGACGGAGAGCGCCAAGATCGAGCTCGGCGACCAGGAGATCGTGCTGGAGGTCGGCGAGTGGAGCGACTGGCTCGAGGTCGACTTCGAGATGATGCCGACCCAGCACCTGCGCGGAATCTGCCGGATGTACCTGCGCGCGCTCGAGCCGGAGTTCGAGCTCTACGTCAGCCCGATCGACCACGATCCGATCTCGCCCTCGGCGCCGATCTCGACGCCGCCCGATTTCGCGGCCGAGCTGGCGGAGGCGGTCGACCGCTTCTACACGGAGGGAATGCCCGAGGACACGAAGACCCTGACCGAAGGCGTCTTCACCCCGGACGAGTTCCTGGCCCAGGCCAAGATCGCGGGCGACGAGGTCGCCGAGCAGTACGGCTACGTCCTGGACCGCTTCCTCGAACAGCGGGGAGGCTTCCTCTTCTACTACTTCGGCAACGTGGATCAGATCGGCCACGTCCGCTGGCGGTCACGCGATCCGGAGCATCCCGCCTACGACCCGGAATCCGATGCGGCCCACGCCGACCTGATCCCGACCCTCTACGAAGGGCTCGACGCGATCGTCGGGCAGACGCTGGATCGGCTCGAAGCCGAAGCCGGCCTCGGCGACGGCGGCGCGGACGAGCCGCTGCTGATCGCCATGTCGGACCACGGCTTCGCCTCCTGGCGCCGCGCCTTCCACCTGAACGCCTGGCTGCTCGAGCGGGGCTACCTGACGGCGCGAAGCCCGGATCCTTACGCGGACGAGGGCTTCCTCCTGAACATCGACTGGGACAACACCCGGGCCTACGGGATCGGCTTCTCGGGTCTCTACGTCAACCTGCGCGGCCGTGAGCGCGACGGCACGGTGACGGCAGCGGAGCGCCTCGACCTGGTCCGGGAGTTGAAGCGGGAGCTGCTGGCGGTCGTCGATCCAAAGACCGGCGAACCCGCGATCACGGAGGTCCACCTTCGCGAGGACTACGCCTTCCAGGAAGGGACCGCGATCGGTCCCGATCTGATCGTCGGCTACGGCAAGGGTTATCGCGGGGCGACGGAGTCGGCGTCGGGCGAGGTCGCGGGCGAGGTCTTCAGCGACAACGACAGCGCCTGGAGCGGCGATCACATGATGGACCACCGCCTGGTGCCGGGCGTGCTCCTGCTCAGCCGTCCGCTTGGCCGCCCCGCGCGGAGCATTGTCGACCTGCCGGGCTCGATCCTGGCCGAGTACGGCGTGGAGGGGTTCCCGCCCCTGGCGGGCGGCGCCGCGACGGGTTCGCCCTGAACCGGCGGGAACGGGATCGGTAACGAAGGAGAAGAGGAATGTTCGGCGGCGGCAAGGTCAAGCTCGACAAGGAACTCATCGCGCGCGTCAAGCGGTACAGCGACATCGCGGGCTACTCGTCCGTCGAGGAGTTCATCACGCACGCTCTGGAGAAGGAGCTGGCCAAGCTCGAAGGCGCCGAGTCGAGGGAGGAGATCGAGAAGCGGCTCCGCGGCCTGGGGTACATCTCCTAGCGCCGCCAAGACGCCGCCGATGTCCCTTCTGAACGCCGCCCTCCGCGCCGTCTTCGACGTGGCGCTCCGGCCCTTCGCGGCCCTGCCGCCGATCGTGCCGGTGACCATCGTGGCGCTGGTCTCGGGCATCTTCGCGCTGCTCGTCTACCGCTGGACGTCGAACCAGCCTGCGATCGCCGCAGTCAAGCGGCGGCTGTTCGGCCACCTGCTCGAGGTGCGGCTGTTCAACGACGACCTGCGGGCCGTGCTGGCGGCCCAGCTTCGGCTGCTGCGCGAGAACCTGACCTACCTGCGGTTGAACCTGGTACCGCTCCTGTGGATGATCGTGCCCTTCATGCTGCTGATCGCCCAGTTGCAGTTCCACTACGGCTACGAGGGGCTCGAAGTGGGCGAGCAGACGCTGCTGGTCGTCGACCTGGCGCCGGCGGCGCCGGCGGACGCAGACGGGGATCAAACCGCGCCGCGGCCGCCGATCGAGCTGGAGGCGCCGGCCGGCGTCGCGGTGGAGACGGCCGGCGTCTGGGTGCCGAGCCTGCGGCAGGTCGTATGGCGGTTGCGGGCGGACGAGCCGGGGCGGCACGAACTCGTCGTGCGCGCGGACGGCGGGGCGTTCACGAAGAGCCTCTTCGTCGCCGATCCGGAGGGCGCAGCGCAGTGGGTACGCCGCTCGCCAACCAGGCGCCGGGCGGCGATTCTCGACCAGTTGCTCTACCCGGCCGAGCCTTCCCTGCCGCGCGGCGGGCCGATCGCGCGCATCGACGTGCAGTACGGCACCGCCGCGATCTCGTTTTTCGGACTGTTCGACATGCACTGGCTGATCGCCTTCCTGATCCTCTCACTCGCGTTCGCGTTCGCGCTGCGGAACCGGCTCGGCGTCACCCTGTGACCGCGCCGTCGATCGACGTCGTCATCCCCGCCTACAACGAGGAGGAGTCGATCGGCCTGGTGCTCGCCGACGTTCCGGCTGACCTCGTGCGCCGGGTCGTCGTCGCCGACAACAACTCGCGGGACGCGACGGCTGCGCGGGCCGGGGAAGCGGGCGCCGAGGTCGTGCCGGCGCCGGTTCAGGGTTACGGCAGCGCCTGTCTGGCCGGGCTCGGTCATCTGCGGCGGACCGGACCGCCTGAGATCGTCGTCTTCCTGGACGCGGACTACTCGGATCACCCCGACGAGATGCCGCAGCTGGTGGAGCCGATCGCGCGCGGCGAGGCGGACCTGGTCATCGGCTCGCGGGTGCTGGGAAAGGCCGAACCGGGCGCACTGCTGCCCCAGGCGCGATGGGGCAACGGGTTCGCCTGCCTGCTCGTGCGCATGCTCTACGGCCACCGCTACACCGACCTGGGGCCGTTCCGCGCCGTCTCGTGGAAGGCGCTCGAGTCGCTTGGCATGGGCGATCCGAACTTCGGCTGGACCGCGGAGATGCAGGTCAAGGCGCTGCGGCGGGGTCTGCGAGTTGTCGAGTCGCCGGTCAGCTACCGCCGACGGACGGGCGTCTCGAAGATCACCGGCACGGTTTCGGGCACCGTGCGAGCCGGCTGGAAGATCATCGCCACCGTACTTCGCTACAGTCGCGGGCCGATATGAACGGAATGACGGGTACCGCCGTGAACGCCGTCGGTGGGGAAGTGCCGGCCAGCGAGATCGAGGTCGAGGTCCGCTACAAGGAAACGGACCAGATGGGGGTGGTCCACCACTCGAACTACCTCGTGTGGTTCGAGCTGGCCCGCACGCATCACTGCCGCGTCGCGGGCATGGCCTACCGGAAGATCGAGGACGAGGGCTACTGGCTGATGGTCACCGGGGTCCAACTGAAGTACCGCGGCGGCGCCCGCTACGGTGACAGGGTACGCGTCGTCTGCTGGCTCGATCGGCTGAAGAGCCGCGCGATGAGCTTCGGCTACCGGGTGGAGGTCGACGAACGGGTTCTGGTCGAGGGCCGGACCGACCACGTCTGGGTCGACAAGGCGTCCGGCAACCACTGCCGGATGCCGGAGGTCGTCGTCCCGATCTTCCGCTCGATGGAAGGTCAGAAACAGGCGTAGCCGCCGTCGATCACGAACTCGTCACCGGTGTGGTAGCTCGACGCCCTGCTCGCTAGATAGACGGCGATGCCGCTGAAGTCCTCGCCGACGCCCCAGCGGCGCACCGGAACCCTCCGCAGGACCTTCGTCTGGAACGCTTCCGTGTTGATCGCCCGCTCGGTCATGGCGGTAGCGATCCAGCCGGGCAGCACCGAGTTGACCCGGATGCCGTGCCGCGCGTGCTCGACCGCCAGGCCCCGCACCATCGCGTTGAGTCCCGCCTTGGTCGAGGCGTAGTGCTCGCTGCGCGGCGCGCCGAAGACCGCTGACAGGCTGCTGGTTGCGACCAGTGAGCCGCCCTCGCCGCGCTCGACCATGTGCCGGATCGCCTGCTGGAAGGTCTGGAAGACGCCCTCCATGTTGACCTGGAAGATCCGCCGCCACTCCTCCATCGACATGTCGATGAATGGCGTGCCGCGGCCGCCGATTCCGGCGTTCGCGAAGCAGGAATCGACCTTGCCCAGCAGCTCGACCGTCCGTGCGAACGAGGCCGCCACGGCGTCGGCGTCGCCGACATCGCAGCGCAGGGCCTCCACCCGCGTGCCGTGCCGGGCCAGTTGCTCCCGCGCGTTCGCGTTCTTCTCCTCGTTCGTGCCCCAGATACAGACGTCGGCGCCCGCTTGTGCGAGGCCTTCGGCAAAGCCGAGGCCGATTCCGGAGTTGCCGCCGGTGACGAGAGCCACCGTTCCGCTCAGGTCGAATGCGTCGTAAGCCAAGGTCGTTCTCCTTCTTCCTTCCCGTCCATCGTTCGTTGATGCGGCGCGGAGCATAGCGCCGCGAGGCGGACCGCGAAGGTTCAGCCGAGCCAGAGCCGGACGGCGAACAGGATGACGGTGACGGTGACGACCCGCTGGACCCAAGCGTGACCCTTGAGCACGGTGAGCCGCACGCCCAGCCAGCCGCCGGCCATGTTCCCGACCGCGAGGGCGAGCCCGAAGGTCCAGTCGACCCGGCCGGAGAGCGCGAACAGAAGCAGTGACAGGCCGGTGAAGCAGAGGATGCTGAGCACCTTCACCGCGTTGCCGCGAACCAGGTCCAGACCGGCCAGCGAGGTCGCGGCGAGGATGAAGAATCCGACCCCGGCCTGGACGAAGCCGCCGTAGACGCCGACGCCGAAGAAGCCGAGCGCCAGCAGGCCCACCCGGAGCGTCGCTGGCTGCTCTTCGGGCTCCGCTCGCCGCGAGATCAGGGTCCAGAGGGTCACCACGATCATCAGGGCCGCCAGCAGCCGGCGGAAGGCGTCGTCGCTGATGGCGAGCGCGGCCCAGGCGCCGAGCCCGGCGCCGGCAGTCGCCGGCAGCGCCGCCCACAGGATCGCCCGCCGGTCGAGCACGCCGTGACGATGGAAACCCCAGGAGGCGACGACGTTCTGGAGCAGGATCGCGACCCGGTTCGTGCCGTTGGCGACACCGGGAGGGAGTCCGAAGAAGATGAGGATTGGCAGCGTGAGGAATGAGCCACCCCCCGCGACCACGTTCAACGCGCCGGCGACCAGGCCGGCGAGTGCGAGCGCGGGGTAGACGATCGCCGGCTCGTTCACGGCGAGGAGGTTAACGCTCCGAAGGTAGACTCCGAAATGATGGCCGATCAGACGACGCCGAGCCGCGGCTCCAGCAACTCGTCGCTGTTCTCCTTCCTTGGCGGACTGCGCTTTCCGCAACTGTTCGTCGTCCTGGCGGTCGTCTTCCTCATCGACCTGTTCGTTCCCGACGTTCTTCCCTTTGTCGACGAGTTGATCCTGGGGCTTCTCACCCTCATGACCGGCACGTGGCGCGATCGTCGGCGCCCGCCGGAAAAGAACGTGACGCCGCCGGAGACGTCTGGATGACGATCGGCCGGCTCCTCCTGGCGCTGGCGGTGGTCCCCACGGCCGTCGCCCCGGTCCCGGCCCAGGAGTGGAGCGGCAGCAACGGTTTTCAGGTCGTGGTGACGGATGACGCAGGACAGCCGTTGCCGGGGGTAACGGTGATGGCGTTCCTGGCCGAGCCCGATCGCTTGGGGGGACCACCGCCGCTGCTGACCGACGCGTCCGGCGTGGCGAAAGTCAGCGGTCTGTCGGCAGGCGAGTGGCAGGTTGAACTGCGGCGTGAGGGGTTCATGATCGTGAGTTCCTACCTGAGGCTCGAAGACGGGAAGCGGCCACAGGTCGGGTTCACCTCACGCCAGCGCACGGGCCCCTTCTGGGCGCCGATGAACGTCGGGTACTCGAGCCTGGGCATCGACACGTCAGCGGTGAGCGCCGGCTCGGCGCGGGCAATGACACGGGCTCAGCGGCGGGCCGAGCGACGCGCGGAGCAACGGGCGCGTCGGCTGCGACGGGAGAACGTGGCGAGGGTCGTGGAGCCGCCGCGGGAGGCCCCGGAGCCGCGTGAGGCGCCGGTGGAGGAGCCAGCGCAAACGGCCGTGGCTGAGGCCG
>VXUF01000164.1:16433-16912 GCA_009837085.1 Holophagales bacterium
ACCCGGGGGAACCAGCGCCCGCACCCGTGGAGACACCGGCGACGGAGCCTGTGGCTTTGGCGGAGCAGCCGGTCGTGGAGCCGCCGGTGGAGAAGCGGCCCGCTGCCGCGGCGCCCGAACCCGAACCCGAACCCGAGCCGGAACCCGTGGTCGTCCGCCTGCTCCCGAACCGCTCTCTGCTGCGCGCCGGCGCCTGTCCGGAGTGCGGGCCCGGCGAGTGGTCGGTGGCGAGCAACTGGCCCGCCGAGCCGAGGACGACCGGGACGGTCGCCTGCGCCGCTGATCTGGCCGAGCGGATGGAGCGGGTGGCGAAGATTGTCGAAGAGTCGTTGCCAGTCGACTTTCGGGTCTACGCAGGGGCGCTCGCCGAGCCCACCGGCAACGACGTGCTGCGGTTGCTGCCGGACGAGGCTCGCTCCGAAGTCCAGGGACTGTTGCTGCCGATCCTCGACGAGGATCGGTCCTGCCAGGTTCTGGGC
>VXUF01000164.1:16922-27917 GCA_009837085.1 Holophagales bacterium
CTGGGCATCTTTCTGCCCGAAGGGGCACGGTTCATCGGCTTCCAGTACGAAGCCGCGGATCTCGAGAGTCGGGGCAGTTGCCTGCCGGAGCAGCCGTGCGAGATCGGCGAGGCCGCCTGGCGGGGCAACCCGGCCATCCACCGCCACGAGCACGGCACCTTCGTCTACGCCGTGTTCGAGAACCTCTCGCCGGAGCGCAGGCGGGAAGCGAACCTCAAGGCGTACTTCCGCCCTCCTCGGGGCTGGCTGCCGCCGCGCTGAGTCGTCGTTCTGCGCTGGTCTCCTGCGGTAGTCTCGGTGCAGCCATTCCCCTCAAGGAGAGCCACCATGCCGTTTCGCGGAAACGTCTTCAGTTCGTTCGTTGTCCTCGCCCTCCTGTCTCTTCTCGCTACGCCAGCCGTTGCGGCCGACGACGATGACATCCCGCGCACGGCGAGCGGCCGGCCGGACCTCTCCGGCAACTACGACGTCGCCAACCTGACCCCGTTCGAACGGGATGCCCGCCTCGGCGACAAGCAGTTCATGACCGCGGAGGAAGCAGAACGGATCGCTGCCGGGATGGCGGCGGCGAGCGCGGGCGCCAACGCGGTCAGCGACCCGGACCGTGAGGCGCCCCCGCCGGGCGGCGACGGCTCCGCGGGCGCCGCTGGCGCGGTCGGCGGCTACAACTTCTTCTGGCTTGATTTCGGCAACCAGGCCTACCCGATCGATGGCCAGTACCGGACGTCGGTCCTCACCGACCCGCCGAACGGCCGCATGCCGGAACTGACCGAGGCCGGCAAGGCACGGCGGGCCAGGGTGAACCCGTACCTCTACAAGAACACCGGCGACGCCTGGTGGATCGAGGCCGGCGACGATCCGTACGACGGACCCGAGACGTTGACGCCCGGTGACCGCTGCATCTACACCGGCGTGGCCACCACCCCGGTGCGTTCCCTGCCCTACAACAACCTGAAGACGATCACCCAGACCGAGGACCACGTCGTCATCCTGGTCGAGTGGATGCACTGGGCCAAGGTCGTCCGGCTGAACGCGGAGCACCCGCCGGCCGAGTACCGTTCCATGGGCGGCGACTCGATCGGCTGGTGGGAAGGCGACACCCTGGTCGTCGAGACGACGAACTTCCTCGACAGTCAGAGCGATCCGCGTGACGGCCTGAAGGTCATCGAGCGTTTCAGCCGTCATGGGGCGAAGGACCTGCTTTACGGGTTCACGGTCCATGACACGGACTACGCCGCGCCTTACAGCGGCGAGCTCATCTGGCCGGGAACCGACGACCTCCTTTACGAGTACGCCTGCCACGAAGGCAACTACGCAATGGGCAACATCCTCCGCGGCGCCCGGCTGCTGGAGAACGAGTACTACGAGAAGAAGGGCCAGGGAGCGAGCACGGGGTCCGGCAGCGAGTAGCCGCCGGGGCCGAACGCGGCCTCGCGGGTGGGCGGCTCTCGTTCCAGGAGAGTCTCATCGGCGGCTGGCGTGGGCGTTCTTCAGGCTTCCAGATCGCCGTCCGCGATTTCGAGGAGGTCGGTGAACTCGAAGATCGCGGAGCGACGCCCGCTGGCCGGGCGCGTGAACCGCAGAATGCCGTCTTCGCGGAATGCGTTCAGAATGCGGCGCGCGGCGTAGACCGGAACGTCTCGGCGAGCGCTGAAGTCGGCGGCGGTGCAGATGGGGTTCTGGAAGACGAAGTCGAGTGCGGCGATGGCGTGGCGAGCGTGAGTCAGGCTCGCTACGCGACTCTTTGTCTCTTCGTACAGATCGAGGATTCTCCGGGCCTTGGCCGTGCTGTCCTGGGCCTGAGCCAGCATCGCTTCCAGGAAGAACCGGCACCAGCCGGTCCAGTCGTCGTCGCGGGACACGGCAAGAAGACGTTCGTAGTAGACGGTGCGATTCGCTGCCAGGAACCCGCTGATGTAGAAGCTTGGCCGATGGATGATGCCCTTCTGCCAGAGATAGAGCGGCACCAGCATGCGTCCCAGCCGGCCGTTGCCGTCGAGGAAGGGGTGCAGGGCCTCGAACTCGGCGTGTAGGACCGCGAGTTGGACCAGTGGGTCCAGCCGGCGTTCGTGGAGGTACTTCTCCCACCGGTCCAGTGCGGCGGGCAGCTCGCCGGCTTCGATGGGAACGAGGGTGGCCTTGTCGATTGGGCAGCCGGGTGGGCCGATCCAGTTCGGAATGCGCCGGAACTCGCCGGGAGAGCGACCTCTGTCCCGGGCGCCGCGCAGGAGGACGCCGTGGGCGAGACGCATGACCTTGAGGCATAGCGGGAGCTCTCTCAGGAGGGTCTGAGCCTCGCGCATCGCGGCGCGGTAGTTCAGGATCTCGATGATGTCGTCGCGAAGCTCGGGGGAAGGAGGTGCTTGGCCCGCTTCGTACTCGAGAACCTGGCGCGTGCTTGCCTGCGTACCTTCGATGCGAGACGACAGGACGGCTTCACGGTCGCCCAACGGTGCGACGAGGATGTCCGCGTTGGGTATTGCCTCCAGCAAGCCGTCGTACCGAGCGACCGCGACCGACGCCGAGCCGATCAAGGGCACCAGAGAGGCCCAGTCGAGCCGGTCGTCGGGCGGAAAGCTCGTGGGTTGGTAGTGAGTTGGCGTCATGGGCGTGCTTGGGTCCCCATACTTGGATCTTCGTTGTGGAGCACTTCTGTCCGTCAAGCTGGTTTGGGGAACACTTCGTGTAAAAGAGTGTCCCACAAGTAGTCTTGACTTGCACAGGTGCAACACAACGTCGACACCGTCCAGCCTGCGCCGAGGCCCGGAGGGAGGGTCCCAGCGGGCTAGAGGCCAGCGACTGCCGATGCCCGTCCATGGACCAACTACCTGGCGGAGCGCAGCCGACCGAAGCGAGCGCCAGGTCTCCTCATCCACCAAGAGGGCGCGAGCGTCCGATGGGACCCTCCCTCCGGGCCTCGGCGCGGGCGGGTGGTTCCGATGCGGCGCCTGCGGCGTCCGCCAGGCCGCGCTACTGCAGCGAGAAGTTGACGGTCAGGTTGATGTAGACCGGGACCGGTTCGCCGTTCAGGGTGGCGGGTTCGTAGCGCCATTCCTGGACGACCTGGACGGCGGACTCGGTGAGACCTTCCGGCAGTCCCTTGAGCACCTTGACGTAGCCGACGTGGCCCAGGGTGTCGACGACGGCCTGCAGGATGACGACGCCCTGGATGCGTGCCTGCCGCGCCTCTTCGGTGTAGTTCGGCAGCGGAGCGTAGGTCTTCTTGGGAGGCAGGACATCGCCTTCGACCCACATGGTGCCGGGCGGTCCGGCGGGCGAGGGGGCTTCGGGGAGGTCGAACAGGACGTCGGCGATGCCGTCGATCTCCAGTTGCGGCGCCTCGAAGAGCTCTTCCCGGATCAGCGGTTCGGGTTCGTCAGGCGTCGGGTCGGGAATGGGGATCTTCTTCGTCTTGCGTTGGGGAATGGGTTCCGCCTTGGCAGGTGGCGGCGGCTTGAAGCGCACGGCCTGGACGACGAACGCCTTCGGCGCCTGCGCGGCCTGCAGGGCCCGCGGCCTCATGTTGGGGAAGCTGATGACGAACAGCAACGCGTGGAAGGCGATCGTCGCGATGACCGCGATTCGCAGCGGCGTCCTGTTCTCGGGCTCCAGTTCGTATGGCGATCCACCGAGATGGAGAGAACCGGGTGCGAACCTCGACCGGGTGGTCTCGCGTCGCTCAAGCTTGAAGGCCATGGTGGTAGCGGTTTACTGACGCCGGGCTCCACTCGCTGCCGGCTCTGTCCTGGCGCCGGTACGGGGGCTGCCGGCAGCACTCACGAATACGCAACACGCCGGTTAGCGTTTCGCTTCCCGGATTCTAGCTGCCTGTCCTCGCTGATGGGTTGGGCAGCAACTCACGGGCGAGTGCGGCGCCGAGGGTTGGATGCCGGTAGGAGAAGCCGGTCTCCTGCAGGACCGCGGGAAGGACGCGGGCGCTGGCAAGCAGGGTCTCCTGAGCCATCTCCCCGAAGGCCAGACGGAGGGCTGGCGAAGGCACTGGGAGCAGAGCCGGACGCCGCAGTGTGGCGGCGATGGCCCTGGTCAGGTCGGCATTCGTGAGCTGTTCCGGAGCGACCAGGTTGACCGGTCCCCGGATGTCACGCTCGATCACGTGCCGGATCGCAGCCACGGCGTCGTCGATGTGGATCCAGGGAAAGTACTGCCGCCCGGACCCGAGCCGCCCGCCAACGCCCAGCCGGAAGGGCGGCAGCATCCTGGCCAGGGCGCCGCCGCGGGCCGAAAGCACGACCCCGAACCGGAGCATCACGACGCGTTCGCAGACCGCGCCCGCCATCCGGGCGGCGGCCTCCCACTCGCGGCACACCGAGGCGAGGAAGCCGGTCCCGAACGTCGAGCCCTCGTCCAGTAGCTCGTCGCCCCGGTGGCCGTAACAGCCGACCGCGGAAGCGCAGACGAAGACCCGCGGGGGCTGCTCGAGGCGGCTCACCGACTCGACCAGCCGCCGGGTCGCGGGGCCGCGCGAGGCGCTGATCCTGCTTCGGCGCGCGGCGGTCCATCGGCCGGCGGCGACGTTCTCCCCCGCGAGGTGAATCAGCGCGTCGAGGCCCTCGGCGGCCGGTGATTCGGCCAGGCCGCGTTCGGGTCGCCACTCGAGTTCGTCCGGTTTGGACGGCGTGCGGCGCACGAGCCTGCGGCAACGACCACTCGCGGCCTCCAGACTGTCGGCGAGCGCGCTGCCGATGAGTCCCGAGGCGCCGCTCAAGGCCACGTTCATCACATCAAGGTAACAGTCGGAACCGGCGACGGTATTCTCGCGAGCGCCGTGCCCGCGCCGCCGACGCCGCCGACGAACCGCCGCCTGGCGGCGATGCTGCGGCGTATCCGGCGGCATCTGGAAGGTTCGGAGCTCCCGATCGTCACTCTGATCGCGGAGACCGAGCGCGATCCCTTCAAGGTACTCGTGTCGACGATCCTGAGCGCCCGGACCAAGGACGAGGCGACGGCGGGGGCAACCAGGCGGTTGTTCGAGGCGGCTCCGACGCCGGCAGAGATCGGTGCGCTGCCGCTCGAGGAACTCGAGCGGCTCATCTTCCCGGTCGGCTTCTATCGCACGAAAGCGAAGAACCTGCAGCTTGCAATGAGGGTGCTGCGCGAACGCTTCGGCGGTGAGGTGCCCAGGACGGTCGAGGAGCTGGTGGAACTCCCCGGCGTCGGCCGCAAGACGGCGAACCTGGTCGTCACCGAGGGGTTTCGCCGCCCCGGCATTTGCGTCGACACGCATGTGCACCGGATCACGAACCTCTGGGGTTACGTGGACACCAAGACCCCGCTCGAGACCGAAATGGCGTTGCGAGCGAAACTGCCGCGCAGCCAGTGGATCGGCCTGAACAAGACCCTGGTCAGCTTCGGCCAGAAGCTGTGCTTGCCGGTAAGCCCCTGGTGTTCCCGCTGTCCGGTCGAGGAGTGGTGTCCCCGACTGGGGGTCGGGCGGAGTCGTTGACGGCTACGAGCCGTCCGCCTGGTCCTCGAGCGACCACAGCCGTTCCCACTCGTTGAGCAGACTGCTGTCGACGCGAGTGAGCAGGGCGTGGAAGTAACCGATCTGGTCGAACACCGCGTCCGTCTTGAAGCGGTCCGGCACACCGCGACTCAGGACCTTGAACAGCCGGCTCAGGTAGCGGAGAACGACGCCCTCGGACCGCTGCAGGTCGTAGCGTCTGATGAAGTTGTCGAAGCTCAGGAAGTCCTCGCAGAGCTCGCGGCCGACCCGCTTCGGCCGGATCGAGTCGCCGCGCACCCACGGATGGGTACGCCGGAACTCATCGAAGGTCGGTTCGATCAGGTCGACCAGGGGTCGAGGATGGGTGACCTCCCGCAGCCGTTCCATCCGTTGCTCGAACGGCATCCGTTCCGCCTTGAGTCGTGCCGCGAGTTCGTCACGGAGCCTGGCGGCCTGGCGCCGGAGCACGATCCCGGGATCCTCCAGGATCGCCTCGACCAGGCTGAGCAGGTCCAGGGGGTAGTCCGGGTCCCGCGGGTCGAGCAGTTCCAGGGTCGAGACGAGGTAGAGCGACAGGTCCTGGTGCATCGAGAATTCGATCTGGAGTTCCCGGTCGGCCTCGACGACGTAGCCGCCGGCCGGCCGCGTCGTCATCCGCAGGATGCCCGCGCGGTGCAGCGCCCGCACGAGTTCGGCTGACTGGCCGATCAGACGGTGCCTGGTCGCGGCCGGTTCGTGGCAGGCGGCGATCAACCGTCGCAACGAGCCGAAGTTCGTGCGCCGCCCGCCGTTGCGGGACGACTCGTCGGCCTGGATCAGGTCGAACACCATGCCGTGACGGAGCCGGAAGCGGGATTCCAGCGTCTCGGGGGGGCTGGTCACGAGACGCTCGAAGGTGCGTTCGTCCCAGGGCACGAAACCGCGCGGCGGTGTTCGTTTGCGGACCGGTTTGCGGCTCCTCCCGCGCGGCGAAGCTCTCGCTTTCAGGCTCCTGCGCCGGTTCTCGATCTCGTGCGCCGGCGCCTGACAGACCACCCAGCCCAGTTCATCGAACCCCTTGCGGCCGGCGCGACCGGCGATCTGCTGGAAGTCCCGTACCTTGAGGATCGTGTCCTTCTCGCCGTCGAACTTGCAGAGCTGGCGGAAGAGGACCGTACGGATCGGTACGTTGACGCCGACGCCGAGGGTGTCCGTTCCGGCGATCACCTTGAGCAGCCCTGACTGGGCGAGCTTCTCGACGAGCAACCGGTACTTCGGCAGCAACCCAGCGTGGTGGACGCCGATGCCGAAGCCGAGGAAGCGCCGCATCTCCTTGCCGTAGGCCGTGTCGAAGCGGAAGTTCCCGATCTCCCTGAAGATCGCCTTCTTCTCCTGCCGCGAACAGAGCCTCAGGCTGGTCAGGCTCTGGGCGAGCCGCGCGCAGTCCCGCTGGGTGAAGTTGACGACGTAGATCGGCGCCTTGCCGGCGCTCGCGAGTTCCTCGATCGTGACGTGCAGGGGCGTCTCGCGGTACTCGTACTCGAGCGGCACCGGTCGATCCCTGCTGCTGACGAGCGCCACGGGGCGGCCTGTCGCGCGCTCCAGGGCCTCGCTGATCGGCGCCATGTTGCCGAGCGTCGCTGACATCAGGAGGAAGGTCGTGTCGGGAAGCGTGATCAGGGGCACCTGCCACGACACGCCGCGCTCCGGATCCGCGTAGAAGTGGAACTCGTCCATCACCACGTAGTCGACGGGCAGGTCCGAGCCCCGCCGGAGTGCCATGTTCGCGAGCACTTCGGCGGTGCAGCAGACGATCGGCGCCTTCGGGTTGATGCTGGCGTCGCCAGTCAGCATGCCCACACGTTCGGCGCCGAACTCGCTGCACATGCGGAAGAACTGCTCGGAAGCCAGTGCCTTGACCGGCGCCGTGTAGAAGCCGGTCCTGCCCTCGCACAGCCCCTTCCACAGCATCGCCATCGCGACCAGCGACTTGCCCGAGCCGGTCGGCGTGTCGAGCACCACGTGCCGGCCGGCCATCACTTCGATCAGCGCTTCCTCCTGGGCTGGAAACAGTTCGAAGCCGAGCCCGGCGACCCAGTCGAGGAAGCGCTCCAGGATGGCGTCGGGCGAGATCGTCCCCGGGGGTTCGGGCAACCGATCCGCCAGGCTTGCTCCAGTCACCTGTGTAGCCTAGGAGGCTGTGGTTCGGGAACGCAACGGTGCCGCGGTGTCTTCGCGGGCGCCCGTGATCGTCCTGGTCGGTCCGCAGATGGGCGAGAACGTCGGCGCCGCGGCGCGAGCGATGCTGAACTGTGGGCTGACCGATCTGCGGTTGGTCTCGCCGCGCGACGGTTGGCCGAACGACCGGGCACAGGCGATGGCAACCGGCGCCTCGCGCGACGTCGTCGACCGGGCGCAGGTCTTCGGGAGCACGGCGGCGGCGGTGGCAGACCTGCACCAGGTGTACGCCACGACCGCCCGCCGCCGCGACATGCTCAAGCCGGCGATCGGGCCGCGGGCTCTGGCCGCCGAGATCAGAAACCGCGCTGCCGACGGACTGCGATCCGGGGTGCTGTTCGGTCCGGAGCGCGCAGGTCTCGACAACGACGACGTCGCTCTGGCCTCGCGCATCGTCCACGTACCGCTGAACCCCGGGTACTCGTCCCTCAATCTGGCCCAGGCCGTGTTGCTGATTGCCTACGCCTGGTTCGAGGCGGAATCCGGCGCCGCGGCGCCGCGCGAGCAGACGTCGCCGACAGCTCCGGCAACGTCGGCGCAGCTCGTGAACCTGTTCGAACACCTGGAACAGGAACTCGACGCATCCGGCTTCCTGCGGGTGGCGGAAAAGCGTGGCATCATGGTTCGCAACCTGAGAAGCATCCTCCACCGCGCCGAACTCAGGGAACACGAGGTGCGGGCGCTTCACGGCGTGGTCAGTTCTCTCTCGGGTCGCCGCAAGGACGGCGGGTTGGTGCGGCAGCCGGCCCTCGTGGCCGAGGCCACAAGGGAAGATGGCGAACCCGGATCGGGTTGAACCGGACGATGAAGCTGCGTAGCCAACTCATCCTTGCTTTTCTTGTGCTGGCGGTGCTGCCGCTGGCCGGCATCGTCGGCTACACGTACGTCTCCTCGGCAAGGGCGTTTCGGGCCGCGGTCGAGGCGGAGTCCCTCGAGGTCACGAGGCAGATATCGGTCGGTCTCCTCCGGACCAGGGACGATGTGCAGGGGTACATGCGGAGGCTTGGCACGATGCTGCCCTTCGACGACCCCCAGTACGCCGACCCGGAGGCCCTCGTGGAGTTTCTCTGGAGCACGATGGGCGATGGCGCGGACTTCGTCGATGGGCTCGAACTCGTTCCCGCGGGCACGCCGGAGCGGGGCTCGAGTGCCGAGGAGGGTCAGAATCCCGATGGCCCCGGTCCACGGGGGCTCCGGGGCATTGAGGGCCGGCGCGTCTTCTGGTCACGAAGGGGCGGTCCGGAACGTCTGCCGACCGGTGGCCGCCCGGGTGAACGCCCCATGGTCGGTCGGGGCGAGGTGGAGGACGACGAGGCGGACCTCGAGTGGGCGCGCAGGGCCCGGGACTGGGCCGCGCGGGTCTTCGGTGGCCCCGTCTCTACTCCCGTCCACCGGGATGGCGACGTCGTGGCGCACCTGGAAGCCGCGATCCGGCCGGAGAACCTGATGCGAGACGTTCTGCGGCGCATTCCGCGTAGCGGCGGCGCGGTGCCGTTCGCACTGGACGCGGAGGGCGAGATCTTCACCTCCGAGCCGGAGGAACTGGAACTCCTCGGGGAAGTCCACTGCGCCGGGGACGAACCCCTCCTCGAGGCGCTCGCCGCCGGGCACGAGGACCTTTGTCAGGGCATGAGCGAATGGGTGGTCGCCACGCAGGCCGCCGCGGGAGGCGAGTTGATCTACGGCATCGTGCGTCCCATCGGCCCGTCCCTGGCCGAGATGAGGAACGCGTCGCTACGCAACCTGGGCGTCGGCGTGGGGATCCTCAGCCTGTCCCTGCTGGCGGTGGCGCCGCTGTCGAACCGCCTGACCCGGAGGCTCAGCCACCTGACCAGGCAGGTCGACCGGTTGGCTCGCGGTGACGCGGCTGCCAGGGCGCGCCTTGGCGGACGGGACGAAGTCGGCAAGTTGGGCGAAGCGTTCAACCGGATGGCTCGCGACCAGGAGAAGAGCCGGCGGCAGTTGCTCGAACAGGAAAGGTCCCGGCGCCAGCAGGAGGTCGACCGGCGCCTGCTGGAGGCGGAGAATGAGCGGCAGACCAGCGAACTCGAGGAGGCGCGCACGTTCCAGCTCTCGCTGCTGCCCGCCGGCATCCCCGAGCACCCGGACCTGGAGATCGCCGTATTCCTGCGCACGGCCTCGGAGGTCGGGGGCGATTACTACGACTTCAGCCGGCTCCGGCCGGACGGTTTGCTGACCATCGCGGTCGGCGACGCAACCGGCCACGGCGCCCGCGCGGGGACGATGGTGACGGTGGTGAAGTCGCTGCTGTCGTCGGCGGACATGGGCCACTTCCGCTCGGTCAGTGGCACGGCCTCGCCGGCGCCCGCGGCGCCCGGTGCTCCCGCCCTGCTTGACCTGGCCGACTTCCTGTCCCACGCGACAGCGACGATCCGCTCGATGAACCTGGGGCGGCGGGCGATGGCCCTGGTGCTGGCGCGCTACCGGGACGGGGCGCTCGACCTGGCGTCGGCCGGCATGCCGCCGGTGCTGGTAAGCCGCTCCCCGGCGGGTGAGGTCGAGGAGATCATGACGTCCGGCGTGCCGCTCGGCACTCTGGCGAACGCGTCCTACGAGAATCGCCGGGTGCGGCTTGAACCCGGCGACGCGGCCCTGCTGATGAGCGACGGTTTGCCGGAGATGCTCGGCAAGGACGGCGAGCCGATCGGCTACGCGGCGGTCGCCGAGCGCTGGCGGGAGGTAGGGCAACGTCCGGCGGGGGAGGCGATCGCGGAGTTCGAACGCTGGGTGGAGGAGCTGTCGCCGCAGGGAGTTCCCGCCGACGACGTGACGTTCGTCGTGATCAGGCGCCGACCGTCCGGGTAGTCCGAGCAAGCCGGAAAGCGGTGTAGAATCAGCAGTTACCGTGGTGAACCCGGCAAATGCCTTGACGAATCCAGAGGGCGTAGCCGCCGAGGACCTGATCGAGCCGTCGACCGGGACGGCTCCGGCCGAGCCTGTGGAGGTGGACGCGGAGCCGCCTGCGAGGCGGCAGACGCCGGCCATCGTTCCGGGCCTTCCCGAGCACTACATCAACCGGGAGCTGAGTTGGCTACGCTTCAACAGCCGCGTCCTGGAAGAGGCCCGCGAATCCCGGCATCCACTGCTCGAGCGCGTCAAGTTCCTGTCGATCTACGGCAGCAACCTGGACGAGTTCTTCATGGTCCGCGTCGCGGGCCTGGTGAGGCAACTCGAACGGGGCGCGCTCGAGGCGCCTGCCGACGGGATGACGCCGTCCGAACAGTTGGCCGGCATCCGCTCCCAGCTTGAGCGCGAACGCCGGCTCGTCTATGGCTGCTGGCATGACGACCTGC
>VXUF01000121.1 GCA_009837085.1 Holophagales bacterium
AACGGGTGGATCTTGTAGCCCTGCCAGCCGTCGCCCCGGTACGACAGCGCCTGCTCGACGTAGGCCTCGACGCTCGGCTGCTGCTCGGAGCTTGCGTAGGCGGGAAGCTTCTGCCGATACGTCCCGAGCAGCCGGTGGATCGGCTCCCCCGCCGCCTTGCCGCCGATGTCCCAGAGCGCCACATCGACGGCGCCGACCACCCAGGGCTGAGTCACCAGCCGGCGCTCCAGCATCTCCTGGTAGAGCTGCTCCCTGGCCAGCGGATCGCGCCCCATCACGATCGGCTTCAACATCCGCAGCAACTGCTGAGCCGCCATGCCCGGGCCCATGCCGAGGAAGGAATGGCCCTCGATGCCGTCGTCCGTCCGGATCGTCACCAGGGCGAGTTCGCCGACCTGGTTCGGCTTGCCGACCGGGTCGAATGGTCCGCGACCCAGGTAGGAATGAGGCGGAATGTCGTTCCAGGCAAAGAGAGTGATGCTGAGATCGTCGATCTTCATCGGTGGGTGTTCTCCCTTGAAGTTCCGGCGGTCGCCGCCGGTCGGCCAAGCTAGCAGCCTCGATAAACTCCGCTGAACCGCTCGGGTCAGGTCACCGTGGAATCCCGCACCAAAGCACGCTCGATAGGCAAGGCTCTGCTCGCCGTGCTGATCGGCTTCCTCGCCGGCGCCGGGTTCAACGCCATGCTCGGCGACCAGGGAGCGGACACGCCAGCGCTCGCGCTGCTCGGTGGCGCACTGGGACTCGGCGTTTTCCTCTCTCAGCTCCGCAGGCGGGCCCGGAAGGCGCCGCAACCCTAAGGGCCTAAGGCGTGTACCAGATCGGCGATGACCAGGCGCGCTCCTGGATCGTCGCCGGGAAGTCCTGACGCGGCGTGGTTCCGGCTCGCAGCGCGTCCCAGGACGACCACCGGCAGACCGGGTTCTCCAGCACCCGGGCGTAGTAGAAGGCGCGCTGGTCCGGGTCGAAGTCGGGGTCGGTCCAGATCGTCCGGAGCTCGGCCGCACCGACGTCGGCGCTGGTCGAACAGTCGCTGAGGTCGACGCTGGCACCGTTGTCGGGGCAGCGGTGGGTGGCCGGGTCGACTTCGAGACCGTCGGAGCAGGCGACGTCGTAGACCATCTCCGCGGTTTCGCCGCCGGATTCCCAGCCCTTGACGATCTGGACGCGCTGAAGCGGCGCGGCCATCGTGTCCCGCAACGCCCAGACGAGGAAGCTCGGAGCTTCGCCGCTGGCGGCACCGACCAGATCGCCGCCCATCGGCACGCCGGCTTCGTACGCGGTGGCGACGAGGTTCGGGTCGTCGAGGTCGAGGCCGCCGAGTCCCGCGCCGCCAAAGAAGCGGACCTTGATCCGCGTACCGCTGGTGGCGAAGCTCTCCTTTCGGCGCATCGCGTCGAAGATCGCCTCACGGGTGTTCTCGTCCGCCCAGACGGCGGCGAGGCCCGAGGCGCCGTTCGTGATGGCCGTCGTGAACGGATAGATGCGGCCGGTACCGTCGTCGATCGGCTGCGCGGCAGCGCCAGGGTTCTGCAGGTCGGCCCCAGCCCCGGGCTCGCTGGGCACTGAGCCGCGCTGTTGCGGCGACGTCTGCATGAGGCCGGACGCGCCCCAGTAGTTCTCCTCGTCGAAGGAACCGGCGGCGACGTGGGTGTCGGACGAGCCGATGACGCCGAGCTTGTACGGGTTCGACACGCCGCCCGCCTCGATCGTCAGGCCCCGCCGGAAAGCGTCGCGGACGTAGCTGCCCGGCGGTTCGCTCAGGATGCTGGTCGAGACCCGGTACGGCATGATCTCGAAGCCCGCCCACTCGTCGTTCGGCGACAGCACCGGATGGGTCTCCGACGTGCCCTTGGTCTGGGTGATCTCGACGATCGGTTCGTTGCGGCTGCGCAGATCGGAGTAGGCCTGGTCGATGGCGCCGCCCTCGAAGTACTCGTACTCGAACATCCGGCCCCCGGAGCCGTTCGAGTTGTGGGGAATCGCGATCGCCTCGAAGCCCTGATCCCTCCAGGCTTCCATCTGGGCCCAGAGGTCCTCCGGATTGTAGGAGTCGAGCCGGGAGAACGGGATGTCCGGCACCTCGGCGCCGCGGAAGACGACGTTGCGGTGCAGGTTCTCGTAGATGCCGCCGGCGCCGGCCGAGGTGTACTCGTAGGCGATGAAGGTGGTGAAAACGCCGGGTTCGTAGTGGCGGTTGGCGGACGCGGCGATCTCGCTCCACGCCGAACGCACCACATTCTTGTCCAAGTGCACGCGGATGCTCGGGTCGGCGTCCTTCATGAACCGCACGTAGGGCTGCAGGGCGGCGAAGATGCCCCTCCGCTCCGGGACGGTCTCGGCGTTGCGCACCGTTTCGGCCGCCGGGTGGTTGTATGCCGGCTGGTCGGGATCTCCCATCGCCGAGAGCATGCCGAGGTAGTTTGCGTGATCGGACACGCCCTGGAAGTCGAGCGGCCGATCGAGTTTCAGCTCGAAGCCGGCCGGGTGCTCGATCGGGTTCCCCTTGGCGAACTCGTAGGCCTCGTCCGGACCGGCGCGAGTCGCGAACACGAAGGCGTCGTACGAATACTCCGTGTGGACGTGGAGGTCGCCGTAGAAGGCCTGGCGGTCGGCGGGGTTGCCGGTTGTCTGGCCGGAGTCGTCGGCTGAGGCGGCGGCTGGGGCGGACGAGTCGTCGGCCGCGCACCCGAAGGCCAAGATTGCAGTCAGGGTCACGATCAGAACGGCTGTTCGACGCACGGCGAGCCTCCCTTCGGGCGGTGTGAGATCAGTGTAGCGGCGGTTCGCCCGCCGACTCCTAGCTAGGATGAACCGGCAACCCGTTCCTGCTCACCCCCTGGAGGAGCCGCATGGCCCGACGATCCGCCCTGCTCCATGCCGCCGCCTGCGGCGTAGCCTGCATACTCCTCCTGACCGGCTCACTCACCGCACAAGCTATCCCGCCGCTCGCCGGCGACGACGTCGTCTCCGTCCGGGTCCGGTTCGGGGTCACCGACAGCGAACCGCAGTCCTGGAACGGCTCGGTCGAGGCTTCGAGCGGCGACGTGCTCGCGGTGCGGAACTGGAGCGTCCATCCGTCGGAGTCGGTCGACGGCGCGAGTTGGACGATGGCAACCAGGCCCGGGATGAACTACCCGCGCCGGGTCTACCAGTGGGAAGATCCGAAAGGGACGGTCACCTACCTCCATCACCCCGGCATCGTCGTCGACGTGGCGGCCCGTTCGGGGACGCGGCTCGCCTTCTCGACGCCCCACGGCGACTTCGACCTGCGACCGTCCGACCTTCGGGTGGGCGAAGAGCTCTCCTTCCTCGACGGCGCCGTGCTGGCCGATCGGGTCGCGCCGGCTGAGCCGCTGTCGTCGCCGGACGTCGAGAACGACTTCGCAACGATGGCGAGCGGCAAGAACGGCGAGGTCTGGGCCGCCTGGACGGCCTACCGTGACGGCGGCGTCTCCATCGTGGCTCGCCGCTTCGACGGCTCGATCTGGCAACCGGCCGTCGCCGTGACCAGCGAACCCGGCGACCGGCTCATGCCGAAGCTCGGCCGCGACGGGGAGGGCCGCCCCTGGGCGGTCTGGTCCGAACAGGTGGACGGCAACTTCGACCTCTACGGCCGGTACCTGGAGAGTGGTTCGTGGTCGGCAACCGAGCGCCTGACGTCCGCGCCCCAGGCGGATGTCGAGCACGAGCTGGTCACCGACGCTGACGGCAACCTCTGGCTCGTCTGGCAGGGTTTCCGCAACGGCCGCTCGGACATCCTCGCCCGTCGCTACGACGGCTCGCGCTGGTCGACGGAGGAAACCGTCTCGAACTCGCCCGCCAACGACTGGACGCCGGCGGTCGCGGCGTGCGACGACGGTTCCGTCCACGTCGCGTGGGATACCTATGACCTGGGAAACTACGACGTGCTGATGCGGCGCTTCGCGGGCGGCTCCTGGGGAGACGTCGCGCCGGTCGCCGGGACGCCGAAGTTCGAGGCGCACGTCTCAGTCGCCTGCGACCGACGCAACCGGCTCTGGGCGAGCTGGAACGAGAGCGGCTTCCAGTGGGGCAAGGACTCGGGCTTCGAGATCTACAAGGAGGCCACGCGCCTCTACGAATGGCGCACCCTGGCCGTCGCGGTCTGGGACGGCGCCCGCTGGCAGGTGCCTGAAGCCGACGTGAACGAGCTGCTCGAACGCGAACTGCCCGAGTACATCCCGGGCTTCAACGACCTGCCCGTGCTCCGCGCCGACGCGCACGGCCGGATGTGGCTCTTCTTCCGCCACCGCACGATCCGGGCTCGCGACACGCCGGACTTCACGCCGGCCCACCGGGCGGCCTGGCAGATCTTCGGCACCGCTTACGCTGGCGGCGAATGGACCCGGCCGCTCCACCTGCCGTTCAGCCGCGGCCGCCAGGACGTGCGCTGGGAACTCGCTTCGGACGGCCGGGGCAACCTGTTCGCGGCCTGGCCGACGGACAACCGCGATTCGGACGAGTACCTGTTCGACCACTCCTCGATCAACGCGGCCAGGTTGCCCGCCTTGACCGGCGAGGCGACGCCGCCCCGGCTCGTCGACCCGGACCTCCGCGAGTACCACACCTACCCGGTCCATCCCAACGAAGCCGAGGATGTCGCCCGCATCCGCGCGTACACGATCGAGTCGGAAGGCCGCACGTACCGCATCTACCGCGGCGACACTCACCGCCACACGGAGTTCTCGCACGACGGCCTGAACGACGGCTCCCTGATGGAGGCCTACCGCTACGCCCTGGAC
>VXUF01000037.1 GCA_009837085.1 Holophagales bacterium
GACCGTACCTGGAGGAGATGCTGAACTCCGGCTACCGCGGCGACGACGCCGGCGCACCCAGTGTGCGGCCCCGTCGTCCTGGCCGTCGGCGCACCCAGTGTGGGGCATCGCCTAGGAAGGCCTCGGCGCACCCCAGTGTGCGGCTTACTCGGCTAGCACGTACGCCGCGGCGCCGTCGGCGGCCTCCAGAAAACGGTCGATCTCGGCGTCGCCCATCGGCGTCGAGAGCGCGCCGAAGAGGCCGCGGGCGCCCATCAGCATGCCGCGGTTGAGCATCTCCCTGGCGATCTTCTGGATCCGCGGCGCCGCGGAGCGGGCGGTGAACACGGCGCGGAAGTCCTTCGGGGGTTCGTTCCCCGGCACGACGGCGAAGAGCGAGCCGCGGCCGGTCGCGACCGCCTCGATGCCGTGCCGGCGAAGGACCTGCTGCAGCCCGTCGCGGACCCGGTCGCCGAGCCGGTCGAACTCGGCGAAGACCTCCGGCGTCAGCCGCTTCATCGTCTCGTAGCCGGCGACCATCGTCACGGGGTTGCCGTTGTAGGTGCCGCCGTGGTGGACGAGCTCGCCGTCGCGATGGTCGAAGACCTTCATCACATCCGCCTTGCCGGCCACCGCGCCGACGGGGAAGCCGCCGCCGATGATCTTGCCGAGCGAGACGAGGTCCGGCTCGATGCCGAAACGGTGGCAGGCGCCGCGGTAGTCGATGCGGAAGGAGAGCACCTCGTCCGCGATCAGCAGGGCGCCGCTCTCCCTCGTCTTGGCCCGGATGGCCGCCACGAAGTCGGCCCTCGGCGGGATCAGCCCGAGCGCGGCGGGCAGCGGATCCATGAGGACCGCCGCCAGGTCGTCGCGATGCTCGTCGATCAGGGCGTTGCAGACCTCGATGTCGTTGAGCGGCAGGGTGACGACCTCCGTCTCCAGGCTCTTCGCCATGCTTGGCTCGAGCGTCGTCGCGGGCCGTTCCGACTCGCCCCAGTTCTTCGGCCGCGAGCTGTCGCTCGCCTGCGCGTAGTCGTAGATGCCGTGGTAGCAGCCCTCGAACTTCGCGATCTTGCTGCGGCCGGTCGCCGCCCGCGCGGCCCGGATCGCCAGCAGCACGCCTTCGCTGCCGGAGTTCGCGAACCGGACCTGGTCGATGTAGGGGATGCGCTCCACCAGCAGCTCGGCGAGCCGGATATCGGTCTCGGTCGGCAGCGAGAACGCCGTGCCGCTGCCGATCACTCGGGCGACAGCTTCCGTCACCGCGGGGTGCGAGTGCCCGAGGATCAGCGAGGTGTAGTTGTTGACGAAGTCGATCCGTTCCTGGCCTTCGACGTCCCTGACGATGCAGCCGTGCCCGGAGGCCGCGTAGATCGGGTACGGGTCCATGACGAGCGTGTGGCGGCTGTTGCCGCCGGGCATGACGTCGAGGGCGCGCTGGTACAGAGACCGCGAGGCCGAGTCTTCGCCGAGGTAGCGGTCGGTGCTCCGGGGGGTGGCCGTCGCGGCCACGGATCTCGAGATGTCGTTCACGGGGGCGACGAGTGTACTGCGGCCCGCCGGCCTGCAGACCCGGCTCCGCTATCGTCGCGGGCCGTGGACACAGCTTCTCCGCATGCGCTCGCGGTAGCGGCCATCGGCGCGACGTGCTGCCTGGGCGCCGCCACGGCGCTCCCGGCCCAGGAAGGCCCAACCCACGCGATCGCGTACTTCGGCGAACCGAAGTACGCCGCCGACGTGCCGCACTTCGACTACGTCAACCCCGACGCTCCGAAGGGCGGCGAAATCCGCACGTGGCTGCCGGGGACGTTCAACAACATCCATCCCTACGCGGACATGGGGCGCACACCGAGCTGGGCCAACTGGCGGGTCACGGTGATCACCTCCGATCGCCTGATGATGGGGTCGGAGGACGAACTGTCGACCCTCTACTGCCTGCTCTGCGAGACGGTCGAGGTCGCCGGGGACTACAGTTGGGTGGCCTACACGCTGCGGCCCGAGGCGCGGTGGCACGACGGCGTGCCGGTCACCGTGGACGATGTCGTGTGGACGTTCGAGACGCTGAAAGTCGACGGTCCGGTCGGTTTCAAGGCGGCCTGGCGCCACGTCGAGGGTGTCGAGCGCCTCGGGGAGCGCTCCTTCCGCTTCCTCCTCGGCGCCGAGGGAAGAAGCCGCAGGGCGGTGATGGAGGCGTCCGCCTTCCTGCCGATGGCGAAGCACTACTGGCGCGACCGCGACTTCACGGCGACCAGCCTGGAGGGTCCGCTCGGCAACGGCGCCTACCGCGTCAAGGAAGTCGACCCCGGCCGGCGCCTCGTCTTCGAGCGCGTTCCGGACTACTGGGCGAAGGACCTCAACGTCAAGCGCGGCTACCACAACTTCGACCGCATCTCCGTCCTCTACTTCCGTGACATGAAGGCCGGCATCCAGGCGCTCAAGGCCCGCGTCGTCGACTACTGGCGCGACCAGGACGAGCGGGAGGTCGCCACCGCCTACGATTTCCCCGAAGTCGGCATGGGGCTCTTCAACAAGGAGACCTACCGGATGAGGATGACCTACGGGATGCACTGGTCGGTCGTCTTCAACACCCGCCGGCCTCTGTTCGAGGACATCCGCGTCCGCGAGGCGCTGACCCTGGCCTACAACTTCGACTGGGGCAACCGCGCCCTCCAGTACGGTGCGCTGCGGCGGAACACGACGTTCTTCCTGGGCTCGGAGATGGCTGCGCGCGGCCTGCCGTCCGCCGCCGAACTGGCGCTGCTCGAGCCGCTGCGGAAGCACGTCCCCGAGCGCGTCTTCACGCACGAGTTCACCTTGCCGGAGAACGACGGCTACGGCCGCAACCGGGAGGCGCTGCTGCGGGCGGGCGAGTTGCTCGACGAGGCCGGCTGGGTCCTGCGCGACATGAGGCGCGTCGACGAGGCGACCGGGGAGCCGCTCCGCTTCGAGATCATGGTCATGCTCAGGGAACACGAACGGATGATGGTGCCGTTCGTCGAGAACCTGACGCGCCTCGGCATCGACGCGACCGTCCGCCGGATGGAGTCGAACATCTTCACGAACCGTGCGCGTTTGTTTTTTTTTGAGATGTCGATGAAGGAGATCTACACCCACCCCATCCCGCAACCGGGCGGCATGCGCAACTACCTGCACTCCCGGAGCGTCGACCCCCCGAACCTGTTGAACTACGCGGGGATCAGGAGCCCGGCGGTCGACGTCCTGATCGAGAAGGTGATCGCGGCCGAGACCGAAGAGGAGATGAACATCGCCGGCCGGGCGCTCGATCGGGTGCTGCTGTGGGGCTTCTACGTCATTCCCGAGGGCGCCCCCAAGGGACGCCATCTCCTGTACTGGGACCGCTTCGGCCATCCGCCCCTGGGGCACGAGCACCTGAACTGGACCGGCTTTCCGCAACTCTGGTGGTTCGACGAGGAGAAGAGCGCCCGCGTCGACGCCGCCCTGGGCGAGACGCGTTAGAGAGTGCTCCTCTACGTCCTGCGCCGCATCCTTCTGATGGTGCCGACGCTGGTCGGCGTCCTGCTGATCAACTTCGTCATCATCCAGGCGGCGCCCGGCGGCCCGGTGGACCAGGCGATCGCACGCCTGCAGGGCACCGGCCTCGACGCCGGAGTCGGGCTCCTTGGCGGCGGCGTGGCCGACGCAACTCTGGAGACGGAGTTCACCGCCACGGGCGGCATCGACCCGGCGCTGATCGAAGAGCTGGAGCGGCAGTTCGGCTTCGACAAGCCGGCCCACGTCCGCTTCGGGATCATGCTGCGCGACTACCTGAGCTTCGACCTGGGCGAGAGCTTCTACCAGGACGTTCCGGTCATCGACCTCGTCCTGGACCGGCTGCCGGTGTCGATGTCCCTGGGCCTCTGGACGCTGCTCATCGTCTACTCGGTGTCGATCCCGCTCGGCATCCGCAAGGCGACCGCCGACGGTTCCCCGTTCGACATCTGGACCAGCGTCGTCATCCTCGTCGGCTACGCGATCCCCGCCTTCATCCTCGCCGTCCTGCTGATCGTGCTCTTCGCGCGCGGCGGGATGATCGAGTACTTCCCGCTGCGCGGCCTCGTGTCCGACGACTTCGCCGACCTGGGGACGTGGGCCCAGGTCAAGGATTACTTCTGGCACCTGGTGCTGCCGATCTCGGCCCTGGTGGCCGGCAGCTTCGCCACGCTCACCATGCTGACGAAGAACTCGTTCCTGGACGAGATCCACAAGCAGTACGTGCTGACCGCCAAGGCGAAGGGTTTGCGGACGCGGCGCGTCCTCTACGGCCACGTGTTCCGCAACGCGATGCTGATCGTCATCGCCGGGTTCCCGAGGGCCCTGGTCGGCGCGCTCTTCACCGGCGTGCTGCTGGCCGAGATCATCTTCTCGCTCGACGGCCTGGGCCTCCTCGGCTTCGAGGCGATCGTCACGCGCGACTACCCGATCATCTTCGGGACGCTGTACATCTCGACTCTGCTGGCGCTGGTGCTGCAACTCCTGACGGACATCACCTACACGCTGACCGATCCGCGGATCGACTTCGAGAGCCGGGACGTATGAGCGGGTCCGACCCCGTCGGCGCGGCGGAACTTCCGGAGGCCGGCGCTGCGCGCCGGATGCCGGCGGGGACGCCGGCGCACCC